>NZ_JBIWLQ010000006.1:0-62443 GCF_044766265.1 Streptomyces sp. NPDC102283
GGTACTGCAGGGGGGACCCTGTGGGAGAGTAGGACGCCGCCGAACAATTTTTCCGGGAAAGCCCCGTGCCTTGTGGCACGGGGCTTTTCTGCGTTTACGACTTGACCGGCACCATCGCCGAGGAGAATCCAGGAGAAACGCGAGCTGGAGCGGGAAGTCCCCCGGATGCTTCTCGGCCTCAGAGCCGGCAGAGCAGGGCGCTGGGCTCTGAGTCAGAGACGGCCTGCGGCCTTCAGAGCCAAGTACGCATCGGCAAGTGCTGGAGCGAGATTCTCCGGAGTGGCGTCCACGACGACAACGCCGTGGCGGCGGAGCTTGTCGGCCGTGCGGCGACGGTCGGCCCGGGCCTGGCCGGCGGCTGCCGCGTCGTACACCGAGTCGACAGTTCCCCGGGCGTGGGCCATCTCCTCGATCCGAGGGTCGGAGACCGCGGCCAGCAGAACGGTGTGGCGCTGGGTCAGCTGAGGCAACACCGGGAGGAGTCCCTCCTCGATAGGAGCGGCCTCCAACGTCGTGAGGAGGACGATCAGCGAACCGCGGTGGGCGTCCGCGAGAGCGGCATTGCTCAAGCCTCGGGCGTCCGTCTCGATGAGCTCCGGTTCCAGCGGGGCCAGGGTGTTGACGACGGTGGCCAGAACATTGCCCGTGGTCGTCCTGCCTTGGACCCGGGCTCGGACCTGGCGGTCGTAGGCGAGGAGGCTGACGCGGTCGCCCGCCCGGGTGGCGAGGGCAGTGAGAAGGAGTGTGGCGTCCATCGAGGCGTCCAGGCGGGGGACATCGCCCACCCGGCCCGCTGCCGTGCGCCCGGTGTCGAGGACGATCAGGATGTGCCGGTCACGCTCGGGGCGCCACGTCCGGACCGCTACGGCGGACTGGCGTGCGGTGGCCCGCCAATCGATGGAGCGGGTGTCGTCGCCGGGTACGTAGGCCCGCAGACTGTCGAACTCCGTGCCTTCACCGCGTGTCAGGACGCTGGTGCGGCCGTCGAGTTCTCGGAGCCGGGCGAGTCGGGAAGGCAGATGCTTGCGGCTGGTGAACGGTGGCAGGACCCGTACGGTCCACGGTGCACGGTGCTGTCCTTGGCGGGCGGCGAGGCCCAGCGGTCCATACGAGCGGATGGTGATCCGTTCGGCCTGCCGTTCGCCGCGACGGGTCGGGCGCAGAACGGTGACCAGACGTCGCCGTTCCCCGGCGGGAATCGCCAGTGCGTGGCGGGAAGCGCTGTGTTCGGAGCCCGAGGCCCAGCTGCTGGGGGGCCAGGCATCCCGCAGCTGGGCGCGCAGGCGCCGACGCGAAGTGTTGGTCACTGTGAGTTGCACTTCGGCGGTGTCGCCGAGTCGAACGGATGTGTCACCAGATCGAGTGAATCGAAGCGTGCGCACTGGCGCGGCCAGGGCATAGTCACACAGAATTGCCAGAGAAAGCGGTGCGTTGACCGCAAGTATCCCGGTCCAGCTGGGAGCGAGGATGCCTACGGGGAGTGACCCCAGGGCGGCCAATAGCGCGGTACGTCCGGTGAGGGCCATGGTCACCGCCTCATCGGGGTACGGGCACGTGGGCGAGCACTGAGGCGATGACGGAGTCAGGGGTGACTCCTTCCATTTCCGCCTCGGGCCGCAGGTGGATGCGATGACGGAGCGTGGGGAGCGCCAAGGCCTTCACATCGTCCGGGATGACGTAGTCCCGGCCGGTCAGCCAGGCCCAGGCACGGGCGGTCGACAGCAGTGCGGTGGCGCCTCGGGGGGAGACCCCGAGGGCGAGCGAGGGGGAATCGCGCGTGGCACGGCAGATATCCACTACGTAGCCGGCGATCTCGGGGGAGACGGTCGTCTTCGCGACGGCTTCACGTGCTGTTTCCAGATCGGCGGGTCCGGCGACGGGCCGTATCCCCGCGGCCTTCAGGTCGCGCGGGTTGAAACCGTCGGCGTGACGGGTGAGGACGTCGATCTCGTCCTGCCGCGAAGGAAGCGGAACCGTCAGTTTGAGCAGGAAGCGGTCCAGTTGGGCTTCGGGGAGGGGATAGGTGCCTTCGTATTCGACGGGGTTCTGGGTCGCGGCGACGAGGAAGGGGTCGGGCAGCGGGCGCGCCGTCCCGTCGACGGTGACCTGTCTTTCCTCCATCGCTTCGAGGAGGGAGGACTGGGTCTTGGGAGGGGTGCGGTTGATCTCGTCGGCGATCAGCAGGTTGGTGAAGACGGGACCGGGCTGAAAGGAGAACTCAGCGGTGCGTGCGTCGTAGATCAGTGAACCCGTGACGTCGCTGGGCATCAGGTCGGGGGTGAACTGGACGCGTTTCGTGTCGAGTTCGAGCGACGCGGCAAGTGCGCGCACCAGCAGGGTCTTGGCCACTCCGGGTACGCCTTCGAGGAGTACGTGTCCCCGGCAGAGCAGTGCGACGACGAGTCCGGTGACGGCGGGGTCCTGGCCGACGACGGCCTTGGCGATCTCGGAGCGCAGAGCCTCCAAGGACGCGCGGGCGCTGTCGGACGGCTCCGGCCTCGCAGGCCTCACGGGGGCCGCTGCGGGCACCGTGGGCTCGGCCGGCTCAGGGGTCGGGGCGCTCATGAAGTGCGTACCTCTCTTTCGAGGGCGTCGAGTTGATCGGCGAGGAGGACCAGGGCGGCGTCGGTGGAGGGAGCCGTACCGAAGAGCAGGGTGCTGAGGTCGTGGTCCGCGGAGGTGACGCGTGCGGACACGGCGGCGAGGAGGACGCCGGGGGTGTGCGCGTCACGGGCGGGCACACCCGTGAGAGGGGCGATGCGTGTGCGGGCGGCGGCTCGGAGGGCCTCGGCGGCTCGGTCGCGGGCGTTGGCCTTGCGGTAGAGGAGTGAGCGGCCTTCGGCCGATTCGGACGCGCGGATGGCCACCGGCAGCCGTTCTGTCACCAGGGGGCCGAGTCGACGGGCCCGCCAGACGGCGGCGAGGACTGCGGCGAGGGCGAGCTGAAACGTCCCCCACAGCCAGCCGGAGGGGACAAGGTCGAGGAAGCTGCTCTCGTCGGCCGCGTCGTCCCTCGTCCCGCTCTCCGGCTGCTCTTCGTTCTCGCCGCCGGGGGAGCGGTCATCGATGGTTGCGGATGGATCTGTGAGCGAGGGGAGGTACCAGACGAGATGGGGACGGGAGCCGAGGAGTTGCAGGGCGAGCGAGGCGTTGCCCTGCTTGTCGAGACGCTCGTTGTGGAGGAGGTCGGGGGAACCGAGGACGACGGTGTCGCCGCCCGCACCGGTGGGGAGGACGACCAGACTGGGGAGGCCCGCAGCCGGGTAGCAGGTGATGGCGGTGGTGTCCTGCGTCGTGTAGCGGATGCCGCCCATGTCCGCCGTGCCTGCCAGTCGCGCGGCGGGCAGCCCGCACGAGGGGGCGAGAGGACTGACGGCGTGCTGCGGCTCGGCCCGGACACCCGGTGCGAGTCGGGTCGTTGCTCCCGGTCCCGGGGCGATCAGGAGGGTGCGTCCTGCGGACGCAGAGGCCGCCGCGTTCAGTCGGAGCAGCTGCGACCGTGTCAGGAGATTGGGTCCGGCGACGAGGAGGGTGGTGTCGGGGCCGGTCGCGGCGGTGGCTTCGTCGAGAGTGGTGGCGACGGTGACGGAGATGCCGCGGGCCTTGAGGAGTTCGGCCACGGCGCGGCTGCCCTTGGGGTCCGCCGAGCGGGGGTCGAGCTGTCCGTGGTTCGTTCCGGAACGTACGACGGCGAACGTGATGCCGGCGACGACGAGGATCAGGACGACGGCCAGGATGCCTCGCGCGCGGGTCCAGACCTGGCCGGGGGTGGGCGCGGTCGAGGTGGGGGAAGCGGTGGTCGCCGCGGTCATCCGGTGGCTCCTCGGGAGGTTCCGGGCAGCAGCGGCTTTGCCTCGTCGAGTTCGAGGTCGAGGGTGCGCAGGGACAGGTATGCCGACTGGTCCGCGGTGCGGCCCCCGTATGTCACGTCGTCGAAGCTCCGGGCGGCGGTGCGCAGTCGGGCGGTGTGCTCGGGCAGGGTACGGCCCGCTTCGGCTGCGGCCTCGTCGGCCGTGCGGCCGGGGCGGGGATCGAGCAGGGCCCGTTCCTCCAGGGACCGGACGACGGCACGCATGCGTTCCTGGACGGCCTCGGTCCAGCGCAGAGCCGCGGCGTGTGCCTCGGCGGCGGCACGGTGCTGGGCCGCGCTGCGGGGACCGTCGCTGTCGAAGAGAGCGTCCGCGCTCCGGGAGGAGCGTTTCGGGGTGCCGAGCCGCCACCAGAGGGCGGCGGCAAGGCCGATGACGACGACGACCAGGACGACGAGTCCGGCCGGGCCGCCCGGGGCGGCGCCCGCGGCGGCGTCGAACACGCCGGCGACCCAGTCCCAGAACTGGTTCAGGGCGCGCTGGAGGAAGTTCGGGTCGTTCTCGTGGTACATCGGCTTGGACAGCTCGCTCTCGGCCGCCTCGCGTGCGGGGAGACGCGGAGTGTCCACGGGGATGCCGCCCGCCGCCGTGCCCCGTCGTGCTGTGGCTATGCCCCCCGGCCCCGACACCGCATCAGCTCCTGGGGGTGTCGGCGTCGTAGCCGGGCAGACCCGCGGCCCGTGCGAGGTCGAGGTCCAGTGCTTCGCGGCGGATGCGCTGGTCCACGTAGAGGAGGGCCATCACGCCGGCGACGAAGGGGTAGATCAGCGTCGAGACGATCACTTCGCCGATGCCGGTGATGATCAGGAACGGCCAGCCGAAGGAAGGGGCGGTGCCGCTGAAGAGTTCGCCGGCGTCGGTCCCGTCGGCGATCACCGCGACGATGCCGAACGGGATGGAGACGAGGAACGTCAGCAGGAAGGTCAGCAGCCAGGTCAGGGCGAGGATCCCGAAGGTGCGCCACCAGGCGCCGCGGACCAGCTTCGCCGACCTGCGCAGTGCGGCCACGATGCTCTGTCGTTCCAGCATCAGCGCGGGGGCGGCGAGGGCGAAGCTGACGTTCAGCCAGAGCACTGCGACGCAGGCGGCGGCGAAGCCGAGGAGGGCGAGTGCCGCTCCCGCCTCGGAGCCCAGCAGCAGGCCGGGGCCGACGCCCACGGTCATGATCGCGGCCATGATGAGGGTCACCAGCACGGTCAGTCCGAGCAGCGGGAGCACCCGGGGGCGGGCCTCTGCCCAGGCGTCGGAGAGCGTGGTGGGACGGCCCACCACCGAGCGGCTGATGACCACGGTGATGATCGACGCGGTGAAGAGCGTGGCGATCATCATCACGAGAGAGGCCGGGGCCAGGGAGATCAGCGTCGTCCGGGCGGAGTCGGTGGCCTGGCGGAGAGCCTCGGCACCGGTGGCGTTCGGGTCGACGGAGGTCGGTTCCGGCAGCAGGTAGCGCTGCATGAGGATGACCGCGATCTGGGTGACCACCGAGACTGCGAGGCTGAAGCCGAGTGCGGTGCGCCAGTGGGCGCGCAGGGCGGATACGGAGCCGTCGAGGATCTCGCCGAGGCTCAGGGGGCGCAGCGGGATGACGCCGGGCTTCGCGGCCGGCGGCGGCCCTGCCCAGCCCTGTCGCTGCGGGCCACCGCCCCAGCCGGGTGCGGGCGGCCGAGTTCCGGGGCCGCTGCCGGGGTTGCTCGGTGGGGACCACTGCCCGGGAGGCGGCTGCTCGGGGGACCACTGTCCCGTCGGGCCGCTTCCGTCCTGGGGTCCGGAGGGGCGGGGAATCGCCGTCTCCTTGCCGTCGGAGGGGGCAGATCCGGGCGACGCCCAGCCCGGAGAGTCGTTCATTCTCGCTCCTTCACCGTCCTGACCGCTCATCGGGGCGGCAGGTTGGCAGCCATCGTGCCACGCGTAGGTCCGGGGCGGATCAGCCGCTCTGCCTCCTCCGTGTCTTCATGTGCGGTCGGCTCACCGGGCAGACTGGACGGATGGCTGATCAGGACGCGCAATCGACGGCGGGCTTCGAGCCTCCCGCGCTCTCCGTACTTCGCTGGGACGAGCCTCCGGAAGGTCCCGTGCTGGTGCTTCTCGACCAGACGCGGCTGCCCGCCGAGGAGGTCGAGCTGGTGTGCACCGACGTGCCCGCGCTGGTGCGGGCGATCCGGACACTGGCGGTGCGAGGGGCACCGCTGCTCGGGATCGCCGGGGGCTACGGGGTGGCGCTCGCCGCGGCGCGGGGCTTCGACGTCGCGGAGGCGGCCGGTCTCCTGGAGGGAGCGCGGCCCACCGCGGTGAACCTCGGTTACGGGGTGCGGCGGGTGGCGGCGGCCTACTGGGAGGCCTCCGGCAAGGGGGAGGGGGACGAGGCGGCCGCGGCGGCGGCGCTGGCCGAGGCTCGGGCGCTGCACCGGGAGGACGCCCTGGCCAGCAGGCGTATGGCGGAGCACGGCGAGGTGGTGCTCGAGGAGCTGCTGCCGGGTCGTGCCTACCGGCTGCTGACCCACTGCAACACCGGGGCGCTGGTCTCCGGGGGCGAGGGGACGGCGTTCGCCGTGGCGTTGCGGGTGCACCGGCAGGGGCGGCTGCGCCGGTTGTGGGTGGACGAGACGAGGCCGCTGCTCCAGGGGGCCCGGCTGACCGCGTACGAGGCTGCGCGCAACGGTCTGGCGTACAGCCTGCTCACGGACAATGCGGCGGGGTCCCTGTTCGCGGCCGGGGAGGTCGACGCGGTGTTGATAGGGGCGGACCGCATCGCCGCGGACGGCTCGGTGGCCAACAAGGTGGGGAGTTATCCGCTGGCCGTGCTCGCGAAGTATCACCACGTGCCCTTCATCGTGGTGGCGCCGACGACGACCGTGGATCTGGAGACCGCGGACGGCACATCGATCATCGTCGAGCAGCGTTCCGGGAGAGAAGTGACGGAGCTCACATCGCCGCAGGGTGCGTCGGGCGGCGGCGGAGGCGGGATGGCGGTCGCACCCCTCGGGGCCCCGGCGTACAACCCGGCCTTCGACGTCACACCGCCGGAACTGATCACGGCGATCGTCACCGAGGAGGGCGCTGTTTCCCCGGTTACGGGGGTCGGACTGGCAGAGCTGTGTGCCAGGTCATCGCAGGTAACGATTAGCTAATGGGATGATGTCGATTATGAAGGGACGCGTCCTTGTCGTCGACGACGACACCGCACTGGCCGAGATGCTCGGGATTGTGCTGCGTGGAGAAGGTTTCGAGCCGTCGTTCGTAGCGGACGGCGACAAGGCACTGGCCGCATTTCGTGAGGCCAAGCCGGACCTGGTGCTGCTCGACCTCATGCTGCCCGGAAGGGACGGCATCGAGGTGTGCAGGCTGATCAGGGCCGAGTCCGGTGTGCCGATCGTCATGCTCACTGCCAAGAGCGACACCGTCGATGTCGTGGTCGGCCTGGAGTCAGGGGCCGACGACTACATCGTCAAGCCGTTCAAACCTAAGGAGTTGGTTGCCCGGATCAGGGCACGTCTGCGGCGGTCCGAAGAGCCCGCGCCGGAACAGCTGACCATCGGTGACCTGGTCATCGACGTGGCCGGCCACTCCGTGAAGCGTGAGGGGCAGTCCATCGCCCTGACTCCGCTGGAGTTCGACCTGCTGGTCGCGCTCGCCCGTAAGCCGTGGCAGGTCTTCACCCGTGAGGTCCTGCTGGAACAGGTGTGGGGTTACCGCCACGCGGCCGATACCCGCCTGGTGAATGTGCATGTCCAGCGTCTGCGTTCCAAGGTCGAGAAAGACCCGGAGCGGCCGGAGATCGTCGTGACGGTCCGAGGCGTCGGCTACAAGGCCGGACCGAGCTGAGATGCCCCGAGGCAGCGCTGCTCCGGGGCCCGGCGAGCCGGGAGTCCGTACGGAGCGGGCTGCCGGACCGGGGCGGAAGGCGTCACGTATGAGCCGTTTCCTGCAGGGCGGCCGGTTGTTCCAGGACCGGACGCCCGGCGGGCCCGTACCGCGCTTGCTGATGCGGTGGGTACGCCGTCCGTTGCTGCCCGCCGTCCGGTTGTGGCGGCGCAATCTGCAGCTCCGCGTCGTCGCGGGCACCCTGCTGATGTCGATCGTCGTCGTGCTGCTGCTCGGCTTCGTCGTCATCGGCCAGGTGCGCAACGGCCTGCTCGAAGCCAAGGGCACGGCCGCCCAGACCCAGGCCGCCGGCGGCTTCGCCGCGGCCCAGGAGAAGGCCAACGCCCCCCTCGCCCCCGACGGGCAGGGGAGCGAGGGCACCGACGACATGACCGGCAGCACCTCCTGGCGCACCGAGCTCGTCGACCAACTCGCCAGCGGCGGCAAGAACGCCTTCAACGTGGTGGCGCTCAGCGTCGACTCGGTGACCGAGGGCGCGAGCAGCCGTGCCGCACGCGGTTCGGGCAGCGTCGAGGCGGCCAGTGTGCCCGAGCGCCTGCGGCAGAAAGTGAGCAACGGGCAGGGCGCGTTCCAGACGTACTCCGAGATCCGGTACTCGTACGGCAACGAGGCGCAACCGGGGCTCGTCGTCGGCAAGCGGCTCTACGACATCGATCAACAGCCCTACGAGCTCTACTACCTCTTCCCGCTCACGCAGGAGGAGAAGTCTCTGACCTTGGTCAAGACGACCCTGGCGACCGCCGGACTGTTCGTCGTCGTGCTGCTCGGGGCCATCGCCTGGTTCGTGGTGCGGCAGGTCGTCACACCGGTGCGGATGGCCGCCGGTATCGCCGAGCGGCTCTCCGCCGGCAAGCTCCAGGAACGGATGAAGGTCACCGGCGAGGACGACATCGCCCGGCTCGGCGAGGCCTTCAACAAGATGGCCCAGAACCTCCAGCTGAAGATCCAGCAGCTGGAGGAGCTCTCCCGGATGCAGCGGCGCTTCGTCTCCGACGTCTCGCACGAGCTGCGGACCCCCCTGACGACCGTCAGGATGGCCGCCGACGTCATCCACGAGGCGCGTGCCGACTTCGACCCCATCACCGCTCGCTCCGCCGAGCTGCTGGGCGACCAGCTCGACCGGTTCGAGTCGCTGCTCGCCGATCTGCTGGAGATCAGCCGGTTCGACGCGGGCGCCGCGGCCCTGGAGGCCGAGCCGATAGACCTGCGGACCGTGGTGCACCGGGTGATCGGCGGCGCCGAGCCGCTCGCCGAGCGCAAGGGAACCCGGATCCTGGTCGTCGGCGACGAGCAGCCGGTGATAGCCGAGGCCGATCCCCGCCGCGTCGAACGCGTCCTGCGCAACCTCGTGGTCAACGCCGTCGAGCACGGTGAGGGCCGGGACGTCGTGGTGCGGATGGGTGTGGCGCAGGGCGCGGTCGCCGTGGCCGTCCGGGACTACGGCGTCGGGCTCAAGCCGGGCGAGGCGACCCGGGTCTTCAACCGGTTCTGGCGTGCCGACCCGGCGCGGGCCCGGACGACCGGCGGGACGGGTCTCGGCCTGTCGATCGCCGTGGAGGACGCCCGGCTGCACGGCGGCTGGCTCCAGGCCTGGGGCGAGCCGGGGGGCGGCTCCCAGTTCAGGCTGACCCTGCCGCGTACGGCGGACGAGCCCCTGCGTGGTTCGCCGATACCGCTGGAGCCCGAGGACTCGCGGCGCAACCGGGGCAACCGGGAACGCGAGGAGGCCGGGGCGGGCGCTTCGGACGACCACCGGCTGATGTCCGTGCCGGCCCAGCCCGGGGCCGGTGAGCGTTCGCCGCTGCCCGCGCCCGGTCGCGGCCCCGCCGTCCGCAACGGCGCCCCCTCGTCGGTGCACCCCGCGGCGCTGCCCGGCAGCGGGGCGCGAGTCGTGGCGCGCCCGGCCCAGGACCGCCCCGGTGGGCGTTCGGGCAATGGCGTTCTGAATTCCGACCAGGAGGACACCAGTCGTGGGTACTGACCGCCGTCCGGGCGGCCGAGGACGGGCGGTGCGGACGTCCGCGCTGCTGGGCTGCTGCATCGTCGTGCTGGCCGGGTGCGGCTCGATGCCGGTGACCGGGGACGTCAAGGCGGTCGACGCCTCGCAGCCCGGGGACTCCCAGGTGCAGGTGTACGCGGTGGCGCCCCGGGAAGGCGCGCCGCCCAGCGAGATCGTCGACGGCTTCCTGGAGTCGATGACCAGTGATGACCCCGCGTTCGCGACCACCCGGAAGTACCTGAGCGCCGACGCCCGGCGTACCTGGCAGCCCGGCGGGGGGACCACGGTGCTCGCCCAGGCCCCCAACCGCAGTGGCCCCCTCCTTCACGACGAGGACAACCGGGCGACCCGGGACAAGGAGACGACCTACACGCTGACCGGTGAGAAGGTGGCGGAGGTCGACGCCCAGAGCTCCTACCGTCCGCTCGCGCCCACCGACTACGCCCAGGCCCTGCACCTGGTGCTGGAGAAGGGGGTGGACGGGAAGCAGGAGTGGCGCATCGACGTCGTTCCGGACGGCCTGGTCCTCGGGCAGTCCGACTTCAAGCGGCTCTACCGCTCCGTGAACAAGTACTACTTCGCCACCGGGCGCGCGAACGGCCGGTCGACGCTCGTCGCGGACCCCGTCTACGTGCGCAACCGTACGGATCCGGTCACGCGTATGGACACCGTCACACAGACCGTCAGGACGCTGCTCGACGGGCCGACGAATTGGCTGCGGCCCGTGGCCGACTCCCGCTTCCCGACGGGCACCGCGCTGCGCAAGGACACCATCGCGCTGCCCCAGGACGACCAGAACGTCCTGAAGGTGCCGCTCAACAGCAAGGCCGACAAGGCGAGCCCCCGTGCCTGCCGCATGATGGCCGCACAGGTGCTGTTCACACTCAGGGACCTGACCTCCGCGCGGGTCGAGCGGGTGGAGCTGGAGGGCGGCGGGGGCGCTGAGCTCTGCGCGTTGGACGCCGACGACGCGCCGGAATTCTCCGGCGACCACGGCTCCGACGGGGACGACAGCCAGTACTTCATCAACGACAAGGGCCAGGTGGAGCGGGTCTCCGGCGCCACCGACGCCACCGGCACCCCCGAGCCCGTGACCGGCCCGCTCGGTACGGGCACCGTCCCGATGAGCGCCGTCGGGGTGGCCCGGGACGAAGAACGGGCCGCCGCGATCTCCTCCCAGGCGCAGCACCTCTACGTGTCCTCCCTGGAGACGGACGGCGAGCTGGACGACCCTCTCGTCAGCAGCAAGGCGAAGAAGGCCGCCGACCGGCTGTCGTCCCCGAGCTGGGACGGCCTCGGTGACCTGTGGGTCGCCGACCGCGATCCGGCCGGTCCCCGGCTGCTGCGGCTGACCGCCGGTACGGGCGAGCCGCAGGAGGTCCGGGTGCCGGGTCTCGACGGCGCCCGGATCGAGGAGCTGCGGATGTCCGCGGACGGGGTGCGGATCGCCCTGCTGCTGAGGAAGGACGGCCGTACGACGCTGAACATCGGCCGGGTCGAGCGCCGGGGCTCCCCCGTGGCGCCCGAGATCGCGGTCGAGGACCTGCGCCAGGCCGCGCCGCAGCTCACGGACGTGACGGCCGTCTCCTGGTCCGGACGCAGCCGTCTGGTGGTGGTCGGCAAGGAGGAGGGCGGTGTCCAGCAGGTGCGTTACGTGCAGGCGGACGGCTCCACATCGGCCTCGGGGTCGCTGCCCGGGGTGAACCAGGTCCAGTCGGTCGCCGCGGCGGACGACGAGCTGCTTCCGCTGATGGCGGAGACCGTCGGCGACGGCATAGTGAAGCTCTCCCCGGGGGACAACTGGCAGACGGTTCTCAAACAGGGCACGTCGTTGGTCTACCCCGGCTGATCCGGCAGCAGGCCGGGACCCGCCGGGCGCCGAGGGTTTTCCACAGGGGTGGTCCGCTCGGGGCGGCCCCGGCACAGTGGAGCCATGCGGAACGCGTGGCAGGAACTGTCCGGTCTGCTTCTGCCGGTCGCCTGCGCCGGCTGCGGCGGGCCGCGCACCGAGCTGTGCACGGCCTGCGGGGACGCGCTGCACGGTACGCCCGTCCGCCTGGTCCGGCCCTCGCCGCGGCCTTCGGGGCTCCCGCTGGTGTACGCGGCCGCGCCGTACGAGAACGCCGTACGCGCGGTTCTGCTGGCCCACAAGGAGCGAGGGGCACTGGGGCTGGCCGGGGCGCTCGGACGGGCCCTGGCGGGTTGTGTACGGGCCTGGGCGCGGCGGCCGGGCGGAGCGGGCCCGCTGTTGCTCGTCCCCGTGCCCTCCGCGCGATCCTCGACCGCGGCGCGTGGCCACGACCCGGTGCGCAGGATCGCCGCCGCGGCCGCACGGGAGCTGCGGCGCGAGGGGCTGCCGGCCGAGGTGCTTCCGCTGCTGCGGCAGCGGCGCGCGGTCGCCGACCAGTCGGGTCTCGGGGCGCGGCAGCGGCGGGCGAATCTGGCCGGCGCGCTGGAGCTCACGGTGGAGGGAGGGCGGCTTTTCCGGCACGGGCTTCTCGGGCGCGGCGGACCTCTCCGGTTCGACCGGGTGATCCTGGTCGACGATCTGTTGACGACGGGATCGACGCTGGCGGAGGCGGCGCGGGCCGTCGGCGAGGCGAGCGGTGCCGGTCGGGAGCGCTCCGTGCACGGAGCGTGCCGGGCAGCGGTCGTCGCGGCCTCTCCCTCCGCCTTCGAAATAAACCGGAACTGACCGGGAACCCGCATCGTTGCAGGTAATGAGAGGGCAATACCCCCTGAACGGAGGTACGTGTCAGTAGCGGGTGCCGAGACCCTGCTGCGCAGGCTATGTTCGGTTGTGAGGAACGGTGAATGCCGAACCTCGATGAATGCACCCTCAGGTTTCGGGCAGGTAACTCACCGGTAGGAGAAGCACGCAAGTCGGTGGGGTTGCGACCCTTCCGACGGGGGAGGAGGAGGCGAAAGCCACCGAGTCCGAGGCCCTGGTGATCTCCGGGGCCTGGTGCAAAAGGGAGATGCTCCGCCGCTGAGCGGGGCGATCCGGGAACGGAGTTCTGCGTGGACATCGTCGTCAAGGGCCGCAAGACCGAGGTGCCCGAGCGGTTCCGCAAGCACGTGGCCGAGAAGCTGAAGCTGGACAAGATCCAGAAGTTCGACGGCAAGGTGATCAGCCTCGACGTCGAGGTGTCCAAGGAGCCGAATCCCCGTCAGGCCGACCGTTCCGACCGGGTGGAGATCACGCTCCGCTCCCGGGGACCGGTCATCCGGGCGGAAGCGGCGGCGGGCGACCCTTACGCAGCGCTCGACCTGGCCACCGGAAAGCTGGAGGCCCGGCTGCGCAAGCAGCACGACAAGCGCTACAGCCGCCGGGGCAACGGCCGTCTGTCGGCTGCCGAGGTCGGGGACGTGGTCCCCGGTGTCGCTTCGTTCGACGAGGACGGTGAACTGGTCGGCGAGCAGCCGTCGGAGCCCGTCCCCACCACGAAGATCGGCTCGCTCGAAGTGCAGGGCGAGGGGCCGCTCGTGATGCGCGAGAAGACCCACACCGCCGCACCGATGTCGCTCGACCAGGCGCTCTACGAGATGGAACTGGTCGGCCACGACTTCTACTTGTTCGTCGACTCCGAGACGAAGGAGCCCAGCGTCGTCTACCGGCGACACGCCTACGACTACGGCGTCATCCACCTGAGGACCGACCCGCTCGCCGCGGACGAAGCGGGCGGCGCGGGCGGTGCGCTCGGCGGCTGAGGCCACGACGTCGAGGTGCCTCCGGGGCGTTTTCGCGCCACCGGGGGCACCCGCGCACGGGCACAGGACGACCGTTCCGGGGGCCGGGCATGGAATCATGGCGGCCCGAGCCAATCGGTGTTCTGTGAAGTGCCGTTGGCGAACGACCGACACTTCAGGCCGTGGCCTTCAGGGGGAGGAACGATGGCGGACACCTTCGGGCCCGTGCGCGATGCGAATGACTCCGACGACACCGGTGCGTACACCGGCACCGACGCGGACGGCGCTTCACGCAAGGAGCCCATCAGGGTCCTCGTGGTCGATGACCACGCGCTCTTCCGCAGAGGTCTGGAGATCGTCCTCGCGCAGGAGGAGGACATCCAGGTCATCGGCGAGGCCGGGGACGGCTCCGAGGCAGTGGACAAGGCAGCAGACCTGCTGCCCGACATCGTTCTGATGGACGTCCGGATGCCCAAGCGCGGTGGCATCGAGGCCTGTACCGCCATCAAGGAGGTGGCCCCCAGCGCGAAGATCATCATGTTGACGATCAGCGATGAGGAAGCCGATCTCTACGAGGCGATCAAGGCGGGCGCGACCGGATACCTCCTCAAGGAGATCTCCACCGACGAGGTCGCCACGGCCATTCGCGCGGTTGCGGACGGGCAGTCCCAGATCAGCCCCTCCATGGCCTCCAAGCTGCTCACCGAGTTCAAATCGATGATCCAGCGCACCGACGAGCGACGGCTCGTTCCGGCGCCCCGGCTCACCGAACGCGAGCTGGAAGTGCTGAAACTCGTGGCGACCGGCATGAACAACCGTGATATCGCCAAGGAGTTGTTCATTTCCGAGAACACGGTGAAGAACCACGTCCGCAATATCCTGGAGAAACTCCAGCTGCACTCCCGGATGGAAGCCGTGGTCTACGCCATGCGCGAGAAGATCCTGGAGATCAGGTAGCGGACGGCCCCGGCCCGGCCCCGCTCGGGCCCGGGCCGGTCAGCGGTGGGCGCGCTGGAGCGCGTGGCCGATCTCTGCCCTGAGCGGCTCGTGCAGCTCCGGTGCTTCCACCCGGTCCACCCGGATGTCCGTGCAGCCCACCCAGGCCGCCGCCTCCACCAGGGCCTCAGCCATCGGGGCCACCGCCTTCGGGCCGGCCAGTGACGCCTGTCGGGCGACCAGGGTGGTGCCCTCACGCGCCGGGTCGACCCGGCCCTGGAGCTTCCCGCCCGCCAGCAACGGCATCGCGAAGTAGCCGTGGATCCGCTTCTGCTTGGGTACGTAGGCCTCCAGCCGATGCGTGAAGTCGAAGATCCGCTCCGTGCGGGCCCGCTCCCAGATCAGGGAGTCGAACGGCGACAGCAGCGTCGTACGGTGGCGGCCGCGAACGTCCTTGGCCAGGGCCTCCGGGTCCGCCCAGGCCGGCTTCGCCCAGCCCTCCACCACGACCGGCACCAGCCCCGAGTGCGCCACCACGGCGTCGAACTCCTCGCCCTTCAGCCGGTGGTAGTCCGCGATGTCGCCGCGGGTGCCGACGCCCAGGGACCTGCCCGCCAGCGCCACCAGCCGCCGCCGGCACTCGGCGTCGCTCAGGTCGTCGTGGAGCAGCGCATCCGGAATGGCTCGCTCGGCCAGGTCGTAGACCCGCTTCCAGCCGCGCCGCTCGGTGCACACCACCTCGCCGTACATCAGGGCCCGCTCGACGGCGACCTTGGACGCCGACCAGTCCCACCACTCGCCGCCGTTCTTCGCGCCGCCCAGCTCGGTCGCCGTCAGCGGGCCCTCGTCGCGAAGCTGCTTGATCACGGTGTCGTAGGAGCCGTCGGGCAGATCGTGGCCCCAGTGCGGGCGGGAGCGGTAGGCGCGGCGGCGGAACGCGAAGTGCGGCCACTCCTCGACCGGCAGGATGCACGCCGCGTGCGACCAGTACTCGAAGGTCCGGCCGCCCGACCAGTAGGCGTCCTCCACCGTCCGGCGGCTCACCGGGCCCAGCCGGGCGTAGGGGATCAGCTCGTGCGAGCGGGCCAGCACCGAGATCGTGTCCAGCTGGACCGCGCCGAGGTGCCGCAGCACTCCCGGCACCCCTGCCCGGCGGTCCGGAGCCCCCAGGAAGCCCTGGGCGCGCAGCGCTATGCGGCGGGCCTGGTCGGCGGAGAGTTCGACTGCGGGAGGAGGCACAGGCGTCATACGTGGAACCCTAGTCGGCGCCGCTGACAGTTCAGGCCCGGATGCCGTACGCCGATCCCGTAGGTCACCGTCCGGAATCCGGGGCCCCGCCGGGCCGCGGTGCACGGCGCTCGGGGACGTACGGGTGGGCGCCCGCGAGTCCCAGGTCGGACGGGAGCAGGGCCGCCGTCCAGGCGTCGCGGCGCACCCCCTTGTTGAGCAGCCCGGACCGCTGGTCGCCCTCCAGCCGGAACCCCGCCCGCAGGACCACGGCCCGCGAGGCCAGGTTGCCGATCTCGGCCCGCCACTCCAGCCGGTCCGCCCCGAGGGAGGAGAAGGCCCAGCGGGCGGAGCCGAGCACCGCCTCGGTGACGTATCCGTGGCCGCGGTGCTCCTTGGCGGACCAGTAGCCGACCTCGTACGTCCCCGGCAGGCCGCGGCGGTCGATGCCGAGCGCACCGACGAGCGCCCCGGTCTCCCGCAGGATGAGGGCGAAGCCGTAGGCGGAGTCGTCCTGCCAGCCCGCCGGGCAGAGTTTCGTGGTGAACAGCTCCGCGTCGGTGAGGCGGTACGGGGAGGGGATCATCGTCCAGCGCTGGATGTCCGGGTCCTGGCAGGCGGTGTGCACGGGGTGGGTGTCCTGCGGACCGAAGGGCCGCAGGAGCAGACGTTCCGTGGTGAGGGTGATCGGCTCCATGGACCGATTCTCGTGAGCCCGCTTCCTCGATGCGAGCACTTTTGGGGCTTCCCGGCACCTTCCGTGCGTTTGGACCGTTGTCCTATAAGGGTGCGGTGAGGTCCACGCGACGGCAGCCCTCCCGACGCGGTGGTGTCCTCGCTTACGATGGCCGTTGCGGTGGGGCCCACCTGCCGTGCCCGCGCCAGAGTCCATTACACGACCCAGTGCCAGGCCCGACCGGCAAGGAGACCAGCCTCAGTGTCCGTCTTCAACAAGCTCATGCGTGCAGGCGAAGGCAAGATCCTGCGCAAACTGCACCGCATCGCGGACCAGGTCAGCTCCATCGAAGAGGACTTCGTCAACCTCTCCGACGCCGAGCTGCGGGCGCTCACCGACGAGTACAAGGAACGGTACGCGGACGGCGAGAGCCTGGACGACCTGCTTCCCGAAGCGTTCGCGACGGTCCGTGAGGCCGCGAAGCGCGTCCTCGGACAGCGCCACTACGACGTACAGATGATGGGCGGAGCCGCCCTGCACCTCGGTTATGTGGCCGAGATGAAGACCGGTGAGGGCAAGACCCTCGTCGGCACCCTGCCCACGTATCTGAACGCGCTCTCGAACAAGGGCGTGCACCTGATCACGGTCAACGACTATCTCGCCGAGCGCGACTCCGAGATGATGGGCCGGGTCCACAAGTTCCTCGGTCTGTCCGTCGGCTGCATCGTCGCCAACATGACCCCGGCCCAGCGCCGCGAGCAGTACGCGTGCGACATCACGTACGGCACGAACAACGAGTTCGGCTTCGACTACCTCCGCGACAACATGGCGTGGTCCAAGGACGAGCTCGTCCAGCGCGGCCACAACTTCGCCGTGGTCGACGAGGTCGACTCGATCCTCGTCGACGAGGCCCGTACGCCGCTGATCATCTCGGGCCCGGCCGACCAGGCCACCAAGTGGTACGGCGACTTCGCCAAGCTGGTCACGCGCCTCACCAAGGGCGAGGCGGGCAACCAGCTCAAGGGCATCGAGGAGACCGGCGACTACGAGGTCGACGAGAAGAAGCGGACCGTGGCCATCCACGAGACCGGTGTCGCCAAGGTCGAGGACTGGCTCGGCATCGACAACCTCTACGAGTCGGTGAACACCCCGCTCGTCGGCTATCTGAACAACGCCATCAAGGCCAAGGAACTGTTCAAGAAGGACAAGGACTACGTCGTCATCGACGGCGAAGTCATGATCGTCGACGAGCACACCGGCCGTATCCTCGCCGGCCGCCGCTACAACGAGGGCATGCACCAGGCGATCGAGGCGAAGGAAGGGGTGGACATCAAGGACGAGAACCAGACCCTCGCCACGATCACCCTGCAGAACTTCTTCCGCCTCTACGACAAGCTCTCCGGCATGACCGGTACGGCGATGACCGAGGCCGCCGAGTTCCACCAGATCTACAAGCTCGGCGTGGTGCCGATCCCGACGAACCGGCCGATGGTCCGTGCCGACCAGTCGGACCTGATCTACCGCACCGAGGTCGCCAAGTTCGCCGCGGTCGTCGACGACATCGCCGAGAAGCACGAGAAGGGTCAGCCGATCCTGGTCGGCACCACCTCGGTCGAGAAGTCCGAGTACCTCTCGCAGCAGCTCTCCAAGCGCGGTGTGCAGCACGAGGTCCTCAACGCCAAGCAGCACGACCGGGAGGCGACGATCGTCGCCCAGGCGGGCCGCAAGGGCGCTGTCACCGTCGCGACGAACATGGCCGGCCGAGGCACCGACATCAAGCTGGGCGGTAACCCGGACGACCTCGCCGAGGCGGAGCTGCGCCAGCGCGGCCTCGATCCGGTGGACAACGTCGAGGAGTGGGCGGCCGCGCTGCCCGCAGCGCTGGAGCAGGCCGAGCAGGCCGTGAAGGCGGAGTTCGAAGAGGTCAAGGACCTCGGCGGGCTCTACGTGCTGGGCACCGAGCGCCACGAGTCGCGCCGCATCGACAATCAGCTGCGCGGTCGTTCCGGCCGTCAGGGCGACCCGGGCGAGTCCCGTTTCTACCTGTCGCTGGGCGACGACCTGATGCGCCTGTTCAAGGCCCAGATGGTCGAGCGCGTCATGTCGATGGCGAACGTTCCGGACGACGTCCCGATCGAGAACAAGATGGTCACCCGTGCCATCGCCTCCGCCCAGTCGCAGGTCGAGCAGCAGAACTTCGAGACGCGCAAGAACGTCCTGAAGTACGACGAGGTGCTCAACCGGCAGCGCGAGGTCATCTACGGCGAGCGCCGCCGCGTCCTGGAGGGCGAGGACCTCCAGGACCAGATCCGGCACTTCATGGACGACACGATCGACGACTACATCCGGCAGGAGACCGCCGAGGGCTTCGCCGAGGAGTGGGACCTCGACCGGCTGTGGGGCGCCTTCAAGCAGCTCTACCCGGTGAAGGTCACCGTCGAGGAGCTGGAGGAGGCGGCCGGGGACCTGGCGGGCGTCACCGCCGAGTTCATCGCCGAGTCGGTCAAGAACGACATCCACGAGCAGTACGAGGAGCGCGAGGGCACCCTCGGCTCCGACATCATGCGTGAGCTGGAGCGACGCGTCGTCCTCTCGGTGCTCGACCGCAAGTGGCGTGAGCACCTGTACGAGATGGACTACCTCCAGGAGGGCATCGGCCTGCGGGCCATGGCGCAGAAGGACCCCCTGGTCGAGTACCAGCGTGAGGGCTTCGACATGTTCAACGCCATGATGGAGGGCATCAAGGAGGAGTCCGTCGGCTACCTGTTCAACCTGGAGGTCCAGGTCGAGCAGCAGGTCGAGGAGGTTCCGGTGCAGGACGGCGCCGAGCGTCCCTCGCTGGAGAAGGAGGCCGCGGCCCCGCAGATCCGGGCCAAGGGCCTGGAGGCCCCGCAGCGGCCGGACCGGCTCCACTTCTCCGCTCCCACCGTGGACGGCGAGGGCGGCGTCGTCGAGGGTGACTTCGCCAACGACGACGCCACCGGTGACACGCGGTCCGGTTCTGCCGACGGGATGACGCGTGCGGAGCGCCGCAAGGCGCAGAAGAGCGGTGGCGGCGGCGGTCGCCGTCGCAAGAAGTAGCACCTGCGGCAGTGCTGCGGCAGGGGCCGGACACCGAGGGGTGTCCGGCCCCTGCCGTGTTCGCGGGGTCACCGGGGGCCCGGGGCGCCGGCGTTGAGGCGTTCGCCGCCCAGTTCCACCGCGGCGCAGCGCCAGCGCTGGTCGGCGCCCTGTTCCAGCCGGAAGGCCATCGCCCGGACCCGGTCTCCCGCGGCGATGCTGGCGAACGCCTCGACCACGCCGGTGGCGGGCTGGGCCCCTCGGCAGTGGCGAAGGACGGGGCGGCTGCCCCGGGTGGCCCCCAGCGGAGTGCTCGGGGCCAGCTCGGCGAGCTGGTCGTAGGCCTCGCCGATGGTGTGGCCGAGCATCCAGTGCACCGGGCGCTGGCCGCTGAGGACCGCGAGCAGGCGCTCGGCGAACCACTGGTGCGGACGCTGCGGCCGGTGGGGCTGCTGCCTGCGTGACCGCTGCGGAGGTACCGACCGGGGACCACTCGGGTCGCGTCGGCCGGCGGGCCTCGTCCTGTCCGTGCTCATGATCGTCGCCCCCGTTGACCGGGCCCGGTTTCTACCGGGCGGTAACTTGTGTTGGGGATCTTCTACGGGGGCCGCCGTCAGCGACGCAAGGGGCCTTCGGACGCCGATCGCGCGCGGGTGGATTCACCTATCCGTGGCTCAGCCCATGCGGGACAAGGGCGACAGCGGGGGTGACGGGGCGTCGGCCGTGGACGGACGACCCCGGTTGCCGAAACCCGAAAGGGGACGTTCCCACGTATCCTGAGGGCGTTTCCCTCTACGAAAGCGACCTGCCATGCGCGTGTACGTCCCCCTGACCCTCTCCGGTCTCGCAGCGGCGCACGGTGCGGGCGAGGTCGGCCCCGGGCCGCTGACCGCCTACGCGGTGACTCCGGGGCTGCGCGAGTGGTACGTCTCCGACGACATCGAGGAGCTGGAGTACGCGGCGCTCAACCGGGCCGCCGCCGCCTCGCTGCGGATGATCGCGGGCAAGCCGGACGAGGTGCGCCGCCGGGTCGTCGTGGCCGTCGACGTACCGGACGGATCCGCCGTCGCCGACCCCGATCACGGGCTGAGCGCGGCATCGCTCGGCGAGGTGCGGATCACCGCCACGCTGCCGCTGGCCAAGGCGGCGGCGGTGCACGTGGACGCCGACGACGCGGAGAAGGACGTGGCCGCCGCGGCGGCGGTGCTGGGAGCGGCGGACCTCGGCGACGACGACGCGCAGTTCACGGTGGACGGGGCCGAGGACCACGAGCTGCTCTGGTTCGGCGTCCAGGAGATTCCGCAGCTCATCGGCTGAGCCGGCGGTGTTGTCGGACCCGGAGGGTATTTTTTTCTGTATGACTTCGGGGACGACACGCACTCATCTGGTCTGGGACTGGAACGGCACGCTGCTGGATGACACCCATGCCGTCATCCAGGCGACGAACGCCGCGTTCGCGGAGGTCGAGCTGGCGCCGATCACGCTGGAGCAGTACCGGGAGATGTACACCATCCCCATACCCCGGTTCTACGAGCGGTTCCTGGGCCGGCTGCCCACCGAGGCCGAGTGGGAGCGGATGGACGGCATCTTCCACCGGTACTACGCGGAGCAGCGGGTGGCCTGTGGGCTCACCGCCGGGGTGGAGGAACTGCTGCACCAGTGGCAGCGGGCAGGCCGCAGCCAGTCGCTGCTGAGCATGTACGGGCACGAGCAGCTGGTGCCGGTGGTGCGGGGGTACGGGATCGAGCCGCGGTTCGTCCGCGTCGAAGGGCGTACGGGGCCGTCCGGCGGGAGCAAGGCGCTCCACATGGAGCGGCACTTCGAGGCGCTGGCCGGGGTGGACGGCATCGCGCCGGAGAATTCGGTGGTCATCGGGGACGCGGTGGACGACGCGGTGGCGGCGGCGCATGTGGGGGCTCGGGCCGTGCTGTACACCGGGGGGTCGCACAGCCGGAGCAGCCTGGAGGGGGCGGGGGTGCCGGTGGTGGACAGCCTGGGGGAGGCGGTGGCGTTGGCGGAGACGTTTGCCGCGTAGCGGGGGTGCCGGTGCCGTGCGCGGGTGGGCGTGGGGGTGGTGCGGGCTTTTCGGGGCGCTGCCCCGGACCCCGTTCCTCAAGCGCCGGACGGGCTGGAAAGGATGTCCTCAAGCGCCGGACGGGCTTGATTTGAGTACCTTCAGGAACTCTCGCATCCAGGCCGGGTGGTCCGGCCAGGCTCGGGAGGAGACCACAGTGCCGTCCACGACCGCCTCCGTGTCCTGGAAGGTCGCGCCCGCGCTCTGCATGTCCGGTTCCAGCGCCGGGTAGGCCGTGACGTTGCGGCCGCTGAGGCTGCCGGTGGCGGCGGTGATCAGGGGGCCGTGGCAGATCTGGGCGACCGGGCGGTCCGCGGAGAAGAAGGCGCCGACGATCTTCTTCAGTTCGGCGTTGTTGCGGAGGTATTCGGGGGCGCGGCCGCCGGGGATCACCAGGGCGATGTAGGCCCCGGGGTCGACCTCGGAGAAGGACAGGTCGGCGGGCCAGGTGTAGCCGGGCTTCTCCGTGTACGTGTCGAAGCCGGGCTCGAAGTCGTGGACCACGAAGCGCAGCGTCTTGCGCTCGGGAGCCGCGATGTCGACCTCGTAACCCTCCTCCAGCAGCCGTTGGTACGGGTA
This sequence comes from Streptomyces sp. NPDC102283, assembly GCF_044766265.1. Taxonomy (NCBI): domain Bacteria; kingdom Bacillati; phylum Actinomycetota; class Actinomycetes; order Kitasatosporales; family Streptomycetaceae; genus Streptomyces; species Streptomyces sp. NPDC102283. The sequence continues at coordinate 21,993 of NZ_JBIWLQ010000006.1, forward strand.
GAGGACTTCGAGCGACTCGGCGGCGTCGCCGGTGACGATGAGGATCTTCTGCGGCATGGCGGGGCTCCTCGGGGCCGATGGCCCCGATGGTGTGCCGAGGGCCTGAATCCGTGCGGTACGGACAGACTGCCCCTGTTTCGGGAGTTCGCCAAGACGGCACGGCGCACTGTCCAGAGTGTCAAAGTTCGAGGGGATCTTTTGTACACAAGCAGCTCATGACGGAACAGGGTGCGAGGGAGATAGCCTGGTGCCGTGATCAGCGCGATACGCCTCGGGGGCAGCGAAGCCCCCGGCTGCCGCCCGGAGTGCCACAGCACCCGGGCGATCCGTGATCTCCCGACTCCGGGCCGGCTGCCGAAAATGGCCAATTTGGTCCCGGGTATCTCTCCGAGCGGCATAGCGTCGACCCAGACCGGAAACCCCGCGTCGTGGCGGTACGCCGCTTTTCTCACCTACGTCACGCAACGGCGCGCGACAGGAGCCAGAGGACATGCAGACCAAGCTGGACGAAGCCAAGGCCGAGCTGCTCGCAGGGGCCGCCAAGGTAGCTGACAACGGTCCGGGCGGTGGTGTCGGTGGCCCGGGAGGTGCCCCCCGGGCGCGGATTTCCGCTGCCGGGGCCGACGAGAGCGCCCGTCCCGGTCAGGACACGGTGCTCGCCTACCTCCAGCGCTACTACCTGCACACGGCTCCGGAGGACCTCAGCGGCCGTGATCCGGTCGACGTCTTCGGCGCCGCCGCCTCGCACTACCGGCTCGCCGAGAACCGTCCGCAGGGCACCGCCAACGTCCGGGTGCACACCCCGACCGTCGAGGAGAACGGCTGGACCTGCAGCCACTCCGTCGTCGAGGTCGTCACCGACGACATGCCCTTCCTGGTGGACTCCGTCACCAACGAGCTGTCCCGGCAGGGGCGCGGCATCCACGTCGTGATCCACCCGCAGGTCACCGTCCGCCGTGACGTCACCGGCCAGCTCATCGAGGTCCTTTCCGGCGGCCCCGGCACCCCGAAGGCCTCCCAGGGCCGGAAGAAGTCCAAGGACGCCAAGGCCGAGCTGCCCCACGACGCGCTCGTCGAGTCCTGGATCCACGTCGAGATCGACCGCGAGACCGACCGCGCCGACCTCCAGCAGATCACCGCCGATCTGCTGCGCGTCCTGTCCGACGTGCGGGAGACCGTCGAGGACTGGGGGAAGATGCGCGAAGCCGCCCTTCGGATCGCCGACGACCTGCCCGGCGAACCGCTGGACGACCTCGCCGAAGAGGAGGTCCAGGAGGCCCGCGAGCTGCTGCGCTGGCTGGCCGCCGACCACTTCACCTTCCTGGGCTACCGCGAGTACGAGCTGAAGGACAGCGACGCGCTGGCCGCCGTGCCCGGCACCGGGCTCGGCATCCTGCGCTCCGACCCGCACCACAGCGAGGACGAGGCCCACCCGGTCAGCCCGTCCTTCGACCGGCTGCCCGCCGACGCCCGTGCCAAGGCCCGCGAGCACAAGCTCCTCGTCCTGACGAAGGCCAACAGCCGGGCCACCGTGCACCGCCCCAGCTACCTCGACTACGTCGGCGTGAAGAAGTTCGACGCCAAGGGCAACGTCGTCGGCGAGCGGCGCTTCCTCGGGCTCTTCTCCTCCGCCGCCTACACCGAGTCCGTGCGCCGGGTGCCCGTCATCCGCCGCAAGGTCGCCGAGGTCGTCGAGGGTGCGGGCTTCTCGTACAACAGCCACGACGGCCGCGACCTGCTCCAGATCCTGGAGACCTACCCCCGCGACGAGCTGTTCCAGACGCCCGTCGACCAGCTCCGCTCCATCGTGACCTCCGTCCTCTACCTCCAGGAGCGCCGCCGGCTGCGGCTCTACCTGCGCCAGGACGAGTACGGGCGCTACTACTCCGCGATCGTCTACCTGCCGCGCGACCGCTACACCACCGGCGTGCGCCTGCGGCTGATCGACATCCTCAAGGAGGAGCTCGGCGGCAACAGCGTCGACTTCACCGCCTGGAACACCGAGTCGATCCTCTCCCGGCTGCACTTCGTCATCCGCGTCCCGGCCGGCACCGAGCTGCCGCACCTGACGGACGCCGACGCCGACCGCATCGAGGCCCGCCTCGTCGAGGCCGCCCGCTCCTGGGCCGACGGCTTCCAGGAGGCGCTCACCGCCGAGCTGGGCGAGGAGCGCGGCGCCGAACTCCAGCGCCAGTACGGCCACTCGTTCCCCGAGGGCTACAAGGCCGACCACTCGCCGCGCGCCGCCGTCGCCGACCTGGTCCACCTGGAGACCCTCAAGCAGGGCGAGAAGGACTTCGCCCTCAGCCTGTACGAGCCGGTCGGCGCGGGCCCCGGCGAGCGCCGCTTCAAGATCTACCGGACCGGCGAGCAGGTCTCCCTCTCCGCCGTCCTCCCGGCGCTCCAGCAGCTCGGCGTCGAGGTCGTCGACGAGCGGCCGTACGAGCTGCGCTGCGCGGACCGCACCCATGCCTGGATCTACGACTTCGGGCTGCGGATGCCGCTGGCCAACGGCAACGGCGGCTATCTCGCCGACGACGCCCGCGCCCGCTTCCAGGAGGCGTTCGCGGCCGTCTGGAAGGGCGAGGCGGAGAACGACGGCTTCAACGCCCTGATCCTCGGCGCCGGACTCAACTGGCGGCAGGCGATGGTGCTGCGCGCCTACGCGAAGTACCTGCGGCAGGCGGGTTCGACCTTCAGCCAGGACTACATGGAGTCCACGCTCCGCAACAACGTCCACACCACCCGGCTGCTCGTCTCGCTCTTCGAGGCCCGCATGTCGCCCGGCCGCCAGAGCGCCGGCACCGAGCTGACCGACGGACTCCTGGAGGAGCTGGACGGGGCCCTGGACCAGGTCGCCTCGCTCGACGAGGACCGGATCCTGCGGTCCTTCCTCACCGTCATCAAGGCCACCCTGCGCACGAACTTCTTCCAGAGCGCAAGCGAGGGAAGTGACAGGAGCGGCCAGCACACGGAGGACGGCACGCCGCATTCGTACGTCTCGATGAAGTTCGACCCGCAGGCCATCCCGGACCTGCCCGCACCTCGGCCGGCGTACGAGATCTGGGTCTACTCGCCGCGCGTGGAGGGCGTCCACCTGCGCTTCGGCAAGGTCGCCCGGGGCGGGCTGCGCTGGTCGGACCGGCGCGAGGACTTCCGTACGGAGATCCTCGGCCTGGTCAAGGCGCAGATGGTGAAGAACACCGTCATCGTGCCCGTCGGCGCCAAGGGCGGCTTCGTCGCCAAGCAGCTCCCGGACCCGTCCGTGGACCGCGACGCCTGGTTCGCGGAGGGCATCGCCGCGTACCGCACGTTCATCTCCGCGCTGCTCGACATCACCGACAACATGGTGGCCGGCGAGGTCGTGCCGCCCGCCGACGTCGTCCGGCACGACGAGGACGACACCTATCTTGTCGTCGCCGCCGACAAGGGCACCGCGAGCTTCTCCGACATCGCCAACGAGGTCGCCGTCGCGTACGGCTTCTGGCTCGGCGACGCGTTCGCCTCCGGCGGCTCGGCCGGCTACGACCACAAGGGCATGGGCATCACCGCCCGGGGCGCCTGGGAGTCCGTCAAGCGGCACTTCCGGGAGCTGGGCCACGACACCCAGACCGAGGACTTCACCGTCGTCGGCGTCGGTGACATGTCCGGCGACGTGTTCGGCAACGGAATGCTGCTCTCCGAGCACATCCGCCTCGTCGCCGCCTTCGACCACCGGCACATCTTCATCGACCCGGACCCGGACGCCGCCACCTCGTACGCCGAGCGGCGCCGGCTCTTCGACCTGCCCCGCAGCTCCTGGGCCGACTACGACACGGGTCTGATCTCGGCGGGCGGCGGGGTCCACCCGCGCAGCGCCAAGTCGATCCCGCTCAACTCGCACGTCCGCAAGGCGCTCGGCATCGACCCCTCGGTGAGCAAGATGACGCCCGCCGACCTGATGCAGACCATCCTCAAGGCCCCCGTCGACCTGGTGTGGAACGGCGGCATCGGCACGTACATCAAGGCCGTCCCCGAGTCGAACGCGGACGTCGGCGACAAGGCCAACGACGCGATCCGAGTCAACGGTGAGGACCTGCGGGCCAAGGTCGTCGGCGAGGGCGGCAACCTCGGGGCCACCCAGCTCGGCCGGATCGAGTTCGCCCGCAGCGGCGGCCGGATCAACACCGACGCGATCGACAACAGCGCCGGTGTGGACACCTCCGACCACGAGGTGAACATCAAGATCCTGCTCAACGGTCTGGTGCGGGACGGCGACATGACCGTCAAGCAGCGCAACAAACTGCTCGCCGACATGACCGACGAGGTCGGCGTGCTCGTCCTGCGCAACAACTACGCGCAGAACGTCGCGCTCTCCAACGCCTCCGCCCAGGCCCCGTCCCTGCTCCACGCCCAGCAGCGCTTCATGCGACGCCTGGAGCGCGACGGCGCCCTCGACCGGGCGCTGGAGTTCCTGCCCGCAGACCGGCACATCCGGGAGCTGCTCAGCAACGAGAAGGGGCTGAGCCAGCCCGAGCTGGCCGTGCTGATCGCCTACACCAAGATCACGACGGCGGACGAGCTGATCTCCACGGTCCTGCCGGACGACCCGCACCTGCAGAAGCTGGTGCACGCCTACTTCCCGAGCGAGCTGCGCGAGCGGTTCCCCGAGGCGGTCGACGGGCACGCGCTGCGGCGCGAGATCATCACGACGGTCCTGGTCAACGACACGGTGAACACCGCCGGTTCGACCTTCCTGCACCGGCTGCGCGAGGAGACCGGGGCGTCGATCGAGGAGATCGTGCGGGCCCAGTTCGCGGCCCGTGAGATCTTCGGCCTGTCCCGGGTCTGGGACGCGGTCGAGGCGCTCGACAACAAGGTCGCCGCCGATGTCCAGACCCGGATCCGGCTGCACTCGCGGCGGCTGGTCGAGCGCGGTTCGCGCTGGCTGCTGGGCAACAGGCCGCAGCCCGTCGACATCGCGGAGACGATTCGGAGCTTCCGGGACGGTGTCGCGCGGGTCTGGGACGAGCTGCCCAAGCTGGTCAAGGGCGCGGACCTGGACTGGTACCACTCGATCCTGGACGAGCTGACGGCCGCCGGTGTGCCGGACGAGCTGGCGGTCCGGGTGGCAGGGTTCTCCTCCGCCTTCCCGGCGCTGGACATCGTGGCCATCGCCGACCGTACGGGCCAGGATCCGCTGGAGGTCGCCGAGGTCTACTACGACCTCGCGGACCGGCTGCGGATCACTCAGCTGATGGACCGGATCATCGAGCTGCCGCGGGCCGACCGCTGGCAGTCCATGGCCCGCGCCTCCATCCGCGAGGACCTGTACGCGGCGCACGCGGCGCTCACGTCCGACGTGCTGAGCGTGGGGAACGGGTCGTCCACGCCGGAGGAGCGGTTCCGGGCGTGGGAGTCGAAGAACTCGGCGATCCTCGCCCGGTCGCGGGCGACGCTGGAGGAGATCCAGGGGTCGGACGCGTTCGATCTGGCGAATCTGTCGGTGGCCATGCGGACGATGCGGACGTTGTTGCGTACGCACGTGTAGGCGTTGCCGTACGGGGGTGAGGGGGCCGGTGCCTGTCAGGGGCGCCGGCCCCCTCGGCGTGGGGTTCCGCCCTCAAGCGCCGGGCGGGCTGAAGAGATGTCCTCAAGCGCCGGACGGGCTGGAAAAGATGCGCTCAAGCGTCGGGCGGGCTGGGGGTGGCCGGGCGGGTTGGGAAAGATGCGCTCAAGCGTCGGGCGGGCTGGGGGTGGCCGGGCGGGTTGGGAAAGATGCGCTCAAGCGTCGGGCGGGCTGGGGGTGGCCGGGTGAGGTGGAGGTGGCCGGGTGAGTGGAGGTGGATGGGCGGGCTGGAGGTTGGTGGCCGGGTTGGGGGTGCTCGGGTTACTTGCGCTTGGTGAAGGCCTCGTACGCTGCCACTACTTCCTTCGCCGGGCCGTCCATCCTCAGCGTGCCCGCCTCCAGCCACAGTGCGCGGTCGCAGGTCTCGGTGATCGATTTGTTGCTGTGGCTGACCAGGAAGACCGTGCCCGCCTCGGCGCGCAGTTCCTTGATGCGGTCCTTGCTGCGGCGCTGGAACTTCGCGTCGCCCGTGGACAGCGCCTCGTCGATCAGGAGTACGTCGTGGCTCTTGGCCGCCGCGATGGAGAAGCGGAGCCTCGCGCCCATGCCCGAGGAGTACGTGCGCATCGGCAGCGTGATGAAGTCGCCTTTCTCGTTGATGCCGGAGAAGTCGACGATCCCGTCGTAGCGTTCGCGGATCTGCTCGCGGGTCATGCCCATCGCGAGTGCGCCCAGCACCACGTTGCGCTCGCCGGTCAGATCGCCCATCAGCGCCGCGTTCACCCCGAGCAGCGACGGCTGGCCCTGGGTGTGGACCTTGCCCCGGGTCGGCGGGAGCAGGCCCGCGACCGCCTTGAGCAGCGTCGACTTGCCCGAACCGTTGGAGCCGATCAGGCCGATCGCCTCGCCCTTGTACGCGGCGAAGCTGACGCCCTTCACGGCGTGCACCTGGCGTGCGCCGGGGGTACGGCGGCGGGTGGTGATCCGGCTGAGCGCCGAGGTCGCGCTGCCCTTGCCCGTACGGGCGCCGTTGACCGTGTACGTGATGTGGACGTCGTCGACGACGACCGTCGGGACACGGTCGTCCACGGGGGAATCCTTGAGGTCAGCCACGTCCGTAGGTCTCCTCGGCCTTCCAGAAGTACACGAATCCGGCCACTCCGCACAGCAGCGCCCAGCCCGCCGCGACCGCCCACGCGAACGGCGGCAGCTGCGCCCAGGTGTAGCTGTCGATGAGCGCGTACCGCATGAGGTTGATGAAGAGCGCCGCCGGGTTGTACTCCAGCGCCACCAGCACCGCGTGCGGCACCCGCTCGCCCTTGAGCAGGTGGTCCAGGCTCCACATCACGCCGGAGGAGTACATCCAGGTCCGCAGCACGAACGGCGTCAGCTGCGCGATGTCCGGGGTCTTCGCCGTCAGCCGGGCCACGGCCATCGACACCCCGGTGTTGAACAGCGCCTGGAGCGCGAGCGCGGGGACGGCCAGCAGCCAGGACGGGCGCGGGTACTGGCCGAACACCAGCAGGATCACGGTCAGCGCGCCGAGGGAGAACAGCAGCTGCTGCAACTGCTGGAGGGCGAGGGCCACCGGCAGCGAGGCGCGCGGGAAGTGCAGGGCCCGCACCAGGCCGATGTTGCCGCTGATCGCCCGGGTGCCGGCGGTGATCGAGCTCGCGGTGAAGGTCCAGATGAAGACCCCGGTGACCAGGAACGGGACGAAGTCCTCCACCCCGTGCTTGGTGTTCATCAGGACGCCGAAGATGAAGTAGTAGACCGTCGCGTTCAGCAGCGGCGTCATGATCTGCCAGATCTGGCCGAGCTTCGCCTGGCTGTACTGGGCGGTCAGCTTGGCCGTCGCGAACGCGGCGATGAAGTGCCGCCGCCCCCACAGCTGCCGGATGTAGGCGGGCAGCGAGGGCCGGGCGCCGCTGACCGTCAGACCGTGCCGGGCGGCCAGGGCGGCCAGCTCACCGGGTGCGTAGGCGGGGACGTCCTGGGCGGGAGTGCTCACCGGGGACGGCGGAGCTGCTGTCTGGCTCACCACGAACGATCGCTTTCGATGGAAGCGGGAGGGGGATAACGCCGGAACGCCCGAACGCCCGAACGCCGAAACGGTGGGGCAGTACGGCGACGGAACGATACGGTCCCGTGGGGACGCCCTCGTGGGGACGGGACCGTATCGTCGTAACGCTGAGAGTAGGACGCTTCCACGTCGCAACGCAACCGTTTCGTCGCGGCCGACTATCATGCGGGCCATGACCACCGAACGGGGAACCCGCCGCCGCGCCCCAGCGGGCGCCGCCGTCCTGCGTGCGGACGTGACGGACGCCATCCGCGCCGCCGTCTTCGAGGAACTCGCCGCGGTGGGGTTCGCCCGGATGTCCATCGAGGGCATCGCCCGGCGTGCGGGCGTCGGCAAGACCGCCGTCTACCGTCGCTGGAAGTCCAAGCTGGCGCTCGTCCTCGACCTGGTCGCGGCCGTCGCCGCCCAGGGGATGCCCGCCCCGGCCACCGGTTCGCTGTACGGGGACGTGCGCGCCGTCCTGGAACTGGCCGCGTACGCCCTGCGCCACCCGGTCGCCTCGCAGGTCATCCCGGACCTGCTGGTCGAGGCGGCCCGCAATCCGGAGATCTCCGAGGCGATCAAGGCCGCGCTCCTGGACCAGCAGCAGGGCGTCGCCGCCGTGGTGGTGAGGGAGGCGGTGGCCCGGGGGGAGCTGCCCGAGGGCAGCGATCCGGACCGGGCGCTCGATCTGATCGTCGGGCCGTTGTACTGGCGGCTCGTCGTGGTCCGCGGCGAACTGCCGAAGGGCTACCTGGACGATCTGGCCGCCTCGGCGGTCGCCGCCCTCCAGCACGTCTGAGAATCCTTCCGCACGTCTGTAGCCCTTCAGTACGCCTGAAGTCCTTCAGTACGACTGGCGACGCTCAGCCCGTCCGAAGCCTCCAGCGTGTCCGACGACGCTCAGCCCGCCGGTACCCGTGCCAGCACCTCGCCCGTGGCCGGGCTGAACGCCAGCATCGTCGCGTTCTCGGGCAGGCGCTGGAAGCGGGTCAGCAGCAGCCACCGCACCCCGTACCGTGCGGTGATCCCGTCCCGCCGGGCCTGCGGGGTCGACACGTCGAGGTAGGCGGCCACCGCCCGGCTCCGCTCCCGCCGCTCCGTGCGCGCGAGCCCCGCGTCCGGCAGCGCGTCGGCCAGCACGTACGCCCCGTGCCCGGCCAGCGCGTACATCGCCGGGCGGCTGTCCGTCAGGACCACCTCGCCCGGTGGCACGTACGCGGTCGCCCAGGCGTACGGCTCCCCGGCCGCCCGCACCCCCTGGGCCGCCGGCGGGCCCGTGGTCCGGCCCTCGGCAGGGGTGCGCGGAGCGGTCAGCCCGTTGTAGTACGGCCACAGCGCCGCCACGGCCACCGCGCACACGACGGCGAACGCCCACCGCCACACGGTCGGCCGGATCCGGGTCCGCGTCCGGACCGCGATCAGGGCGACGCACCCGATCGCCGCGCCGATCGCCGTCGGCGGGTGGACCAGCAGGACGAGCCCGAGGAGCACGCCGATCCCGGCCGTCTCCGCCCACCGGGGCGTCCGGCCGGGCCTCGGATCACCGGGGCGGGCGGTCCGGGCGGTCGCACGGCCGGTCCACGCCCACAGGTGCAGGGTGACCGCGACCGCGAACGTGCTCGGCGCGCTCCAACGGGCCGGATCCGCCCAGTGGATCGGGACCAGTGGCACCAGCACGAGAACCGGAACCCAGCGGTTCGGGGTCAGCAGCCGGGTGAGCCGGCCGATCCCGGTGAGCAGGAGCAGCAGGTTCACCGACGCGGCCACCGCGACGACGGACGGGCCCGAGAGCCCGGTGGCGCGGGCGGCCAGCCCCTGGAGCAGCGCGTACGGGGAGTAGTGCGCGCTCGCCACGGCGGGCAGGTCGGTCATCGGGAACGCGGGGTGCAGCAGATTCACCCGCAGCCGTTCGATGACCGCCGCCTGGAGCCCGGCCTCGCAGCACAGCGGGGCCTGCCAGGCCGCCGCCGACAGGACCGCCCACAGCAGGCCGCCCAGCACCAGGTACGGCGACGGCAGCCACAGGGGAGGCCGGGCCGTTCCCCCCGCCCCGTCGCCTCCCGTCGCGGCGGGCGGGAGGTCGGAGGGCGGGGCACCGGAGGACGGGGCGGAGGAGGCAGCGGAGAAGAGGGGCACGCCTCATGGGTTCCGTGCGGCGGGCCCGCTCTCCCCGCCGCCACCCGTCCGAGGGATTCCGGGCCCCGGCTTCCCGAAGGCCTCAGGGCGTGTCCGCCAGCAGCCGGTCCGCGACCCGGGCCGCCGCGCCGCCGTCGTCCAGATCGCAGTAGTCGCGGCGGAAGCTCTCATAGGCGTCGGCGTGCCGGGCCGTGAGTGACCCGGTGTCGCGCAGCGCCTGCGCCACCTCGTCCGTCGTGACCAGCAGCGGCCCCGGCGCCCGGGTCTCGAAGTCCAGGCAGAAGCCGCGCACGGTGTCGCGGTAGTGCTCCAGGTCGTACGTGTGGAAGAGCATCGGGCGGCCCGTCAGCGCGAAGTCGAACATCAGCCCCGCGTAGTCCGTCACCAGGACGTCGGCGATCAGGAGCAGCCCCGCGGCCCCCGGATGGTGCGAGACGTCGAGCACGCCGGGCCCGGCCGGGACGCTGCCGGTGACCCGGGGGTGGCGGCGCACCAGCACCGTGTGGCCGGGGCCGAGCTCCCGGGCCAGGGCGCCCGGGTCGAGTGCCGGGTCCCAGCGGTACGGGCCGGGGGCCGTGCGGTCGGCGGACGCCGCCGGGGGATGGGCCAGGTGGTCGCGGTAGGTCGGGGCGTACAGCACGACGCGGTGGTCCTCCGGGATGTCCAGCCCGCGCCGGACCTCCTCGGCGGTCTTGTCCCGGTCGGGCGGGAACAGCAGGTCGTTGGCGGGCGAACCGGCCTCCAGCACCTCGCCCTCGTACCCCAGCGACCGGCGCAGCCACGGGGTGGCGAAGCGGCTCGGGGAGACCAGCACCGACCACTGGGCCGACCGCCGCGGCAGGGTGGCGAGGTACTGGTGGTCGGCGTAGAGGGTGTCCGTCAGGCTGCCGCCGAACCGGCCGAGCGGGGTCCCGTGCCAGGTCTGGACGACCGTCTGCCCCGGCCGCCGCTCGAACCACCCGGGCAGCTGATCGTCCGTGACGATCCGGCGGGAGCGGGCCAGCGCCTCGTACCAGGCGGCGCTGTGTACGGGGACGGCCCGCGCGCCGGGCGGGACGTGGGTGGTGCGGCCGGGGGCGGTGCCGGTGACCCACAGGTGCTCGGTCTCCGTGCCCCGGCGCACGAGTTCGGCGTGGACGGCGCGCGGGGAGTCGCCGCCCGCGTAGAGCACGGTGTCGCGGAGCGGGAGGGGCGTGCGCCCGTCCCGGTAGTGCGCGGCGCGCAGGAGGCGCCTGCCGTACGCGCTCCGCCCGGCGGCCTCCGTCTGCGAGTCCGACGCCCGCGACTCCGGCCCCGCGACGACGGACAGCCGGTCGCCGTTCCGGCGCTCCGGACGCAGGGCGCTCTCGGCTCCGCCGCAGGGGAGCCGCGCGGCGGCGGAGCCGAGGACGCGCACGGGGCGGCCGTCCAGGCGGATCTCCCAGCGGCCTTCCGGGAGCGGCGGGGAGATCAGCGCGGAGAAGCGGCTCGGCGCGTGGTCGGAGGCCCGGTGGGCGCTTTCGCCCGAGTTCCTGCCCGCGTCCGCGCCCGCGCCCGCGCCCGAAGGCTCGTTCGCGGCGGCCTTCACAGCGGCTTTCACGGCGGCCTTCGTGACGCTCCGCGCGACGTCGTCCGTGACGGTTTCCGCGATGTTCCCCGCGCCCGCCGCTCCGATGTTCCCGGTGTCGGCTTCCACGAAATCCACCGCGACCGGAACCGTCTCGTGCAGCGTCTCGTGGCGCAGGACGAGTCGGTCTCCGGACGCGGTCGCCGCCCCCGGAGCAGGTGGAACGTACATCCCCGAGACCCGCAGGGCCCCCTCCGGCGTGTGCTCCACCCGGTCCGCGTACGGCGGCCCCGACAGGTCCAGCACCAGGTTGCCCGCCGGGTCCGCGCACGCGGGCGGCGGCAGGTCCGGGGCGGCCGGCAGCGGGACACGGGCGCCGTCGGCGAGCTGCAGCCGGACCTGCCAGCGCGCCCCGCCCGCCGCCTCGACCTCGCGGGGAGCCCGGTGCGGGACGGGCGGGGCGGCGGCGAGGTCGGCGAGCGGCACCCGCACCGTGAACCCGACCCCGCCCGGCCCGTGCCCCCCGCCGGCCGCAGGCATCCCGCCCGGCCTACGCACCTCGTCCGACCCGCCCATCTCGTCCGACCTGTGCCCCCCGCCGGCCGCACGCATCCTGCCTGCCCCACCCGGCGCGCCCGCCCCACCCGCCGCGCGGGCCTCACTCACCCCGCCGCTCACCGCGCCTCCCTCGCCCGGCCCCCCGCCCCCGGCGCTCTCCGCGTACTCCACCGGGCACGCGTGCTCCTCGCCCTCTCCCTCGCGCGTCAGCACCAGCGCAGTCGGCCTGCTCCCGCTCCCGCCGAAGAGCCGGCCCGTGAGTTCCAGCGGTGCCCCCCGCGCCCCGGCGGTCCGGTGCCCCTCGGCCCGTGCCCGCAGGTGCGACACGGTCAGCCGGAGCCGGCCGCCCCGGTAGTCGAGCACCGCCCGCCGCCCGTCGCCCAGGTCGTGGACGAGCGGCTGGTCCGCGCCCGCGTCCGGGGCGCGCACCGCCGCCCGGCGCACCGTCCCGGGCGCGGCGAGGACCAGGCCGACGAGCCAGCCGCCGCCGTCCACCGTCACGGGCAGCCGGTCCGGGTCGAGGACCATCTCGAAGCCCGCGTGGTCGTAGCCGTGCAGCTCCTGGCCGGAGTTGACCGTCGCCTCGGGCGCGGACACGGACCGCACCGGCACCGGCCGCACCCGCCGGCCCCGTTCCGCCCGGACCATCCCCACCGTGAGCCGCTGCCGGGCGGAGGCGGCGGGCAGGTTGCGCAGATACGCGTACCCGCGCAGCCGCAGCTTCCCGTCCGCGCTCCAGCGCGCCTCCAGCAACCGCGCCACGGCGGGGACGTCCGTGCGCGCGAGCCGGGCGCTCGCGCCGCGCACCCCGGGGTACACCGCCCGCCGCCGACCCGGGATTCCCTCGACCGCGAACGTGCCCGGCCCGTTGGCCCGTTCGAAGGCGAGGACCGCCAGCAGATCGTCCAGGCGCCGCTCCCGCACCAGCGACCACTTGACGCGCAGCTCCACCGGCAACCCCTCCAGCGCCCCGGGCCCCGCCCGGTCGGCGAAGGCCCCGGCGCCTTCCAGGAACGCCGTCCGGTAGGCATCGCCGCCCATCGGCAGGCCGTCCAGGAAGTATCCGAAGTCGTCGCGCAGGCAGGAGGCGTCGTACGCCCGCCGCTGTGCCGCGTCCCGGCCGCCCAGGAACGCGCTGACCTGCTCGCACGCGGCGATCCGGTCCCGTACGCCCGTGATGTCCGTACGCCGCCGGGTGATCGAGCCCTCCCGCACCCGCCAGTAGTAGACGTGCTCGTGCAGGACGTCGACGGCCCCGGCGAGATGGTGCGCGGGGATCATCACCGGGGTGTCCTCGTACAGCTTGCCCACGGGGAAGGCGAAGCCGTGCGCGTCCCAGAAGGAGCGCCGGAACACCTTGTTCCACGCCACCCGGTCGGCCAGCAGGCGCGGGTCCCCGGTGATGTGGGTGCGCGCTCGCGTGGCCGTCAGCCAGCGGTACTGCCACGCCTGCTGCCGCCCCTGCGCGGTCAGCCGCCACACATTGCCGGTCGCCAGATCGGAGCCGGTCGACTCCAGTGAGGCCGTCATCCGCTCGTACGCGTCGTGCACGACAATGTCGTCACTGTCGGCGAACGCCAGGTAGGGGACGGTGGGGGTGGTGTGCCGGACGCCGGTGTTGCGGGCGGCGCTCAGGCCCGCGTTCCGCTGCCGCACCAGCCGGAAGCGGCTGTCCCGGGCGGCGAACTCCGCCGCGATGCCGGCGCTGCCGTCCGTCGAACCGTCGTCGACCATGACCACCTCGATCGCTCCGAGAGTCTGGTCCGCCACCGACCGCAGGCAGTCGTCGAGGTAGGCCTCGACGTTGTGGACGGGGACGACGACGCTGAGGAGGGGTGGCGGTGGTGGCTTCATGTCCTGGTCAACAGAGGGCGGGTCCCAGGGTCACCGACGCTGACCCGAACGGGTGAACGCGGCACCTCGGCCGTCCCGGCCCGCGATTACGCTCGGCTGCCATGCCCACCCGAGCTTCCGTGAAGCGGTTCGTGCGTCGCCAGGCCATGCGGGCCGCCTACCGCACCGACCTGCACCGCCCGCTCGACCCCAACCTCGCCGTCTACGGGGCGTACTGGAACCGGGGCATCGCCTGCAATCCCGCCGCGATCCACGCCAAGGCCCGCGAACTGGCCCCGCGGGTCCGGGGCGTGTGGGTCGTCTCCTCCCGGCACCGAGACCGGATGGAGCCGGGCGTGCCGTACGTCATCGAGGGCTCGCGCCCCTACTGGCGGGCCATGGCCACCGCCACGTATCTGGTCAACAACTCGAGCTTTCCCGGCGGCTTCACCAAACGGCCGGGTCAGCGCTACCTCCAGACCCACCACGGGACCCCGCTCAAGACCATGGGGCTCGACCAGCGCGCGTACCCCGCCCTCGCCCGGAAGACCGACTTCGCCAAGATCCTCGCCCACGTCGGCCAGTGGGACTTCAGTCTCTCCGCCAACCCGCACAGCACCGAGGTCTGGGACCGCGTCTACCCGGGCGCGTACGAACGGCTCGACGTCGGCTACCCCCGCAATGACGCCTACTTCACCGCCACCGTCGAGGAGATCGCGAGGATCCGCGCCGAACTGGGCATCGCCGAGGGGCAGACCGCCCTGCTCCACGCCCCGACCCACCGTGACTACCGCGACGGCTTCGTGCCCGATCTCGACCCCGAGCGGCTGGCGAGCGAACTGGGCCCGCAATTCGTGCTGTTGGTGCGTGCCCACTACTTCTACGGACGCTCCGCCGGGCTCGGCCGGACGGGTGCGGCGGGGGTCGTCGACGTCACCGGGCATCCCCGCGTCGAGGAACTGTGCCTGGCCGCGGACGCGTTGATCGCCGACTACTCCTCCCTGCTCTTCGACTACGCCTGCCTGGACCGCCCGATCGTCGTCCACGCCCCCGACTGGGCCGCCTACCGGGCCACGCGCGGGACGTATTTCGACCTGCTCTCCGGGCGGCCCGGCGACACCCCCGGCCCCGTCACCACCACCCCGGCCGAGCTGGCCGACGTGTTCCGGACGGGGGAGTGGCGGACACCGGAGACGGCCGCGCTGCGCGCCGCGTTCCGGAAGCGGTTCTGCCCGTACGACGACGGGCGCGCGGCGGAACGCGTCGTACGGCGGTTCTTCGCCCCGTCACTGTGACGGGCCCCGCCTCTCGATCGGTCGGCGCGTCCCGCCACCCGAATGGCTCACGGCGGGCCTTCCGTGCCGATTCCTCCGTGCCGCCCGGTCGTTGTGCCCAACAGCCCGCTCACCCCGCCATGTTGGGAGACGTCCATGCACCGGTCCGCCTACGAGCAGATGGAACTCTGCATCAAGGAGTATCTGCCCGTCGAAGGGCCCGTCGAAGGGCCCGCGTCCCGCAACGGCTCCGGCGCGGGGACGGGCGCCTACCGCGTCGTCGACCTCGGATCGCGCGTCTCCGGCAAGCAGACCCGTACCCACCGGGCGCTGCTCGCCGACCACCCCATCGACTACTTCGGGGTCGACGTGCAGGACGGCCCCAACGTCGACGCCGTGATGAAGAGGCCGTACCGCATCCCCGCACGGTCCAACAGTGCCGATGTCGTGCTGTCCGGGCAGGCGTTCGAGCACATCCCGTTCTTCTGGGCGTCGATGCTGGAGATCGCCCGCATTCTGAAGCCGGGCGGACACGCGTTCATCACCGCGCCCTCGCGCGGCCACGTCCACGACGCGCAGGACTGCTGGCGCTACTACCCCGACGGGTTCCGCGCGCTCGCCGCCCACTCGCGGCTCGAACTGCGCGAGGCCTACACCGACTTCCCGCCGAGGAAGGGCATCTGGCACGACTACCGGGCCATCGACAAGAAGGCCGCCTACTGGGGCGACTCCGTCGGCGTCTTCCGCAAGCCGGCCCACTACCCGCGCCTGACGATGTTCGTCGTGCGGGAGCTGGCGGTGTGGTGGGCGAACCGGGTCGGCGGCGTGGACGGCGTCCCGCTGCCCCGGCCGCTGGACGGCCGTGAGGCGTGCGGCCGCCCGGGGACCGTGCCCGCGCAGGGGCCCTCACTCGACCAGGGCCCGCCCCGATCAATGGCAGGTTGACGAAAGATGACATGCGGCGCAAACCGCGCGTACTGTCCCGGGGCATGGCTTGGCGCAACGCCGTCAACGGCGTCCTTCAGCAGCTCACCGGATACCAGCTCAGGCGCGTCACGGTGCCCGCCGCCCGCACCGCCCCCGCACCGTCTCCGGCCGCCGCACCCGTCCCCGTAACGGCTCCGAAGCCCGAGGCGAAGAAGCCCGCGCTCGCCTTCCCGGCGGACTACGACGACGAGGCGAAGGAGATCATCCGCGCGGTCAAGCCGTACTCGATGACCTCACCGGAGCGGCTCAACGCCTTCATCCTCGCCACCCGCCACATCGCCCGGCACGACATCCCCGGTGACATCGTCGAGTGCGGTGTCTGGCGCGGCGGGTCGATGCAGGCCTGCGCCCGGACCCTGCTCTCCGTCGGCGAGACCGAGCGCGACCTGTACCTCTTCGACACGTACGAGGGCATGACCCCGCCCACCGCCGAGGATCTGCGGCGCGACGGCCGGCCGGCCCAGGAACTGCTGGACGCCCAGGGCAAGGACCGGCCGATCTGGGCGGTCGCCTCGCTGGAGGACGTCAAGGCGGGCTTCGGACACGTCCCGTACCCGAAGGAGCGCGTCCACTACGTCCAGGGGCGGGTCGAGGACACGATCCCCGCGCAGGCCCCCGAGCAGATCTCCATCCTGCGCCTGGACACCGACTGGTACGCCTCCACCAAGCACGAACTGGAGCATCTGTACTCCCGGTTGGCCCCCGGCGGGGTACTCCTCATCGACGACTACGGCTACTGGCAGGGATCGCGGCAGGCGGTCGACGAATTCCTCGACAAGACCGGTGAGCGGCTGCTGCTGCTGCGGATGGACGAGGGCCGGATCGCCGTGAAGCCCTGACGCGAGCCCTTCACGGCAGCGCCGAGCACCATCGAGCCCCGTGCCCTTGACGGTACGGGGCTCGAACGTGCTCCAGGCACGCCCCCGGGGTGCGTGACTCCGCCCTCCGCGTCACCCGAACGGACCCCCTCGGGTGACCCGTCCTTCCGGCGCGGGTTGTACCGCATGGCCCCCGACGGGCCCCACGCCCCGAAGCCCAAGTCCCCCGACGCTCATTGCCCCTGATGTCGTCCGCCCGGAAGGATCGTGCGCCGCGATGGCACCCCGTCTCACCGTCGTCGTCCCCCTCTACAACGTCGAGGAGTACCTCGGTGCCTGCCTGTCCTCGCTGGCCGAGCAGACCATGCCGGACCTGGAGGTCGTCCTCGTCGACGACGGCTCCACGGACAACGGCCCTTCCCTCGCAGGGGAGTTCGCGGACCGCGACCCGCGCTTCCGGCTGATCCGGCAGGAGAACGCCGGGCTCGGCGCGGCCCGCAACGCCGGGGTGCGCGAGGCCCACCCCGGCGCGGAGTACCTGACGTTCGTCGACAGCGACGACGTCGTGCCGTCCGGCGCGTACGCCCGGATGCTGGCCGAACTCGACGGCTCGGGCTCCGACTTCGCCACCGGCAACGTGCTCCGGCTGCGGATCGGCGGCGATCTCGAACAGTCCCCGATGTTCCGCAAACCGATGGAGAAGGCCCGGCGGGCCACCCACGTCACCCGGGACTGGATCCTGCTCGGCGACCGGATCGCCTGCAACAAGGTCTTCCGGCGCGCCTTCTGGGACGAGCACGCCTTCGCGTTCCCCACCGGGGTGCTGTACGAGGACATCGCCGTCGTCCTGCCGGCCCACTTCCTGGCCCGGTCCGTCGACGTCGTCGAGGAGCCCGTCTACCACTGGCGCGACCGCGACGGCTCGATCACCACCCGGCGGGCCGTGCCCCGGGGCATTCGCGACCGGGTCACCGCCGTCACCACCGTCAGCCGCTTCCTCGCCGCCCGGCCCGAACTGGCCGAGGCCAAGCGCCGCTACGACGCCCACGCGCTCTCCGGCGACCTGTGGCTGTTCATCGAGGCGCTCGGGGGCGGCGACGCGGAGTTCCACGAGGCGTTCCTGAAGCACGCGGGCGCGTTCGCCGCCACCGTCGAGCCCACCGTCCTCGCCGGACTGCCCCTGCATCTGCGGGTCAAGTGGCAGCTCATCCGCGAACGCCGGCTGTCCGAACTCCTCGCCCTCCTCGCCGACGAGAAGAAGGACCGGGACACCTTCCACGTCACCGGGCTGTTCCGCCCCCGCGCCCACCACCCCGCCGTCCGCGACCCCCTGCCGCCCGCCATCACCGCACTGACCTCCGCCGACCTGCCCGTCCACGCCCACCTCACCGAGGCCGTCTGGCGGGACGGGCTGCTGCACCTGACCGGCCACGCCTACGTACGGAACGCCCCGGGCGGCCCGGTCCGGCTCGGCTGGCTGCGCTCCGGGAAGCGGTTGATCCCCCTGCGGACCCGCCCGGTCCCGGGCGACGGGGCCACCGCCCTCTCCGGCCGCTCCCTGCACCGCTACGACCGCGCCGGGTTCACCGCAGTCGTCGACCCGCGCGGACTCGCCGGGAAAGCGAGCGGCGGGCGTACGACCTGGAAGCTGGAGGCCGTCGTCGTCGGCGCGGGCCGGCTCCGCCGGGGCCCCATGCGGCTCGTCGGCACCCCGGCCCCGCCCGCCGTGACGTACACCGACGAGCGGACCCGTATCGTCCCCGTCCTCTCCGGCAACAAGCTGGAGCTGCGCACCGAACGCGTCAAGGCCGTCCTGGCCGGGCAGTCGGCGGTGGAGGGCGCCGTGCGGCTGGAGGTGAAGATCCTCGGCGACGCCGGACCGGTCGCCCTCCGGCTCACCGAATGGCGCTCCAAGGAGACACGGGAGTTCGCCCTGCGCGGCTCGCTCGGCTCCCGGGCGGCGGACATCCCGCTCAGCGCCCTCCGGGGACAGGACGACATCTGGGGCGTTCAACTCGTAGGCGAAGGTACGCAGTTGACCGTGGCCGCCCGGACCGACAGCCAGGACGGACGCTACGCACTGCCCGGCGGCCGTGAATTGCACGCGGCCCCCAACCCCTCGGGCGACCTCGTGCTCACCGACCGGCCCGTCCAGCCCGTCGTCACCTCCGCCGCCTGGGGGGAGTCGGGCGCCCTGGTCCTCGAAGGGGCCTTCCCCGAGCCCACGGGCGACTTCCGGGAGCTCGTCCTGCGGCACGGCGGCCACCGTGAGGAAGTGGTCCTCGGCCTGGAGCGGGGCGCCGGCGACGGCTTCCGGGCCGTGATCGCGCCCGCCGCCGTCGAGGGACCCGGCGGGGCACTGCCCCTCGCCGAGGGGCGCTGGTACCTCTTCCTGCGCGAACCGGGGGAGCGGGACCCGGAGGCCTACCGACCGCTCCGCCTGAACACCCCCCTGCACGCCATTCTTCCGATGCAACAGCACCTGAGCGGCAGGGACTTCACCCTCCAGCGTCGCCACCACGACCGGCTCGTCCTGGAGTCGGCCCCCGCCCTCCCCGTCGGTGAGCGGGGCGCCCACGGGCAGCGGATCCAGTGCGAGCGGTACGCCGGACTGCGCGCCGCCACGGTCGACGAGCTGCGCCCCGCCGTCCTCTACTCCAGCTTCGACGGCCGCCAGTACTCCGACTCGCCCCGCGCCGTCCACCGCGAACTCGCTTCCCGGGGGCGGGACATCGAGCACCTGTGGGTGGTGCGCGACCAGCAGGCCGCCGTGCCCGAAGGCGTCCGTCCCGTCGCCCTGCACAGCGCCGACTGGTACGAGGCACTCGCCCGCAGCCGGTGGATCGTCACCAACACGCACCTGCCCGAGTGGTTCGAGCGGGCCGAGGGCCAGTGCGTCGTCCAGACCTGGCACGGCACCCCGCTCAAACGCATCGGCCGCGACCTCGCGGGCGCCCCGCACGCCGACGCCGCGTACATGGCGTCCATGGAACGCCGGTCCGCCCAGTGGAGCGTGCTCGTCTCCCCGAACAGCTTCTCCACCCCCGTCATGCGCCGAGCCTTCGGCTACTCGGGCGAGGTCCTGGAGTGCGGCTACCCGCGCAACGACCTGCTCCACGCCCCCGACCGGGATCGGACCGCCGCCGCCGTACGCGAACGGCTCGCGCTCCCCGAGCAGCGGCGCGTGATCCTGTACGCCCCCACCTGGCGCGAGGACCGCCCACGGCAGGGCGGGCGCCACGGCTTCGACCTCCAACTCGACCTGGAACGGGCGCGGGAGAGCCTCGGTGAGGACCATGTCCTGCTGGTCCGCCGCCACTACCTCGTCGGTGGCAGCGTCCCCGACACCGCCTTCGTCAAGGACGTCTCCCGCCACCCGGACGTCGCCGAACTGCTGCTGATCAGCGACGTCCTGGTCACCGACTACTCCTCGATCATGTTCGACTTCGCGCAGACCGGCCGCCCGATGCTCTTCCACACCCACGACCTGGCCCACTACCGCGACACCCTGCGCGGCTTCTGCTTCGACTTCGAACAGCGCGCCCCCGGACCCCTCATCCCCGACTCCGCCGGGATCGTGGCGGCCCTGCGCGACCCGGAGGCCACCACCGCCGGGCACCGGGAGGCGTACGAGCGGTTCCGGGAGGCGTTCTGCGACCTCGACGACGGGACCGCCGCCGCCGGGGTCGTCGACCGGATGCTCAAGGGGGAGCAGGCATGAGTGATTTCAGCTGTGTGATCACCGCCAGCGGGGACGGCGAGGGTCCCGGAGGCGCCGACGCCCTGCGCGCCTCGGTGGGGTCCGTCCTCGGCCAGTCGCTGCGCGGAGCCGAGGCCGTCGTGGTCCTCGCCTCCACCGCCGCCCCGGCCGTCCGCACCGCCGCCCGCGCCCTCGCCGACCGGGCCCCCGGGCGGGTCCGCCTCCTCCACGCCGACCCGGCCGTCCGCACCACCGGGGCCCTGCGCAACGCGGGCCTGGACGCGGCGGACGGCCGGTACGTCCTGGTCCTCGCCACCGGCGAACGCCTCCAGAAGCACGCCTGCCGCAATCTCTGGCAGGCGGGCGAGAGAAGCCGCGCCGACCTGATCGCCGGCCGCTGGAGCCGGGTCGCGGACGAGGGCGGCAAGGAGCGGGAGCCGTCCTGGCAGGGCGAGCTGTACGCCCGCTCCCGCACCCTCGCCCGCTTCACCGACGCCCCCGAACTCGTCGCCAGGGACGCCCTGGTGACCGGGTTCTGTCTGCGCCGAGAGGCCGCCAGACGGCACGGGCTGCGGTACGAGGAGGACCTGACGCACGGCGAGATCCTCTTCGGCCCGCTCGCCGCCGCCGCGGTCGGCCGGATCGCCCTGGTCCGGCGGCTGATCGTGACCGGCCGGGCCGTCCCCGACCGGGCCCGCGACCTCGCCGCCCTGGTCGAGGCCCACCGCCGGGTCGCCAACACCCTCCTCGCGCACGGACTGTCCGAGCTGCGCGAGGAACGGGAGACGGCGTTCGCCCGCGACCACCTGGTCCCGCTCGCCCGGTCCTTCCCCCGCCTGCCCGCCGCCCGCCGCGCCCGGGTCGCCGCGGCCGCCGCCCGCGCGCTGACCGGCTCCTTCCGGGACGGCCTGCCGGGCCTGCCGCCGCTGGAGCGGGTCGCCGTGAGCCTGCTGGCCCGGGGCGACGCCGAAGGGGTCCTCGCCGCGGCGTACGCGCTGAGCAGGCCCGCCACCGTGTGCGCGCCGCTGACGACGGGCGCGGACGGCCGGGTGGCCTGGGGCGGCGAAGAGCCGGAGGGGCCCGGCGTCGATGTCACCGAACTCGGCCACCAGTACCGCGCGTTCGGCGACGCGCGGCTGATGAACCGGCTCACCCGCGCCACCGCCGAGCGGGGCCGCCTGCTGCTGGAGGGCCGCCTCGTGCTGCCCGGCCACGGCGGCCCGGCCCCCGATGCCCCTCTCGCCGCGACCTTGGAGTTCCGGGCCCGGGGCGGGGCGCGCGCCGTCGCGTTCCCGGTCGAGGAGGTCCGGCGCGACGGCAACGGGATCACCTGGCGCGCGCGGGCCGACGTCGCGCGCCGCCTGCGCCCGTTCGGCGCCCGCGACACGGCGTGGGACGCGCGGCTCACGGTGACCGCGGGGGGCCCCGACGGGCCCCGGTCCGTCAGCGACCTGTTCGCCCCGCAGGACCAGGTGGACGAGGCCCTGCGGTTCGCCGCCCGGCCCCGGCTCGGGCGGCTCGCCGGGGACACCTGGGAGCCCTACATCACGCTCAAGGACCACTTCGCGCTCCGGCTGACCGCCCGCCGCCGCCCGGCCCGCACCGCCCACCGCCTGGTCCGCTACGCCACCCGCTTCCGGCCCGCCCGCAAGGCGAAACACCTCGCCCGGTCCCTGCGGGGGCGCCTGGAGCGCTACCGCTCCCGGGGCTTCAAGGTCCCCGTCTACAACACCTGGCTCACCCGGCTCCCCGTCCGCCGGGGCTCCGTCGTCCTCGAAAGCCACATGGGCACCAACTACGGGGACAGCCCGCGCGCCCTGTACGAGGAGATCCGCCGCCAGGGCCTGAAACTCCACGCCACCTGGTCCTACGACCCCTCCCCGGCCGGCTTCCCGGCCGACGCCCGCCTCGTACGCCGCTGGTCCTGGCGCTATCTGTGGGCGCTGGCCCGCGCCGAATTCTGGGTCGACAACCAGGGTTTCCCGCAGCAGCTGCACAAGCCCCGGCACACCACGTACCTCCAGACCTGGCACGGCTCCGCGTACAAACGGATGGGTTTCGACGAGACCCGCGTACGCCTCCTGAGCGCCCCCCGGCGCGAACGGCTCCAGCGGGCCGTGGACCGCTTCGACCACTTCCTCGTCCGCTCCGGGCACGACGTGAACACCCTCGCCCGCGCCTACCGGCTGCCCGAGGAACGGCTCCTGCGCACCGGCTACCCGCGCAACGACGCCCTGATCGCGGAGCGCGACCGGGCCGAGACCGAGGGGCGGCTGCCGCGCCCCCCGCTCGCCGGGGTGCTCGGGCTCGACGACCACAAGAAGACCGTGCTGTACGCCCCCACGTTCCGGGGCGGCCCCGGAAAACAGCGCAGAACCCGACTTCTGCTGGACGTACGGGAGTTCGCGAAGCGGTTCGGCGACACCCACACCCTGCTCGTCCGGGCCCACTACCTGGAGTCCGCCCGGCTGCCGATCTGCCCGCCCGGCACCGTGGTCGACGTCTCGCGCCACCACGACGTCAGTGAACTCCTCGCCCTCACCGATGTGTTGATCACGGACTACTCCTCCATCATGTTCGACTTCGCCCTCCTCGACCGGCCCGTCGTGCTGTACGCCCCCGACCTGGAGGCGTACGCGGCCGAGCGCGGCAGCTACTTCGACCTGCGGGAGAAGGCCCCCGGGCCGGTGACCGAGACGCAGGAGGAGCTGTTCGCGACCCTCACGGAACTGAAGAGGTCCGAAACCCGGTACGCCGACCGACGCCGGGCTTTCACACGGCAGTTCGGGGGCTACGACCGGGGCGACGCCGCCCGCAGGACCGTCGCCGCCGTCTTCGCCCCCGGATCCTCCCGGGGCGCCCGTCACACCATCGACCTCGACCACGACCGGGGGGCCGGCCGATGAGCCGCGACATCTTCATCGTCTCCAACAGCACCGACGAACTCGGCGGCGTCACCGGCTGGATGCACCAGACCGCCCGCCTCCTCGCCGGCCAGGGGCACCGGGTCCACGCCATCGGCATCCACGCCGCCGACCTCAAGATGGCGCTGCCCGCACAGCCCGCCCACCCCGTCACCGCCCTCTACCCCGCCCACCCCCCGACCCCCTGGACGCCCCACGGCGTCCGTGACCGCTTCCGCATTCCCACCCGGCGCAGGGAGGCGGCCCGGGTCGCCGCCAAGAAGCGGGCGGTCGCCCGGCTCTCGGAGACCTTCGCGACCGCCCGCCCCGGCGCGGTCGTCATCGTCACCCAGGTCTGGGCGATGGAATGGGTCGGGGAGGCCGACACCACCGGGCTGCGGGTCATCGGGATGAGCCACGAGTCCTACGGCTACTCCCGCGCGAGCCACCGCTACCGCTGGATCAAGAACCACTACAAGGACCTCGACCACTGGCTCGTCCTCACCGAGGAGGACGCCGACCAGTGGGCCGGGGACGGCATGAACAACGTCGGCTTCCTGCCGAACGCCCTCTCCCGCCTCCCCGCCGTGCCCTCCCCGCGCACCGCGAGGACCGTCGCCAGCATCGGCCGGCTCAGCGACCAGAAGGGCATCGACCTGCTGCTGGACACCTGGGCCCTGGTCGCCCCGGCCCGCCCCGACTGGCGGCTGCGCGTCTACGGGGCCGGCGAGGACGAGGCAGCGCTGAAGGAGCAGTGCACGAGCCTGGGCCTCGACGGCTGTGTGGAGTGGATGGGCCGCACCGACGACGTGGAGCGGGCCCTCGCCGAGGCCTCCGTCTTCGTCCAGTCCTCCCGGGGCGAGGGCTTCCCGCTGGCCCTGCTGGAGGCGATGGCGAGCGGTGTGCCCTGCGCCGCCTTCGACTGCGCGCCCGGGGTGCGGGAGATCGTCCGCGACGGCGAGGACGGCCTCCTGGCGCCCGCCGGAGACGTCGCCGCCCTCGCCGACCGGCTGCTGCGGCTCACCGGCAACCCCCGGTTGCGCGACGCGATGGGCGCACGGGCCCGGTCCGGCGTCCAGCGGTTCTCCGAGCCGGAGACCCTGCGCCGCTGGGAGGAGCTGTTCGCGTTCCTGGAACGCTGAGCACCTGCGGAGTACGCGTTGAGCGCGCCCTTAAGCATGTGCGGAGTACGCGTTGAGCCGACGGGCCGGGGTCAGCCCTTGACGCCCGCCCCGGCCCCGTCCTGCGCCGGAAGGGCCGCGGGCGTCCGGCGCGCGGCGGACGGCACCGGCAGCGGCAGCCCGCCCGTCTCCCCGAGGAAGACCCGCCGCACCACCCGCTCGGCGGCGTACCCGTCGTCGTACGGACAGAACCGGGCCCGGAACGCGGCCCGCAGCTGCGCCGAGCGGGAGCCCCGCCAGTGGTCCGTGGCGAAGATGTCGAACAGCTCGTCCTGGCCCCGGGCCACGATGCCGGGCGGGAACGCCGTGATGTCGAAGTACGTGCCCCGGGCCGCCTCGTACGCCTCGATGTCGGCGAGGTGCAGCACCACCGGGCGGTCCAGGTTGACGTAGTCGAACATCAGCGAGGCGTAGTCCGTGATCAGCGCGTCCGACGCGAGCGCCACCGTCTCCACGGACCGGTGCCCGCTGACGTCGATGATCCGGGGGTGCGGCGCCCGGAGGCCGCCGGGGCCCGCGGGGTGCGGCGCCCGGGCCAGGACCACGAACTGCGGGCCCAGGACCCGGACCAGCCGCTCCAGGTCCAGGGCGGGCCGTTGGACCCGCCGGTAGTCGCGGTGCGTCGGGGCGTACAGCAGCGCCGTGCTGCCCGCCGGGATCCCCAGCGTCTCGCGCAGTCGCGCCACGTCGGCCGGACCGGTGCGGTGGTACACGTCGTTGCGCGGCGAACCGTACTCCAGCGTCGTGTACGCGGACGGATAGGCCCTCTCCCGCACGAGGGTGGAGTGCGGGTTCGCCGAGAGGGAGAAGTCCCAGGTGTCCACCGAGCGCAGCAGCTGCTCGAAGTCGGTGCCCCGGGCGGCGGCGGGCCGGTCCAGCAGATCGGTGCCCACGGTCCGCAGCGGCGTGCCCTCGTGCGTCTGGAGCAGGACCTGGCCCCGGCGCTTGACCAGCCCGCGGTCGAAGGCGGAGTCGTTCACCAGGTACGCGGAGCGGGCCAGCGCCGTCCAGTGGGCGAAGGTGCCGGGCGCGAGGTGCCGGGCGCCGGTCGGCACGGTGTGGGCGTCGACGGGCCGGCAGATCCAGGCGGTCCGCACCCGCGGGACCAGCTCGCGGACCTTCGCCTCGATCGCCGCCGGGCTGCCCGTGTACCCGCCCCCGCCCCGGGCGGCGAACAGCGCGTCCCGGGAGCGCAGCGGCAGCCGCAACTGGATCCGGTAGTGCGCCCGCAGCGCGGTGCCCCGCACCGCCCGGCGCACGGCCGCCGACCCCCGGCGCAGCCGGCCGCCGAGGCGCTGGGCCCCCGACAGCGCTTGGTAGGTGCGCCGCGCGCCGAGACGCAACAGGCCGTGCCGCAGCAGCGCACGGCGGGGGACCGGGGCGCCGGGGCTGCGGTAGCGGCGGCAGGACGCGGCCGCCCGGCGGAAGAAGGCCGCACGGCTGTGGTGCGGCAGCCGGTCCCGGGAGGCGAACAGCGCCGAGAAGTGGTCCAGCATCCGGCGGAACATCACCGGCCGCCACAGCGCGAGTTCGGGGCGCGCGTCGATGAACGCGAACACCCGGTCGTACTGGTCGAAGACGTCGAAGTGCCTCTCGCTGGTGGTGGAGAGGATGTTGCCGCGCCGCCGCTGCCGGTAGGAGACGCAGACGGCGTCCAGCACCGCGATCGACCCGGCCGACATCAGCACCGGGTAGGTCCAGGGGGTGTCCTCGTAGTAGCCGGGCGGGAAGGTGAACTCCTCGGCCTCGATGAACGCGCGGCGGTACGCCTTGTTCCAGACGACCATGAGGAGTTGCAGCAGCTCGGGGCGGTCGGTGAGCCGGAAGCGGTCGGGCCCGCCCTCGTCGAGGTGGGCGGCCAGGACGTTGCGCACGCTGCGGCCCGTCCAGTACGTGCGGGCGTAGTCGTACATCAGGACGTCGGGCTCGCCGGTCGCGTCGATCCGGTCGGCGATGGTCTGGAGCGCGTCCGGCAGCAGGGTGTCGTCACCGTCGAGGAAGATCAGGTAGTCGCCGGACGCCCGGCCCATTCCGGCGTTGCGGGCCGGACCCAGGCCGGTGTTGCGGGGCAGGTGCAGTGCGGTGACACGAGGGTCCCGGCGGGCGTACTCGTCGGCGATCGGCCCACAGGCGTCGGGGGAGCAGTCGTCGACCACGACGATCTCGTAGTCCTTGAAGGACTGGGCCAGCACGGAATCCAGACACGCGTGCAGATACGCCTGGACCCGGAATGCGGGCACGATGACGGAGAACCGGGGCACTACACATCCATGGGTCGATCGTTCGCGGGAACCAGGCAGACCGCAAACGTCGGATGGAATGACAGGGTTACGCCGGACGCGGCAATCGGGGGACGCGGACGGCGAAGCGGCCCGATTCCGGGGAACCGAGCCGCTTCGGGTTGACGTACAGCCGTACGCCTTCGGGGACGTACGGCCGTGTGGCCAGGGCTACTTGACGGCGCCCGCCATCACGCCGGACACGAACTGCCGCTGGAAGGCGAAGAACACCGCCAGCGGGATCACCATCGACACGAACGCGCCGGGCGCCAGCACGTCGATGTTGTTGCCGAACTGGCGTACCTGCTGCTGGAGCGCCACGGTGATCGGCGGCGACTCGGAGTCCGCGAAGATCAGCGCGACCAGCATGTCGTTCCACACCCACAGGAACTGGAAGATCCCGAGCGAGGCGATCGCCGGACCGCCCAGCGGCATCACGACCCGGGTGAACAGCCGGATCTCGCCCGCCCCGTCGAGCCGGGCGGCCTCCAGCAGCTCGCGGGGGATCTCCGCGAAGAAGTTCCGCAGCAGGAAGATCGCGAACGGCAGGCCGAACGCCGTGTGGAACAGCACGACCCCGAGCGTCGTCTCGAAGATCCCGATGGTGCCGAACAGCTCGGAGACCGGGATCAGCGCCACCTGCACCGGCACCACCAGCAACCCGACGACCAGCAGGAACCACCAGTCGCGGCCGGGGAACTCCATCCACGCGAAGGCGTATCCGGCCAGTGAGCCGATCACCACCACCAGCACCGTGGAGGGCACGGTGATCATGATCGTGCTGACGAGTGAGCCGGTGATCGTCGAGTTGTCCAGCAGCCGCTGGTAGTTGTCGAAGGTCATCTCCGACGGGGCGGTGAAGACCTTCCACCAGCCGGTCGCCGCGATGTCCTGCGGCCCGCGCAGCGAGGACAGCAGCAGACCGATCGTGGGCATCAGCCAGAACAGGGCGACCAGGATCAGGAAGACCCGCATCACCCCGCCGCCGGCGCGGGCGGCGATCCGGGCGCCGAGGGACTGCTTGGCCTTGATCGATGCGTCGGGTGCGCTCATCGGCGTCCCTCCTTCCGGATCCGGCGGATGTTGCTGTGTTCTCCCGGGGGGCGACCCCCGGACCCCCGGGAGGGAGGCGGCGCGGGGTGGGCGTGGCCCGTCATCGGCGTCCCTCCTTCCGGATCCGGCGGATGTTGCTGTGTTCTCCCGGGGGGCGACCCCCGGACCCCCGGGAGGGAGGCGGCGCGGGGCGGGCGTGGCCCGTCATCGGCGTCCCTCCTTCCGGATCCGGCGGATGTTGAACAGCATCACCGGGATCACCAGCAGCAGCAGGAGCACCGCGATCGCGCTCCCGATCCCCAGGTCCGCGTCCGTGCCGAACGAGGATCTGTACAGCTGGAGCGCCAGCACGTTCGCGTCGTCCTGCGAGGAGCCCGGCGCGATGATGAACACCAGGTCGAAGACCTTCAGCACGTTGATCATCAGCGTCACCAGGACCACCGCGAGCACCGGCGCCAGCATCGGCACCGTGATCCGGCGGAACACCTGCCACTCGTTGGCGCCGTCCACCCGGGCGGCCTCCAGGAGCTCACGCGGCAGACCGGCCAGGCCCGCCGCGATCAGCACCATCGCGAACCCGGCCCACATCCAGACGTAGCTGCCGATGATCCCGGGCGTCACGAGGGACGGTCCGAGCCAGTCGACGCCGTTGTACGGCTCGCGGAAGTTGTCTGCGGGCAGGCGCAGTTGGGCCCCGTCCGCCGAGGCGGGCAGGGTGAACACGCCGTCCGCTCCGGCCGTGGCCGTGGCGACGACCTTCCCGTCCTTCACCGCCTCGACCTTCAGGCCCTTCAGGCCCAACTCCTTCGGGTCGACGACATTCGGCTTCCCGCCGCCGCCCCGCGTGAAGTCCAGCCAGGCCGTGCCGGTGATCTCGTCCCCGGAACCCGCCGGGGCCGCCTTCGCCGGCCGCGCGTCGCCCGGCATGTTCGCCGGGGCCACGCCGACCAGCGGCACCCGCAGCGGCTGGTCCGCCCGGACCGGCTCCTTGGACAGATACGCCCCGCCGTCGCCCTTCTCCAGCGGGTGCACGGGCAGCGGGCGCGCCTTCGGGAAGACGGAGGACTGGTTGAACGTGTCGTGCACGCCCACCGCCACCGCGTTGGCCACACCCCGCTCGGGAGCCTGGTCGTACACCAGCCGGAAGATGATGCCGGCCGCCAGCATCGAGATCGCCATCGGCATGAAGACGATCAGCTTGAACGCGGTGCCCCAGCGGATCCGCTCGGTCAGCACCGCGAAGATCAGCCCGAGCGCGGTGGCGACCGTCGGGGCGAAGACCACCCAGATCGCGTTGTTCTTCACCGCGGTGACGATGGTGGCGTCGGTGAACAGCGCCTTGTAGTTGTCGAACCCGGCGAAGCCCGTACCTGCCTGGTCGAAGAACGACCGGTAGACCGAGTAACCGATCGGATAGAGCACCAGCGCACCGAGCAGCACCAGCGCGGGCAGCAGGAACGCGGCCGCGATGACCCTGCGGGTGCCGGTCACGCTCCGGCGGGACCTCTTCGGATCCGGGGGCGGGGACGGACGGGGATGCGTGTCGTCGGCGGGGGGCGCCGAACCGGCGCCCCCCGCGGTCGCTGTCGTCACGGCGTCAGCTCTTGTACGCCTTGACCGCTTCGGACTCCAGCTGTTTCTGGGTCCCCGCGATGTCCTTCGGGTTCTTCAGGAAGTCCTGGAGGATCTTCCACTCGCCCTTCCCCGGCGTCCCGCCGAACGACTGCGGGGCCTGGTCGGACATGTCGAACCGGACGTCGTCACCGGCGTCGATCAGCGCCTGGGCCATCGTGCGCTGCACGTCGTTCGGGTATGCCTTCAGGTCCAGGCCCTTGTTCGGGGAGATGAACCCGCCCGCCTCGGCCCAGATCTTCGCCGCGTCCGAGGACGCCAGCCAGGTCAGCAGCGCCTGCGCGCCCTTGGTGTCCTTCAGCGCCACCGCCGCGTCGCCGCCGGTCACCACGGGGGAGTCCGCGCCGACCGCCGGGAACGGGAAGACCTTGGCGTCCGTCCCGATCTTCGCCTCGGTCTGCGCGATGTTGATGGAGACGAAGTCGCCCTCGAAGACCATCGCGCCCTTGGGCTGGTCGCCCCCGGTGAACGTCTGGGTCACCGAGGCCGGGAACTCCGTCTGGAGCGCCCCGTCCGCGCCGCCCGCGATCAGCTCCGGCTTCCCCCACAGCCCGGCCAGCGTGGTCAGCGCGTCCTTGACCGACGGGTCGGTCCACGGGATCTCGTGCTTCGCCAGCTGGTCGTACTTCTCCGGCCCCGCCTGGGAGAGGTAGACGTTCTCGAACCAGTCGGTCAGGGTCCAGCCGTCCGCGCCGCCCACCGAGACCGGCGTGACGCCGGAGGCGGAGATGGTCTCCGCGGTCGTCAGGAAGTCCTTCCAGGTCTTCGGCTCGCTCGCCCCCGCGTTGTCGAAAGCGGCGGCGTTGTACCAGATCAGGGACTTGTTGGCGGCCTTGAAGTACACGCCGTACTGGGTGCCGTCCACCGCGCCGAGGTCCTGCCAGACCTTCGCGTAGTTCTTGTCGAGCTGAGCCTTCGCCTCGGCGCCGACCGGCTTGGCCCACTTCTTCGCCGCCGCCTGTTGGATGGCGCCGACCTGCGGGATCATCGCCACGTCCGGCGGCTGCTGGCCCGCGATCTTGGTGCCCAGGAAGTTGATGATCGGGTCCTGCGCCGGGACGAAGGTGACGCTCGCACCCGTGCGCTTCTCGAACTCTTCCAGCACCTTGGTGAAGTTCGCCTGCTCGGGTCCGGTCCAGACCGCGGCGACGGAGATCTTCTCCCCGTCCAGCTTCGGCAGGTTCACCGTGGACGCGCTGTCCGTGCCCTTGTCGGAGCCGTCGTCCGTCTTCTTCTTGCCGTCTCCGTCGCCTCCGCAGCCGGTGAGCGCCAGAGCGCCGACCGCCGCGAACACGACTGCGGCCCTGCGTATCGAGAAGGTTGTGCCCATTCCTGCCCCGTCTCTTCTGTACGCGTCCGGCCACGTCCGCATGCCCGGACCACGTCGTCCGTGCGCACAGTCCTACGCCCGGCGCACTGCCCCCGCAATACCGCCGGAGGCCCCAACGGGCTGATCGTGATCGCCTCGTGACGTCATGTCAGGGCATGTCGGAAGCCTTCCCGGGGCAGGGTAGGAGCGGGTCGAGACGGTGGCCGGGCCAAGGGCGGCAACGGGTCGCCCCGGTGGTCGCGTCAGGCCGCGGAACGCGTCGGTGCCGGGTCCGCGTCAGGCCGTGGAACGCCCGGAGCCGGTGGTCGCGTCAGGCCGGGAAGGGCATCGGAGCCGGTGGTCGCGTCAGGCAGGGAACGGCATCAGCGCCGGCAGCCGCTCGGCGTTCACCGAACGGGCCGCGCGCTCCAGCGCACTGGCGAGCAGCGCCAGGTCGGTCGGCCCGTTGCCCAGCTCCCGGACCGGGCGCCGGGTCGGCGGATCGCCCATCCGCTCCCACTCCAGCGGGACGACGGTGGGCCGCAGCGTCGCCGTACGCGGGATGCGGCCGGTCACCCGGCCCCCCTGGAACGGTGTCACCCGGCCGTCCGGATGCCCCAGCCTGCCCCGGCCGGGGGCCGGCTCGTCCGGGGACGGCGGCAGCACCGGGGCGTCCAGCACGATGCGCAGCCGGGCGCCACGGGCCAGCTCGGTGTCCTCGGTGCGGTCAGGGCGTGCGGAGGTGGCGACCAGGTGCACCCCGAGTCGCCCGCCGTCCCGGGCGACGGCCTCCAGCGCCCGCACCACCGAGCCGGCGGCGGGCCGGCCGGGACTGCCGAGCGCCGGGGCGACCAGCGCGTCGAAGTCGTCGGCGAGGACGACGAGGCGGGGCAGCGGGGAGGGGCCGGGGTCCCCGGACCGGGCGGCGGGGCGCAGCCGCAGGGTGCCGCTGGCCGGGGAGTCCAGATCGCCGCGCCGCTCGGCGCCGCTCGGCGGTCGCTGTCCCACGATGCGGGGCGGGGCCTCCTGCGGGGCGTGCCGTTCGTGCCAGGCGGCGAAGTCCAGGTCGCCGAGCAGCTCGGCGCGCCGCTTCAGCTCGCCGCCCAGGGCCTGCGCGAACTCCCGCATCCGGACCGGGTCGCATGCCACGAGGTGCGTGAAGACATGCGGCAGCTCCGTACAGGGGAGCAGGCCTTCGCCGCGCTCCCCGTGCTCGCCGCCGGAGCCGTCGACGAGCAGGATGCCGAGCCGGTCGGGCCGGGCCGCGGAGGCGAGCGAGGCGGCGACGGCCCGGAGCAGCTCGGTGCGGCCGCTGCCCGGCGGCCCCTCGATCAGCAGGTGCGGCCCCTCGTCGGCGAGATCGACGCTCAGGGGGCCCCGGGGGCCCGCCCCGAGGACGAGGACCGGGCGGCCGGTGCGGGTGGCGCCGGGAGGGGGCGCGGCCCCGCAGGCGACGGACGCCACCGCGGCGGCGTCGGCCCGCTCCCCGGACCCGGCCGCCTGCCCCGTCCCGGAACGCTGGGAGCCCGGATACGGCGTGCGCCCGGAGTCGTGCGTGTCCAGAGGTGGATAGGGCGGCCGGTCGGGGTCGGAGCGGTGCTTCCGGTACGGCGTGCGCCCGGAGTCGCGGGCGTCCAGGGGTGGGTACGGAGTGCGGTCCGGGTCGGGGGCGCCCGCGGCCGGGTAGGGAGTGCGCCCGGAGTCGCGGTCGGAGGAGGAGGCGGCGGTGCGCTGCGGGCCGACGCGCGGGCCCGCGCTGAGGGTGCGCCCGGAATTGGGGCTGTCCGGCTCCGAGCGGGCCGGGGCGGCGGGCCGGGGGGCCGAGGCGCCGGGCTGGGCCTCCGCCGTGGACGCCCAGCGGGCCATCAGCGAGGCCGGCGTGGCGCGGGCCAGGCCCAGCTCGTCCAGCAGCCGGGCGGACGGCGGCAGCGCCGCGGTCGTCGGGCGGCCCGCCAGCGCGACCGAGCCCTCCTCACGCAGGGGCGCCAGGGCCCGCCCGAACCGCTCGGCCCAGGCCGCCGACACCGCGTCCACCGCGGCCACCGTCCCGTGCCCCGCGGCCTGCCCGCCCGCCGTGCGCAACAGGCGCAGCGCCGTGGCGACGTCCCCGCTCAGCATCGCGACGGCCCCGCACTCCCGGAAGGCGATGGAGGCCCGGCAGGCCGCCTCGTACGTCGCGGCCACCGGTGAGGTGGGGGAGGCGGACGGGGTCTCGGCCAGGCAGATCAGATGGATCCCGGCCGCCGCGCCCGCCCCGGCCAGCCGCGCCGTGGTCTCGCGCAGCATCGCCGTACCGGGGTCGCCGTCCAGGACGACCACCGTGTGCGGACCCGTGTGGGCGCGGGCCGCCTCGGCCACCGAGGCCCGGTCCAGGTGCGGCCAGCCGGGACCGAGGGGGCCCTCGTCCAGGCGGCGCACCAGCTCGGCCGTACGGGCGGCAGCCTGCTCACGGTCGTACGCGAGGAGCAGCCGGCAGTCCTGCCCGTGGGCCGGGCGCAGATGCGGCAGCCACCCCAGCCAGGACCACTCGCGCCGCCTCTCCTCCAGCGGGCGGGAGCGGTCCGTGCTGATGAGGACGATCTCCAGATCGAACGGGGAGTGCAGCGCGGCGAGCTGCGCCACCGTCGCGCGGGCAAGACCCGCCAGCCGGGCGCGCGGACCGGCGAGCCCCAGCGAACCGGCCTCCCGCAGCCCCACGGTCACCGGCACGGCGGGCACCTCGGCCCGGTCGGTCGTACCGAGCCGCACCACCAGCGCCTCCGGGTGCCCCGGGTGACGCTCCCAGAGCCGGGGGCCGGGGCCGAGCGCGGTCAGCAGCACGGCGGCCGGATCCGGCCAGGTGCCCTCGGGTGCGGAGGGCAGCGCCGAGAAGGGGGAGCCGGGGGAGGCCGGGGAGGCGAGGTGCCCGGCACCCGACGGGCCGCCGTACGGATCGTGGGAACCGCCCGGGAAGTCGTCGGACCCCGCCACGGAGCCGTACGCGCCGGATGCGGACGTCGCTGATCCGTACGCGGCTGATCCATAGGTCGTCGGGCCGCCCGGACCGTCCGGGGCGCGGGGGGCGTCGTACGCCTCGCCACGCCGCCCGGCGCCGGTCTCCGTGCCCGCCGACTGCTCGGCCCTCGCGCCGCCCTTGAGTCGCCTCGCCCATGCTCCTATGCCCCGCCGGGGCGCCGGGGTGTCGGCGACCTCCTCGCCGCGGGCGTGGGTGCCGCGTCCCGGATACGCGGCGGGCCCGGCCTCGGCGTGCTCCGGCCAGGAGGCCTCGTCGGAGGAGGAACCCGGGGCTCCGGAGCCGCCGCCGTAGGGCCCGGAGGGCGCCGTGGAAGCGGCGGAAGAGGGGAACGGGGAGGCCGGTGCGCCGTAACCGTGGGCGTGGCCCTGGCCGCCGTGGTCGGGGGTGTGCGTGGGAAGAGGCGCGCCGGAGCCGTGGCCCGGGGCGGGAGAGCCCCCCTCGGCGCGGGCCACCCGCAGGTGCCCCTCGCCGTCCGGGGCGGTCGGCAGCTTCGTCGGACGGGAGCCCGCCGTGAGACGGAGGGCCGACTCGCCGAGCCGCAGCAGCGCGCCGGGGGCGAGGCGGACCGGCCGCTCGCGCACCTCGACGCCGTCCAGCGAGGTGCCGTTCGTCGAACCGAGGTCGGCGACCGAGACCCGGCCGTCGTCGGAGACCGTCACCGCGCAGTGCAGCCGGGAGACGTCCGGGTCGTCGAGCGGAACGTCCGCGTCGGCGGAGCGGCCGATCCGGATCTGCCCGCCGTGCAGCAGGTGGACGCCGCCCGCGTCAGGGCCCGCCACCACGTGGAGCTGGGCCGGAACGGGGTCGTCCGTCGCCTCGTCGTCGCCGGGGAGCTGGAGCGAGAGGACCGCGCCGTCCACCAGGGGCGGTTCGCCCAGCGCGACGCGGTGCCCGTCCAGCCGCTCCCGTCCGGCGAAGAGCACGATGGCCCCGCCGCCCTGGGAGCTCTCGGGCCCCGACACGGCGGCGGCCAGCTGGGAGGCGACGGCGGCCAGCGCCGTCCCGGCGGGCGCGGTGACGAGCACGTCGCAGGTGCGCGCCGAGGTCTGGCCGCTGCGCGGCGCGAGGACGGTCAGCCGGATCTGCATCGCCGTCAGCGGTCCCTTCTGCGCGGGGGTGCCCGGCAGGGGAAACGCCCTGTGGTTCCCCCCACCCGGCACGGACACGTCGTCCGTACAGGTCGTCACGCACCGCGAGACTCCGACCTCGCAGATCCGTGCTGGACGCATCCTCGCACCTGCCGCTGACAACACGCCCGGCGGTCACCTTTAAATGATCTTGAATGGTCGGCTGTGGGCGCAAAAGTGCCTGCTTGCGTCCGGATCCCGCCGCTCGGAGGGGTTTCCCGGCAGCTGCTCGCCGGATGCCGGACGGAAATCCGCACCCGTGACCGAACGTCCGACCGGCCTGTGATCAGCCGTGCGGCAACCTTCCACCCGGTCCGCGCGTCTTCCCCCGAAACGTGAGCCCCCGGTGCCCCGTTCGGCGGCACTACAGTGGGCCGGAACATTCGGGCGGGCCCAGGGAGCGAACAAGACCCCTGGGGGACCGCAAGCACCACGATCAGCAGGGAGCGCATGACGTGCGGCCGGTAGGCAGCAAGTACCTGCTCGAGGAGCCGCTCGGACGCGGCGCCACGGGCACCGTCTGGCGAGCCCGCCAGCGGGAGACCGCGGGCGCCGAGGCAGCCGTCGCGGGTCAGCCCGGCGAGACCGTGGCCATCAAGGTCCTCAAGGAGGAGCTGGCCAACGACGCCGATGTCGTGATGCGGTTCCTGCGGGAGCGCTCCGTCCTGCTGCGGCTCACGCACCCCAACATCGTGCGCACCCGGGACCTCGTCGTCGAGGGCGATCTCCTCGCCCTGGTGATGGACCTGATCGACGGCCCCGACCTGCACCGCTACCTCCGCGAGAACGGCCCGCTCACCCCGGTCGCCGCTTCCCTGCTCACCGCGCAGATCGCGGACGCGCTCGCCGCCAGCCACGCCGACGGCGTCGTCCACCGCGACCTCAAGCCGGCCAACGTGCTCGTCGACGAGCGCGACGGCCAGATGCACCCGATGCTCACCGACTTCGGCATCGCGCGCCTGGCCGACTCCCCGGGCCTGACCCGGACCCACGAGTTCGTCGGCACGCCCGCCTACGTGGCGCCGGAGTCCGCCGAGGGCCGCCCGCAGACCTCCGCCGTCGACATCTACGGCGCGGGCATCCTGCTGTACGAGCTGGTCACCGGCCGCCCGCCGTTCGCCGGGGGCACCGCCCTCGAAGTCCTGCACCGGCACCTCAGCGAGGAGCCCCGCCGCCCCTCCAACGTCCCGGCCCCGCTGTGGACGGTCATAGAGCGCTGCCTGAGCAAGGACCCCGACCGGCGGCCCAGCGCCGAGAACCTGGCCCGCGGTCTGCGTACGGTCGCCTCGGGCATCGGCGTCCACGCCAACTCCGCCCAGATCGCCGCCGCCGACGGGGTGGGCGCCCTGCTCGCCCCCGACCCGGCGCCCACCGCGGTCCCGGAAACCCCGGGCGCCGCCGACCCCACGCAGGTGCTGCCGAGCAACGCGGGCTCCTTCGACCCCGCCGCCGCCACCAGCGTGCTCCCGCAGTCCGGACCCGGGAGCCAGGGCGGCCCCGGCGGCCACGCCGACCCGACGTCCGTCATGCCACCCGTGCCGCAGCGCCCCGACGGGCCGCCGCAGCCGGACGGCCCGCACCCCTGGCAGTCGCAGCTCCAGGCGGCCCGCGACCGCAACGAACAGACCCAGGTCCAGTACCTCGACCCGAGCCAGGACCCGCTGCGCCGCCGCCCGCAGCGCCAGCAGCCGCCGCAGCAGCCGCACCAGCAGCAGCCGCCCCAGCGCCGTCAGCCGCCACCGCAGCACCAGCAGTACCCGCCGCAACACCAGCAGCAACAGCAACATCAGCAGCATCAGCCACAGCGGTACCAGCAGCCGCAGCAGCCCCAACGGCAGCAGTACGCGCCCCCGCAGCCGCAACAGCCCCAGCAGCCGGCCGCGCGCCCGCCGCGGGAGCCGCGTCCGCCGAGGCAGCGCGGCGCCAACCCGATGCGCATCCCCGGACTCGGCTGCCTCAAGGGCTGCCTGTTCACCGTGGTGCTCCTGATCGTCGCCGGCTGGCTCATCTGGGAGCTGACCCCGCTCCAGGAATGGGTCGCCCAGGGCAAGGGCTACTGGGAGGCGATCGGCGACGCGATCGGCACGGTCACCGGCTGGATCTCCGAGCTCGGCGACAGCACGGGCAGCTCGGGCGGGGCCTGACCCGAAACGCCCTGCGCCGCCCGACTCACCACGGTCGGGCGGCACCCGACTCACGACGGCCGGACGCCGTCCGTCGCGCACGGGTCGGGCGCGCGCTGCCCGTATCGGTCGGGCGACGTCCGACCCGTAACTCTGTCCCTTTGTCGACTTCTCCGGGCCTATTTGGCCCGGAGAAGTGAAGGTCGGCGCCATCCAGGGCACGTGACACCCCGAACGCCGCGTAGCTTTGTCGATCGGGGGTCCACCGCCAGCCGCTGAGGGAGCAGTCTTGGCACGGAATATCGGCAGCCGGTACACGGCCCACCAGATCCTGGGGCGCGGCAGCGCCGGCACGGTATGGCTCGGCGAAGGGCCCGAGGGCCCGGTCGCCATCAAGCTGCTCCGTGAGGACCTCGCGTCCGACCAGGAGCTCGTGGGCCGCTTCGTGCAGGAGCGCACCGCCCTGCTCGGACTCGACCACCCGCACGTGGTCGCCGTCCGGGACCTCGTCGTGGACGGCAACGACCTGGCCCTGGTCATGACACTCGTACGCGGCACCGACCTGCGCACCCGGCTGGACCGCGAACGCCGTCTCGCCCCCGAGGCCGCCGTCGCGATCATCGCGGACGTCGCCGACGGGCTCGCCGCCGCGCACAAGGCCCAGATCGTCCACCGGGACGTCAAGCCGGAGAACATCCTGCTCGACATGGAGGGCCCGCTCGGCCCCGGTGGCGCGCACCCGGCCCTGCTCACCGACTTCGGCGTCGCCAAGCTGATCGACACCCCGCGCCGCACCAAGGCCACGAAGATCATCGGTACGCCGGACTACCTGGCCCCCGAGATCGTCGAAGGCCTCCCGCCGCGCGCCGCCGTCGACATCTACGCCCTGGCGACCGTGCTCTACGAGCTGCTCGCCGGATTCACGCCCTTCGGCGGGGGCCACCCCGGCGCGGTCCTGCGCCGCCACGTCACCGAGACCGTCGTCCCGCTCCCCGGCATCCCCGAGGAGCTCTGGCAACTCCTGGTCCAGTGCCTGGCCAAGGCACCCGCCTCCCGGCTGCGCGCCTCGGAGCTGGCCGTACGGCTGCGCGACCTACTGCCCCTGCTGGCGGGGATACCGCCGCTGGAAGTGGACGAGCCGGGCCCGGAGGAGAACGACCAGCAGCCCGCCGCCTACGACGAGCAGCAGTACACCCCGGCCGCCGAGGAGCCCCGCCGTCGTGGCGCGGTCCCGCTGGTGCCCGGCTCCGCTCCCGACTCCAACCGGGACACCCACACGAGCATGCGCGTCCCCGCCCCGGACGAGCTGGCGGGCGGCCCCCTCGGGACGGCCCGTGCGCCCCGCGCCCCGGGCAGGCCCCGGCCCGGCTCGGCCCGCAACAAGGCGGCGGCCGTCCGCAAGCGCCGCATCACCCTCGGTGTCGCCGCCCTCGCCCTCTGCGCGGCCGTCGCGATCGGCGGCTGGCTGGCCGCCGACGACGGAGACGGGGGCCCGGCGCCCCAGGACAGCGAGAACTCGGCCCCGGCGACCCCGTAGCCCCGCCCTCGCGACCCCATAGCCCCGCCCCGGGGAACCCGTGGGCCGGCCCCGGAGACCCCGTGACAGGGACGCCGGAAGCCCTCGTCGCGGAACCGTCGGGAACCCTCGCCCGGAGCCGTACCGGCAACCGGTTTCCGGGCGGGGGCCAGCTTCATCCGCCCAGCCGTTACGCTGGACCCGTGGCAGTCGTCGATATTTCCGAAGAGCTGAAGTCCCTCTCCTCGACCATGGGGTCGATCGAGGCCGTCCTGGACCTGGATGCGCTGAGGGCGGACATCGCCGCGCTCGAGGAGCAGGCAGCGGCGCCGTCCCTGTGGGACGACCCGGAGGCGGCCCAGAAGATCACCAGCAAGCTTTCCCACCTCCAGGCCGAGGTCCGCAAGGCCGAGACCCTGCGCGGCCGCATCGACGACCTCGAAGTCCTCTTCGAGCTCGCCGCGGACGAGGGCGACGCCGACGCCCAGGCGGAGGCCGAGACCGAGCTGGAGTCGGTGAAGAAGGCGCTGGACGAGATGGAGGTCCGCACCCTCCTCTCCGGCGAGTACGACGCGCGCGAGGCCCTGGTGACCATCCGGGCCGAGGCCGGCGGCGTCGACGCCGCCGACTTCGCGGAGAAGCTCCAGCGCATGTACATCCGCTGGGCCGAGCGGCACAACTACAAGACCGAGGTCTACGAGACCGCGTACGCGGAAGAGGCCGGCATCAAGTCGACCACCTTCGCCGTCCAGGTCCCGTACGCCTACGGCACGCTCTCCGTCGAGCAGGGCACCCACCGCCTGGTCCGCATCTCACCCTTCGACAACCAGGGCCGCCGCCAGACGTCCTTCGCGGGCGTCGAGGTGCTCCCGGTCGTCGAGCAGACCGACCACATCGAGATCGACGAGTCCGAGCTGCGCGTGGACGTGTACCGCTCCTCGGGCCCCGGCGGACAGGGCGTCAACACCACGGACTCCGCGGTCCGGCTGACCCACCTGTCCACCGGCATCGTCGTCTCCTGTCAGAACGAGCGCTCGCAGATCCAGAACAAGGCGTCCGCGATGAACGTCCTCCAGGCGAAGCTCCTCGAGCGCCGCCGCCAGGAGGAGCAGGCGAAGATGAACGCGCTCAAGGGCGACGGCGGCAACTCCTGGGGCAACCAGATGCGTTCGTACGTCCTGCACCCGTACCAGATGGTCAAGGACCTGCGTACGGAGTTCGAGATGGGCAACCCCGAGGCGGTCTTCAACGGCGAGATCGACGGCTTCGTCGAAGCCGGCATCCGCTGGCGCAAGCAGAGCGAGAAGTAGCCTCTGCGGTACGGATGTCGGGCCCGGACAGGCGACTGTCCGGGCTTTCATCCGTTGCGGAGAACCTGTGCCCGATGCGTTACGGTCCGGCTTCCGAATAGCCGTCAAGAACCCCCATAAGGGTGCCTAGTGCACGGAACGGCCTTGACGTAATCCTTAACTCTGGCCAGGGTGCTAGAGCAGCATGCGTATGTCCGGGACGGGTGTGAACCGGGGGGCTGGCGGGGTGACCACGACACGACGTGGCCTTGCCGAGAGCGATTCCCCGCAGGGCCGCGACCCACATATGGCTGCTCCACTGACGAGATCGGCTACTGGGGGTAGCAACACATGACGAAGAAGACGCGTATTCGCGTCGCGCGGATCGCCGCTGGCGCGGTCATCGCCGCGGGTGCCTCGCTGACCGCGGCCGGCGCGGCGCAGGCGATCGGTATCGGCGTCGACACCGGCGGTGCCGAGGTCGAGGTCCAGACGGGTCCGTTGGACGACGACCCGATCGGCGGCGTCGACGTCGGCGGCGCCGCAGGTGAGACCACC
>NZ_JBIWLQ010000006.1:62539-128376 GCF_044766265.1 Streptomyces sp. NPDC102283
CACCACGGGTGAGACCACCACGGGTGAGACCACCACGGGTGAGACCACCACGGGTGAGACCACCACGGGTGAGACCACCACGGGTGAGACCACCACGGGTGAGACCACCACCGGTGAAACCACCACGGGCGAAACCAGCAACAACGGTGGCTCGGGCAACAACGGTGGGTCCGGTAACAACGGTGGCTCGGGCAACAACGGTGGGTCCGGTAACAACGGTGGCTCGGGCAACAACGGTGGCTCGGGCAACAACGGTGGGTCCGGCAACAACGGTGGCTCGGGCAACAACGGTGGGTCCGGCAACAACGGTGGCGGCGACCAGGGTGGCACCAGCACCTCCGGCGGCTCCACCGACGGCGGCTCCACGACCTCCGGCGGCTCCACCTCCGGCGGCGGTTCCACCGATGGCAGCTCCGCGACTGGCGGCTCCACCACCGGTGGCGACGACGCCGGCTGCACCGTCGACCTCGACGGCGCCGAGTGCACCGACAACACGGACACCGACAGCGTCGGCAACAAGCCGGTCGAGCAGAGCAAGGGCAAGGAAGAGCTCGCCGAGACCGGTGCGGCCGAGACGACCTTCCTGGTCATCGGCGCCGCGACCATGATCGCGGGCGGCATCGGCTTCCGTATCCTGCCGCGCCTCGTCGGCGGCGGTCGCACGGTCGCCTAGGTCCGCAGCGGACCGTACCGGCGCGTAGAGGGCGCGGGTCGGGCCCGTACGCGGCCACAGCGTGAGGAAGGGCCCGGGAGGGCGTACGACGCCTCCCGGGCCCTTCTGCGCGCCCGAACCGCTCAGGCGGCCGTACGCATACGTCTGTCGGCCCCGGAGGGGCGATGAGGGGCGGCCCCGGAGGGCGCTGCGGTCCTGATCAGGCCGCTTGGTGCGCCAGCAGTGCGAGCGCGGCCAGCAGCACCACCATCAGGGCGATCAGCATGGCCGGGCTCATCCCGGCCAGCGGGCCCTGGCCCTGCTCCTCCAGCATCTGCTGCCGCACGGCACGGCAGACACGGCAGCGGCCCTCGCTGACGGGGGACGCGCAGTTCGCGCACACCAGTCGGTCATAGGTCATGCGCATTCCTCCTCCCGCGCGGCGGAGCCGCTTGCTGCTTCCACTCCGCACAACGCTCACGGCAACGCAACCGTTCCCCCCACCACTGTGCCAGCTCGCGGCGATTTCGGCGCGGCCCGCCGGACAAGGTCCGGCACGACCCGTTTCGTTCCAGGTGCTGATCCGCCATAAAACGCCCATTGCCGGACGCCGCCTGCACGCGTGAGCCCGGTTCGCGTATGGTCACGCTCACCTACTCCCGGCCGACCGTGGTGCATCCGTGATCCGATTCGACAACGTCTCCAAGACCTACCCGAAGCAGACCCGACCGGCTCTGCGCGATGTCTCGTTGGACATCGAGAAGGGTGAGTTCGTCTTCCTGGTGGGGTCCTCCGGCTCCGGCAAGTCGACCTTCATGCGACTGATCCTGCGCGAGGAGCGCGCCAGCACGGGCATGGTCCACGTGCTCGGCAAGGATCTCGCGCGGCTGTCCAACTGGAAGGTGCCGCAGATGCGCCGCCAGTTGGGGACGGTCTTCCAGGACTTCCGCCTGCTGCCCAACAAGACGGTCGCGGAGAACGTGGCCTTCGCGCAGGAGGTCATCGGCAAGCCCCGCGGCGAGATCCGCAAGGCCGTGCCCCAGGTCCTCGACCTCGTCGGCCTCGGCGGCAAGGAGGAGCGGATGCCCGGTGAGCTCTCCGGCGGTGAGCAGCAGCGCGTGGCCATCGCCCGCGCCTTCGTGAACCGCCCCATGCTGCTGATCGCGGACGAGCCGACCGGCAACCTCGACCCGCAGACCTCCGTCGGCATCATGAAGCTGCTGGACCGGATCAACCGGACCGGCACCACCGTGATCATGGCGACCCACGACCAGAACATCGTCGACCAGATGCGCAAGCGCGTCATCGAGCTCGAGCAGGGCCGTCTCGTACGCGA
This sequence comes from Streptomyces sp. NPDC102283, assembly GCF_044766265.1. Classification (NCBI taxonomy): domain Bacteria; kingdom Bacillati; phylum Actinomycetota; class Actinomycetes; order Kitasatosporales; family Streptomycetaceae; genus Streptomyces; species Streptomyces sp. NPDC102283. Next base: position 64,528 of record NZ_JBIWLQ010000006.1, read on the forward strand.
CCAGGCACGCGGCGTCTACGGCTACCAGCACTGACCGAAGGGCCGCGGCCCTTCGTGCATGTCGAGCATCGAGTACTGAAAGGACGCCATGCGCGCCCAGTTCGTCCTGTCGGAGATCGGCGTCGGTCTCCGCCGCAACCTCACGATGACCTTCGCGGTCGTGGTCTCCGTCGCACTCTCGCTCGCCCTGTTCGGCGGCGCGCTGCTCATGCGCGAGCAGGTCAGCACGATGAAGGACTTCTGGTACGACAAGGTCAACGTCTCGATCTTCCTCTGCAACAAGAACGACGCCAAGGAGACGCCCAAGTGCGCCAAGGGGGCCGTCACCAAGGAGCAGAAGGACCAGATCAAGACTGACCTGGAGAAGATGGACGCCGTCGAGACGGTGCACTTCGAGACGGTCGACGAGGCGTACAAGCACTACCAGGAGCAGTTCGGCGACTCCCCGATGGCGGGCAACATCACGCCCGACCAGATGCAGGAGTCCTACCGCGTGAAGCTGGAGGACCCGCAGAAGTACAAGGTCGTCGCGACGGCCTTCGCCGGGCGGGACGGGGTGCAGTCCGTCCAGGACCAGCGGTCCATCCTGGATCAACTCTTCGAGCTCATGAACGGCATGAATCTCGTCGCGGTCTACGTGATGATCCTCATGCTCGTCATCGCGCTGATCCTGATCGTCAACACCGTGCGCGTCTCCGCGTTCAGTCGGAGACGCGAGACGGGCATCATGCGCCTGGTGGGAGCCTCCGGCTTCTACATCCAGGCTCCTTTCATCATGGAGGCGGCCGTCGCCGGTCTGATCGGCGGTGTGCTGGCCTGCGGGATGCTGCTCGGCGGGCGGTACTTCCTGATCGACGGCGGTCTCGCGCTCCAGGACAAGCTGCTCGTGATCAACTTCATCGGCTGGGACGCGGTCCTCACCAAGCTTCCGCTGGTGCTCGCGATCGGCCTGCTGATGCCCGCCGTCGCCGCTCTGTTCGCGCTGCGCAAGTACCTGAAGGTGTGACATGTGCCCCCTGGGGCGCACGGGAGATCGCCCGTGCGCCCCAGGGGGCTTGTCCTAGACTCGGCGCCATGTCGGGTTGTTCGCACCGCTTTCGGCCCCGCGGCCTCTGCCGCGGGGCGGCCCTGACATTGGTCTTCGGGTGTGCGCTCGCCACCGCCGCCGCGACCGGTTCGCTGCCGCAGGACCCCGACCCCGGTGCCGGGCCGCAGACCCGTGCCGTCTCCTCCACCGTCGCCCCGGTCGACCGGGGCGAGATCGAGGGCGCCGCCGCCGAGGCCGAGGCGGACGGGAAGTCGGTGAAGGACGCCGCGGAGGAAGTGGTCAGCCGTAGCGGGGACCGCTGGGGCGCGGTCTACGACGAGCGGGAGTACGAGGAGTTCGAGCAGGCGCTGGACGGCTCCTACACCGGCGTCGGGCTCTCCGCCCGGCGCACGGCCCACGGCGACGTCACCGTGTCGCGCGTGCAGACCGGGGGCCCCGCGGACCGGGCCGGCATCCGCGCCGGCGACGTGCTGCGCACCCTGGACGGCCGCGCGGTCGGCAAGCGTCCCGTCGCGGAGGTCGTCGCGCTGCTCCGCGGCGACGGTACGGGCGCGGCCGAGGGCAGCCGGGTGGAGCTCGGCCTGGTCCGGGAGGGCCGGAGCTGGACGGAATCCCTTCGGCGGGCCCGGCTGACCACCGAGGCGGTCACCGTGCGGCGGCTGGGGGCGGAGCCGTCGTCGGCGGTCCTGGTCAAGGTCGCCGCGTTCACCAAGGGCGCCGGGGCCGATGTCCGGGAGGCGGTCCGCGAGGCTCCCGAGGGGGCCGGGATACTGCTCGACCTGCGCGCCAACTCCGGCGGACTCGTCACCGAGGCCGTCGTCGCCGCCTCCGCCTTCCTGGACGGCGGCCTGGTCGCCACGTACGACGTGCGCGGGGAGCAGCAGGCCCTGTACGCGGAGCTGGGCGGTGACACGGACCGGCCGGTCGTCGTCCTGGTCGACGGCGGCACGATGAGCGCCGCCGAGCTGCTGACCGGTGCGCTCCAAGACCGGGGCCGCGCGGTCACCGTCGGCTCGCCCACCTTCGGCAAGGGCTCCGTGCAGATGCCCAGCGAGCTGCCGGGAGGCTCGGTGGCCGAGCTGACCGTCGGCCACTACCGCACCCCGGGCGGCCGGAACGTCGACGGCCGGGGCATCACACCCGACCTCGTGGTGGGGGAGAGGGCCCAGCAGCGGGCCGAGACGGTATTGAGTGGCCTCGGGGGTGGGTCGTAGTGCGAAAATGACCGCACTATGGCGAAGGAAAAAGACACCGGGCGCAAGATGATCGCGCAGAACAAGAAGGCGCGGCACGACTACACGATCCTCGACACCTACGAGTGCGGCCTCGTCCTCATGGGTACGGAGGTCAAGTCCCTGCGCATGGGACGGGCCTCCCTGGTCGACGGCTTCGTCCAGATCGACGACCACGAGGCCTGGCTCCACAACATCCACGTACCCGAGTACGTCCAGGGCACCTGGACCAACCACACGGCCAAGCGGAAGCGCAAGCTGCTGCTGCACCGGGCCGAGATCGACAAGCTGGAGTCGAAGTCGCAGGAGACGGGCCACACGATCGTGCCGCTCGCGCTGTACTTCAAGGGCGGCCGGGTCAAGGTCGAGATCGCGCTCGCGAAGGGCAAGAAGGAGTACGACAAGCGGCAGACGCTCCGCGAGAAGCAGGACACGCGGGAGACGAACCGCGCCATCTCGGCGGCCCGCCGACGGCAGCGCAGCGCCTGAGCGGGGTCTGTCCGGGCGGGGCCGGCGGCCGGGCAGGAATACGGTGGCATCGTCCGGCGTTGGTCACGTACGATGGGCCGTGCACCTCAGCGAAGGTGCGCGTTTTGAAAAATCAACATGGGGATGATCGGTTTCGACAGCGGATGTCGAAGCAGGGGAAGCGAGTCGAGGAAGCGGCAATGATCTCGTAAACCATATGTCGCAAACAATAATCGCCAATTCCAAGCGCGATTCCTCCGCCTTCGCCCTCGCTGCCTAATTAGCAGCTAAGCGAAGACTCTGCGGAGTGTCAGCCCGGGGGTGATCCCGACCCGGATCCTGGCATCAACTAGGGATCTAAACTTCTCGGCCCGGCCACGGGGCCGAGAAGGAAATCAAACAGTGGCTGGGCCTGTCGGAGGCTTGTTCGCGTGACCTCCGGGGCCGAGAAAAGCGTAGCGAACTGCACTCGGAGAAGCCCTGGTTCCGCACCGTTGGACGCGGGTTCGATTCCCGCCATCTCCACCACCCCATGTAAGCCTCCGCCCCGCGAGTTCACTCGCGGGGCGGAGGTTTTTTTCATGCTCCTCGCCGGGGCTCTGACCTCCGACTCCGGCCGGGTCCCTGCTCGACGGCGTCCCACTGGCCGATCTCCCGGTGGACGTCCTGCGCCACCGGATCGTCCTGACGCCGATGGGTCGAGCAGCCGGTGCGCCGGGCGCTCGTCGCCGTCCTGCACGACCTGAACCAGGCCGCCCGCTACGGCACCCACGTCATCGCCATGAAGGACGGGGCCGTCGTCGCGGAGGGGCCGCCCGCCGACCTGATCACCGAGGAGCTGGTCGAGGACGTCTTCGCGCTGCCCTGCCGGGTCATCGAGGACCCGGTCCCGCACAGCCCCCCGTCATCCCGCTCGGCTCGCTCGCCGCACCGCCGTCCCCGCGCCCGCGATGACCAGGGCGAGGGCCGCCGCGGACATCGGGGCCGCGTAGCCGGTGACCGTGCCCGCGTGCTCGACCAGCCAGCCGCCGGCCGCCGCCCCGGCCGCGATCCCGCCCAGCAGCGCGGTCACCGCGAGCGTCATGCCCTCGTTCAGCTGCTCCGGGCGCGTGGACCGCTGGACCAGCGTCATGCCCGTGACCATCGTCGGCGCGGTCGCCGCACCCGCCACCAGCAGGCAGAGTGCCAGGACCGGCAGCGAGGCGGAGCCGGTTGCGGCCAGCAGCGGCAGGGACATCAGCGCCGTCATCCCGGCCAGGCACAACAGCAGCCTGAGGCGGACGTTCCGGGCGGGCCGCAGCGAACCGTAGACCAGGCCCGCCACGCACGACCCGGCCGCCTGGAGCGCCAGGATCGCGCCCCCGGCATGCGCGATGGAGACCACCTCCAGCGCCCCGAACACCGCCCCCGTGGCGAGGAAGACCGCCAGCAGCGCGGGCATCCCCGGGGTCCGCAGGGGCGAGGCCACGGCGCTCGTACGGGGGGTGACGGGCGGTTCCGTGGCGCGCTGGGCGGCGAAGACCAGGACGCCGCTCATCAGCAGCACCGCCCCCACCAGCGTGCCCGCCTCCGGGAACAGCGCCCCGCAGAGTGTCGCGGCCAGCACCGGGCCCAGCATGAAGCAGAGCTCGTCGGCGGCCTGTTCGAAGGAGTTCGCGGTGTGCAGGGCCGCCGGGTCGCCCCGGTGCAGATGCGCCCAGCGGGCCCGCGACATGCCGCCGGTGTTCGGGGTCGTCGCGGTCGCGGCGTACGCGGCGAACAGCGTCCAGGCCGGGGCCTCGTAGTGCACGCAGAGAACCAGGGCCAGCGAGCCCAGCACGGCGAGCGCGGTGGCGGGCACCGCGATCCGCGCCTGCCCGTAGCGGTCCACGAGCCGGGCGGTGAAGGGCGCGACGACCGCCGTCGCGGCCAGCCCGGTCGCGGTGACGGCCCCAGCCAGGGCGTACGAACCACGGGATCCGGCGATCATGATGACCGCGCTGACGCTGAACATCCCCATCGGCAGCCGGGCGATCAGGTTGCCCGCCGTGAACGCCCGGGCCCCGGGGGTCGCCAGCAGCCGGAGGTACGGGTTCGACGACGGCCGCCGTCCGGAGCCCCCGGCGCTGCACCGACGGCCTGGCCCGGCGTCCCCGGCGCCCCCGGGCACGGAGCGCGGAGCCGCGACCAACTGGCCGCCGGCGACGGCGAGCAGGGGAGTGGGCGGCGGTGCGGCGGCACGGTCCGGCCGGGAAACGGACTCCGGGCAGGCGGTGGCGGGGGATATCGGTGTCGGCATACGACCAGGCTGGCCGTGCCCCGCCGCCCGGGTCCAACACCTTCTTCGCACCCATTCACGCGTCTGTGTTGTGAATGGCGCCCCGCGCGGTAGATTCGCGAGGTGCCCCCAGCCGACACCGACCCCCGACTCCTGCGCGCCTTCCTCGCCGTCGCCGACGAACTGCACTTCACCCGGGCCGCCGCCCGCCTCTTCGTCGCGCAGCAGGCGCTGAGCAGGGACATCCGGCGCCTGGAGCGCGAACTGGGCGCCGAGCTGTTCGTCCGTACGACCCGGCAGGTCGCCCTCACCGCGGACGGCGAACGCCTGCTTCCGTACGCCCGCCGGGTGCTCGACGCGCACGCCGAACTGGCCGGGGCCCTCAGTGGTGCGCCCGCCCGGCCGCTGCTCGTCGACCTGAACAGCGACGGCGCGACCGCCGCCCGGGTGCTGGCGCGCGCCCGTGAACTCCTGCCGGAGTGCGAGCTGATGGCCCGCTTCGAGTCCGGTCTCACCTGGGCCGCCGGCGAGATCCTGGCCGGCCGGCTCGACGCCTCCTTCGGCCGGGCCGCCGGACTGGCCCCCGCGGTGCGCGCGGGACTTTCCGTGCACCCCGTGCGGTACGAGCCGATGGCCCTGATGCTGCCCGTCACTCATCCCCTCGCCGCGCGGGAGGTCGTCGCCCTGGCCGAGCTGGCCGGAGAGACCGTCTACGCGGGGGCCGGCAACGAGCGGACACGGGAGTGGACGGACCTCGCCACGCTGCTGTTCGCCGAGTGGGGCATCACCATGGCCCCGCCCGTCCCGCTCGCCGTGGGCGTGGCCGAATTCCAGCGGGTCATGTCGAAGGGCGGACATCCCGTGCTCGCCGTCGTCGACTTCCCGGCGATGCCCGGAACGGTGCTGCGCCCGCTCGTCGACCCGATTCCGCTTTCGCCGCTGTCGCTGGTCTGGCGCAAGGGTCTGAACCACCCCGGCACCGACGCGTTGCGTAGCGCTGCTGACCAGTTGGCCCTTGCTGAAGGGTGGATGGTACCGCCGGTCGGGTCGTGGCTTCCCGAGGGCGATCGGTCACTGATGCGCAACCGTTCCTGATCAACTCCGTTCAGGGGCACTTGGGCGTCAACGTCGTGCGCTACATTCATCGTCCGGGTGCAAGTAGGCCGGGTTCGTGGACGGGTGGGGGCTCAGTCCGACAGTAAAGAACCAGTCAATTTCGTGCGCCTGATTCTGAGTGGGGGATGGGGCTGCACTGGTGGACAATTGGCGCGAAGGCCAGCGGACCGGGCACACGCATGAGCCCAACGACGCGACGATCCAGCTCGACGGACTGGGCCGTCAGCTGGCCGAGCTGCCCGGCGAACCCGCTCCGCCGGACGGCTCCGACGGCCCCGTCTTCGTCGACGAGAGCGGCCGCCGCGGCAAGACCTTCCGGCGCCTCGGCTGGGTCCTGGCCTCGGTCTGCGTCGCCTACGCCGTGACGCTGGTCCTCGCCGTCCTCGGCGGGAACTCCAGCGCCCCCTGGCTGCCCCTGTCCGGGAGCGAGGAGAAGGCGAAGGCGGAGCAGGCCGAGGAGGCCCCCGCGCCCGACGACACCGCGGGCGGCCCGTCCGGCGACGCCCCGGAACCCGGGCCCAGCGCCTCGGGCCCCGCGGCGGTCGAGGCGTCCGCCACACCCGGCGACGCGACCCCGTCGGCCACCTCCGTGCTGGTGCCCGCCGGATCGGCCGGCGCCCCCTCCGCACCGGTCTCCGCCGCCCCGTCCCGTACCACCGGGACCGGCGGCGCGGGCGGCGCGGGCGCCACGAAACCGGACCCCACGACCTCGACCGCCAAACCACCGGTCGACCCCACGCCGCCGTCCCCCGAGCCGGAGCCGTCCGATCCGACGACGTCCGCTCCCGCCGAGAACCCGGACCAGCCGGTGCAGGAAGAGAGCGCCCCGTAAATGAACTCCCCCGCCACGCGGGGCAGGAACGGCGGATCGAGGAAAGCGTCACGCGGCCGGAGCCGGTTCAGGCTCCCCATGCGCTATCTCCTGCCGACGACGTTCCTCGTCGCCCTGCTCGCGATGCTGATGCTGCGCGGATACGTGCACAACGAGATCCTCGCCGACCACCGGGTCCGCGGCGCCGACAGCACCACCCGGGTGCCCCAGGACGTCCGTGACGGCGGGCCCGTCATCGACGCCCGTTCCGGTGACGCCGAGACCCTGCGCATACCCGACCGCCGGATCGTCCTGACCTTCGACGACGGACCGGACCCGGTGTGGACGCCGAAGGTGCTCGACAGACTGAAGGAGTACGACGCCCACGGCGTCTTCTTCGTCACCGGCAACATGGCCGCCCGCTACCCCGACCTGGTCGAACGGATGGTCGCCGAGGGGCACGAGATCGGGCTGCACACCTTCAACCACCCCGACCTCTCCTACCGGTCCACCGCGCGCATCGACTGGGAGCTGTCGCAGAACCAGCTGGCGCTGGCGGGCGCGGCCGGCATCCGCACCTCGCTCTTCCGGCCGCCGTACTCCTCCTTCTCGTACGCCATGGACAACACGTCCTGGCCGGTCACGGAGTACATCGGCAGCCGCGGCTATCTCACCGTCGTCAACGACACCGACAGCGAGGACTGGAAGCGCCCCGGGGTCCGCGCCATCGTCGAGCGGGCCACGCCGAAGGACGGCAAGGGCGCGATCATCCTGATGCACGACTCCGGCGGCGACCGCTCGCAGACCGTGGCCGCGCTCGACACCCTGCTGCCGGACCTCAAGGCGCGGGGCTACACCTTCACCCGCCTCACCACCGCCCTCGACGCACCCAGCGCGCACACCCCGGTCACCGGGTTCGCGCTGTGGAAGGGCAAGGCCTTCGTCTCCGCCGTCGCCGTGTCCGAGCGGATCACCGGTGTCCTGGTCGTCGGGCTCGCCGTCATCGGTGTCCTGGTCCTCGCCCGCTTCGGGCTGATGCTGCTGCTCTCGTTCCTGCACGCCCGCAAGGTCCGCCGCAGGAACTTCAGCTGGGGCCCGCCCGTCGGCCGCCCGGTCTCCGTCCTCGTCCCCGCGTACAACGAACGCGCGTGCATCGAGGCGACCGTGCGCTCCCTGGCCGCCAGTGAGCACCCCATCGAGATCATCGTCATCGACGACGGCTCCACGGACGGCACCGCCGACCTCGTCGAGGCGCTGCGGCTGCCCCGCGTACGGGTCGTGCGCCAGCGGAACGCGGGCAAACCCGCCGCCCTCAACAACGGCATCCGGCACGCCCGTTACGACATCGTCGTGATGATGGACGGCGACACCGTCTTCGAACCGGCCACGGTCCGCGAGCTGGTCCAGCCCTTCGGCGACCCCCGGGTCGGAGCCGTCGCGGGCAACGCCAAGGTCGGCAACCGCGACTCCCTCATCGGCGCCTGGCAGCACATCGAATACGTGATGGGCTTCAACCTGGACCGCCGGATGTACGACGTGCTCGGCTGCATGCCCACCATCCCCGGGGCCGTCGGCGCGTTCCGCCGCGAGGCCCTGGACCGGGTCGGCGGGATGAGCGAGGACACCCTCGCCGAGGACACCGACGTCACCATGGCCCTGCACCGGGACGGCTGGCGCGTCGTCTACACGGAGAACGCCCGCGCCTGGACCGAGGCTCCGGAGTCCGTGCAGCAGCTGTGGTCGCAGCGCTACCGGTGGAGCTACGGCACCATGCAGGCCATCTGGAAGCACCGCCGCGCGGTCATCGAACGCGGACCGTCGGGCCGCTTCGGCCGGGTCGGGCTGCCGTTCGTCTCCCTCTTCATGGTCCTCGCCCCGCTGCTGGCCCCCCTGATCGACGTGTTCCTGCTGTACGGGCTGGTCTTCGGCCCCACCGGCAAGACCGTCGCCGCGTGGTTCGGCGTCCTGGTCGTCCAGGCGGTGTGCGCCGCGTACGCGTTCCGGCTGGACAAGGAGCGCATGACGCACCTGATCTCGCTGCCGCTCCAGCAGATCCTCTACCGCCAGCTCATGTACGTCGTGCTGCTCCAGTCCTGGATCACCGCGCTCACCGGCGGCCGGCTGCGCTGGCAGAAGCTGCGCCGCACGGGCGCGGTGGAGGCTCCCGGCGGCTCGTCCGTACGGCGCCCGCAGGGACCCGGGGCCACCGCCGGAGCCGTGGACCGGAGGCCCTACGTATGACCGCCCCGCCCCTGCCCAGGACCGTCCCGCCGGGCCCCGCGGCCCCGCTGCCCGCGCCCGTGAAGCCCGTCCGCGACCGGTACTTCGACCTGCTGCGGGCCCTCGCCCTCTTCCGCGTCGTCCTCTACCACCTGACCGGCTGGGCCTGGCTGCCCATCGTCTTCCCGTCGATGGGCGTCATGTTCGCCCTGGCCGGGACGCTGATGGCGCGCTCGCTGAAGCGGCCCGCCCTCCAGGTGATCCGGGGCCGGGTCCGCCGACTCCTGCCGCCGCTGTGGCTGCTCGGCGCGATCGGCGTGACCGGCATGGTCGCCCAGGGCTGGGGCCCGGACGCCGAGGGCCACCCGGGCTGGTGGTGGCAGCACCTCCTGTACTGGGTGCTGCCGCTCAGCGATCCGCCGTACGCGTACGACGTGGCGGGCGTCGACGGCTTCATCGGCGCGGGCTGGCCCGAGGAGCTGGCCGGGCCGCTCTGGTACATCCGGGCCTACCTGTGGTTCGTCCTGTTCTCCCCGCTGATCCTGCGCGGTCTGCGCAGGCTGCCCTGGCCGACGCTGCTCGCGCCGCTCGCCCTCGCCGTCGTCATGCGCCTGGAGCTGTTCTCCACCACCGAGCGCCTCGACTCCGCGATCACCGACTTCTCCACCTTCGGCGCCTGCTGGATCCTCGGCATGGCCCACCAGGAAGGCGTCCTGAAACGGCTGCCCGCCTACGTCGTGCCGTCCATCGCCCCGCTCTTCGCGGGCGCGGGGCTGTGGTGGGCGAGCCACGAGGGCTTCCGCAGCGGTTTCGACCTGGACTCCATCCCGCTCGCCCAGGCCCTGTGGTCCTTCGGCTGCGTCCTGCTCCTGCTGCACCTCAGCCCCACCTGGACCGCGTGGCCGAAGCGGCTGCGCCCCTTCGCCCGGCCCATCACCCTGCTCAACTCGCGGGCGGTGACCGTCTACCTCTGGCACAACGTCTGCATCCTGACCGCCGCCACGCTCTACGACCGGCTCTGGTCCGTCGACGCCCTCGGCGAGAACGTGCCCTGGCTGCTGGAGAGCTGGGTGCCCGTGCTGCTGATCACCTGGGCCCTCATCGCGCTCTGCGTCCTCGCCTTCGGCTGGGCCGAGGACGCCGCCGCCAAGCGCCGGCCGCGGCTCTGGCCGGACGGCAGGCGGTAGCGGAAGCGGACACGGCATCTCACCGGGTCGCGAGGGGCCCGGTGAGAGCAAGGTTGCCCACCGGTCACCTCACAGCACCACGCCGAAACGCGGGCTCCCTAGCGTCGGGGCAACACCCCGAAGCGACGGGGACAGCACCCCGATGCGACGGGGACACCACCCGGACCCCCTGTGGAGGCGCGTGATGGCAGGCCGTTGGATCGAGACCTGGGAGCCGGAGGACGAGACGTTCTGGCGGGAGAAGGGCGTACGCGTCGCCCGTCGCAACCTCTGGTTCTCCGTGCTCTCCGAGCACATCGGATTCTCCATCTGGACCCTCTGGTCGGTGATGGTCCTGTTCATGGGACCGGAGTACGGCATCGACCCGGCCGGGAAGTTCTTCCTCATCTCGACCGCCACCCTCGTCGGCGCGCTGGTGCGGGTGCCGTACACCTTCGCCGTCGCCCGGTTCGGCGGCCGCAACTGGACGATCTTCAGCGCGGTGAGCCTGCTCGTCCCGACCCTGGCCGCGTTCTGGGTGATGGAGCCCGGGACCTCGTACGCCACCTTCGTCGCGGTCGCGGCGCTCACCGGGATCGGCGGCGGCAACTTCGCCTCGTCGATGACCAACATCAACGCCTTCTTCCCGCTGCGCGAGAAGGGCTGGGCGCTCGGCCTGAACGCGGGCGGCGGCAACATCGGCGTCCCCGTCGTCCAGCTCGTCGGCCTGCTCGTCATCGGCACGCTCGGGGCCTCGCACCCCCGGATCGTCCTCGGGGTGTACATCCCGCTGATCGTCCTGGCCGCCGTCTGCGCCGCCCTGTACATGGACAACCTCCGGCCCGTGAAGAACGACACCGGGGCCGCGCTGGAAGCCGTCCGCGACCCGCACACCTGGATCATGGCGGTCCTCTACATCGGCACCTTCGGCTCGTTCATCGGCTACAGCTTCGCCTTCGGCCTGGTGCTCCAGACCCAGTTCGGCCGGACCCCGCTCCAGGCCGCCTCGCTCACCTTCGTCGGCCCGCTGCTGGGCTCCCTGATCCGGCCCGTCGGAGGCCGGCTCGCCGACCGGTACGGCGGCGCGCGCATCACCCTGGCCACCTTCGCCGCGATGGCCGCCGCCACCGGCGTCGTCATCCAGGCCTCGGGGAACGCCTCACTGCCCGTCTTCCTCACCGGCTTCACCGCCCTGTTCGTCCTGACGGGCCTCGGCAACGGATCGACGTACAAGATGATCCCCGGCATCTTCCACGCCAAGGCCCTCGCCCGGGGGCTCGACGCGGAGGCCGCCGCCGCCCACGGACGCCGTCTCTCCGGCGCGGCCATGGGCCTCATCGGGGCCGTCGGCGCGCTCGGCGGCCTGGCCATCAACCTCGCCTTCCGCCAGTCCTTCCAGGCCTCCGGCACCGGAACCGCGGCGTTCTGGTCCTTCCTCGCCTTCTACGGGGTGTGCTTCACCCTCACCTGGGTGGTATACCTTCGCCGCCCGGCGCCCGCGCTCACCCGGGGCCGGCTCGGCTACGCGGAGGTGTAGGGCCTGTCGGGCCCGTCCCCCGGAGCCGGCACGGGACGACATGACGACATCCTGACGTCGTACGACGTAACGGCCGGGAAATACGGGGGAACCGAGCCTGTCACGCATCGTTGACAGTCTCGGGCCTGACGTACATCGCGTACCAGCGGGAACCACAGGAGCCGGGAACACGCCATGCAGGACGACGACACACCGCCAGGCCCCCTCGCGGGCTTCACCGTCGGGGTGACCGCGGCCCGCCGCGCCGAGGAGCTCGCCACCCTCCTCAAGCGCCGCGGAGCCGCCGTCCTGCACGCCCCCGCCCTGCGGATCGTGCAGCTCGCCGACGACAGCGAACTCCTCGCCGCCACCCAGCAGCTGATCCGCCACGCCCCCGACGTGGCGGTCGCCACCACGGCGATCGGCTTCCGCGGCTGGATCGAGGCGGCCGACGGCTGGGGCGTCGGCGACGCCCTGCTGAAGACGCTGAGCGGGGTCGAACTCCTCGCCCGGGGGCCCAAGGTCAAGGGCGCCGTCCGGGCCGCCGGGCTGACCGAGGCCTGGTCGCCCGGGTCCGAATCGATGGCCGAGGTCCTCGACCGGCTCCTCGCCCAAGGCGTCGCCGGCCGCCGGATCGCCCTCCAGCTGCACGGCGAACCGCTGCCCGGCTTCGTCGAGTCCCTCAACGCCGCGGGCGCCGACGTCGTCGTCGTCCCCGTCTACCGCTGGATGCCCCCGCAGGACATCGCCCCGCTCGACCGGATGCTCGACGTCACGGCCGCCCGGGGCCTGGACGCGGTCACCTTCACCAGCGCCCCCGCCGCCGCCTCGTTCCTGGGCCGCGCCGAGACCCGCGGACTGCTCCCGGAGATCCTCGGCGCCCTGCGCGACGACGTCCTGGTCGCCTGCGTCGGACCGGTCACCGCCCTCCCGCTCCAGGCCCGGGGCATCGACACCCTCCAGCCGGAACGCTTCCGGCTCGGCCCCCTCGTCCAGCTGATGTGCGCCCGGCTCCCCCTCACCGCACGCGTCCTGCCCGTCGCCGGCCACCGGGTCGAGATCCGGGGCCACGCCGTCCTCGTCGACGACGAGCTGCGCGCGGTGCCGCCCGCGGGCATGGCCCTCCTGCACGCGCTGGCCCGCCGCCCCGGCTGGGTGGTGGCCCGCGCCGACCTGCTGCGGGTCCTGCCCGGCAGCGGCACCGACGAGCACGCGGTGGAGACGGCGATGGCCCGGCTGCGCACGGCGCTGGGCGCTCCCCGGCTGATCCAGACGGTCGTCAAGCGCGGCTACCGGCTGGCGCTGGACCCGGCGGCGGACACGAAGTACGACCGCTGAGGGCCCGCCGCCGAGGAGACCCGGAGCGCCGCGGTACGAACGCCGAGGAGACCCGGAGCGCCGCCGTACGACCGCCGAGGGGCCCGGAGCGTCACCGCCGGCGGGGCAGCGCTTAGCGTGACCGGATGACCGATCACCTCCACCGGATCGCCCCGGACGTGGCCTTCCGCCCCGTCGCGATCACCGACGCGCCCGCCTTCGCCGAGGCCCTCACCCGCAACCGCGCGTACATGCGCCGCTGGGAGCCCGTACGCCCCGACACCTTCTACACCGTCGAGGGCCAGGCCGCCCGGCTCACCGCCCTGCTGGCCGACCGGGACGCGGGGCGGGCCATGCCCTGGGCGCTCGCGGACGACGACGGCCGGGTGATCGGCGGCTTCACGCTCTCCGGCGTCGAGCGGGGCCCCTACCGCAACGCCCGCCTCGGCTACTGGGTCGACGCGGACCACGCCGGACGCGGGCTCGCCACCGCAGCCGTCGGCGCGGTCTGCGCCGCAGCCCGCGACCGGCTGGGCCTGCACCGCGTCGAGGCGGCGACCGTCACCGACAACGCCCCTTCCCAACGGGTGCTCGCCAAGGCCGGGTTCGAGCGGATCGGCACCGCGCCGGGCTATCTGCACATCAACGGCCGCTGGCGCGACCACCACCTGTTCCAGCGGCTTCTGCACGACGACCCGCCGGCCGGCTGAGCGCCGCGGTGGGGGCCTCGCGCACATGTACATGGCCGTCCAGCGGATAGTCGGGCGGCAGCGCCGGGATCACTCGCGCCAGCGCGTAACCGCACTTCTCCGCCACCCGGCACGAGGCCCCGTTGTCCACCTGGTGCATCAACTCCAGCCTGGTCAGTCCCTGTTCGGCGAACTCCGTGAACGCCCAGTCGGTCAGCGCCGCCAGGGCCCGTGACGCCACGCCCCGGCCGCGCGCCGCGGCCGTCGTCCAATAGCCCACCTCCGAACAGTCGTTCCGCGGATCCGGCCGCTTCAGCACGATGTTGCCGAGCGGTGCGCCGTCCCGCCCGCCGCCCTGCCGGGTGCCGGGCACGGCTTCCGTCACGGCGAAGGCGAAGCGGGTGCCCGTCGCCCACCCCCTGCGCTGCGCCGCCAGCCAGGCGGCCGCCCCGTCCGCCCCGGAGACCTGGGTGGCCAGCCACCGTCGCATCGCCGGATCCTCGTACGCCTCCAGCAGCGCCGACAGGTCCTCCTCGCGCCACCGGCGCAGCCGCAGCCCGCCGGGGCCGGGCACGACGCTCCCGTCGTGGTGGTCCATGGGCGTCTCCCCCTCGTGATCCATGGCCGCCACGGTACGGGGGCGGGGTCCCGCACCGGGACGGCGGCGGGGGTTCCGGCCGGGCCCCGACCGGGGCACTCTGGGGGGTGGCCGTTCGACCGGTGACCCAAGGTGGTGACAGGAGCATGGCAGCGGGCAGGGGTGCGCGGATGTGGCGGTTCGACACGGGCCGGATCTGCCTCGATCTGGTGGCCACGGAGCCCGCCGGCGGGGTGCCGAGGGCCCGCGAACAGCTCGACGGCCCCGTGCGCCTGGCCCGGTGGCTGACCGACGCCCGGCTCGTCCCGCCGGGCACCGCGCTGACGGAGCTGGACGACACCTGGGTGGCCCGCTTCCGCGAACTGCGCTGCGCGGTCGGTCGCCTGATGGCGGCCCAGCTCGGCGGCCCCGAAGCCGACGGGGCGCTGGAGCGGGTCAACTCCCTGGCGTCCGGTGCGCCTCCCGGGCCCCGCGCGGTGCGTGGCGCGGACGGCGGCCTGGTGCGGGCCCTGAGCACGGCGCCCGACTGCGCGGGGCTCCTCGCCGTCGTCGCCCGGGACGCCGTGGACCTGCTCACCGACCCGGCCGCACGGGCGGCCCTGCGCCGCTGCCAGGGCGAGAACTGCCACCGGCTCTACCTGGACACCTCGCGCGGCGGGCGGCGCCGCTGGTGCTCCGGCGAGATCTGCGGCAACCGTGAGAGGGTCGCCCGGCACCGGCGCAGGACCATGGGGGCGGCCGACGGGCGCGGTCCGGCGAAGGAGATCCCGCCCGGCGTCGCGTGAACCGGGTCCCGCCCGACGCGACGCGCGATCGCCCCCGGTCGGCAGGTGCGCGCGGGCCCTCCTTCGCTATAGGGTTGACGGCTGCCCAGTGCACGTCAGAAGGGGGCCTCGGTGGCCGCGCAGGATGCCGCTGTCGAATCGCTGCGGGACCGGGAAATCGGTGTCGAGCAGGAGCATCTCGACCGTGTTTATCACCGCCTCGAAGAGAAGATCCACGAGGCGGAATTTCTTATGAACGACGCCGTCAAGCGCGGCCAGGTCGGTACCCCCGGCGCGCTCGCGGAGCGGGACGCCCAGGTGTTCCGGGCGGGGATCCACCTCAACCGGCTGAACAGCGAGTTCGAGGACTTCCTCTTCGGGAGGATCGACCTGCTGCTCGGCAAGGACGGGGAGCGCGGCCCGGACGGCGCGTACACCTCCGTCGAGCCGGCCGACGACACCGTGCGGGAGGACGCCACCGCCGATATCGCGGAGACGCTCCACATCGGCCGGATCGGGGTCCTGGACTCCGACTACGCGCCGCTGGTGATCGACTGGCGGGCCCCGGCGGCCGCCCCGTTCTACCGCTCCACCCCGAAGGAGCCGGGCCGCGTCGTACGCCGCCGGGTCATCCGCTCCAAGGGCCGCAAGGTCCTCGGGGTCGAGGACGACCTGATGCGCCCGGAGCTGACGGCGTTCCTGGACGGCGAGAAGCTGCCGGTGATCGGGGACGGCGCGCTGATGGCGGCGCTCGGCCAGGCCCGCAGCCACACCATGCGGGACATCGTCTCCTCCATCCAGGCCGAACAGGACCTGGTCATCCGCGCCCCCGCCGCCTCCGTCACCGAGGTCACCGGCGGCCCCGGCACCGGCAAGACCGCGGTCGCCCTGCACCGGGCGGCGTACCTGCTCTACCAGGACCGGCGGCGGTACGCGGGCGGCATCCTGGTCGTCTCGCCCACCCCCCTCCTGGTCGCGTACACCGAAGGGGTGCTGCCCTCGCTCGGCGAGGAGGGCCAGGTCGCCATCCGCGCGGTCGGCTCGCTCTCCGACGACGCGGCGGGCCTCCAGGGCGCGACGACCTACGACGAGCCGGCGGTGGCCCGGATCAAGGGCTCCTCCCGGATGCTCCACGTGCTGCGCAAGGCCGCCCGGGGCGCGCTGGAGCGGGGCCGGCCCGCGGCGCCGCGCGAGGAGGCGGGCCAGCTCTCCTTCGGCGAGGAGCCCGAGCGGAGTGCCGCGGCGACGACCCCGAACCGGCTGCGCGTCGTCGCCTTCGGCGCCCGGGTCGAGCTGGAGGCCGACGAGCTCCAGCGCATCCGGCACAACGCGCTGAGCGGCACCGCGCCGGTCAACCTGCTGCGCCCGCGCGCCCGCAAGCTGCTGCTGGACGCCCTGTGGAGCAGGTCCTCCGGACGCGGCCGGTACACCGACCCCCAGCTGGTGGCGGAGCTGCGCTCGTCGTTCGACGAGGACGTCTCCACCGAGACCCCGTTCCTGGAGTTCCTCGACGCCTGGTGGCCCGAGCTGACGCCGCGCCGGGTGCTGGCCGCGATGGCGGACGAGCGGCGCCTCGGCCGCTGGTCCCGGCGCATCCTCAACCAGGGCGAGGCGCGCCGGCTGGCCCGGTCGCTGAAGCGCCTCGACGCGAACGGCGATGGACCTCTCTCCGTCCACGACGTGGCGCTCCTGGACGAGCTCCAGGCGCTGCTCGGCACCCCGAACCGGCCCAGGCGCAAGCGGGAGGCCGATCCGCTGGACCAGCTCACCGGTCTGGAGGAGCTGATGCCGCAGCGCGAGGAGACCCAGTGGGAGCGGGCCGAGCGGCTCGCGGCGGAGCGCACCGAGTACGCGCACGTCATCGTCGACGAGGCCCAGGACCTCACGCCGATGCAGTGGCGCATGGTCGGCCGCCGGGGCCGGCACGCCACCTGGACGATCGTCGGCGACCCGGCCCAGTCCTCCTGGTCCGACCCGGACGAGGCGGGCGCCGCCCGGGACGAGGCGCTCGGCTCCCGGCCGCGCCGCCGCTTCACCCTCACCGTGAACTACCGCAACCCGGCGGAGATCGCTGAGCTGGCCGCGAAGGTGCTGGCGCTGGCGATGCCCGGGATGGAGTCCCCGGCCGCGGTCCGCTCGACCGGGGTGGTGCCCCGCTTCGAGCCGGTACGCGAGGGGGACCTGGCCGCCACGGTCCGCGAGGAGGCCGCGCGGCTGCTCGCGGAGGTGGACGGCACGGTCGGCGTGGTCGTCGCGATGAACCGGCGTGCCCAGGCCCGCGAGTGGCTCGCGGAGCTGGGGGAGCGGGTGGTGGCGCTGGGCAGCCTGGAGGCCAAGGGGCTGGAGTACGACGCCACGGTGGTCGTCTCGCCCGCGGAGATCGCGGACGAGTCCCCGGCCGGTCTGCGGGTGCTGTACGTGGCGCTGACCCGGGCGACGCAGCAGCTCACGGTGGTCTCGGGCGAGCGGGACATGCCGGACGAGGACGGAGTGCCGGACCTGCTGAGGGACTGACGCCGAAGAGGCTCGGAGAGTCAACCCGGCGCGCGGGAATCACTTCTCCGGGGTGTTTGTTACCTTGGTACTGGCACCGACTCGATCCAAGCCCCCGGGCCCAACCTTCGTCGCTTCGAGCGACCACTTGCCGCGAGGCGAGCATGGCGGGTCGGTGCCACCCAGGCGAAGAAGACAGACCGAAGAAGACAGACCCGCGTCACCTGCTGGTGGCGCGGGTCTGTTCTTGTTTTCCCGGGCTCCGCCCCCTCCGCCCCGGGCTCTGTTCCCTGCCTCCCGGGCTCCGCTCCGTCCCACGGACCCACCCGGACCGGTTCGGGTCCCGTTGGGGGTTCCGCCGAACGGGTAGTTTCTCGTATGGTGGAAACTACTTTCCGAAAGGCGGCAGCCATTACCGGCTACCGGCCGGTAGGTGCGACGATCGGGAAGCATGTCCGGAACGAAGGTTCCGGATGTGCGGCAATGAAGCTCAGGAAGCGAAGGACTCGGCCATGGCAACGGCGCCCAGCGTCTCGTACTCGATGACGGTCAGGCTGGAGGTGCCCGCGAGCGGCACCGCGGTCTCTCAGCTCACCACGGCCGTGGAGTCCTCCGGGGGCTCGGTCACCGGCCTCGACGTGACCGCCTCGGGCCACGAGAAGCTGCGGATCGACGTCACCATCGCCGCCACCTCCACCTCGCACGCCGACGAGATCGTCGAAGGTCTGCGCGGCATCGAGGGCGTCACGCTGGGCAAGGTCTCCGACCGTACGTTCCTCATGCACCTCGGCGGCAAGATCGAGATGGCGTCCAAGCACCCCATCCGCAACCGTGACGACCTGTCGATGATCTACACCCCCGGCGTCGCCCGGGTCTGCATGGCCATCGCCGAGAACCCCGAGGACGCGCGCCGCCTCACCATCAAGCGCAACTCCGTCGCAGTTGTGACGGACGGTTCCGCGGTGCTCGGCCTCGGCAACATCGGCCCGATGGCCTCGCTGCCCGTCATGGAGGGCAAGGCGGCCCTCTTCAAGCGCTTCGCCGGCATCGACGCCTGGCCGATCTGCCTGGACACCCAGGACACCGACGAGATCGTCGCGATCGTCAAGGCCATCGCCCCCGGCTTCGCGGGCATCAACCTGGAGGACATCTCCGCGCCGCGCTGCTTCGAGATCGAGGCCCGGCTCCGCGAGGCCCTCGACATCCCCGTCTTCCACGACGACCAGCACGGCACCGCGATCGTCGTACTGGCCGCCCTCACCAACGCCCTGCGCGTGGTGGGCAAGAACATCGGGGACGTACGGGTCGTCATGTCCGGCGCGGGAGCGGCCGGTACGGCCATCCTGAAGCTGCTCATCGCCGCCGGCGTCAAGCACGCCGTCGTCGCCGACATCCACGGTGTGGTGCACGCCGGACGCGAGGACCTGGTCGCGGCGGACCCCGACTCCCCGCTGCGCTGGATCGCCGACAACACCAACCCGGAGGGCGTCACCGGCACCCTCAAGGAGGCTGTCGTCGGCGCCGACGTCTTCATCGGCGTCTCCGCCCCGAACGTGCTGAACGGTGACGACGTCGCCGCGATGGCGGACGGCGCGATCGTGTTCGCGCTCGCGAACCCGGACCCCGAGGTCGACCCCGCGATCGCCCGGCAGACGGCGGCGGTCGTCGCCACCGGCCGCTCGGACTTCCCCAACCAGATCAACAACGTGCTGGTCTTCCCGGGTGTTTTCCGCGGCCTGCTGGACGCTCAGTCCCGCACCGTCAACACCGAGATGATGCTCGCCGCGGCCGGCGCCCTGGCCGACGTGGTCGCCGAGGACGAGGTCAACGCGAACTACATCATTCCCTCGGTCTTCAACGACAAGGTGGCGGGCGCGGTCGCCGGAGCCGTCCGGGCCGCCGCGAAGGCCGCCGCGGGCGCCGGCACGGACACCTCCACATCCGTCTGACTCCAGCGTTTCGACAGCCCCTCACGGGGCACCCGCAGGACACCCCGGGCCGCACCCGCCCGTGCCGTACGGCGCGTCGCGGGTCGCGGCGCCCCAAACGCCCCTTTAGGGTGGGCGGGCAGTGGGCCCTGCGGGGCCCGGCATCCGCTGCGGACCGCTCGGCCAAGTCGACGGAGCGTCACCACGAGCAAACCGTGGCGCTTTTCATTGACCCCGAAGGGTTCCGGATTGGCTTTCCCGCCGCTGGTGGGGGCAGGATGCGTAATCGGGCGAGAGGGTCTGACATCAGACCCGGGTCCGGGGACTGTCAGAGGGCCCTGGCAGCATCGGCTTCGATCTCACGCCTCACAGGCAAGAAGAACACGGGAGTAACAACATGAACCGCAGTGAGCTGGTGGCCGCCCTGGCCGACCGCGCCGAGGTGACTCGCAAGGACGCCGACGCCGTGCTGGCCGCGCTCGCCGAGACCGTCGGTGAGATTGTCGCCAAGGGCGACGAGAAGGTCACCATCCCCGGCTTCCTGACCTTCGAGCGCACCCACCGTGCCGCTCGCACCGCTCGCAACCCGCAGACCGGCGACCCGATCAACATCCCCGCCGGCTACAGCGTGAAGGTCTCCGCGGGCTCGAAGCTCAAGGAAGCCGCCAAGGGCAAGTAACCGCTCGACGGCGCAACAGAGGGCGGCCACTCCCGACCAGGAGTGGCCGCCCTCGCGTATGCCGGAGGCACATGCGCCCCGCGGGAGGTTCCGCGGGGCGTCCCTCCGGGCGTCGGCCCGGGCGCCCGCAGCCGCCCGGGCATGGTGCGGGGGCCCTAGTCTTCCCCCATGACCTCGGACGCTCTGCCGCCCATGGACGCGGATGCACGCCCGGTGGAATCCGGCCGGAGGCGTAACGCTGTGCGTCTCTCGGTGTCGCTCTGCCTCCTGGCAGCCGCGGCGATGCTGCTGGCCGCCCTTCTCGGCGCGTACGAGTGGTACCTGGCACTGGCGTGCTGGTCGCTCGGCCTCGTGGCGGTTCCGGTCCGCCACGGCGTGACGGCAAGCCGGGAGATGATCCAGGAGGCGTGGCGGCTCCGCACCCGCGGCGTCCTGGCCGAAGGGCGCAGGCAGCCCTTCGGCGCCTACGAGTACGCCGACCTCGACGGGCGGACCCACCGCCTCGTGGACAGCTACGAATCCGCGCAGCGGGTGGAGGTTCTCTACGATCCGGCGGCTCCCGGGCAAACGGCCCAGGTCGGCCGCCGCACCGCCGGCACGCTGGCCTTCGCCGTCCTCCTGTTCCTCCTGTCCCTCGCCATGACCACGGCGCTCGCGGTCATCGGACTGGCGGGGCCGCTCGCCGCCCTGGGCGTCATCTCCCCCGGCATCTTCTCCGGCCTGTACTGAGCCCGGGGCGCTCCGCTCCGGCCCCCGGGGCTCAGGGGTGCATCCGCGCGCCCTTGAGGACCTTGTCCACGGCGTTGCGCGGCCCGTACACGGCGAGGCCCACCAGATCCAGCGCGTCCCGCCCCACCGCCCGTACGGCCGCGCGGTTGTCCCGGTCGTTCCCCGTGCCGAAGAGGTCAGCGGTGAACACGGCCGTCGCCAGCGACCGGGACAGCGCCCTGGCGTGCGCGGCGCTCACCGTCTCCTTCGCCCCCTCGAAGACCAGCACGGGCTGCCGGAGCATCGGCAGATACGCGGTGGAGTCGGCGTCCTCGTAGGGTTCGCCGATCACCTCGGGCACCGCCGTCCCCAGGCCGCTGACCAGAAAGGCGGTCACGTTCAGGCGCTGCCAGGACTCCAGGTCGTCACGGAGCAGCACCGCGACCTTCGTGTCGAAGCGGACGGGAACGCTCCCGGCCACCGCGATCCCGCCCCCGGTCCCGGTATCGGTCCCGCTCCCGGTCTCGGTCTCGTGCGTGTTTCTCATGGTTCGAGACTGGCCGCTGGACCCGGGCGCGGTCTTGTACGTTCTTGGCGTGGCGCCGCGGCAGGAGATCAGGGACGTCGCGGCCTGGCGTCCGGCCGTCGCCGGCGTCGTGGAGGTCCTCCACGCCCGCTTCACCGAGCACGCCTACCCCATGCACGTCCACGACGCCTGGACGCTCCTGATCGTCGACGACGGCGCCGTCCGCTACGACCTGGACCGCCACGAGCACTCCACCCCGGACGGCACGGTGAGCCTGCTGCCGCCCGGCGTCCCGCACAACGGCTCGCCCGCGACCACCGACGGCTTCCGCAAACGGGTGCTCTACCTGGACATGACGCACCTCGACGCGCGCCTCGTCGGACCCGCCGTGGACACCCCCGACCTCGCCGACCCGCTGCTGCGCGCCCGTGTCGGCCGGCTGCACACCGCACTCGCCGACCCGGGCGACGCGTTCGAGGCGGAGAGCCGTCTGGCGTTCGTCGGCGAGCGGCTCCGGGTGCACCTGCGCCCCGGTGGCCTCCCGGCGGGCCCGGTGCCCGGTCGGGGCGTCGCACGGGATCTGCGCGAGCTCCTCGACGACCGGCTGCGCGAGGGGGTCACCCTGGCCGAGGCGGCCCGGCTGGTCCACGCGCACCCCACCCATCTCGTACGGGCCTTCAGCGCGGCGTACGCCATCGCGCCGCACCAGTACGTGACGTCCCGCCGCGTCGACCGGGCCCGCCGCCTGCTGCTCGACGGGATGCCGCCCGGCGAGGCGGCCGCCGCCGTCGGCTTCCACGACCAGTCCCACCTCACCCGGCACTTCAAGCGGATCGCGGGCACCACTCCGGGCCGCTATGCCCGCCATGCCCGCTCTCGCGGCCTTCAGGGGCCCCTCTGACGCCCGACGGCCCGCCGCCCCGGCTTCCGAGTCCGGAGCCGGGGCGGCGGGCCGCTCACGCGGGAACTGCGCGGTGCGCAGTGCTGTGTGCGGCAGCACTGAGCGGCCTTCACGGCGCACGGGGACGGTCAGACGAGAGAACCGCCCGGCAGCTCGACCTTCGCGCCGAGCTTCTCCAGCTTCTCCATGAAGTTCTCGTAACCGCGGTTGATCAGATCGATGCCGTGCACCCGGGAGGTGCCCTGCGCCGCCAGCGCCGCGATCAGGTACGAGAAGCCGCCCCGGAGGTCCGGGATGACCAGGTCGGCGCCCTGGAGCTTGGTCGGTCCCGAGACGACCGCCGAGTGCAGGAAGTTGCGCTGGCCGAAGCGGCAGTCGGAGCCGCCGAGGCACTCGCGGTACAGCTGGATGTGCGCGCCCATCTGGTTGAGCGCGGAGGTGAAGCCGAGCCGCGACTCGTACACCGTCTCGTGGACGATCGACAGGCCCGCGGCCTGCGTCAGCGCGACCACCAGGGGCTGCTGCCAGTCCGTCTGGAAGCCGGGGTGCACGTCCGTCTCCAGCGCGATGGCGTTCAACGCGCCCCCCGGGTGCCAGAAACGGATGCCCTCGTCGTCGATCTCGAAGGCCCCGCCGACCCGGCGGAAGGTGTTCAGGAAGGTCATCATCGAGCGCTGCTGGGCGCCGCGCACATAGATGTTGCCCTCGGTCGCCAGCGCCGCCGACGCCCAGGAAGCCGCCTCCAGGCGGTCCGGGATCGCCCGGTGGGTGTATCCGTCGAGCCGGTCGACACCGGTGATCCGGATGGTCCGGTCGGTGTCCATGGAGATGATCGCGCCCATCTTCTGCAGTACGCAGATGAGGTCCTCGATCTCCGGCTCGACGGCCGCGTTGGACAGTTCGGTGACGCCCTCGGCGAGGACGGCGGTGAGCAGCACCTGCTCGGTGGAGCCCACCGACGGGTACGGCAGCCGGATCTTGGTGCCGCGCAGCCGCTGCGGGGCCTCCAGGTACTGGCCGTCCGCCCGCTTCTCGATGGTCGCGCCGAACTGGCGCAGCACCTCGAAGTGGAAGTCGATCGGCCGGCCGCCGATGTCGCAGCCGCCCAGGCCCGGGATGAAGGCGTGGCCGAGGCGGTGCAGCAGCGGGCCGCAGAACAGGATCGGGATGCGCGACGAGCCCGCGTGGGCATCGATGTCGGCGACGTTCGCCGACTCGACGTGCGAGGGGTCGAGGATCAGTTCGCCCGGCTCGTCGCCGGGGCGGACGGTGACGCCGTGGAGCTGGAGGAGTCCCCGGACCACCCGTACGTCACGGATGTCGGGAACATTGCGGAGGCGGCTGGGCCCGCTGCCGAGCAGCGCGGCGACCATGGCCTTCGGCACCAGGTTCTTGGCGCCTCGGACGCGGATCTCGCCCTCCAGCGGGGTTCCGCCGTGGACAAGCAGGACATCGTCTGTGCCGGTCATGTATCTCGCGTTCCGGAGTGGTCGGGCAGGGGGCCAACGAAAAGGGTAATGGCCTCCTACCCTCCATCCCCAAGACGAAGGGGGGTGTACGAACGTCATGAATCCGCCACAACACCCTCCGCGCATCCGATCTTGCGGAGGGTTACCGTCCGGATGGCCCACCGCGCCCCGTGCGGCGATGCGCTCCCCGTGCCTCCGTGCGCCCTGAGCTGCGCTCGCTCTCCTGAGGGCGGCATCACGGTCACTCACCCCCCGTGGAGGGTGAAGATGCGGGATCATTCCTGCCATGACGGAGGTGTCCTCGCTCACAGGGCGGCTGCTCGTGGCCGCGCCCGCCCTCACGGACCCGAATTTCGACCGGGCGGTGGTGCTGCTCCTCGACCACGACGAGGAGGGCTCCCTCGGCGTGGTGCTCAACCGCCCGACCCCGGTCGGCGTCGGGGACATCCTCGCGTCCTGGGCCGCCCTGACCGGCGAGCCGGACGTCGTCTTCCAGGGCGGCCCGGTCTCGCTCGACTCCGCGCTCGGCGTGGCGGTGATCCCCGGCGACGAGGGTCCGCTCGGCTGGCGGCGGGTGCACGGGGCGATCGGCCTGGTCGATCTGGAGACCCCGCCCGAGCTGCTGGGCCCCGCCCTCGGTTCGCTGCGGATCTTCGCCGGATACGCGGGCTGGGGCCCCGGTCAACTGCAGGGCGAGTTGAACGAGGGCGCGTGGTACGTGGTCGAGTCGGAGCCCGGTGACGTGTCCTCCCCGCGCCCCGAACGGCTCTGGCGCGCGGTGCTCCGCCGTCAGCGCAGCGAACTGGCGATGATCGCCACGTATCCGGACGACCCTTCGCTCAACTGAGCGACGAACCGTCGCTCGGCCGAGGGGCGCCCCATCGTTCAACTGTAGGGACGAACCTCCGCTCGACCGGGGTGACCCTTCCCTCAACCGGAGGCCGCCTCTTTCAGTACCCTTGGCGGTTATGAGCACTCTTGAGCCCGATCGCGGGGCAGGTACGGGGACCCTCGTCGAGCCGACGCCGCAGGTGTCGAGGGGCGACGGCGACCACGAGCGCTACGCCCATTACGTCCAGAAGGACAAGATCATGGCGAGTGCCCTGGAGGGCACTCCCGTGGTCGCGCTGTGCGGGAAGGTCTGGGTACCGGGGCGCGACCCCAAGAAGTACCCGGTCTGTCCCATGTGCAAGGAGATCTACGAGTCCATGGGCGCCGGCGGCGACAAGGACAAGGGCAAGGGCGGCGGCAAGGACAAGAAGTAGGTCCGGACCTCACCTGCTGTCAGGCCCCCGGGGCGTGCGACACCGCGCGCCCCGGGGGCCTTCTGCTTGCCCCGGTCACTCCCGGTGACGGTTTGGTCGCGTTGCACGGGCTGCATCCGCGGGTCACAGAGTGGTCGAGACCACTTGTCGTCGCCGGAACGCGGATCTACTCTCCTGCCAGTTGTGCAGAACGAAACGCACGTTGCACATGATGCAACACATGACCGGTAGGGGTTCCGGATGAAGCTTTCTGCCCGAATTGCCGCCCCGGCTGCGGCGCTTGTGCTGGCCGGCCTCACCGCCACCGCCTGCGCGCCGCAGACCTCCGACACCAGTGCGAAGGGTGACGACAAGAGCGGCACGCTCCGTGTCTGGCTCTTCCAGGAGGTCGGCAACAAGCCCAAGGAGAAGGTCGTCGACACGGCCGTCGCCGCGTTCGAGAAGGCCCACAAGGGCGCGAAGGTCGAGGTCGAGTACATACCGGTCGACACCCGCGCACAGCGGATCAAGGCCGCGTTCAACGACCCCAAGAGCGCCCCGGACCTCATCGAGTACGGCAACTCCGACACCGCCGGATACGTCAAGGACGGCGGACTCGCGGACATCACCGAGGAGTTCGGCGCCTGGGACGAGGCCAAGGACACCGACCCGATCGCCAAGCAGTCCGTCACCGTCGGCGACAAGGTCTACGGCGCGCCCTTCTTCGTCGGCGTCCGGGCCCTCTACTACCGCACCGACGTCTTCGAGGACCTCGGCATCGAGGCCCCCAAGTCCCAGGCCGAGCTGATCTCCACCGCCAAGAAGATCCGCAAGGCGAAGCCCGACCTCTACGGCCTCGCGGTCGGCGGCGCGTACACCTACGGCGCGATGCCCTTCATCTGGGCCAACGGCGGCGAACTCGCGGGCGAGACCGACGGAGCGTACAAGTCCGGCATCAACAGCGAGAAGGCCCGCAAGGGCATCGAGGCCTACACCTCCCTCTTCGGCGACGACAACTGCCCGGCCGCCAAGTGCGCCTCCATGGGCGGCAACGCCACCGTGACCGCCTTCGCCTCCGGCAAGGCCGCCATGGCCATCGGCGGCGACTTCAGCCACGCGGCCGTCGAGGCGGGCGCGGTCAAGGGCAAGTACGCCGTCGTCCCGCTGCCCGGCGTCGCCAAGAACTCCATCGCCCCCGCCTTCGCGGGCGGCAACAACCTCGGCGTCCTCAAGAGCAGTTCGCACCGCACCCTCGCCGTCGACCTGATGAAGTCGCTCAGCGGCAAGAAGACCCAGGCCGAGATGTTCGACGCGATGGGCTTCCTGCCCACCTACACCGACGTCCTGGACAACGCCGCGAAGAAGGAGCCCTTCGTCGCCCCGTTCGTCCAGACCCTGGGCGCGGGCGCCAAGTTCGTCCCCGCCTCGCCCGCCTGGGGCCAGATCGACGCCTCGCTGATCCTCCCGACGATGTTCCAGGAGATCGTCTCCGGCCGTAAGGACGTGGCGAAGGCCTCGGACGACGCGGCGAAGAAGATGGACACGGCCTTCACCGACGCGGGCTGACGATGACCACGCACACCACCTCGCTCAAGGTGCCGCCCGCGGCCGGGAAGGGCGGCGGCACCCCGGCCGCCCGCCCGCCCCGGCGCGGCCGGTCGCTCTCGCCCGCGAACCGGTCCGGCTGGACCCCGTGGCTCTACCTCCTGCCGGCGCTCGTCCTGCTCGCCGGGCTGCTGGTCTACCCGATCTACCAGCTCGGCCTGATCTCGTTCCTGGAGTACACCCAGGCCCAGGTCAGCGGCGGCGAACCCACCACCTTCCAGGGCTTCGGCAACTACGCCACCCTCTTCAACGACAGCCAGTTCTGGCAGGTCCTCCTGGCCACCGTGGTCTTCGCCGCGGCCTGCGTGGTCTCCACCCTGTTCGTCGGCTGCGCACTGGCCGTCCTGCTCACCCGCATCCGCGCCCTGCCCCGGCTCGCGCTGATGATGGCCGCGCTCGGCGCCTGGGCCACCCCCGCGATCACCGGCTCCACCGTCTGGGTCTTCCTCTTCGACCCCGACTTCGGACCGGTCAACAAAGTGCTGGGACTCGGCGACTTCTCCTGGACGTACGGGCGCTACAGCGCCTTCGCCCTGGTGCTCCTCGAAGTCCTGTGGTGCTCGTTCCCGTTCGTGATGGTCACCGTGTACGCGGGCATCCGGGCCATCCCGACCGAAGTGCTGGAGGCCGCCTCGCTGGACGGCGCGTCCCAGTGGCGGATCTGGCGCACCATCATGGCGCCGATGCTCAAGCCCATCCTGATCGTCGTCACCATCCAGTCGATCATCTGGGACTTCAAGGTCTTCACCCAGATCTACGTCATGACCAACGGCGGCGGCATCGCCGGCCAGAACCTGGTGCTCAACGTGTACGCGTACCAGAAGGCGTTCGCGTCCTCGCAGTACAGCCTCGGATCCGCGATCGGCGTCGTGATGCTGGTGATCCTGCTGGCCGTCACGCTGGTCTATCTGCGCCTGGTGAGGCGCCAGGGGGAGGAACTGTGAGCGCGACGACCGACAGTCCCGTACGCGACAGCCCCGTACGCGGTCCCGCGAGCGGCACCACACGCGGCGGCGGCATCGCCAGGCTGCTGCGCGTCAAACGGCCCGGCCGGCTGGCCGCCGAGGCCGCCGCCCTGCTGATCGCCGTCGCGGTCGCCTTCCCCCTGTACTGGATGGTGCTCTCCGCCTTCAAACCGGCCGGGGAGATCCAGTCCACCGACGCCCGCCCCTGGACACTCGCCCCCTCGCTCGACTCGTTCCGCCGGGTCTTCGAACAGCAGGACTTCGGGCGCTACTTCCTCAACAGCCTGCTGGTGGCGGGCACGGTCGTCATCCTCTCCGCGCTGATCGCCTTCCTCGCCGCCACCGCCGTGACGCGCTTCCGCTTCAAGTTCCGCACCACGCTGCTGATCATGTTCCTGGTCGCCCAGATGGTGCCGGTGGAGGCGCTGACCATCCCGCTGTTCTTCCTGATGCGGGACTTCGGCCAGCTGAACACGCTCGGCTCGCTGATCCTGCCGCACCTCGCCTTCTCGCTGCCGTTCGCCATCTGGATGCTGCGCGGCTTCGTCAAGGCCGTCCCCGAGGCACTGGAGGAGGCCGCCTACATCGACGGGGCCAGCCGCACCCGCTTCCTGTGGCAGATCCTCTTCCCCCTGGTCTTCCCGGGCCTCGTGGCGACCAGCGTCTTCTCCTTCATCACCACCTGGAACGACTTCCTGTTCGCGAAGTCGTTCATCATCAGCGACACCTCCCAGTCGACGCTGCCCATGGCGCTGCTGGTCTTCTTCAAACCGGACGAGAACGACTGGGGAGGGATCATGGCGGCCTCGACGGTGATGACCATCCCCGTACTGGTCTTCTTCGTACTCGTACAGCGACGCCTCGTCTCCGGACTGGGCGGAGCGGTAAAGGACTGATGGCATGGCACCCCGGAACTGGAACACCGAGCACACCGACGACACGGGGCCCGTGGACACCGCGGCTCTGGGTCTGATCCCGGCCCCGCGCACCGTGGCCCCGGCCCCCTCCGGGCCGTACCCGCTGGGCCACGAGACCCCGCTGAGCGCCGCACCGGGCACCGAGGGCGTCGCCCGCTGGCTGCGCACCACCCTCGGCGCGGCCACCGGACTGCCGCTGGCCGAGGGCACGGGCGAACGCGGCATCGTGCTCGCCCTCGACGAGGAACTGGCCCCCGAGGCCTACCGCCTCGCCGTCGGAGCCGATGCCGTACGCCTCACGGGCGGCGCCGCCGCGGGCGTCTTCCGGGGTGCGCAGACCCTCCGTCAGCTCCTCGGCCCGGACGCCTTCCGGCGCGCGCCCCTCGCCGCCCGCCGCGCCTGGGAGGTCCCGGCGGTCGTCGTCGAGGACGAGCCCCGCTTCGGCTGGCGCGGCATGATGCTCGACGTCTCGCGGCACTTCCTGCCCAAGGACGACGTCCTGCGCTACCTGGACCTGCTGGCCGCCCACAAGCTGAACGTCTTCCACTTCCACCTCACCGACGACCAGGGCTGGCGCATCGAGATCAAGCGCTACCCGCGCCTGACCGAGGTCGGCTCCTGGCGCTCGCGCACCAAATACGGCCACCGGGCCTCCGACCTGTGGGACGAGACCCCCTACGGCGGCTTCTACACCCAGGACGACATCCGCGAGATCGTCGCCTACGCCGCCGAGCGGCACATCCGGGTCGTCCCCGAGATCGACATCCCGGGCCACTCGCAGGCGGCCATCAGCGCCTACCCCGAGCTGGGCAACACCGACGTCGTCGACACCACCGCCCTGACCGTCTGGGACACCTGGGGCGTCACCCCGAACGTACTCGCCCCCACCGACACCGCCCTGCGCTTCTACGAAGGCGTCCTGGAGGAGGTCCTGGAACTCTTCCCCGCCGAGACCTCCCCGTTCGTCCACATGGGCGGCGACGAGTGCCCCAAGGACCAGTGGAAGGAGTCCCCGCTCGCCCAGGCCCGGATCGCCGAACTCGGCGTGAAGGACGAGGACGGGCTTCAGTCCTGGTTCATCCGGCACTTCGACGCCTGGCTCACCGAGCGGGGCCGCCGCCTCATCGGCTGGGACGAGATCCTCGAAGGGGGCCTCGCCGAAGGGGCCGCGGTCTCCTCCTGGCGCGGCTACGGCGGCGGCATCGCGGCCGCGGAGGCCGGGCACGACGTCGTCATGTGCCCCGAGCAGCAGGTGTATCTGGACCACCGTCAGGACGGCGGCCCCGACGAGCCGATGCCCATCGGGTACGTCCGCAGCCTGGAGGACGTCTACCGCTTCGAGCCCGTCCCGCCGGGCCTCGGCGAGGAGGCGGCCCGTCACATCCTGGGCACCCAGGCCAACGTCTGGACCGAGGTCATGCAGAACCGGGCCCGCGTCGACTACCAGGTCTTCCCGCGCCTCGCCGCCTTCGCCGAGGTCGCCTGGTCCGCCCTGCCCGCCCCGGCCGACCGGGACTTCGCCGACTTCGACGCCCGGATGAGCGCCCACTACGCCCGGCTCGACGCCCTCGGCGTGGACTACCGCCCGCCGGGCGGCCCGTACCCCCGTCAGCAGCGCCCCGGCATCCTCGGCTTCCCGCGCGAGGGAGCGCCGCCCGTGGTGTGACCCCGCACCGCACCGCACCGCCCGGCCGCGGCCGTCCTCCGGGACCGCCGCGGCCGGCGCGCGTCCGGGGCCCAACAGCCCTGCCGCACGCGGCACAGGACCCGCCCCCACGTGCCGGAGCGAGACCGCGAACCGCAATAAGTCGCACAAGCCTCGCTGAAGAGTGGCAATTCACCCTCCCCGCCGAAGAAGTGCGAAACCCGGCCATCTCGCAGGTCAGGGACGGATCCACCCTTCGCGGACCCTCGCGACGGTCCGATCGGAAGATGTGCCAGAGTTGCCACGTCCGGGCTGTGAACACGTACCGTACGGCGGAACAGGCGGGACAGCCGGGAGACCGGGAAGGGGCAGCTGGGTTGACCACGCACGCACCGCAGGCGATGCAGTCGGTGACGCTGCCGGCCTCGTTGGACGAGGCCGTGGCGGCACTCGGCGCCATGCCCGCAGCCGTTCCGGTTGCCGGGGGCACGGACCTGATGGCAGCCGTCAACAAGGGGCTCCTGCGCCCCTCGGGGCTGGTCGGCCTCGGCCGGATCAGCGAGCTGCGCGGCTGGCACTACCAGGACGGCCACGCCCTCCTCGGCGCCGGTCTCACCCATGCCCGCATGGGGCGGCCCGACTTCGCCGCCCTGATCCCCGCCCTCGCCGCCTCCGCCCGCGCCGCGGGACCGCCGCAGATCCGCAACGCCGGCACGCTCGGCGGCAACATCGTCACCTCCGCGCCCACCGGCGACGCCCTGCCGGTGCTGGCCGCGCTGGAGGCCGAGCTGGTCATCGCGGGCCCCGACGGCGCCCGCCGCGAGATCCCCGTGTCCCACCTGCTGGCGGGCCGTGAACTGCTGGAGCCCGCGGAGCTGGTCGGCTTCGTCCGCGTACCGCTGCTGCACGCCCCGCAGGTGTTCCTGAAGGCCACCGGCCGCACCGGTCCGGGCCGTGCCACCGCCTCGGTCGCCATCGTCCTGGACCCGGCCCGCCGGGGCGTGCGCTGCGCGGTCGGCGCCATCGCCCCGATGCCGCTGCGCCCGCTGGAGGCGGAGCGCTGGATCGCCTCGCTGATCGACTGGGACGGCGAGCGGGGCCTGGCCCCCGACGCGCTGGCCGCCTTCGGCGAGTACGTCGCCGCGGCCTGCGTCCCGGACCACGCACCACCCGCCGACGGAACAGAGGCCCCGCCGCTGTCCCCGGCCGTACTGCACCTGCGGCGCACCGTCGCCGCGCTCGCCCGACGCGCGCTGGGGAGGGCACTGTCGTGAGCAATGAGGAAACCTCCAACCAGCACGACCAGCAGGGCCACTCCGAGGGCCCGGACCCCCGTTACGGCGGCTGGGAGCCGACGCCGCAGGGCGACGGGTTCGACGCCGACGCCACCGCGTTCGTCCACCTCCCGCCGGAGGACCTGGCGAACATCCCCCTGGCCGCGCCCGGCCACGGGTACGTCCCCCCGATGATCCTGCCGCTGACCCCGGCCGCGGGGCTGGACCCGGCGGCGACGGGCAGTTGGGTGCTCCAGACGCAGACCCAGCAGGCGCAGGCCGAGCAGCGCGCCCAGGAGACCGCCGCCGCCCAGGAGCCCGGCGCGGTCCACTGGCCGGACCCGAACCAGCAGGGCGGTCAGGGCGGTTACCAGGGTCCTTACCAGCACACGTCGCACGCCACGGCCCAGTGGAACTTCACCGAGGCGTTCGGCGAGGCGGCGACCCCGGAGACGGCCGCGACCCCGGAGGCACGGGGCCCGGAGGCCGGGCACCCCGGCCACACGAACCACGCCGGTCATCCGGACCACGCCGACCAGGCCGGTCATGCGGACCACACCGGTCACACCGGTCATGCGGACCACACCGGTCACACCGGCCAGTGGACGATCCCGGTGGCGGACGGGGATCTCCCGGACGAATCGGGCGAGTTCCTGGCCTCGGCGCACACACCGCAGTGGTATGCGGACAGCGCCCGCCCGGCAACGCTCCCCGGTGGTGCGCCCGCCCCCTGGGCCACACCGGAGCCGGTGGCCGACCCCGTACCCGTGGCGGAGCAGACGCCGGCAGCGGAACCGGCGACGGACGAACCGGCGGAGCGAACAGCCCTTGCGGCGGACGCGGAGCCCGCCGCCACCGCCGACATCGAGGGCCCCGCCCCGGAGAAGGCCGACGCGGCACCCGAGGCGGCACCCGCTCCCGAGGCCGCAGCGGACACGGCACCTGACGCGGCACCCGACGCGGCACCGGACACAGCCCTGGACGGAGCCCCGGACGCGACTCCGGAAGCCGCCCCGGAAGCCGATGCCGTCCCCGCCCCCGCCCTCCTCGACGCACCGAGCGAACACCCGTCCGCGTCCTACCTCCTCCATGTGAACGGCGTGGACCGCCCGGTCAGCGACGCCTGGATCGGCGAGTCCCTGCTCTACGTGCTCCGCGAGCGTCTCGGCCTCGCCGGGGCCAAGGACGGCTGCTCGCAGGGCGAGTGCGGCGCCTGCAACGTCCAGGTCGACGGCCGGCTGGTCGCCTCCTGCCTGGTCCCCGCGGCCACGGCGGCGGGCAGCGAGGTGCGTACGGTCGAGGGCCTCGCCGTGGACGGCGAACCGTCCGACGTCCAGCGCGCCCTGTCCGCCTGCGGAGCCGTCCAGTGCGGCTTCTGCGTCCCCGGCATGGCGATGACCGTCCACGACCTGCTGGAGGGCAACCACGCCCCCAGCGAGCTGGAGACCCGCCAGGCACTCTGCGGCAACCTCTGCCGCTGTTCCGGCTACCGGGGCGTGCTCGACGCCGTCGCGGACGTCGTCGCGGCCCGCGAGGCGAACGCCGAGGCGGCCACGGCGGTCCAGGACGAGGCCCGCGTCCCGCACCAGGCCGAGCCGGGCTCGGGCGGCGTGCAGCAGGGACCCCACCCGCACGAGGGAGAGGCGCTGTGAGGCACGCCGGCGGCCCCGCCGCACAGCAGCGGCACACGCGACACCAGCACCACGTGATCGACAAGGAGGCGGCGTGAGCAGCGACGCGGCCAACGCGACCAGCACCAGCCTGCCCAGGATCGACGCGCTGAGCGGCGGATCCGGAGGCGGACCGGACCAGGAGCTGCCCCGGATGGGCCTGGGGGCGTCGCTCCCCGCCGCCGACTCCCGTGCGAAGACCGAGGGCACCTTCCCGTACGCCGCGGACCTCTGGGCCGAGGGCCTGCTGTGGGCGGCCGTGCT
Organism: Streptomyces sp. NPDC102283; assembly: GCF_044766265.1. Taxonomy (NCBI): domain Bacteria; kingdom Bacillati; phylum Actinomycetota; class Actinomycetes; order Kitasatosporales; family Streptomycetaceae; genus Streptomyces; species Streptomyces sp. NPDC102283. The sequence goes on from NZ_JBIWLQ010000006.1 coordinate 98,018, forward strand.
GCGCTCACCGCACCCGCACGCGCGGATCCTGTCCATCGACACCTCGGGGGCCGAGGAGATGCCCGGGGTGCGCGCCGTCGTCACGCACGAGGACGTGCCGGGGGACAGCAACTACGGCCGCCACGTCGTGGACCGTCCGGTGTTCGCCTCCGACCTGGTCCGCCACCACGGCGAGCCGATCGCCGCCGTCGCCGCCGACCACCCGGACACGGCACGGCTGGCCGCCGCCGCCATCGCCGTACGGTACGAGGTGCTGGAGCCGGTCACGGACCCGGAGAAGGCGTTCGCGGCGGAGCCCCTGCACCCCGACGGCAACCTGATCCGCCACATCCCGCTGCGCTACGGCGACGCGGAGGCGACGGGTGAGGTCGTGGTCGAGGGCCTGTACCGCATCGGCCGCCAGGACCCGGCGCCGATCGGCGCGGAGGCCGGGCTCGCCGTACCCCGCCCGGACGGCGGCGTGGAGATCTACACCGCCTCCACCGACCCGCACACCGACCGCGACCTGATCGCCGCCTGCTTCGGCCTGGAACCGGACCGGGTCAAGGTCGTCGTGACCGGGGTGCCGGGGGCGACCGGCGACCGCGAGGACCCGGGCTTCCAGATCCCGCTGGGGCTCCTCGCGCTGCGCACCGGCTGCCCGGTGAAGCTGGCCGCGAGCCGCGAGGAGTCCTTCCTCGGCCACACCCACCGCCACCCCACGCTCCTGCGCTACCGCCACCACGCGGACGCGGAGGGCCGGCTGGTCAAGGTGGAGGCCCAGATCCTCCTGGACGCGGGCGCGTACGCCGACGCCTCCTCCGAATCCCTGGCCGCGGCCGTGGCGTTCGCCTGCGGCCCGTACGTCGTCCCGCACGCCTTCATCGAGGGCTGGGCGGTCCGCACGAACAACCCGCCGTCGGGCCATGTGCGCGGCGAGGGGGCGATGCAGGTCTGCGCGGCGTACGAGGGCCAGATGGACAAGCTGGCCGCGAAGCTGGGCATCGAACCGGCCGAACTGCGGCTGCGCAACGCGCTCTCCACGGGCGACATCCTGCCGACGGGCCAGACGGTGACCTGCCCGGCCCCGGTGGCCGAACTGCTCCAGGCCGTCCGCGACTTCCCCCTCCCCGCTCTCCCCAAGGACGCCCCGGAGGACGACTGGCTGCTGCCGGGCGGTCCCGAGGGCGCGGGGGAGCCCGGGGCGGTGCGCCGGGGCGTGGGCTACGGCCTGGGCATGGTCCACATGCTGGGGGCCGAGGGCACGGACGAGGTCTCGACGGCCACGGTCCGGGTCCACGACGGCGTGGCCACGGTGATCTGCGCGGCCGTGGAGACGGGCCAGGGCTTCACCACGCTGGCCCGCCAGATCGTCCAGGAGACCCTGGGCATCGAGGAGGTCCACGTGGCCGCCGTCGACACCGACCAGCCCCCGGCGGGCCCGGCGACGCACGGCCGCCACACCTGGGTGTCGGGCGGGGCGGTGGAGCGCGCGGCGAAGATGGTCCGCACCCAGCTGCTCCAGCCGCTGGCCCACAAGTTCGGCATGTCCACGGAGCTGCTCCAGATCGCCGACGGCAAGATCACCTCGTACGACGGGGTGCTGTCGACGACGGTCACCGAGGAGTTGGACGGCAAGGAGCTCTGGGCCACCGCCCAGTGCCGTCCCCACCCCACGGAACCGCTGGACGAGTCCGGCCAGGGCGACGCGTTCGTCGGCCTCGCGTTCTGCGCGGTACGGGCGGTGGTCGACGTCGACATCGAGCTCGGCTCCGTCCGCGTGGTCGAGATGGCGGTCGCCCAGGACGTCGGCCGTGTCCTGAACCCGGCCCAGCTGGCGATCCGCATCGAGGCGGGCATCACCCAGGGCATCGGCGCCGCCCTCATGGAGAACCTCCGCACCGCGAAGGGCCTCATCCGCCACCCTGACCTCACCGGTTACGCGCTCCCGACGTCCCTGGACGCCCCGGACATCCGCATCGTGAGACTGGTCGAGGAACGCGACGTGGTGGCACCCTTCGGCGCGAAGCCGGCCTCGGCCGTCCCGGTCGTCACGGCCCCCGCGGCGGTCGCGTCGGCGGTCCGCTCGGCGACGGGCCGCCCGGTGAACCGCCTGCCGATCAGGCCGCAGGCGGCGGTGGCGGCGCCCAAGGGCTGACGCGGCGGTTCGACTAGGCGGCGGTCCCGGCTCAGCAGGGACCGTCGTCGACGGTGACGGTGAGGTCGTACGCGGCGATCGAGGTGCCGCCGCTGTCCGCTCCCGGCACGAACACCCCGCCTCCCGCGGACTTCGCCTCCGTCACGCGCAGACAGACGGCGGTGCCGGACCCGCCGGCCGAGACCTCGTAGTCGTGCCCGCCGGCTCGCTCCACGACGACCTCGTACGAGGGCCCTTGACCTTCGCCCACGCTCAGGAACTCCGCCTTGATCAGCGAGGCGTAACCGTCCTGTGCGTCGCGGGGAATCCGTGACTCGGCCGCCAGAGCCACCCCCGCGCCCTCGGCGGCCTCCTTGACCTCACCGGCGCTCCAGGCCCCCGTGTCGGTGTCCTCCAGGACCGAACACCCTCCGAAGAGGAAGACCCCGGCGACCCCGAACGCGGCGAACCGTCCCACCGCGAGAGCGGCGTCCGACGGCTGCCCCGCCGCCCGCGGGCGTGCCCGCCAGTACAAGCGGTACGGGCCGATCAGGGCGACGACGAGAAACGCCGCGGCTACGACGAACAAGAAGACGACGATGAACATACGCGCGCCTCACGGTATTCGCTGCATTCATGCCTGAGCAAAGGCTCAGATCCTACTCGTCCGCCCGGTGCCCGCGACCGTACGGTTGCGGCGAAGCTGTCCGCACAGCAAGTCCCGGGGGAATACGCGACGTTCGAGAAGGAATGGGCCGAACTGCGCACGGCGGCGGCGGAGCGAAGCGCCACACAGCTCAACGGCGCTCCGGCCGAGGGCGATCTGCTGCACAACGAATACCGTGCCTGCCGCATCGACATCCCGGTCGAAGACGATAGCGGATCCGCCGTGATCGAGGCGACGGTCGGGTGGTCCCTATTCACCGTTGATTTGATGAGCGAGTCGAAGTACGCCAGGAACTGGCAACGGTTGAACGACGAGGTGTTCGTCGAGCTGGAGACCGGGCAGTCGCGCATGAGAATTCTCGTCGTGTGCGGTGTTCCCGGCGCTCCGTCAGGGCGACGGGAGGGGCTGCCTCTCCAGATGGCAGGCAGGCAGGTGCGGGTACGTACTCCCTTGGAGGAGTTCCTCGAACCACACGACCAAAGAGGACTCCGAGTTCCGCGGCTGTTCGACGGGCAACGCTCGTGAGAAACAACAGGGCACAGCACCGGAGACCGGGTGACATCTTGCATGGGCGGAACACTGAAGGGCGCAGGTGTGGCGAGGCGCGGACAGGCACTGACGGCGATGGCTATGGTGATGGCTCTCGGCGTCGGAGGGACCGCGTGCGGTTCGGGGCCGGAGCCTCAGTCGCCTTACGTGGATGTGGCGGAGCTGTGCGGCGGGGTGTTCGCCGGCCGAATGGAGAAGACGGTTCAGGCCGTGGCCGGTGGAACTGTCTTCAAGAGGCGTGGCGGAGACGGTATGGACAAGGTGATCGAAAAGATCAAAGAGGGGTACGCCTCCGATCATAGTTGGTTGGTCAAGCAAAATCTTTGCGAGATATCCGTCAGGGGAGGCTCCTTCCTTGACGCGACCGCCATATCCTTCAGTGTCCATGAGCCTCAGGATGTGGGTGACCCAAGGCATCCCGCCGGTGCGCGGCTGTTCTCGCTCGGCAAGGAAGCGGTGGCCAACACGCGTTCCGCAGGTCTCTGCTTCGAGTGTGTCAGCCCGCAGATCGAAGGGTCGGGGCGGATCCCGGTACGCGTCCGTGGAGGGTTGGGGAAGGCGAAGGACCGAGGCGACGCCGTGGAGGATCTGGTGGCCAACCAGTCCGTTCTGCACTCCGCGTCTCTGGCCGTGGCAAAAAGGCTCGGCTGCACGAACAACGGTGGTCTGCCGGAGAAGCTCGATCCGGATCCGCAGCCCACGGCGTGAGGAGTTCCAGGGGCCAAGGGGAGGGGCAGCGTGATCACTGAGCCGGAACTGGTGGGCGAACCCGGGCCGGGCGGGCCCACGGACGTGGTGAGCGGGTTCGACCCGGGGCAGGGGCCCGCGGGCGGCGGCCGACGCCGGGTGCGGGGGCTGCTGTGGGCCGCCGCCGGAGCGCTGACGGCGTCGGCCGTGTGGGCGACGGCGGTCTTCGGCTACGGGATCGGCGGCGACCGGAAGCCCGACCCGCGGGGCTACCGCGTGGAGTCCGACACCTGCGCGGCGGTGGAGCTGAAGGCGCTCGGCAAGGCGCTGGGGAAGCCGGCGGCCGAGCCGTCGACCGAACTGGACGGCATCGAGCACCCCGCCCTCCGCCGCATCCGCTGCACCGTCGACTTCACGGTGGCGGCGAAGCGGCCGCCGGACGGCGAGGAGGCCTCGGGCTGGTCCACCGGCTATCAGGCCTCCCTCACGGCCGAGTTGCACAAGGAGACCGACCCGCGACCCGAGTTCGAGGCCAGCAGCACGCTGACGGAGATCGACGGCACGGGCGTGGACCGGGTGGAGCGCGTGCCGGACCTGGGCGACCTGGCGTATCTGCTGATCATGGAGGACGAGTCCCTGCGCGTGCAGGTGGTGGACGGCGGTGCCGTCGTGACGCTCACCCTGTCCTCCTGGATGTCTCCTCCGGACATGGACAACGAAAGGGGCGACCTGCCCGACGTGGTGGACCAGCCTGAGATGCTCGCCTACCGGGGCGATCTGATCAGCGACACCCGCGAGGTGATGAAGGCCCTGAGGAGCGAGTGACCGGCCGGCCGGCCTTGCGGAAACGGAAGCGACCGTCCCCGATGACGGGGACGGCCGCTTCGCGATGGAGACCGTGACCGGATTCGAACCGGTGTAACTCGAGTTGCAGTCGAGCCCCTGAACCTCTCGGGCACACGGTCGAGCGTGGTGCGGTGGCGCTGTTCTCGTTCTCCTGCGGTGCTTCTCCTGCTGTGCTTCCTTGCTGTCCACGACGTTACGGGCCGTCGCCCGCCGCCTCAAGGAATCCGGCCGGCCCGCAACGCGACTGCCATACGCCGTTCACACCCGGGCCGGCGCCGGGGCCCGGGACCTACGACCAAGGGCCGAGTGCGGTGCCACACATCGACAGGGTTCAAACGGCCCCATGCCCCTTACGCTGGGCCCATGACCGCCCTCGAACCGCGCGACGGCGCCGATGCCGCACACCTCGCGCCGCCCGCGACCGACGATCACTCCCCGGACCCGCTGTCCGACATCCCCCTCGCAGCCGTCGAAGGGGTCCTCGGGCGCACCTACCGGGCGCTCAGCATCGGCATCGTCTCCGTGGTGTTCCTCATCGCGTTCGAGGCCACGGCGGTCGGCACGGCCATGCCGGTCGCCGCGCGCGAGCTGAACGGGATCCCTCTCTACGCCTTCGCCTTCTCCGCGTACTTCACCACCAGCCTGTTCGCCATGGTCCTCTCCGGGCAGTGGGCCGACCGGCGCGGGCCGCTCCAGCCGCTCGCCACCGGGATCACCGCGTTCGGCGTCGGGCTGCTGCTCTCCGGGGCGGCCACCAGCATGTGGGTCTTCATCGCGGGCCGGGCGGTCCAGGGGCTCGGCGGCGGGCTGGTCATCGTCGCCCTGTACGTGGTCATCGGGCGGGCCTACCCCGAGCGCATCCGGCCCGCGATCCTGGCGGCCTTCGCCGCGAGCTGGGTGATCCCCTCCGTCGTCGGGCCGCTCGCCTCCGGGACGGTGACCGAGCACCTCGGCTGGCGCTGGGTCTTCGTCGGCATCCCTGCCCTCATCGTGATCCCGCTCGTCCTGGCCCTCCCGGCGATCCGGCGGACGGCCTCCGGGCCCGCGGACCCGGCCGCCGCCACCGAGCCGTACGACCGCCGCCGCATCCGGCTCGCGCTGGGGATCTCGGCCGGGGCGGGGCTGCTCCAGTACGCGGGGCAGGAGCTGAACTGGCTCGCCCTCCTGCCGGCCGCCCTCGGCGTCGCCCTGCTGGTGCCCGCCGTCCGCGGACTGCTGCCCACCGGGACCGTACGGGCGGGGCTCGGGCTGCCCTCGGTGGTGCTGCTGCGCGGGGTCGCCGCCGGATCGTTCGTCGCCGCCGAGTCCTTCGTACCGCTGATGCTGGTCACCCAGCGCGGGCTCTCCCCGACGATGGCCGGGCTCTCGCTGGCCGTGGGCGGGGCGACCTGGGCGCTCGGTTCGTTCGTACAGTCCCGGCCGCGCATGGAGCCCCACCGGGAGCGGCTGATGGTCAGCGGCATGGTGCTGGTCGCCGCCTCCATCGCCGTCGCGCCCTCCGTGCTGATCGAGGGGGTCCCGGTCTGGACCGTCGCCGTCGCCTGGGCCTTCGGCTGCTTCGGGATGGGCATGGTGATCGCCTCCACCAGCGTGCTGCTGCTGAAGCTGTCGGCCCCGGAGGAGGCGGGCTCCAACTCCGCCGCCCTCCAGATCTCCGACGGGCTCTCCAACGTGCTGCTCCTGGCCGGCGGCGGCGCGGCCTTCGCCGCGCTCGGCGGCGGGGCGGTGGGCGCGGCCGCGCACGGGGCGGTGGAGGCCGGAGCCGCCGGCTCGCACCCGGGCGCGTTCGCCGCCGTGTTCCTGCCGATGGCGGGGGTGGCGCTGGTGGGGGCCTGGGTGGCGACCCGGGTCGTCGTGCGGGAGAGAAACGGCAGCTGAGGGGCGTGCGGGCGGGCTTCGGAGCCCGCCCGCGGGTCGGGTACCGGCGCTGCGGGCGTCCCGGCCGGGTCGGGTGCCGGACCCGGCCGGCGTCCCTGTGAAGAGCGTCTCAACGGAACCGCACCACGGCTCGTTCGTACGAGATCTTCTCCGGGCCCCCGGTAGGGTGGCCCGGTTGTCGTATCGCGGGCCGGTCCGATCAGGGCCGGGTCCGGTGCGGACAGCGCCCCACGTACCCGAGAGCCCCGAACCGGAGACCGTGACTACTACCACCGCCTCCCACCACCTCTCACCCGCCTTTCCCGGCCGCGCCCCCTGGGGCACCGCCGGCAAGCTGCGAGCCTGGCAGCAGGGCGCCATGGAGAGGTACATCCAGGAGCAGCCGCGCGACTTCCTCGCCGTCGCGACGCCCGGCGCCGGCAAGACCACGTTCGCGCTGACCCTCGCGTCGTGGCTGCTGCACCACCACGTCGTGCAGCAGATCACCGTCGTCGCCCCGACCGAGCACCTCAAGAAGCAGTGGGCGGAGGCGGCCGCGCGGATAGGGATCAAGCTCGACCCCGACTACAGCGCGGGCCCGCTGAGCAAGGAGTACCACGGGGTCGCCGTGACGTACGCCGGTGTCGGCGTCCGTCCGATGCTGCACCGCAACCGCTGCGAGCAGCGCAAGACGCTCGTGATCCTCGACGAGATCCACCACGCCGGTGACTCGAAGTCCTGGGGCGAGGCCTGCCAGGAGGCGTTCGACCCGGCGACCCGGCGGCTCGCGCTGACCGGTACGCCGTTCCGTTCGGACACCAACCCGATCCCGTTCGTCGCGTACGAGGAGGGCAACGACGGCATCCGCCGTTCCTCCGCCGACTACACCTACGGCTACGGCAACGCGCTCGCCGACGGCGTCGTCCGCCCGGTCATCTTCCTCAGCTACAGCGGCAACATGCGCTGGCGCACGAAGGCGGGCGACGAGATCGCCGCGCGGCTCGGCGAGCCGATGACCAAGGACGCCATCGGGCAGGCCTGGCGCACCGCGCTGGCCCCCACCGGCGACTGGATCCCCAACGTGCTCTCCGCCGCCGACAAGCGGCTCACCGAGGTCCGCAAGGGCATCCCCGACGCGGGCGGGCTCGTCATCGCGACGGACCAGGAGTCGGCGCGCGCGTACGCCAAGATCCTCAAGAAGGTCACCGGCGAGACGCCGACCGTGGTCCTCTCCGACGAGAAGGCCGCCTCCAAGAACATCGACCGGTTCAGCGGGGACGAGTCGCGCTGGATGGTCGCGGTCCGCATGGTGTCCGAAGGCGTCGACGTGCCACGCCTCGCCGTCGGCGTGTACGCGACGACGATCTCCACGCCGCTCTTCTTCGCCCAGGCGGTGGGGCGCTTCGTGCGGTCCCGCCGGCGCGGCGAGACCGCGTCCGTCTTCGTGCCGACGATCCCGATGCTCCTCGACTTCGCCAACGAGATGGAGGTCGAGCGCGACCACGTGCTCGACAAGCCGAAGAAGGGCAGCGACGAGGAGAACCCGTTCTCCGAGGAGGACAAGCTCCTCGCCGACGCGGAGCGGCTGGAGGACGAGGAGACCGAGGAGCAACTGCCCTTCGAGGCACTGGAGTCCGACGCGGTCTTCGACCGGGTGCTGTACGACGGCGCCGAGTTCGGCATGCAGGCCCACCCCGGCTCCGAGGAGGAACAGGACTACCTCGGCATCCCCGGGCTCCTGGAACCGGACCAGGTCCAGCTCCTCCTCCAGAAGCGGCAGAGCCGGCAGATCGCACACAGCCGCCAGAAGCCGGCCGAGGAGGCCGACCTCCTGGAGAAGCCCGCCGACGCCCGGCCCGTGGTCACCCACAAGCAGCTGCTGAGCCTGCGCAAGCAGCTCAACACGATGGTCTCCGCCTACACCCACCAGAGCGGCAAGCCGCACGGCGTGATCCACAACGAACTGCGCCGGGTCTGCGGCGGCCCGCCGAGCGCGGAGGCCACGGCGCACCAGATCCAGACGCGCATCGTGAAGGTCCAGGAGTGGGCGACGCGCATGACGTGATCGGGAGGACGGGAAGGAGGAGGGCGGGCGCGTACGGATGCGCGTTCCGCCCTCCTCCCGTCCTCGCCGGGCCCTCAGCCGTTCGCGGGCTCGGGGACCCGGACGGGCAACGCTGCCTCGTCCGCGCAGCCGAGTTCCCCGGCCAGGGCACGGGCGACGTCGTTGAGGACGGTAGAAGCGGCGCGGGCGCGCTCGCTGACCCGGCCGAAGTCCTGACGCAGTGCGAAGGCCGCGTCTCCGATCGCGGCCAGATCCGTCCGGTTGACCGCGAGGTCTCCTTGCGGGCTGCCGTCCCCGCCACCCGGTTCCGGCGGTACCTGGTTCAGCTGCACCCGCTGCGACCGCTGGTCGGCCGCGTCGGCCTTCAGCTGTTCGAACTCCTCCCGCGCCATGGATCCGAACGCCTCCCGTGAGCCCGGCCGTCCCTCTGCGGGCGGTCGCGTGTCAGGGAAGCTACCCATCATGTGCGCCGCGAGGTCGCCCCAACCGTTCTTCGTCACACATTCCGAACAGATGGAGCTGCCGGCTTCCGGTGGTCGTGGCTTTTGCTGGTCGCGTCGGGAGGCGCGGGGAATCGTGTACCAATCCTTTACGCAGTGTTAACGCCTGTTCACCCCCGGGTGCGCACTCTCGTGCACCCGTCGTGACACGTGAACGCGCGTAGATGTCCGCTTTTCGGACGTCGTCCCGCTGACCGGCCCTTATGCGCGGGCCGTTCCGGGGCTCCGGGTCCGGAGACCGGATTCTGGACGAGGACTTCCGCTGAGCGGACTGGATCGCTACTGTCCCCGCCATATGAACGCCCCGTGGCAACGCCGCCGCGGAGCGCAGCCGGTGCCTTGCCAGGCCGGCGGCCTCTCCGTGCGTCGCCGCTGGGACCGGCGTCGCAACCCCGCCGGAGCAGGACCGTCGTCGCTCACCCCGAAGAGGAGAGGGCGTCGTGACAGCGGAGACCTCCCAGACGCTCGACCGAGGACTGCGCGTCCTCAAACTGCTCGCCGACACCGATCACGGCCTGACCGTCACGGAGTTGTCCAACAAGCTCGGTGTCAACCGGACCGTCGTCTACCGATTGCTCGCCACCCTGGAGCAGCACGCCCTGGTCCGCCGTGACCTGGGCGGCCGCGCCCGGGTCGGCCTCGGTGTGCTGCGGCTCGGCCGACAGGTGCACCCGCTCGTCCGGGAAGCCGCGCTGCCCGCGCTGCGTTCCCTGGCCGAGGACATAGGGGCCACCGCCCATCTCACGCTCGTCGACGGCAGCGACGCCCTCGCGGTCGCCGTCGTCGAGCCCACCTGGACCGACTACCACGTGGCCTACCGGGCCGGCTTCCGGCATCCGCTGGACCGGGGCGCGGCGGGCCGGGCCATCCTGTCCGCCCGGCAGACGACGGAAGCCGGACACCCCGGCTACACCCTCACCCACGGCGAGCTCGAAGCCGGGGCCAGCGGGGCGGCCGCGCCCCTGGTCGGGGTCTCGGGCGTGGAGGGCAGCGTCGGTGTCGTCATGCTCGCCGACGCCGTACCGGAGCGGGTCGGGCCCCGCGTGCTCGACGCCGCCCGGGAGGTGGCCGACGCGCTGCGGTAGGCGCGTACCGGCCGGGGAGCGCCCGGGCCCGCCCCCGCGCGGACGGCGGGGGCTGCGGGGACGGCGTACGCCTGGAGCGTTCCGGGCGGAGGGCGGCGGTTAGATTGGGTGCGTGCTCACTCGTCTCACGCGCCCCCGCGTCCTCGCCCTCTGCGCGCTGCCCGTCCTCGCCCTCTTCGGTACGGCGGCCTTCGCACCGCTGCCGTTCACCCTGGCCCGGCCCGGGCTGACCGCGGACGTGCTCGGCGAGGACGACGGGCGGCCGGTGATCACCATCACCGGCGCCGAGACCCGGCCCACCGACGGGCAGCTGAGGATGACGACGATCCTCGCCACCGGGCCGAAGGCGGACGTCCGTATCGGCGAGGTGATCGACGGCTGGTTCCGGACCGACCGGGCGGTCATGCCGCGCGACTCCGTCTATCCCACCGGCGGCTCCGAGAAGGAGATCGAGAAGCACAACCTCGACGACATGAAGCAGTCGCAGAACGTCGCCGTCGACGCGGCCCTCGACTACCTGGACCGCGAGCCCGGTTCGATGCGCGTCGAGGTGGACCTCGGCGACGTCGGCGGCCCGAGCGCCGGCCTCTTCCTCTCCCTCGGCATCATCGACAAGCTCGACGGCAACGGCTCCGGCGGCGACCTCACCGGCGGACGCACCATCGCCGGTACGGGGACGATCGACGCGGACGGCAAGGTCGGCGCGGTCGGCGGTGTGTCGATGAAGGCCCAGGGCGCCCACCGCGACGGGGCGAGCGTCTTCCTCGTGCCGAAGGCCGAGTGCGCCCAGGCGGAGGCCGAGGCGCCCGACGGGCTGCGGATCGTGCCCGTCTCCACGCTGAAGGACGCGGTCGGCTCGCTCAAGGCCCTGGAGTCGGGCGGGAAGGTACCGGGCTGCTGACCTGCGCCGACGGCTCGGACCCTACGGGTGGCGCCAGCTGTACGGATGACGCCGACTGTACGGATGACGCCGGCTGTACGGGCTCCGCCCCCGGCACGTCGTTCAGCGTCCGCCAGGACGGGAACACCAGCGGGCTCAGCGTGGCCAGGAAGTAGACCCCGCCCAGCGCCAGCAGCGCCCCCGTCGCGCCCGCGCCCTCCACGAGCAGCCCGGCCGCGAGCCCGCCCAGCGGCATGGCGAACTCGCTGCCCGCCGTCAGTACCCCCGACACCCGGCTGCGCAGCCGGTCCGGCACACGCTCGTAGACGACCGTCGTCAGGATCGGGTTCAGCACGCCGCCCGCGATCCCGCCGAGCAGCATGGTGACCGCGAGCGGCAGCGTCGTCCCGGTCACCGCGGCGACCAGATACCTCGGCGCGCCGCACAGGATCACGCACACCGTGAACACCGTCCGCCGCGAGAACCGGTGCCCCACCGCCCCGTACAGCAGGGCCCCCACCAGCCCGCCCGCCCCGAACATCGCGGTGAGCAGTCCGATGGCGGTCGCGCCGCCCAGCTCGGCCTCGGCGTGCACGGGGAGCAGGACGGCGTACCAGCCCTGGTCGGTGCCGTTCATGAACATCACCATGACCACGATGGCCAGCAGCAGCCGGTTGCCCAACAAGTGGGTGTATCCCTCGCGGAGTTCGGAGCCGTAAACGCGCAGCGAGACCGGGGCCTCGGCCTTCCGCGGCTCGGCCGCGCGGATGCCCCGTACTCCTGCGGCGATCAGCAGCGCCGACAGGGCGAAGGTCGCCGCGTCCAGCAGCAGGGCCGTCTCCGCGCCGGCGAAGGCGATGAGGACGCCGGCCAGCGCCGCGCCCACCATCCGGGCCCCGCGCGAGACCGCGTCGAAGAGGCTGGCGGCCCGGGGGAGCGTGGTGCCGGCGTGCTCGGCCAGATCCGGGATCAGGACGTAGCGCGCGGTGTTGCCCGGGGTGTGGGCGAACCCGTTGACCGCCATCAGCGCGCACAGCATCCAGAAGTCGAGGACGCCGGCGAAGTGCAGCAGCGGGATCGCGGCGATGGCCGACGCGCACACGGCGTCGGAGGCGATGGCGACCCGGCGGCGGCCGATCCGGTCGATGACCGGTCCGCCGATCAGGGCGGCGACGACGATCGGCAGGGTGGCGCAGAAGGCGACGAACCCGGCCCGACCCGGGCTTCCGGTGGTCTCCAGGACGAACCAGGGGACGCCGATCAGGGTCAGTGAAGTGCCCGCTGTGGATACGGCGTTCGCCGCGAGCGTGGCGGCGAGCGGGGTGCGGTTCCCCATGGTGCGCTCTCCCCCCGAGATGGTTTTATGCGGTACGGAAGGCGCCGGTGCGGGGCGCGCGGGTCGCGGACCTGTCCTGACCCTGTGTCAGCCGGAGGCCGACCTCGACCAGGGTCCAGCCGACCCGGGAGCGCAGGCTGGTGCGGGGGAGGCGGAACGCCGTCGCCTCGCTCCGGAGTTCGGCCGCGCGGGCGGTGTGCAGGACGTGGTGTACATCGGCGTGCATAAGGCGATTCCCTTCGGGTGGCGGGCTGTTGGATTCTCGGTGCTCACTCGGAACGGCGCGGGAAGGTGTGCAGGTGGGTCCGGACGACGGCCGATCCCTCGGTGTCGTCGGGGACGCGGCCCCGGTAGCCCTCCACGAGCTCCAAGACCTTCCGGGACAGCTCCAGTGCCAGCTCCGGGGTGAGGCGGATCGTGAAGTCGCTCATGTCCCAGCTGCGCTGCCACTCCTGTGGCCAGTCGTCCATCGTGCCCAGCCAGGTGTTCAGTTCCTGGGCGTGGCCGGTGGCCGTCTCGTGGAGGAGGAAGTCGATGGCTCCGCGCACCTCCGGGTCGGCGTGCGTCCGGAACTCGGCGCTCTCGACGGTCGAGCCGTCGTGGGCCGCCCGCCACCAGCGTTCGCGGCCCTTGCCCAGCTCCGGGGCGTCCTCGACCATGCCGGACTCGGCCAGCTGGCGCAGGTGGTAGCTGGTCGCGCCGCTCGACTCGCCCAGCCGCTCACCGAGCCGGGAGGCGGTGGCCGGTCCGAACTCGCGCAGTGCTTTCAGCAGCCGGATCCGGAGGGGGTGTGCGATGGCCCGCAACGTGCGGGCGTCGACCTGGTGGATCTTCCGGTCGGTGCCGTCGTAGCGGTAGGGGCGGGCGTCCTCGTTCTCTGCCATGGTGCGAAGGTAGCGATGCAAAGAATCCTTTGCAAGACTTTTTTGCAAGGATTCTTTGCAACGGTTCTTCGCAACTCACCCCTCCTCGATGAACCCCTCCGCCACCAGCCACTCCTTCGCCACCTCGTGCGGGTCCTCGCCCTCCACGTCCACCTTGGCGTTCAGCGTCTGCGCGACCTCCGTCGTCAGCTTCCTGGCGAGGGGGTCCAGCAGCTCCGCGATCACCGGGTACTTCTCGAAGGTCGCCTCGTGGATGACGGGGGAGGCGTTGTAGTTGGGGAAGAAGTTCTTGTCGTCCTCCAGGACGTCGAGGTTCATCGCCTTGATCCGGCCGTCGGTGGTGAACACCTCGCCCAGCAGGCAGGAGTCGGACCCGGAGACCTGGGTGTAGATGATCCCGGCGTCCATCTTCCGGATGTTGCCCGCCGGGATCTGCATCCCGTACCGCTTCTCCATGCCGGGCAGCCCGTCGTCCCGGGAGGCGAATTCGTTCTCCACGCAGATCGTCACCGCGCCCGGGTCCTTCTTCGCCAGGGCCGCCACGTCCGAGAGGGTCTTCAGCCGGTACTTCGCGTTGTTCTTCTTGCTGATGGCGAGCGCGTACGTGTTGTCGAGCGGCGCCGGCGGCAGCCACACCACCCCGTTGCCCCGGTCCTCGTCCCGCACCGCCTCGTACTGCTTCCTCGGGTCGACGATGGGGTCCGCGTGGCCGAGGAAGGTGATCCAGCCGGTGCCGGTGTAGTCCCACTGGGCGTCGGCGTCGCCGTTGATGATGGCCTCGCGCGCGCTGATCGAACCCGGCAGGTTCGTCCGGTCCAGGACCTCCGCCCCGGCCGCCTTGAACACCAGGCCGGTCATCTGGCCCAGGATGATGTTCTCGCTGAAGTTCTTCGACGTCACCGTCAGCGACGCGCCCTTGAGCGGCTCGCCCTGCCCGACCGACCCCGGCGACACGTCGTCCACCATCGGCGAACCGCTCTTGAGCCCGCAGCCGCTCACCAGCAGCACCGGCACCACCACCAGAAGCAGTCTCCTCCTCATCGCTCCTCCAGCCCGCGCGGCGTCAACGCCAACTCGGCCAGCGAGGCCAGCCAGTCCACCAGCAGGGCCAGCACCACCGTCAGCACCGAGCCGATGATCAGCACCGGCATCCGCTGCGTCTGGATCCCCGAGGTGATCAGGTCGCCCAGCCCGCCGCCCCCGCCGAACGTCGCCAGCGTCGCCGTACCGACGTTCAGGACGAGTGCCGTACGCACCCCGGCCAGGATCAGCGGCACCGCGAGCGGCAGCTCCACCTTCATCAGGACGCCCCGGCCGGACATCCCCATCCCGCGCGCCGCCTCGATCATGTTCGGCTCGATCGCCCGCAGGCCCGCCACCGTGTTGGAGAGCACCGGCAGCACCGCGTAGATCACGATCCCGATGATCGCGGTCCGCGGGCCGATGCCCAGCCAGATCACCAGCAGCGCCAGCAGCCCGATCGCGGGCGTCGCCTGCCCGATGTTGGCCAGCGCGGTGAACGCCGGGGCAGCCTTCCGCAGCCGCCGCCGGGTCAGGGCGATGCCCAGCGGGATCGCGATGACCAGCACCCAGAACGTGGAGATCGCCGTCAGCCGCACATGCTGCCACCAGCGCAGCTGCACATTGCCGCCGGTCAGGGAGTTCTCCGCGATCGAGTCCAGATGGATGTTGGTGATCCAGACGTAGGTGACGACCACGATGACCACCAGCACCACCGGCAGGACCACCAGCTTCCGCCAGGTGAACCGGCGCTGCGGCGCGGCCGGGGCGGGGGAGGGGTCGCTCTCCTCGTCGTGGAACGCGTGGCCCTTGACGTCGTGTTCGCCCGGCGGACGGGTGGGGGCGGCCGGACCCTTGCCGGAGCCGGACCGATGGCTGGGGCTCATGCTCCGCCGCCACCCCCCTCCAGCTCCTGCTCCGTCCGGTGGACCCGTAGCTCCTCCAGCTCGTGCTGGTGCTCCATCGCCGTCAGCCGGTCGGCCTCCAGCAGCTCCTGCACGTTGTCCATCAGCGTCTTCATGTCGACGACCCCGATGAACTCCCCGCGCCGCCCGGTCACCGCGACCCGGCCCCCGCTGTCGGTGAGGACCGCCTCCAGCGCGTCGTGCAGCGTGGCGTCCCGGGTCACCGTGTCGTGCACCAACTGCCCGGCCCGCGCCAGCGAACCGCGCGCCCGCATCAGGTCTCCGCGCCGCAGCCACTTGTACGGACGGTTGCGGCGGTCCAGCATCAGCAGCTCGTTGTGCGGGCCGCTGCGCAGCTTGTTGAAGATCGACTGGAGCGGGTCCTCGACCGTCACCGTCGGGAAGTCCGCGATGCCCACATCCCGTACGCGGGTCAGGTTCAGCCGCTTGAGGGCCGCGCCCGCGCCGACGAAGCCCGAGACGAAGTCGTCCGTCGGGTTGGTGAGGATCGCCTCGGGGGTGTCGAACTGCGCGATGTGCGAGCGCTCCCGCAGTACCGCGATCCGGTCGCCGAGCTTGATCGCCTCGTCGAAGTCGTGGGTCACGAACACGATCGTCTTGTGCAGCTCGTGCTGGAGCCGGATCAGCTCGTCCTGGAGGTGGTCGCGGGTGATCGGGTCGACCGCCCCGAACGGCTCGTCCATCAGCAGTACGGGAGGGTCGGCGGCCAGCGCCCGCGCCACGCCCACCCGCTGCTGCTGCCCGCCGGAGAGCTGGCGCGGATAGCGGCCGTGGAACTCGCGCGGGTCCAGTCCCACCAGGTCGAGCATCTCCTCCACCCGGTCCTTGACCCGCGACTTGGACCAGCCGACCATCTTCGGGACCAGGGCGATGTTGTCCGCGACCGTCATGTGCGGGAAGAGTCCGGAGGACTGGATGGCGTAGCCGATCTTGCGGCGCAGCTTCACCGGGTCGATATCGGTGACGTCCTCGTCGTCGATCCGGATCCGGCCCGACGTCGGCTCGATCAGCCGGTTGATCATCTTCAGGGTGGTGGACTTCCCGCAGCCGGACGGCCCGACGAAGACCACCGTCTCGCCCGCCCTGATCTCCATCGAGACGTTCTCGACGGCCGGATTCGGGGTGCCCGGGTAGCTCTTGGTGAGGTTCTCCAGCTGGATGGTGGCCCCGGAGGTGGCGGCGGCCTTGCCCGTGGTGCCCGCTCCGGTGTCGGTCCCGGTGCCGGTCTCGGTCTCAGGCACGGATCCCCCTCGGGATGGTCAGCCGTCCCAGCAGGACGTACGCGGCGTCGAAGAGCAGGGCCAGGACGACGATGCCGAGCGTGCCCGCGAGGACCTGGTTGATCGCGTTGGCGCTGCCCAGCGAGGCGATGCCCCGGAAGATCTCGTTGCCGAGGCCGGGCCCGGAGGCGTACGCGGCGATGGCGGCGATGCCCATCAGCATCTGGGTGGAGACCCGGATCCCGGTCAGGATCGGCGGCCAGGCGAGCGGCAGCTCCACCCGGCACAGCCGGGCCGGCCGCGACATCCCGATGCCGGTCGCCGCGTCGACCAGCGAGGGATCGACGCCCCGCAGCCCGACGATGGAGTTCCGGACGATCGGCAGCAGCCCGTACAGCGTCAGGGTGATCACCGTCGGCGCGACGCCGAGGCCGACCAGCGGGATCAGCAGACCGATCGCGGCGAGCGAGGGGATGGTGAGGATCGTGGCGGTGGAGGTGATGGCGAGCGAGCCGCCCCAGCCGCTGCGGTAGCTCACCACACCGATGACCACGCCCAGCACGGTGGCGATGACCATGCACTGGAATACCGCGCTGACGTGCTGGAACGCATCCGTGAGGAGCTGCTGGTGGCGGGTGCTCAGATACTCCCAGAAGCTCACACGGCACTCCTTCGGATCAATGACGCCCCGAGGCCTCGGGGCGGTCGGTGTCCTCGGCCGCCTGTTCCACCAGCGGGATGATCCGCAGCGGAACCGGGTTCTCCATGACGATCGCCGTGGAGGCCCGGACAATGCCATCAAATCCGACAACCCGGTCGATCACCCGCTGGAGATCGGCGTTGGAACGGGCGACCAGGCGGCAGAACATGTCGCCGTGCCCGGTGGTGGTGTGCAGCTCCAGCACTTCCGGCACGCCGCCCAAGTGGGCCCGTACGTCCGCCCCTTGGCCCTGTTTGATCTCCAGCGTGGCGAACGCGGTGACCGGGTAGCCGAGCGCCGCCGGATCCACGTCGGGGCCGAATCCCCGGATGACGCCGTTCGACTGAAGACGGTCCAGCCGCGCCTGCACGGTTCCGCGCGCCACCCCGAGCCGCCGGGATGCTTCGAGGACGCCGATCCGCGGTTCGCGCGCCAGGAGCACGATGAGCCGCCCGTCCAGATGATCGATCGCCATGAGGCCGCCTTCTGTGGTCACCCTGTACAGATAGTCCGGCCATCATGGCGAATCACTGGGCACATTGACCAGCTGATGCGCGAACTATTGCGCACCTTGCGATGTGGGGAGAGCCTTCGAACATGACTGAGACTCTGCACACCAGCCCCGAAACCGGGCTCGGCCACCAAGAAGAAGGTCAGCAGCCGAGGCGGAGCGGAGCGGAGCGGCAGGCCGATCCCTTCCCGGTCAAGGGAATGGACGCGGTCGTCTTCGCCGTGGGCAACGCCAAGCAGGCCGCGCACTACTACTCGACCGCCTTCGGCATGAAGCTGGTCGCCTACTCCGGACCGGAGAACGGCACCCGCGAGACCGCGAGTTACGTCCTGACCAACGGCGCCGCCCGCTTCGTGTTCACCTCCGTGATCAAACCGTCCACCGAGTGGGGCTCCTTCCTCGCCGACCACGTCGCCGAGCACGGCGACGGCGTCGTCGACCTCGCGATCGAGGTCCCGGACGCCCGCGCCGCGTACGCGTACGCCGTCGAGCACGGCGCCCGCGGCCTCACCGAGCCGCACGAGGTCAAGGACGAGCACGGCACCGTCGTCCTCGCCGCCATCGCCACGTACGGCAAGACCCGTCACACCCTGGTCGAGCGCACCGGCTACGAGGGCCCCTACCTCCCCGGCTTCGCGGCGGCCTCGCCGATGGTCGAGCCGGCCGCCAAGCGCACCTTCCAGGCCATCGACCACTGCGTCGGCAACGTCGAGCTCGGCCGGATGAACGAGTGGGTCGGCTTCTACAACCAGGTCATGGGCTTCACCAACATGAAGGAGTTCGTGGGCGACGACATCGCCACCGAGTACTCCGCCCTGATGTCGAAGGTCGTCGCCGACGGCACGCTCAAGGTCAAGTTCCCGATCAACGAGCCGGCCATCGCGAAGAAGAAGTCGCAGATCGACGAGTACCTGGAGTTCTACGGCGGCGCGGGCGTCCAGCACATCGCGCTCGCCACGAACGACATCGTCGCCTCGGTCCGCGCGATGCGCGCCGCCGGCGTCCAGTTCCTGGACACCCCGGACTCGTACTACGACACCCTCGGTGAGTGGGCCGGCGAGACCCGGGTGCCGGTCGAGACCCTGCGCGAGCTGAAGATCCTCGTCGACCGCGACGAGGACGGCTACCTGCTGCAGATCTTCACCAAGCCGGTCCAGGACCGGCCGACCGTCTTCTTCGAGATGATCGAGCGCCACGGCTCCATGGGCTTCGGCAAGGGCAACTTCAAGGCCCTGTTCGAGGCGATCGAGCGCGAGCAGGAGAAGCGCGGCAACCTCTGACCCGCGTCTCCCACGCGGAACGCCGCCGCGGCCCGGGGCAGTACCCCGGACCGCGGCGGCCCACGTCGTTCACGGCACCCGTCAAGGGCTCCCGACGCCGTCAGGGGCTCTTCGAGGCCTCGGCCGCCCCCGGCCTCTCCGCCGCCGGGCCGCTCGGCGCCGCCTCCGACGGGGCCGGGGACTTCGACGGGCCCGCAGCCGACTCCGAGGGGGCCGGAGCCGACTCCGAGGGGGCCGGAGCCTCCCGCTTCGTCTCCCGCTTCGGCTCCGGGGCGGGCGGCGGCGAGGGCGGGGGCGGCTGCATGTCGCCCGGTCCGCCCGCCGGCGGCTCGCCCAGTGCCTCCAACGCCTCCTCGGCCAGCGGCGCCGCGAGCGGCGAGAAGGCCGGATTCGTGCGCACGGCCTGCTCCAGATTGCGGCGCGCTGGACCGTAGTCCTCCAGCTCCCGCTGGATCACGCCCAGGTGGTACGCGTACGAGGCGTTCCGCACGCCCGTGTCCGCGGCCCGCTGCGCGTACTCCAGACCCTCCTCCGACTCGCCCGCCCGGTGCAGCGCCCAGCCCAGCGCGTCCGCCACCGCCGCGCTGCGGTGCTGCTTCGCCCACTGGCCGCGCAGCAGCTCCACCGCCGCGTCCGGGTCCCCGTGGTCGGCCTCGAAGCGGGCCAGCACCAGGGACTCGTCGACCCCGGCCTTCTCCGCCCCGGCCGCCATCTCCCGCAGCGCGGCGTACTGGGTGCGGGCGTCCCCGTCCAGCCCCAGCGACTCGTACAGCTCGCCCAGTTCCAGGGCGTACTCCGGGCGCGGGAGCTTCTCCAGCGCGCTCTGGTACGCGGCCAGTGCCTCGTCGGTGCGCTCCAGCGCCACCAGGGCCCGGGCCCGGCCCGCCAGCGAGGCGTGGTGACCGGCGTCCGTGCGCAGCGCCGCGTCGAACTGCGCCACCGCCTCCTCCGGTTCGCCCCGCTCCCACGCCAGCTCGCCGAGCCGGTGCAGCGCCTCGGCCTTCTCGGCGGGCTGCGTCGCCCGGTCCGCCGCCTCCCGGGCGGTGGCCAGCGCGTCCTCGCGCCAGCCCTGGCCCCGGTACAGCTCGGCGGTGCGGGCCAGCGCGGGAACGCCCTTGCGCAACTCGCCGAACCTCTCCGTCGCCGCGGTCGCCGCCTTCTGGTCGCCGAGCCCGGTGTACGCGTCGATGAGGACCGGATACACGCTCCAGGCCTTCGGCTGCCGCTTCTTCACCGTCTCGCCCCACCGCTTCGCCGCGAGGAAGTCGTGCCGGGCGTTGGCCAGGGCCGCCAGGCCCACCCACGCCTCCCCGTTCCCGCGCTCGCCCGCCCGCGCCTCCAGCGAACGCTTCAGGATCTCCTCGGCGCGGGCGTAGTACGTCGTGTCCGCCGAACGCCGCGCCCACTCCACGTACGCGGTGCCGAGCATCGCCAGCGACGGGGCGTCCTCGGGGTGGGACTCCACCCACTTCTGCCGGTCCCCGATCAGCGCGGTGAGGTCCGAGAGCGAGGCCGGGGAGCCCGCGGTCGTCGCCGCCTCGGCCCGCTCGACCGGCCCCGGCTCCTTCGGCCCGTCGCCCTCCCCGTCCTCCACCGCGACCAACGCCCCGGCCAGCAGCACCCCGGCGGCGAGTGCGCCGAACGCGGCCCTGCGCAGCGTCGTCCGCAGGGTGGGCGGCGGCGGGGGTACGGCGGTGGCGCCTTCGGCGGGCATCAGGTAAGGGTCCTGCGAGTCCTGCGGGGCCAGCGAGTCCTGCGGGGCCGGCTCGGGCGGCTGGCGGGACTCCGGCTCCTGCTGCGGCATGACATCCATGGCCATCACTGTGCGTCAGTCATACGAGCACACCGCGCCTTGGGATCGCCGCCGCCCACGGGTTCACACCATTGGCCCCGGGTGTCACGCTTGGATCATGAGCGATCTCCTCGAACGGCTGCGCGCGGGACTGCCCCCCGAGGCGCTGATCACCGATCCGGACGTCACCGCGTCCTACGCCCACGACATGGCGAGCTTCTGCGAGGCCGGCACCCCGGCCGTCGTCGCGCTCCCGCGCACGGTCGAGCAGGTCCAGCACGTCATGCGCACCGCCACCGCGCTGCGCGTCCCGGTCGTCCCGCAGGGCGCCCGTACCGGCCTGTCCGGCGCGGCCAACGCCTCGGACGGCTGCATCGTGCTGTCCCTGGTGAGGATGGACCGGATCCTGGAGATCAGCCCGGTCGACCGGATCGCCGTCGTCGAACCCGGCGTCGTCAACGCGGTGCTGTCACGCGCGGTGAACGAACACGGGCTGTACTACCCGCCGGACCCCTCCAGCTGGGAGACGTGCACCATCGGCGGCAACATCGGCACCGCGTCCGGCGGCCTGTGCTGCGTGAAGTACGGGGTCACCGCCGAGTACGTCCTCGGTCTGGACGTCGTCCTCGCCGACGGACGGCTCCTGACCACCGGCCGCCGCACCGCCAAGGGCGTCGCCGGATACGATCTGACCCGGCTCTTCGTCGGGTCAGAGGGCAGCCTCGGGATCGTCGTCAAGGCCGTCCTCGCGCTCAAGCCGCAGCCGCCCCGGCAGCTCGTCCTCGCCGCCGAGTTCCCCTCGGTGGCCGCCGCCTGTGACGCTGTGTGCCGGATCATGGAGCGCGGTCACACCCCGTCACTCCTCGAACTGATGGACCGTACGGCCGTGCGTGCTGTCAACGCGATGGCCTCCATGGGCCTGCCCGAGACCACCGAGGCCCTGCTGCTCTGCGCCTTCGACACCCCCGACCCGCAGGCCGACCTCGCCGCCGTCGGAGCGCTCTGTACGGCGGCGGGAGCCACCGAAGTGGTCCCCGCGGACAATCCGGCCGAGTCCGAACTCCTCCTCCAGGCCCGCCGGCTGGCGCTCACCGCCCTGGAGGCCGTCAAGTCCGCCACGATGATCGACGACGTCTGCGTACCGCGCTCCCGACTCGGCGCGCTGCTCGCGGGCACGGCCGCCATCGCCGAGGAGTACGACCTCACCATCGGCGTCTGCGCCCACGCGGGCGACGGCAACACCCATCCCACCGTCTGCTTCGACCACACCGACCCCGACGAGTCCCGCCGGGCCCGCGCGTCCTTCGACGCGATCATGGCGCTGGGCCTGGAACTGGGCGGAACCATCACCGGCGAACACGGCGTCGGCGTCCTCAAGAAGGAGTGGCTCGCCCGCGAACTGGGCGAGACCGGCATCGAACTCCAGCGCTCCATCAAGGCGGCCTTCGACCCGCTCGGCCTCCTCAACCCCGGCAAGCTCTTCTGACGGCGACCCTCCTGTCCGGCCGTCCTCACGCCTCGCCGTCCTGGGACGGTGCGTCGTCCGAGGCCCACGGGTCGCTCAGCCAGAGGTCGTCGGCCGGCAGCGGGGCCAGCAGCTCCGCCAGCGCCTCGTCGAGGCCGAGCCGGTCGCCCTCCGAACCGGGCGGCACCACCCGCAGGGTCCGCTCCACCCAGGCGGCCACGGCGGCCGAGTTCACTTCGAGCAGGGCGTCACCGTCGGGGGAGGTGAGGGCCACACAGATGACGCCGCGGCCCGCGACCTTCGTCGGCCAGATCCGTACGTCCCCGTGCCCGCACGGCCGGAACACGCCCTCCACCAGCAACTCCCGGGCGAACGTCCAGTGCACGGGCGACTCGGAGCCGATGTGGAAGGCGATGTGCACGGCGTACGGGTCGTCCGTGCGATACGTCAGCCGGGCGGGCACCGGAATGGACCGCTCGGGGGACAGGACCAGCTTCAGCTCCAGCTCACGTTCCACGATGCTCATCATGAGAATGCACAACCTTCCGGTGCTCGTGGGCCGGCCCCGTGACCGTCCCGCACAAGGAGAGAGCGCCCTCCCCGCCATCTATTACGCGACTTCTCAAAAAAACTTCACGCGGTCCCGAAAGTGGTCCCAAACAGGTGGACCGGCCCGGGGGCGGGCGGCTGTCTGATAGATGTGGACCCTTGTATTGAGGCCGTCCGCCCGCCCGGCGGGGACGGCCTGAGGCCTCGAAGAGATACGGGACCCGCTGATGAGCGCGCCAACTCCGGCACCCGGTGACGAAAGCCCCCGCGAGGGCTACTACCCCGACCCCTCCATCCCCGGCTACGTCCGGTACTGGAACGGCGCGTCCTGGGTCCCCGGCACGAGCCGCCCCGCGCCCCGGCAGGCGGGTCCGGCCGCCGCCCCCGCCGCCGGTGCGCAGGCCGCGCCGGTGGAGGAGACCGGGCCGATCTTCTTCGACGAGGAGGACGGCCACCAGGACCCCCCGGCCGGATCCGGCGAACCCGTCGCGGACCACGGGGACGCCGCGTCCGTCTGGCAGGCGGACACCGCACACCAGAACGGTTTCGGCGGCGACCGGGACCGCCGGGTCGACTGGGGCGGGCCGACGCGGGATCCGGCCGTCCGCCCGTCGCCGCAGGCGGACCCGAGGGCCCCGCTGGCCCAGGACCCGACCGGCGGCGCGCTGCCGGGGACGCGGGACGGCGACGGCCGGCCCGCCGAGGAGGCCGGGGCGCGTCCGCCGACCGACGGGACGGTCACGATCCGCGCGGTGGGACCGCGTGGCCCCGGGCCCGAGGCGGTACAGCCCAACGCCGTGCGGCCCAGCGCGGTACAGCCCGCCCCGGCGCCGTCGGACGCCGGTACGCAGCAAGGTCCGCAGAACGTGGGCGCGGCCCGGAACAGCCTCGCACCGGCTCCGGCGCGCAGGGCCCTGCCGGCACAGGCACAGCACGCGCAACAGGCACCGCTGCCATCGGCACAGCACGCCCAACACGCGCAACACGCGCAGCCACAGCAGGCACAGGTACAGCGGACGCAGGCGCAGCAGGCACCGGCGCCCACTCCCGCCCCTGCCGCCCCGGCTCCCGCCCCCGTACCGCAGGAAGTCCGGCAGGGGCCGGTCCAGGCCCCCGCACCCGCCCCCGTGCCCACGCCGTCTCCCGCACCCGTGCACCCGGTGGCCCCGCACACGCCGCTGACGCCGGGTCCGGGCGGCGGCTCGGCCTCCTGGGCGCGGCAGGCCCCCCAACTGGCCCAGCCCGAGCCGCAACAGCCGCAACAGCAACAGCAGCAGCAACCGCACCAGCATCAACCGCATCAGATCCAGCACCAGGGGCCGGGCGCGGACCAGCCCGTCGTGCCCTGGAAGCCGCCGGTCGACGATCCCTTCCAGCAACTCGCCCGCAACCAGGCGTCGGCCCGGCCCGCTGGGCTCGGCAAGCGGTTCGCCGCCCGGCTGATCGACAGTCTCGTGCTCGGCGCGGTCGTCGGGGCGGCGGCCGTCCCGCTGGCGACCCGGGCGCTCGACCACATCGACCGGAAGATCACCGCGGCGAAGGAGACGGGGGAGACGGTCACCGTCTGGCTGCTGGACTCCACCACCGGGTCGCTGCTGGGGGCTCTGCTCGTCGCGTTCCTTGTCATCGGCTTCCTCCTGGAGGCGCTGCCGACGGCCAAGTGGGGCCGGACCCTGGGCAAGAAGCTCTGCGGGCTCGACGTACGGGACATCGAGTCCCACGACGCGCCCACCCTGGGCGCGGCCCTGCGCCGCTGGCTCGTCTACGGCGTGCTGGGGCTGCTCGTCATCGGTGTGGTCAACGTTCTGTGGTGCCTGATCGACAGGCCCTGGCGCCAGTGCTGGCACGACAAGGCGGCCCGCACCTTCGTCGCGGGCTGAGCGGGCCGATCGGACCCGGGAGAACGCGTGGCCGGGCCGGCTCCGGGAGAACGCATGGCCGGGCGCGGAGCGAAAGGCCCGTTTAGACTCGTATGCCACTCCGTGTCCCCCGAACGCACCTGAGCCGTTGCGGGGCCCGGTGACGCGGGATGCACTGCCCCCATGAGCAACGACCAGCCGACGCCCGGCCAGCCGCCCGAGGACGACGATCCGTTCCTCAAGAAGCCGCAGGAGCCCTCGCCGCCGTCCGAGGGTCAGCCCTACGGCAGTGCGCCGCCCCCGCCGCCCCCGCCGCCTCCGCCGAACGATCCGTACGGCGGAGGCGGCGGCTTCGGGGCGCCCGATCCTCTGGCCGGGATGCCGCCGCTCGCCGAGCCGGGGAAGCGGATCCTGGCGCGGCTCATCGACTTCCTCGTCATCTCGATCCCGCTGTACCTGATCTCGTTGCCCTGGGGCGGCGCGGTCGACGTCAACGGGGACGGCGACGACGGCTTCGGCGACGCGGTCGCCAATGGGTACAGCGGGCACCAGTTGCTGTGGTCGATCATCGGCCTGGTGGTCTACGTCGCCTACGACACCTACTTCACCCACAAGGACGGCCGCACGCTGGGCAAGCGGCTGCTGAAGCTGCGCGTCGCGATGCTCAACGACGGGCGGGTGCCCGACACCGGAGCCGCGCTGATGCGGGCCGTCGTGCTGTGGGCCCCGGCGCTGCTGTGCTGCCCGTGCCTGTGGTGGCTGATCAACATCGTGCTGATGTTCACCGACAAGCCCTACCGGCAGGGGTTGCAGGACAAGGCGGCCAAGACGGTCGTGGTGGCGGCCCGCTAGCGGACGGCCGTGCTCCGGCCCGTCGCCCGCTCAGCGTCGCAGCGAGTGCTCGTCCGCCGGTGCGGGTGTCTGAGCCGTCGAGCGGCCCGCCGTCACCCGCTCCCGGGCCCCGACGCCCTCCAGGGCGTGGTGGGTTCGGGCGGCGGCGCCGGCGGTCGCCGTCCGTCCGGACCCCGTTGCTCCACGGTGGCGGGGGAGCGGCAGGCGTACGGCGACGAGGAGGCCGAGGACCAGCGCGGTCGTGCCGACGGCGGCGATGCCGATGCCGGACTCCGTGCGGAACAGCAGCAGCAGGGCGAGCGTCGTGACGACGACGGTGGCCGAACCGTAGGCGAACTGTGCGGCAGTCGGACGCGGCATGGCGGTTTCCGTCCTCGGGACGTCGGATGGGCGGGCGGCGTTCGGCACGATCGCGCGTGCCGAACGACCCTACGACGGTGAATGCCCGACCCGGACCGGTAGTAAGCGTGACCTAACGCACGGTACCGGTGCACAGGGGGCGCACGGAGTCACGCCTCTCACCAACCGGACGGCGGGACGCGCCTGTTGGGGTGCGATGAACGGCCAGGTCCGGGCTGCCGACGTTCCTTTACCGTTCCCATGCCCTTCCCATACCGTCCGCATACCGGAAGAGTGCTCCGCATAGTGCACTTGGTCTGTTCAAGTCAAGGTCTGTCTTTTCTTTCATAACTCCGATCGAATGTCGTCACTTGTGACGCGTTTACGCGCGCGGCCCGTTCTCTACCCCCCTGGTCGCTGCGCGGACGCCCGGGGAGGACTGCATCAAGTGACCAATCAGAGACGGGCGCTTCGCGCCGCTGCCGTTGTCGTGGCCATGGCCGCGACCGCCGCGACGGCGTCGACCTTCGCCACCGCCCAGGCGCATGACAGCTCATCAGGGTCCGGTGTCTCCACCGTCGACCGCCGAGACCCGGCGCCGGCCAAGGGGCACGTGGAGCACAACCTGGAGGGTCCCTTCAGCGAGGAGCAGGCCGCCCAGCGCGAGGCCGCGCTGGAGCTGGTGCTGTCCGGGGACAAGAAGGTGGCGAACCGGAGCGGCTCCAAGGTCGTCAAGCTCGGCGACAAGAAGTACGTGGAGCTCGGCCGGGAGAAGACCGACAAGATCTTCACCATCCTGCTGGAGTTCGGCGACCAGGTCGACGACACCACCATGTTCGACCCGGACGGCGACGGCCCCAAGCCGCCCGTCAAGAAGTTCGGGGGCGCCCCGGGCCCGGCGCACAACAAGATCGCCAAGCCGGACCCGAAGAAGGACAACAGCACCGCCTGGAAGGCCGACTACAACCAGGAGCACTTCCGGGAGCTCTACTTCGGCGAGGGCAAGGGCGTCCACTCGCTCAAGACCTACTACGAGAAGACCTCCTCGGGCCGTTACTCGGTCGAGGGCGAGGTCTCCGACTGGGTCAAGGTCCCCTACAACGAGGCCCGTTACGGCTCGAACTACTGCGGCCAGACCAACTGCGCCAACGTGTGGGACGCGGTGCGCGACGGCGTGAACGCCTGGGTCGCGGACCAGCAGGCCAAGGGTCGCACCGACGCGGAGATCAAGGCGAACCTCGCCGAGTACGACGAGTGGGACCGCTACGACTTCGACGGTGACGGCAACTTCAACGAGCCCGACGGCTACATCGACCACTTCCAGCTGGTCCACGCCGGCGAGGACGAGTCGGCCGGCGGCGGCGCCGAGGGCACCAACGCCATCTGGGCGCACCGCTGGTACGCGTACGGCACCAACGCCGGTGCGACCGGCCCCGCGGACAACAAGGCCGGTGGCGCCCAGATCGGCGACACGGGCATCTGGGTCGGCGACTACACCGTCCAGCCCGAGAACGGCGGCCTGGGCGTCTTCGCCCACGAGTACGCCCACGACCTCGGCCTCCCGGACCTGTACGACACCTCCGGCGGCGGCGAGAACTCGGTCGGCTTCTGGTCCCTGATGTCGGCGGGCTCCTGGCTCGGCACCGGCAAGGGCGAGATCGGCAACCTGCCGGGCGACATGACCTCGTGGGACAAGCTCCAGCTGGGCTGGCTCGACTACGACAAGGCCAAGGCGGGCAAGACCTCGCTGCACAAGCTGGGTGTCTCGGAGTACAACACCAAGAACCCGCAGGCCCTCCTCGTCGAGCTGCCGAAGAAGGCCGTCACCACCACCGTCGTCAAGCCCGCCGAGGGTGCGAAGCAGTGGTGGAGCGACATGGGCGACGACCTGTCGAACACCCTGACCCGCTCGGTCGACCTGACCGGCAAGTCGAAGGCCACGCTGGACCTTTCGGGCTGGTACGACATCGAGGCCGACTACGACTACCTCTACACCGAGGTGTCCGACAACGGCGGCGCCAACTGGACCGCGCTCGACGGCACCGCCGACGGCAAGGCCATCCCGCGCGACGCCAGTGACAAGCCGGCCCTGACCGGCGTCTCGGGCGCGTACAAGAAGCTGTCCTTCTCGCTGGACGCCCACGCGGGCAAGAAGGTCGACCTCCGCTTCCGCTACCAGACGGACGGCGGCGCGGGCGGCAAGGGCTTCGCGGCCGACGCCGTCACCGTCACCGCCGACGGCGCGGCGCTGTTCTCGGACAACGCCGAGGGCGACGACAACGGCTGGACCGCGAAGGGCTTCTCGCGCATCGGTGAGTCCTTCACCCAGGACTACCCGCAGTACTACATCGCGGAGAACCGCCAGTACGTCAGCTACGACGAGACGTTGAAGGTCGGCCCGTACAACTTCGGCTTCTCCGGCACCCGTCCGGACTGGGTCGAGCACTACGCGTACCAGAACGGTCTGCTGGTCTGGCTCTGGGACACCTCCCAGAAGGACAACAACACCTCCGTCCACCCGGGCCAGGGTCTGATCCTGCCGATCGACGCGCACGCCAAGCCGCTGAAGTGGAAGGACGGCTCGCTCCTGCGCAACAAGATCCAGCCGTTCGACGCGCCGTTCAGCTGGTACCCGAACGAGGGCTTCACCCTCCACAACGCGGACGTGCCGCTGCACATCAAGCCCGCCCTGGGCTCCCCGGTCTTCGACGACCGCAAGGGCACCTACTGGTACAAGGAGAACCCCACGGGCAGTGTCAAGGTTTCTGACACGAACACCCGCATCTCCATCGTCCAGGAGCCCCGCAACGGCTCGACGATGCGGGTGATGGTCAGCCCCTCGGGCCGCTGATCAAGTAGAACCGCAGGTCAAACCATGATCGGCCGTCGCCCCCTAGCGGGCGGCGGCCGATCGTGTTTAGGTGCGTCTTGTTCACATCCTTATTGACACGACGTCTCACGGGGGAGCGCGGAGCATGGCTGGTGGAGGTTTCTGCAGGTTGCCGAACGGCACGGTGGTGGTCGCTCTGACCCTGACCAGACCGGCCGACGGGACAGGCTCCTGCGGCGGTACGGGAGCGGGGCCCGGCGCCCCGGTGCGGGTGCTGGTGCACGCGGCGAACCGGGCGCGCGCCCTGACCAGGCTGCGCAATCTGGGGCTGCGAGCGGTCTACCTGCGCGGCAACGACCGCCCGCCCACGCCGGACGAGGTCACGGCGGTGCTGCACCATCCGGACGGTCTGCTGTGGCGGGCCGCCCCGCGGACGGACCCGGCCGGGTCGCCGGGCCTCGCACCGCAGTCGCCCCGGTCCTCCCCGTCACCGCAGTCGTGCCAGGAGCTGTGGCACCCGATCAGGGCCCTGCTGGGCCCCACCGGGTACGCCGGACCGGCCCGCCCGGCCGCGTAGGCACGAGGGGCGTGGTCCGGGAGGGGGCGGACGCGGCTACGCGACGACCGGTGTGCCGGAGAGCTTCACGCCCGCCGTGCGCATCTCGGCCAGGGCCCGCTCCGTGGTCGCCCCGGACACGCCCGCGGTCAGGTCGAGCAGCACCTGCGTGACGAAGCCCTCACGGGCCGCGTCCAGCGCGGTGGCCCGCACGCAGTGATCGGTGGCGATGCCGACCACGTCGACCTCGGTGACGTCGCGGTCGCGCAGCCACTGGGTGAGTCCGATCCCGTTCTCGTCGGAGCCCTCGAACCCGCTGTACGCGGCCGCGTACGCCCCCTTGTCGAACACCGTGTCGATCGCGCCGGAGGCGACGGCGGGTGCGAAGTTCGGGTGGAAGCCGACGCCCTCCGTACCGGCGACGCAGTGCACCGGCCAGGAGTGCTCGAAGTCCGGGCTGGGCGAGAAGTGGTCACCCGGGTCGATGTGGTGGTCGCGGGTGGCCACCACGTGACGGTAGCCGGGCTGGGCGGCGCCGATCAGGTCGGTGATGGCGGCGGCGACATCGGCACCGCCCGCCACCGCGAGGCTGCCGCCCTCGCAGAAGTCGTTCTGAACGTCCACGACGATCAATGCGCGGTGCATGGCGGGTGTCCTTCGGTGGGGGCGGGAGCGGATGGAGGGCGGACGGAGGGCGGTGCGGGTGGGACGGGAGCGGCTGGGGTCGGAGCGGGACGGCGGCGGGCGGGACGGGGATGCCGGGGTCTTCGGGTGTGTCCGCGGGTTCGAGCCTAGGCACTGGACCGTCACAATCAAGCCCGTCCGCCAAACCCTCGGTTGCGGACCCGGTCGGGGGGGGGGGGGGGGGGGGGGCGGCCCGCCCCCCCCCCCCGCCCCCCCCCCCCCCCCCCCGCCCCCCCCCCCCCCCCCCCCCGCCGCCCGCGCCCGGGGGGCCGGGGGGGGGGCCGCCCCCCCCCCCGCGCCCGCC
>NZ_JBIWLQ010000006.1:128386-437864 GCF_044766265.1 Streptomyces sp. NPDC102283
GGGCACGGGCCCGACACAACCACCCCCGCCCGCCAAACCCGGGTTTGCGCCCCCGGGGGGCCCGCCCGCGGGGGCGGCCCGCCGGGGGCCGCCCCGGCGTCCGGACCGGGCCGCTCTCAGGCGTACTCGGTCGGGATCACCGGCTCGCCCCGGGACAGCTGGATGGCCGACATCGGCAGCCCCGCGCGCGCGGCCACGTGCCGCTCCCGCACCGCTTCCAGCGGCTCGCGGGCGACCACCTCGCCGTCCCGGACCAGCTCCACCAGCAGCTGCCGGCCGGCCAGCTCCTCGGGGACCGGACCGGTGCCGATCACCTCGGCCTCGGCGACGCCGTGCGCGTCGGTCCGTCGGGCGGCCCACTTGCGGCCGCCCTTGGACGACTTCGCGCCGAGCGACTTCTTCGCCACCGGCACCAGCGGGGCGTCCGGCTCCGCCGAGCCGGCGCGGGCCACCAGCTTGTAGACCATCGAGCAGGTGGGGTGCCCGCTCCCGGTGACCAGCTGGGTGCCGACCCCGTACGCGTCCACCGGTGCGGCGGCCAGCGAGGCGATGGCGTACTCGTCCAGGTCCGAGGTCACCACGATCTTCGTGCCCGTCGCCCCCAGCTCGTCCAGCTGCTGCCGCACCCGGTGCGCGACCAGCAGCAGGTCGCCGGAGTCGA
Source organism: Streptomyces sp. NPDC102283 (assembly GCF_044766265.1). Lineage (NCBI taxonomy): Bacteria > Bacillati > Actinomycetota > Actinomycetes > Kitasatosporales > Streptomycetaceae > Streptomyces > Streptomyces sp. NPDC102283. The sequence goes on from NZ_JBIWLQ010000006.1 coordinate 129,048, forward strand.
TCCGTACGGCGCCCAGCTCGGGCCCCGCGATCTCGACGGCCGCCCGGACCGCCTCGGTCACGTCGTACGTGTCGACCAGCAGTGTCGTGCCCCGGCCCAGCGAGTCCACCTGCGCCCGGAACGCGTCGCGCTCGGTGTCGTGCAGCAGGGTGAAGGCGTGCGCGCTCGTGCCGACGGTCGGCATCGCCCAGCGGAAGCCCGCCGCCAGGTCGGAGGTGGCGTCGAAGCCGCCGACGTACGCGGCGCGGGCCGAGGCGACCGCGGACAGCTCGTGGGTGCGGCGCGCGCCCATCTCGATCAGCCGGCGGCCCCCGGCGGCGGCCGACATCCGCGAGGCGGCGGCGGCGATGGCGGAGTCGTGGTTGAGGATGGAGAGGATCACCGTCTCCAGCAGCACGCACTCGGCGAAGGAGCCCTCCACCCGCAGGATCGGGGAGCCGGGGAAGTAGACCTCGCCCTCCGGGTAGCCCCAGATATCGCCGCTGAAGCGGTAGTCGGCCAGCCATTCGAGGGTGGGCTCGTCGACGATCCCCTGCTGCCGCAGGAAGCCGATCATCTCGTCGTCGAAGTGGAAGTTCTCCACCGCGTCCAGCACCCGGCCGGTGCCCGCGACGACTCCGTAGCGCCGCCCCTCGGGCAGTCGGCGGGTGAACGCTTCGAAGACCGAGTGCCGGTCGGCGGTGCCGGCCTTGAGGGCCGCCTGCACCATGGTCAGCTCGTACTGGTCGGTGAAGAGCGCGGTCGACGGAACGCCGACCCGTCGCCCGAGGTCCGCTGAGTTCATGGCTGGGATGCTACCCCCTATTCGTCAAAGTGACGAGATGTGGGGTCCGTTTGTGCACGGGACCCGCCCGGGTGGCAGCATGGGACAGGTGAGCGTTGCTACCCCGCTAGAGATCGAACGTCCCGATTCGGCCGAGGAGACCTTCGTGGTCCCCGAGCCGGACGTCCCGTGGGTGACGCTCGTCCACAATGACCCGGTCAACCTCATGAGCTACGTGACCTATGTCTTCCAGGCCTACTTCGGCTACCCGAAGGACAAGGCCCGCCGGCTCATGATGGACGTGCACCACAAGGGCCGCGCCGTCGTCTCCAGCGGGAGCCGCGAGGAGATGGAACGCGACGTCCAGGCCATGCACGGATACGGGCTGTGGGCCACCCTCACCCAGGACCGCGACTGACCCCTTCAGGGCTCGGCCCGCCCCTCGCCCCGCCCTCACCCGCCCCGTTCGACCCACCATCGGAGAATCCATGGCCGGCCATTTCGAGGCCACCCCAGGCGGCGGCGCGGCCGTCGCGCTCGACGAGGTCGAGATCTCCATCCTGCGCTCCCTCGTCGTCCAGCTGCTCGAACTGATCGGCCCGGGCGAGACGCCCGCCGACGGCGAGGACCCGCTCGCCGCCCTCTTCGCCGAGGGCCCCAGCAAGCCGCCGTCCGACCCGGCGCTCGCCCGGCTCTTCCCCGACGCCTACGGCGGCCCCGACCGGCCCGCCGAGGGCGGAAAGCCTGAGGAGGAGCTGCGCGAGCTGTCCTCCGAGTTCCGCCGCTTCACCGAGAACGACCTGCGCTCGGGCAAGCGCGAGGACGCCGTCGCCGTCGTCCGCACCCTGGACGCGCTCTCGCCCACCGGGGAGGGCGGCGCCGTCCTCACCCTCACCGGCGACGAGTGCCGCAGCTGGCTGCGCTCCCTCAACGACCTGCGCCTGACCATCGGCACCCGGCTGGAGGTCTCCGACGAGGACGAGGGCCAGGAGGGCTCGCTCTACCGGCTCCCCGACGCCGATCCGCGCAAGCCCATGGTGATGGCCTACCTCTGGCTCGGCGCACTCCAGGAAACGCTCGTCGAAACGCTCATGCCGTAATGCCGTAATGCCGTAATGCGGTAAGGCCGTGAACGCGGAGGGCGCCCGCCCGTCACACCGGGGCGGGCACCCTCCGTTCGCTCAACGGACGCTCAGATCCGCATAACGATCGCACCAAGTGATCCGGCCTTTTCGTGCCGGACGGAACCCCTTGCCCGCTTTTTCCTGTGTCGTGCGCCACAGAATGTCCCACGGTGTCCGGTGGCGGCCGTGATAAATCTTCACGACCGCCCGGGGACGCCACCCCTGTTCCCGGGGGCGCCACGAACCGGCCGAACGCCGGCGGCACTCCATCCATATCCGGGGGGATCAGGACCTGATCCGCGGCTTTGTGAGGCGCGGATCGGCGTGGAGAAAGGCGCACCACCATGACATCGGCACAGGTCGACGAGGGACACATCGACAAGGGTCGGCCCGGCGGCGACGCCGGGGACTCCGGGACCGGTGGCGAGGGATACCAGCGCGGTCTGGGCGCTCGTCAGATTCAGATGATCGCCATCGGCGGAGCCATCGGCACCGGGCTCTTCCTCGGCGCGGGCAAAGCCATCGACCGGGCCGGACCCAGCCTCATCCTGGCCTACGTCGTCGCGGGCCTGGTCATCTTCTTCATCATGCGGGCCCTGGGCGAACTCCTCATGTACCGCCCGGTCTCCGGCTCCTTCTCGGAGTACGCCCGGGAATTCCTCGGCCCGTTCTTCGGATTCGTGACCGGCTGGACCTACTGGCTCTTCTGGGTCGTCACCGGAATCACCGAAGTCACCGCCGCCGCCACCTATATGACGTACTGGTGGAACATTCCGCAGTGGCTCTCGGCCCTGGTGTTCACCGTCATTCTGTACGGCGCCAACCTGATCTCCGTGAAGCTCTTCGGTGAGCTGGAGTTCTGGTTCTCCATGGTCAAGGTCACCGCGATCATCGGTATGATCCTGATCTGCGCGGGCGTGCTCACCGTCGGATTCTCCGACGCCGGCGACACCGCCACCGTCGCCAACCTCTGGAACGACGGCGGCTTCTTCCCCAACGGCATCACCGGCACGCTCATGACGCTCCAGATCGTCATGTTCGCCTTCCTCGCGGTCGAACTCGTCGGCGTCACCGCCGGGGAGTCCAAGGACCCCAAGACCGTGCTGCCCAAGGCCATCAACACCGTGCCGTGGCGCATCGCCGTCTTCTACGTCGGCGCGCTGATCATGATCCTCTCGGTCGTGCCGTGGTCCACCTTCGAGCCCGACGCCTCCCCGTTCGTGAAGGCCTTCGAGGAGATGGGGCTCGGCGTCGGCGCCGCCATCGTCAACTTCGTCGTCCTCACCGCCGCGCTCTCCTCCTGCAACTCCGGCATGTACTCCACCGGCCGCATGCTCCGCGACCTCGCCCTCAACGGCCAGGGCCCCCGCGCCTTCACCAAGCTGACGAAGAACGGCCTGCCGCTGGTGGGCACCACCTTCTCCGCCGCCCTGATGCTCGTCGGCGTGTGGATCAACTACCAGTGGCCCGGCAAGGCGTTCACCTACGTCGTCTCCTTCGCGACCATCTCCGGCATGTGGGCCTGGATCATGATCCTGATCAGCCAGATCCGCTACCGCCGCGCGGCCGACGCCGGTCTGCTCCCGCAGTCCTCGTTCAAGGCCCCCGGAGCCCCGTACACGAGCTGGTTCGCGCTCCTGTTCATCGGCCTGGTCATCGTGATGATGGCGATCGACGAGGACACCAGGGTCTCGCTCTACTGCGCACCGCTGTGGGCGCTCCTCCTCTTCGTCTCCTACCGGGTGATCCAGTCGCGCACCGCGGAGAAGAGGAACACCGCCGACACCCACTGACCCGAGGGCGGGCCCCACACCGCCCTCCTCCCGGACCGCCCCGGCCGCCCCAACGGCCGACGCGTCCAGCATGCGGCCCCCGCGTACCACTTACTGGTACGCGGGGGCCGCCTGCATATCCTGGCGCCATGCTGACCATCACCCAGGCGCTCCACGACCAGATCGTCGCCCACTCCCGCGCCGACCACCCCGACGAGGCGTGCGGAGTGGTCGCGGGCCCGGCCGGGACGGACCGCCCCGAGCGCTTCATCCCGATGCTCAACGCCGCCCGCTCGCCCACGTTCTACGAGTTCGACTCGGCCGACCTCCTCAAGCTCTACCGCGAGATGGACGACCGCGACGAGGAGCCCGTGATCGTCTACCACTCGCACACGGCGACCGAGGCCTACCCCTCCCGCACCGACGTCACCTACGCCAACGAACCCGGCGCCCACTACGTCCTGGTCTCCACCGCCGACACCGACGACGCCGGACCCTTCCAGTTCCGCTCGTACCGCATCGTGGACGGCGAGATCACCGAGGAAGACGTGCGGGTCGTCGAGGCGTACTGACCCACCAGGGACCCACCAGGAACCCACCCGGGTGCCCCCGCAGGGCCCCCGTGCGGGTCTGGCACACTGCCCCCAGACCCATCAAGGCAGCAGGAACCAGGAAGCCGGTGCGAATCCGGCACGGTCCCGCCACTGTGACCGGGCCCCCTCCCACGCGGACGGACTCCTCAAGAGGACGACGACGCACCGGAGGGCGGCCCGGAAGTCAGGAACTGGCCCGCCGCCTTCTCGCATCGACCAGGGGACGCGGAAATCCCCCGGAGAGGCCTCGCCATGTCCCGGCGCACCCCCGCGCTCATAGCCGCCGCCGTGCTGCTCCCGCTCGCCCTCACCGCCTGCTCCACCCCGGACGGCGACGCCGCCACCGGGGAGAAGGCCGCGGCGAAGAGCGACGGCTTCCCGTACACCGTGAAGAACTGCGGTGTCACCACCACGTTCGACGCCCCGCCGAAGCGCGTCGTCACCATGAACCAGCACGTCACCGAGATCATGCTGGAACTGGGCCTGAAGAAGTCCCTCGTCGGCACCGCCTTCCTCGACGACCAGGTCCTGCCGAAGTACGCGGAGGACTACGCGTCCGTCCCGGTCATCGCCAAGGAGTACCCCTCCTACGAGCAGGTCCTCGCCGCCGACCCCGACTTCGTCTACGGCGGCTACAGCAGCGCCTTCACCGCCGCCGACGGCCGCGGCCGCGAGGCGCTGAGGAAGTCCGGCATCGAGACCCGGCTCAACACCGAGAGCTGCACCAAGGGCGACCAGCCCATGGACACCCTCTACGAGGAGATCCGCGAGGTCGGCCGCACCTTCGGCGTCCCCGACCGCGCCGAGGCCTGGATCAAGCAGGCCAAGGCCGACAACGCCGCCACCGCGAAGAAGCTCGCCGACCTGAAGCCCGTCTCCGTCTTCGTCTACGACAGCGGTGACAAGACCGCCTTCACCGCGGGCGGTGAGGGCATCGGCAACGAACTGATCGAACGGGCCGGCGGCACCAACGTCTTCGCCGACCTCGACAAGCCCTTCGGCGACGCCTCCTGGGAGAACGTCGTCGACCGCAAGCCCGAGGTCATCGTGATCTACGACTACGGCGCGACCACCGTCGAACAGAAGAAGAAGCGCCTCCTCACCGACCCGGCCCTCGCCGACGTCCCCGCCATCAAGAACGAGCGCTTCGCGGTCATGCCGCTCTCCGACGCCGTCCTCGGCGTCCGCGTCCCCGCCGCCGTCGACAAGCTCGCCGCCCAGCTCCACCCGGGGGCCACCACCCCGTGAGCTGCCGCACCCCCGCACCGCGGCGGCTGCTCCGCTACACCCTGGTGCTCGGCGCCCTCGCCGCGCTCCTCGCCGCCGCCGTGCTCGCCGCACTCGCCCTCGGCTCCGTCCGCATCCCGCCCGGCCAGGTCCTCGACATCCTGACCGGGCGGGCCGAGGCGAGCCCCTTCCGCACGATCGTCCTGGACGTCCGGCTGCCCCGGGTGCTGCTCGGCATCGTCGTCGGCGCCGGACTCGCCGTCATCGGCACCGTCCTCCAGGCCCTCGTACGCAACCAGCTCGCCGACCCGTTCCTCCTCGGCGTCTCCTCCGGAGCCTCCACCGGCGCCGTCCTCGTGATCGTCCTCGGCATCGGCGCGACCCTCGCCACCACCGTCACCATCCCCGCCGCCGCCTTCGCCGGCGCGCTGCTCTCGCTGCTGCTCGTCTACACCCTGGCGCGCGGCGGAGGCGGCCTCACCACCAACCGGCTCGTCCTCGCCGGAGTCGCCGTCTCCTACGTCCTCTCCGCCCTGACCAGCCTGATCCTGGTCACCTCCGCCCGCGCCGACCACCTCCAGGAAGTCCTCTACTGGACCCTCGGCGGCCTCGGCGCGGCCCGCTGGGACATGCTCGCGCTCCCCACCGTCACCCTGGTCGTCGGCACCGCCGTCCTCCTCACCCTGGCCCGCCCGCTCGACCTGCTCCTGGTGGGGGAGGAGGGCGCGACCGTCCTCGGCCTCGACACCGCCCGCTTCCGGGCCGCCGTCTTCGTCCTCGCCTCCCTGATGACCGGGGCGCTCGTCGCCTACAGCGGGGCGATCGGCTTCGTCGGGCTGATGGTCCCGCACATGGCCCGGATGGCCGTCGGCGCCGCGCACCGCGCCCTGCTCCCGGTCGTCGCCCTCGGCGGGGCGGTGTTCCTGGTCCTCGCCGACCTGGCCGCCCGGACGCTCGCCGCCCCGCAGGACATCCCGGTCGGCGTCCTCACCGCGCTGACCGGCGGCCCGTTCTTCCTCTGGATGCTCCGCCGCCGCCCCGAAGGAGCGCCCGCATGAAGACACCACCCGTCGAGGGAGCCCGCCCGTGACCACCCTGCGCACCGAGGGCCTCTCGTACGGCGTCGGCGAGGGCCGCCACCTCGTCGACTCCGTCGACCTCACCGCCGCCGACGGCGAGACCGTCGGCCTCGTCGGCCCCAACGGCAGCGGCAAGACCACCCTCCTGCGCTGCGTCTACGGCACCCTGCGCCCCACCCACGGCCGTGTCCTCCTCGACGGCGACGACCTCGCCGCCCTCCCCGTGAAGGCCCGCGCCCAGCGCATCGCCACCGTCCCGCAGGACGGCCACGCCGGCTTCGAGCTCACCGTCGGCCAGGTCGTCGCGATGGGCCGCGCCCCGCACAAGCGGTTCTGGGAGGCGGACACCGCCGCCGACACCGCCCTGGTCACCGAGGCCCTCGCCCGGGTCGGCATCGCCGCCCTCGAACCCCGTACGTTCGCCTCCCTCTCCGGCGGTGAACGCCAGCGCGCCCTGGTCGCCCGCGCCCTGGTCCAGCAGCCGTCGCTCGTCGTCCTGGACGAGCCGACCAACCACCTGGACATCCGCTACCAGCTGGAGATCCTCTCCCTGGTCCGCGACCTCGGCACCACCAACCTCCTTGCCCTGCACGACCTCAACCTCGCCGCGTACTACTGCGACCGCCTCTACGTCCTCAAGGACGGCGGGGTCGTCGCCTCCGGCACTCCGGAAGAGGTCCTCACGGCCGAACTGCTGGGCGAGGTGTACGGCGTCGCCGCCGAGGTCAGCACCCACCCGAAGACCGGCGCACCCACGGTCGTCTACCTGCCGGAAGGGCTCACCCGCCCCGCGATGTCCACATAACGGTCGCTCACCATCCACCATCTGATACGACACTCGGGTTTCCGCACCGGGAATCGATACGATGCCCGCATGGTTCCCCATGACGTGAGCAACAGGACGCCGGGCACGCTGCTCGTAGCGCGGCTGCACGTCGACCTGTGCAGGCTCGCCAGCGCGATCTGTCCCGCCCGCAGCCTGCCCGTGAGCCGCCCGGCCTGAGCCGCGGTCCGCGCGCCCACCCACACGCACCACCCCCTGCGCGGGGGCAGAAACGCGCGCCCCACGCCACCTCCACGCTTTCGACAGGAGCCCACGCCATGGCCATCGAGGTCCGCATCCCGACCATCCTCCGCACCTACACCGACGGCGCGAAGGCCGTCGAAGGCAACGGGGACACCCTCGCCGACCTCTTCGCCGACCTGGAGAGCCGCCACACCGGCATCCGTGAGCGCATTGTCGACGGCGAACAGCTCCGCCGCTTCGTGAACGTCTACCTCAACGACGAGGACGTCCGCTTCCTCGACGGCATCTCCACCAAGCTCAGCGACGGCGACAACGTCACGATCCTCCCGGCCGTCGCCGGCGGCATGCGCTGATGCGGTACGACTCCCCGCTGGCAGCCGTGGGCAACACACCTCTGGTGCGTCTGCCCCGGCTGTCCCCGTCCGAGGACGTACGGATCTGGGCCAAGCTGGAGGACCGCAACCCCACCGGCTCGATCAAGGACCGCCCCGCGCTCCACATGGTCGAACAGGCGGAGAAGGACGGCCGCCTGACACCCGGCTGCACCATCCTGGAGCCCACCAGCGGCAACACCGGCATCTCGCTCGCCATGGCGGCCAGGCTCAAGGGCTACCGGATCGTCTGCGTCATGCCGGAGAACACCTCCCAGGAGCGGCGCGACCTGCTCGCCATGTGGGGCGCCGAGATCATCTCCTCCCCGGCCGCGGGCGGCTCCAACACCGCCGTCCGCGTCGCGAAGGAGCTGTCGGCCGAGCACCCGGACTGGGTGATGCTCTACCAGTACGGCAACCCGGACAACGCGGGCGCCCACTACGCCACCACCGGACCCGAGATCCTCACCGACCTCCCGTCCATCACCCACTTCGTCGCGGGCCTCGGCACCACCGGCACCCTCATGGGCGTCGGCCGCTACCTCCGTGAGAACCGCCCCGGCATCCAGATCGTCGCCGCCGAACCGCGCTACGACGACCTGGTCTACGGCCTGCGCAACCTCGACGAGGGCTTCGTCCCCGAGCTCTACGACGCCTCGGTCCTCACCACCCGCTTCTCCGTGGGCTCCGCCGACGCGGTCACCCGCACCCGCGAACTCCTCCAGCAGGAGGGCATCTTCGCGGGCGTCTCCACCGGCGCCGCCCTCCACGCGGCGATCGGCGTGGGCAACAAGGCGGTCAAGGCGGGGGAGAGCGCGGACATCGCCTTCGTCGTCGCGGACGGCGGCTGGAAGTACCTGTCGACCGGCGTCTACACGGCGGAGACGACAGAAGCGGCGATCGAAACGCTTCAGGGCCAGCTCTGGGCGTAACCCCGGGCCCCGGCCGGGCGCACCCATGCAGCCCGTCCGGCGCTCGAGGACGTCTTCCAAGCCCCTCCGGCGACTGAGGAGCGGGGCCCGGGGCAGCGCCCCGAAAGGCCCCGCCCCTCACTCCGCACCCAGCCCGCGCACCCGCTCCCACAGCCCCGGGTCCACCGCACCCACCCGCCGCCGGAACCCGGCGATCCGGACCTCCCGCAGCTCGTCCGTCTCCAGGAAACTCTGCCGCCCCTGCCGGTCCCCGACCGTCCCCGAAGGCAGCGCGATCACCCCGGGCCGCTCCTCGTGGTGCTTGCTGGTGATCTTCGCGACCAGCGCCGTGCGCCCCCGGCCCCGCCCCCGTACCGAGATCACCAGACACGGCCGGTCCTTCGACCCGGGCCCGTCCTCGTACGGCACATCGGCCCACCACACCTCACCGGCCCGAGGCGTACGCCCGTCCCCCCGCCCCTCCGGACCGGAAGGCCGCGGCCGGGACGGCGGCCGGGTCGACCCCACCGGCCGCCGGGGCCTGCGCGAGCGCGGACCGCGGTCCGAGCGCCCCCGGCCGTCCACCACCGCGGCCACGAGTGCCAGCAGAACCACGGCGACCAGCGCCACCCACCAGAACGTGTTCATCCCCCGACCGTACCGGCGGCCGGGACGGGCACGACGGGGCGGCCGGTGGGCGCGCTTCCATCGAACCGGTGACAGAGCAGGTGAGTTCCCCCACAACGGAGGGCAGCAAAGGAGCGACGCGGAGTTTCGCGCCTTACGCTCGACAAACCGCAGAACCCATTCCGCAGGCACCCGTACGAAGCTCCGGCGGAATCGCACGAACCCTCCCCGTTCCCGCGCACCGGAGGTTCACGCTCCATGAAGCTCACCGTCGTCGGCTGCTCCGGCTCGTTCCCCTCCACGGGTTCGGCATGCTCGAGCTACCTCGTAGAGGCCGACGGCTTCCGGCTGCTCCTCGACATGGGCAACGGCGCCCTCGGAGAGCTGCAGCGCCACGTCGGTCTCTACGACCTCGACGCGATCTTCCTCAGCCATCTGCACGCCGACCACTGCATCGACATGTGCGCGTATTTCGTCGTGCGCTACTACCGCCACGACGGCGCCCGCCCCGTCCCCCTCCCGGTCTACGGGCCCGAGGGCACCGAGCAGCGCCTGACCGCCGCCCACGGGGACACCCCGTCCGACCGGGCGATGAGCGAGGTCTTCGACTTCCACACCCTCAAGTCCCAGTCCTTCGGGATCGGCCCCTTCTCGGTCCGTACGGAGCAGCTCCGCCACCCCGTCGACACCTTCGGCATCCGGATCGAGCACGGCGGCTCCGTCCTCGCCTACTCCGGCGACACGGGGACGTGCGAGGCGCTGGAGGAGCTGGCCCGGGACGCGGACCTGTTCCTCTGCGAGGCGTCGTTCGTCGACGGCAAGGAGGACATCCCGGACCTGCACCTCAACGGCCGCGAGGCCGGCGAGGCGGCGGCCCGCGCCGGAGCGCGCCGGCTCGTCCTCACCCACATCCCGCCGTGGACCGACGCCGACCGCAACGCCGCCGACGCCCGTGCGGTCTACCCGGGCCCGGTGGAACTGGCCGCCCCGGGCGCGGTGTACGAGATCTGAGAGCCGGGCACCGAGCCGCGGCCCGCTCTGCGAGACTCCCGGGATGATCACGATCAGACCCGCCCGGGAGGGCGATCTCGACGGCTTCCTGTCCCTGGCGTCCCAGGTCGAGCACTGGTTCGGGCCGATGGTCGAGGAGCCGGGCTTCCACCGCGCGGTGGAAGACCACATCCGGGACGGGGCGGCCCTGGTCGCCGAGTCCGCCGACGCGCCCGGTCCCGTCGGCGGCCTGCTGTTCGGCGCCGAACCGCCCACGTACCACGTGCACTGGCTCGTCACCTCCGAGCACCTCCGCGGCGCGGGCGTGGGCCGCCTCCTGATGGCGGAGGCGATGCGCCGTTACGTCACCGGGCCCGGCACCGTCGAGGTGGTGACCTTCGGGCCCGACCACCCGGGGGCGGTGGAGAGCGGGGCCCGCGTCTTCTACGAGCGGCTCGGCTTCCGCCCCGGCGAGCCCGTCGAACCGGGACCGGAGGGCGGTTCCCGCCAGCTCTTCCGGCTGGACGTGCCCGTACGCCGGAGGTGACACGACCGTACGTACCGCGGGCATGCCGAAGCCCCCGCCTCCCGAAAGACGTCTTCGGGAGGCGGGGGCTGCGGCATACGGGGGTGGCGGAGGCTACTTCGCCTCGGCCTTCTGAAGCTCGGCGAGCTCCTCGTCCGACTCCCGGCCGGGAGTCGGCAGGTTGAACTTGGTGATCGCGAACCGGAAGATCACGTAGTAGACCACCGCGAAGCAGAGGCCGACCAGCACCAGCATCCAGGGCTTGGTGGCGATGCCCAGGTTGAGCCCGAAGTCGACCAGACCGGCCGAGAAGCCGAAGCCGTCCTTCATGCCGAGCGCCCAGGTCAGGGCCATCGACACACCCGTCAGCACCGCGTGGATCGCGTACAGCACCGGGGCGATGAACATGAACGTGAACTCGATCGGCTCGGTCACACCGGTGACGAACGAGGTGAGCGCGAGGGAGAACATCATGCCGCCGACGACCTTGCGGCGCTCGGGGCGGGCGCAGTGGACGATCGCGAGGCAGGCCGCCGGGAGGGCGAACATCATGATCGGGAAGAAGCCGGTCATGAACTGTCCGGCGGTGGGGTCGCCCTCCAGGAAGCGGGCGATGTCGCCGTTCTTGCCGTTGTACTCGCCCGCCTGGAACCACGGGAAGGAGTTCAGCAGGTGGTGCATGCCGACCGGGATCAGCGCACGGTTGGCGACACCGAAGATGCCCGCGCCGACCGCGCCGGAGCCGACCAGCCACTCGCCGAAGTTGTGCAGACCCGTGCCGAGGACCGGCCAGATCAGACCGAAGACGATACCGATGAGCAGACCCGCGAGGGCGGAGAGGATCGGGACCAGGCGGCGGCCGCTGAAGAAGCCGGCCCAGTCGGGCAGCTTGGTCCGGTAGAACTTCTGGTAGAGCAGGGCCACGACGATGCCCATCACGACACCGCCGAGGACCTTGGCGTCCACCGGCGCCTCGGTCATGACGATCTTGCCGTCGATGACCTCGGCGACCTTGTCCAGGTTCGGGTCCGTGAACGTGGCCAGCACGTTCTTGAAGACCAGGTAGCCGGTGACGGCGGCCAGGGCGGTGGAGCCGTCCGACTTCTTCGCGAAGCCGATCGCGATGCCGACGGCGAACAGCAGCGCCATGTTGTCGAGGAGCGCGCTGCCTCCGGCGCTCATGTAGCCGGCGAGCTTCGTGATGAAGGTCGGGAACGACTCGCGGCCCAGCATGTCGCTGTCGCCGAGGCGGACCAGGAGCGCGGCGGCCGGCAGCACGGCGACCGGCAGCATGATGCTGCGGCCGATGCGCTGCATGACGGCCATCACGCCGGCGCCCCTCTTCTTCTCGGCCGCGGGTGCGGTCTCAGCCGTGGTCATCAACTTCCTCCATGGGGCACGGTGCCGCCCAGGTCGTTGATGCGGGGAGGCGGCGACTCGACAGACGCCGGCAGACAGCCGTGGTCTGGACCACTCAGTGGTGTAGACCAGTTTTAGCACGGTGAGGGTTAGATAAGGAACCTGCAATTCCCTGCTTATTCGCAGTAGCAGATCCGGTACGTTCGGTGACATGCCGAAGGCCCCCGGACCGGGTGGTCCGAGGGCCTTGTGCGTGCCGTCCGCGCCGGGTCGAAGGCCCGCAGGCCTGCGCCTCAGCGCTACTTGGTGAGGTCCTTCTCCATCTCCTTCTCGATCTCCTCCGGTTCCCGCCCGGGTGTCTTGAGGTCGAACTTGATGATCGCGAAACGGAAGACCACGTAGTAGATCACCGCGAAGCACGCGCCGATCGGGATGATCAGCCAGGGTTTCGTATCCAGATGCCAGTTGACGACGTAGTCGATCAACCCGGCCGAGAAGCTGAACCCCGCGTGCACCCCCAGCAGCCAGGTGATGCCCATCGACGCCCCGGTGAGCACCGCGTGCACGCCGTACAGCAGCGGCGCGACGAACATGAAAGAGAACTCGAGCGGCTCGGTCACCCCCGTGACGAACGAGGTCAGCGCCACCGAGACCATCAGGCCCGCCACCTCCTTGCGGCGCTCGGGCCGCGCGCAGTGGGTGATGGCCAGAGCGGCGGCCGGCAGGCCGAACATCATGATCGGGAAGAAGCCGGAGGTGAACTGGCCGGCCGACGGGTCCCCGGCGAAGAACCGGGAGATGTCGCCCTGCACGGTCTGGCCGTCCGCCCCGGTGAACTCGCCCGCCTGGAACCAGAAGAACGTGTTCAGGAACTGGTGCATGCCGATGGGGATCAGCAACCTGTTCGCGAAGCCGAAGATGGCCGCACCCCAGGAGCCGAGGTCGATCAGCTGCTTGGAGAACCAGGTCAGCCCGTCGCCCACCGGCTGCCACAGCAGGCCGAACAGCACGCCGAGGACCACGCAGAGGAATGCCATCAGGATCGGCACCAGGCGTCGCCCGTTGAAGAACCCGAGCCAGTCGACCAGCTTGGTGCGGTGGTAGCGCTGCCAGACGACCGCGGTCAGCAGCCCGATCAGGATGCCGCCGAGCACGCCCGGGTTCTGCGGCTCACCGTCGGGCAGGGCCTCCGTCACGGTGCCGTCCATGGGGAAGGCGGTCAGCACGCCCCGGTAGACCAGGAAGCCGACGACGGCCGCCAGCGCGGTGGAGCCGTCCGCCTTCTTCGCGAAGCCGATGGCGACGCCGATGCAGAACAGCAGGGGCAGGCCCAGTTCGCCGTCGAGGATCGCGCCGCCGCCGTTGAGCAGGACCTTGGAGGTCTTGTCCCAGAAGGCGCCGTCCAGGTACGAGCTGAAGAGGTTGCCGAGACTGACGAGCAGGCCTGCGGCGGGGAGGACGGCCACCGGGAGCTGAAGGCTCCGCCCGACCTTCTGCAGGCCCTGGACCGGTCCGTTCCACCATTTTCGCTGCGGTACCGCAGCGGCGCTCGAACTCATGGGCGTCCTCCCGGAACACTTCACGTTTGGCGGTCGTTGCAAACTGGTGTAGACCAGTTGCGTCACGGTCCGGGGTCCGTCCCGAAGGCAGGGCGCCGGTGATCGTCATCTTTCGGGATCGTCCGGTTACCCGCTCGTGAAGTTGGGCCAACCGTGCGTTACCGTGACGAAACGGACCCGCAGCGGGCGGCCGTCTGCGCGCGAAACCAGGGAGAAGGACATGGCCACCAAGGCTGAGAAGATCGTCGCCGGGCTCGGCGGTATCGACAACATCGACGAGATCGAAGGCTGCATCACCCGCCTCCGCACCGAGGTCCACGACCCCAGCAAGGTCGACGAAGCCGCCCTCAAGGCCGCAGGCGCCCACGGCGTCGTCAAGATGGGCACCGCGATCCAGGTCGTCATCGGCACCGACGCGGACCCCATCGCCGCCGACATCGAAGACATGATGTGACCGGCTGACCCCACGCCGGAACCGCGGGCCCCGTCCTCCACCGGAGGACGGGGCCGCGCCGTGCCCGACGTCCTCGCGCATCCGGTCCACGGCGGCCGCCACGGCACCCGAACGGAGCCACCCCCGCCACCGGATAAGGTCGGGCCCATGTCTCGCATCGACGGCCGCACCCCCGAACAGCTCCGCCCCGTCACCATCGAACGCGGCTGGAGCAAGCACGCCGAGGGCTCAGTCCTCATCTCCTTCGGCGACACCAAAGTCTTCTGCACCGCCTCCGTCACCGAAGGCGTCCCGCGCTGGCGCAAGGGCAGCGGCGAAGGCTGGGTCACCGCCGAATACTCCATGCTGCCCCGCTCCACCAACACCCGGGGCGACCGCGAAGCCGTACGCGGCAAGATCGGCGGACGCACCCACGAGATCAGCCGCCTGATCGGCCGTTCGCTGCGCGCCGTCATCGACTACAAGGCTCTCGGCGAGAACACCATCGTCCTGGACTGCGACGTCCTCCAGGCCGACGGCGGCACCCGTACGGCCGCCATCACCGGCGCCTACGTCGCCCTGGCCGACGCCGTCGCCTGGGCGCAGGGCAAGAAGATCGTCAAGGCCGGCCGCAAGCCGCTCACCGACACCGTCGCCGCCATCAGCGTCGGCATCGTCGACGGCACCCCGCTCCTCGACCTCTGCTACGAGGAGGACGTCCGCGCCGAGACCGACATGAACGTCGTCTGCACCGGGGACGGCCGCTTCGTCGAGGTCCAGGGCACCGCCGAGGGCGCACCCTTCGACCGGAAGGAACTCGGCGCGCTCCTCGATCTCGCCACCGCCGGCTGCGTCGACCTCGCCGCACTCCAGCGCGACGCACTCGCCCGCACCCAGGACGCGTAGCGACCCGCCCTCCACGGGTAAAGAAGCAACCAAATACGCACCACAGAGCGTCGTTACGGACACGGGCGCACGGGTCGAACCGTGCGTCCGTCCACGTAACGATCCCCGGGGAGGGACCGAACCATGGCTTCGCGCCGTCACCAACGCCTCGCACTCGCCACCGCCGCCACCCTGCTGACGCTGACCACGGCCGCGGGCTGCGCCGGCCTCGACAAGGCGCTCGACTGCGTCCGCACCGCCGACGCGATCGCCACCAGCGTCGGCAACCTCCAGCAGGCCGTCTCCAACGCCTCCGAGGACATCACCCAGGCCTCCGAGTCCCTGGACGAGATCGACCGCGAGCTGAAGAAGCTCGACGACACCACGGACAACGCCGACCTCTCCAAGGCCGTCGACGACCTCCAGGCGGGCGTCACAGGCGTCCGCAAGTCCATCGAGGCCGGCGACGCCACCCCCGACATCACCCCGGTGACGGACGCGGCGACGGAGATCGGCAAGGTCTGCAGCCCGTAGGGCGGCGCCTCGCCGATCACGGGCGGCCCGGGCCGAGGGCACGGCCCGCCCAGGCCGCCCGGGGCGATAATCGCCCCATGAAGCGCTTGATCCTCGCCACCCGCAACGCCGGGAAAATCACCGAACTCCACGCCATCCTCGCCGACGCGGGACTCGACCTCGACCTCGTCGGCGCGGACGCGTACCCCGACATCCCCGACGTCAAGGAAACCGGCGTCACCTTCGCCGAGAACGCGCTCCTCAAGGCCCACGCCCTGGCGAGCGCCACCGGCCTCCCCGCCGTCGCCGACGACTCGGGCCTCTGCGTGGACGTCCTCGGCGGCGCCCCCGGCATCTTCTCGGCCCGCTGGTCCGGCACCCACGGCGACGACGCGGCCAACCTGAACCTGCTCCTGGCCCAGCTCGGCGACATCGCCGACGGACACCGCGGCGCCTACTTCGCCTGCGCCGCCGCCCTGGCCCTCCCCGACGGCACGGAACACGTGGTCGAGGGCCGCCTGAACGGCATCCTGCGCCACACCCCCTCCGGCACCGGCGGCTTCGGCTACGACCCGATCCTCCAGCCGGAGGGCGAGACCCGCACCTGCGCGGAGCTGACCCCGGCGGAGAAGAACGCGATCAGCCACCGGGGGAAAGCGTTCCGGGCGTTGGTGCCGGTGGTGCGGGAGTTGGCGGGGTAGCGCCACCTACCCGCCCGCGCGTGCCAGGGCGCTGCCCGCTGCCCCGCACGGCGGCTCCTCGAAACCGACAGGCCCGGCCCGCATTCCTGCGGGCCGGGCCTGTCCGCGTGGTGCGCGAGGAGGGACTCGAACCCTCACGCCACTAGGACACTGGCTTCTAAGGCCAGCCTGTCTAACCAATTCCAGCACTCGCGCGTCCTCCGCAGTCTACAAGGGAGGGGCCGCCAGTCCTGTGAGTTATGGGGTGCCCGACCTCGCACGACGTCCTTTACCGCACCACGTTTCGGTCAGCGCATGACAGTTGGGACACAGGTACCGCAGGTTCTCAGCCCGGTTGTCCAGCCAGTCGCCATTGATGTGATCGATCTGGAGCGTGAACGACTGACCCAGCCATTGGCCCGGGTTGCCGCAGGACACGCAGCGGTACGCGACACCGAGCTCCTGCAGGGCGCGGTGGAGCCGAGTGCGGTGTGTGCGGGTTGATCCGGGCGGTCTGACGATGAGGGTGGTCGGCGCGATCGCGCGGGGCTCGGGGACCCTCGCCGCTGTCCAGGAGCGTCGGGTGAAGTGGCCGGTGTCGAGCTTCAGCTGGACAACCTTGCGTCGCACGCGGCGGTGGTTGGTGTCGTTGACTTCGAGGCAGAGCGCCCGCATGACGTCCGCATAACTGGTGCTGCTGGGAACCGCATTCCGCAGGGCGTCCTCCGGAATCGCCAAGCGCGCGTTGCGAAAGTGCGAAGTGTCGATGCCGCGCCTCCGCAGCAGGCCGGCCAGCGCAGAGCGTGACCGGCTGTCGTCGGGTATCCCCAGACTGCACGCTGTACCCCGGATGCTCGTGGCCGACGCTGCCGCCGCCCGTAACTCATCGGTGGTGAAGGAGAGATCCGGCTGGGAGCGGTTAAGCCCCGGGAAGTGGTCGACATCGATTCCAGCGGCGGCGATACGGCGGCCGATGTGGGAGAGAGTGCCGCTGGCCGGTGGGGCACCGAGTTCGTTGACGACCTCGCGCAGCGAGGTGCTGCGTTTCACCGCTGCTGCGATCGCCGAGTCCGGGTACTTCTTCCACGGGCTCCGCTGCTTGAAGTGCGAAGTGGCCAGCCCGTACTCCGTCGCCTTCCGCTGGAGTGTGCGTCGCCTGCCGCCGTTCTCCGGCAGCCCCAGGCGGCGCATCAGGTCTGTCCAGTTCGCCGATGCGGCTATGCCCTCCGCCAGCCGCTCCCGTGTGTACGGGCTGTTCCCCATGAGCTGCCCCCTCCGTCCCGGGCGCGCGTTCGCAGCCCCGTACGGAGTAACGAACCGTTTATCGGACAGTCACGCCCGACATTCGGTGAGGACGCGGAACGGCCCGTACCGCTCGACGTGAGCGGTACGGGCCGTTCCTCCGAGGAGGCCGGAAGGGAGCGGGTCAGAACTTCGGGTCCGGTGCCTGGGACTGGACCAGTTCCGCCGCCTCCTCGTCCGTCTCGACCGACGGCGGGGAGCCGATCAGCGGCTGCTGGGCCGTCTCCTTCATGCAGGCGACCGCGATCAGGCCGACCAGGGCCGCCGCCATCGCGTAGTACGCGGGCATCAGGTTGGAGCCGGTCCAGCTGATCAGGGCCGTGATGACCAGCGGGGTCGTGCCGCCGAAGATCGACGCGGAGAGGTTGTAGCCGACCGACAGGGACCCGTAGCGGACGTTCGTCGGGAACAGGGCCGGAAGCGCCGCCGACATCGTGCCGAGCATGCAGACCAGGGAGAGGCCCAGCATCAGCATGCCGATGGTGATCGGGAGGATGCCGTCCACCCGGATGAGGAGGAACGCGGGGAGGGAGAGGAACAGGAAGCCCAGCATCCCCGCCATCAGCAGCGGTTTGCGACCGAAGCGGTCGGACAGCTTGCCGACCTGGCTGATGATCGTCATCAGGAACACCATCACCGCCAGCAGGATCAGCAGACCGTGGGTCTCGCTGTAGCCGAGCTCGTCGGAGAGGTACGTCGGCATGTACGACAGCAGCATGTAGTCGGTGATGTTGTACGCGCCGACGAGGCAGATGCAGAGGATCAGCGTCGGCCAGTACTGCCGGAAGATCTTCGCGAGGTCGCCCTTGGCCGTCGACTCGACGCCGTCCGCCGCCTCGCTCGCGTGCGCCGTGCCGCCCTCCAGCTTCTGGAAGGCCGGGGTCTCGTCCAGGCGCAGTCGCAGGTAGAGGCCGACCAGGCCCAGCGGGCCCGCGACGAGGAACGGGATCCTCCACCCCCAGGCCTCCATCTGCGCGTCGGTCAGCAGGGCGTACAGGGCGGTCACGAGGCCCGCGGCGCCGACGTAGCCGGCCAGGGTGCCGAACTCCAGGAAGCTGCCGAAGAAGCCGCGTCGTTTGTCGGGGGCGTACTCGGCGATGAACGTCGAGGCGCCGCCGTACTCACCGCCCGTCGAGAAGCCCTGGAGCATCCGGAAGAAGATCAGCAGGACCGCGGCCCAGACGCCGATCGTGTCGTGCGAGGGGATCAGGCCGATCGCGAACGTGCCGACGGCCATCAGGATCATCGTCAGCGCGAGGACCTTCTTGCGGCCGACCTTGTCGCCCATCGGGCCGAAGAACATGCCGCCGAGCGGCCGTACGAGGAAGGCCACCGCGAAGGTCGCGAAGGAGGAGAGGAGCTGCGTGGTCTCGTTGTCGGACGGGAAGAAGACCTGTCCGATCGTCACGGCGAGGTAGGAGTAGATCCCGAAGTCGAACCACTCCATGGCGTTACCCAGGGAGGCGGCTTTCACGGCGCGCTTGACCGCGGCGTCGTCGGTGACCGTGATGTCCGTCCGGCGCAGCCGCGGGTTCCGCCGCTTCCTGATGGCCCGGAAGAGCGTGGGGTGGCGTTTGACCGCTTCGGGGTCGGCCGCCTGGTGGGGGTCGGAGGCCGCCATGGCCGGGTCCTTTCCTCGGAGTGCGTTCCAGGAAAAGCTTCTGCGCAGTCATGGCGGTCGCAAACCGACTTCGTGGGCCGATGCGATCTCCCTCACATGATCTGAACACGTTCTCCGGTCGGCCGCCGGTCGGAATCGCCGTTATCGCCGGAATCCTGTGAGGGGTGGCCCGGGGCCGGCGCCCCGGGCGGCGGGTGTCAGATGCCCAGATCCCTGATGATCTTGGCCACGTGGCCGGTCGCCTTCACGTTGTAGAACGCGTGCTCGACCTTGCCGTCCTCGTCGACGACGACGGTGGAGCGGATCACGCCCGTCACCACTTTGCCGTAAAGCTTCTTCTCGCCGAAGGCGCCGTAGGCCTCCAAAGTTTCCTTGGCCGGGTCGCCCACCAGAGTGACCTTGAGGTTCTCCGTGTCGCGGAACTTCGCGAGCTTCTCCGGCTTGTCGGGGGAGACGCCGATGACGTCGTACCCGGCGCTCGTCAGGAGGTCGAGGTTGTCCGTGAAGTCGCAGGCCTGCTTGGTGCATCCGGGGGTAAGAGCGGCCGGGTAGAAGTACACGATGACCTTGCGGCCCTTGTGGTCCGCGAGCGACACCTCGTTGCCGTCGGCGTCGGGAAGGGTGAAGGCGGGAGCGGTGTCGCCGGGCTTCAGTCGCTCGCTCATGTGGTTCTCCTCGGGTGGTGCGCGGGTCGGACGGGACCGAGGGTAATAGGGGTGCCGCCGGGTGTGCGGGGGTTCGAGCTGACAGACTGTCGATGAAGGTTCAGACGAAGGTTTACCGGACGACGACCACGGAGGCGGCGCAGTGTCGGATGCCAGGACCCCTGCGCAGATCGAGGCGGACATCATCAGCAGGCGCGAGCAGCTCGCTGTGGTGCTCGACGAGATCGGGGTGCGGGTACACCCGAAGACGATCATCGGAGACGCCAAGGCGAAGGCGGCCCAGTCCGTGGACCGGACGGCCGGCCGTGCCTTCGTCGCGGTGAACCGCTCGGTGTCGGAGGTGAAGGCGCAGTTCGTCGCGGAGGACGGCTCTCCGCGGCTTGAGCGGGTGATTCCCGCGGCTCTGCTGGTGGTCGGTGTGGTGGGGCTGCTCACCGTGTCCAGCCGCCGCCGCAGGTAGCCGGTGGTGGTCGGCCGGTGCGCGTCCGGTGGCGTTCCGCACCCGGAGGCGTACGGTCCGGGGCCCGGCAGGTAGGTTGCGGTCGTGAGCGACAACACCCACGAGGGCCATCGCGGCGCCACCGGCTCCGCCGACGACGACAAGCTGCCCATCCGGATGCTGCACGACCGGGTGCTGGTGCGGAACGACGCCTCCGAGGGCGAGCGGCGCTCCGGCGGCGGCATCCTGATCCCGGCCACGGCCGCGGTGGGCCGGCGCCTCGCCTGGGCCGTCGTCGTCGCGGTCGGGCAGAACGTGCGGACGGTGGAGCCCGGCGACCGTGTGCTGTACGACCCCGAGGACCGCGCCGAGGTCGAGGTGCGGGGCGTGGCGTACGTCCTGATGCGGGAGCGCGATCTGCACGCGGTGGCCGCCGACCGGTTCGAGGGTTCGGTGGATTCGACCGGGTTGTATCTGTAGGGCTCGCTGACGGCTCCTTGGGGGTCCGTGGGCGGCCGTGGCTGTTCGGGGCCTGGTGACCGGTGTCACCAGGCCCTTTCCCTGTTCTTTGCTACGGTGGGACCATCCCGACGAGACGCGCCGTACCGGGCCTGCAAAGACGACGCACCCGTTTCTGTTCACGTGGTTCGTCGTCGGAGGTGCCAGTCATGGCCTGGGTTCTGTTGATCATTGCCGGTGTGCTCGAAGTGGGCTGGTCGATCGGCATGAAGTACACCGAGGGGTTCACCCGGCTGTGGCCGAGCGTGTTCACCGGCCTCGGGATCGTGGCGAGCATGGTGTTGCTGTCCCATGCGGCGAAGACGCTGCCGATCGGTACGGCGTACGGGGTGTGGGTCGGTATCGGCGCGGCCGGTGCGGCGATCGTGGGCATGGTCGCGTTGAACGAGCCGGCGACCGCTGCCCGGATCTTCTTCGTCTGTCTGCTGCTGGTGGCCGTGGTCGGCCTGAAGGCGACCTCCGGGCACTGACGTACGCGCTCGGGCGGTCCCCGGTCATACCGGGCGGTCCCCGGGCAGGCCGGGGCCGGAGGCGCCCTCGACGGCGCCTCCGCCGCCCCCGCTGTCACCATCCCCGTCACCGCCGGTGCCGCTGGTGCTCCTTGTTTCTCCGGAGCCACCCGTGGCGCCGGCGGTGTCGTTCGTTCCGCCGTCGGTGCCGCCCGTCCCGCCGGTGTCCGTGCCGGACGTGGGCGGGATGCTGCCGGCCGGATCGCTCTCGGTGGTGTCGGAGGGGCCGGTGGTGGGCTCCGACGAGGAGGGCGGGTCCGTGCCGCCGTCGGGGTTCTCGTCGAGCGGGGGTTCGTCCTCCTCGTCGGAGCCGGGTGCCGTCTCCAGGTCGAACTCCTTGGCCGGGGAGGAGCGCAGCGCCGCTTCCGTGTAGGCGGCCCAGGTCTCGGCCGGGGCGCCGCCGCCGTTGACGCGGGGCAGGCCGAAGGCTCCGTACAGCGGGGTCTGGGCGCCCGTGTCCGGGTTCTGGCCCATCACGGCGACGACGGTCGCGAGGTCGGGGGTGTACCCGGCGAACCAGGCGGCCCGGTCCTCCTCGGCGGTGCCGGTCTTGCCCGCGGCGGGGCGGCCCACGGCCTGGGCCGCCGTGCCGGTGCCGCCCTCCACGACGCCGCGCAGCACGGCGGTGGTGGTGTCGGCGGCCTCGCGGCTGACGGCCTGGTCGGTCGTGCGCTCGGGCAGCTCGATCTCCGTGCCGTCCTTGGTGACCTTGCCGACGAGGACGTGTCTGCCGTGCCGGCCGTGGTCGGCGAGGGTGGCGTACGCCTCGGTCATGTCCAGGACACTGGCGTTGGCGGTGCCGAGCGCGATGGAGGGGGAGGCGGTGAGGTCGGGGGTGTCGGTGGGGATGCCGAGGGCGACGGCGGTGTCCCGGACCTTTCCGGGGCCGACGTCCTGGGCCATCTGCGCGTAGACGGAGTTGACGGACTTGTCGGTGGCGGTGCGCACGGTGATGTCGCCGTAGTCGACGTCGTCCTCGTTGGCGGGGGCGTAGTCGGTGGGGCCCTGCACGCCGACGACCATGCGTTTGTTGGCGCCGTCGTAGACGGTGTTGGGCGTGATGCGTTCGCCGTCCTGGGTGGTGGAGTCGTTGACGACGGCGGAGGTGAGGACGAACGGTTTGAAGACGGAGCCGACCTGGTAGTCGCGGCGGGTCGCGTTGCTGACGTACTGCTTCGTGTAGTCGATGCCGCCGTACAGGGCGACGACCTCGCCGGTGGCGGGGACGATCGAGGCCCCGCCGACGCGGACGTTGCGGTCGGCCTTGCGTCGGGCGCTGGTCCTGGACATCACGTTGGTGTCGACGGCCTTGACGAAGGCGTCCTGCTTGGCCTTGTCGAGGGTCGTGGTGATGCGGTAGCCGCCGGTGGCGAGGGTCTTCTCGTCGAGGATGCCGCGCCGGTTCAGGTGGTCCTCGACGGCCTGCACGATGTAGCCGCGCTGTCCGGAGAGTCCGGTCGGCGGTCTGGCCTCGCCGGGGGTGGGGAAGTCCGTCGTCGCCCGTTCGGCCGAGTCGAGCCAGTTCTCCTTGACCATGCCGTCCAGGACGTAGTTCCAGCGGTGCTGGGCGGCGGGCTTGTTCTCGGGGTGGGCGACGACGTCGTAGGCGCTGGGGGCGTTCAGCAGGGAGGCGAGGTAGGCGCCCTCGGCGGTGCTGAGGTCCTCGACGTTCTTGCCGTAGTACGCCTGGGCGGCGGCCTGGATGCCGTAGGCGTTGCGTCCGAAGTAGCTGGTGTTGAGGTAGCCCTCGAAGATCTGGTCCTTGGTCTCCTCGCGGTTGAGCTTGACCGCGATGAAGAACTCCTTGGCCTTGCGCACGACGGTCCGCTCCTGGCCGAGGTAGTAGTTCTTCACGTACTGCTGGGTGATCGTCGAGCCGCCCTGCTTGCCCTTGCCGGTCATGGTGTTCCAGCCGGCCCGGACCATCGCCTTCACGTCCACGGCGCGATCGGAGTAGAAGTCCCGGTCCTCGGCGGCCAGCACGGCGTGCTGGACGGTCGCGGGGACCTGGGAGAGCTTGACCTTCTCCCGGTTCACGTCGCCGTCCCGGGCGATGACGCTGCCGTCGCTGTAGAGGTAGACGTTGGACTGGGCGGTGGCCGCGGCGTTGGCGGCCGGGATGTCGACGAACTGGTATCCGGCGACGAATCCGCCGATGAGGAGGAGGGCGAGGCCCAGGACGGTGCCGAGCGCCATCCGCCAGGTGGGGATGGCGCGCCGCCAGCCGGTGCGCCGCTCCCCGCGGTTCTTCCGGTCCTTCCGGTCCCGGTCCTTCCGGTCCCGGTCCTTCCGGTTCTTCCCGCCGTTCCCCGGCGGCTCTCCCCGGTGGCTCCCGGGTGCGGCCGCCGCGCCCGAGGGGTCGCGGGGGGCCCAGTGCTGTGACTCGTCGCTCATGTCCGTGGGGCTCCTCGGGCGTGGTCAGTTACCCCATAGTGCCCGTTTCGTCCGGAAACCTTCGGTTCTCCCCGGGTCGTTCCCTCCACCGGTCGTCACCGCCGTCCCGGAAACACGGTCGCGGGGGCCGGGGCGCCTGCACTAGGCTCGTGCGCTTTGGTGTCGGGAGCCGGTGGTGGCGGGGGAGAGGGGACGACGTGCGGCTCTACGCGGTGGTGGCGGGGGGTGCGTTCCGGCGCTACGCCACCTACCGGACGGCTACGGCCGCGGGGGTGTTCACCAACACGGTCTTCGGTTTCATCATGGCGTACACCTACATCGCCCTGTGGGACGCACGTCCGCAGCTCGGCGGGTACGACACGTCCCAGGCGCTGACCTACGTCTGGCTCGGGCAGGCCCTGCTGATGGCCTGCGCCATGATGGGCGGCGGCTTCGAGGACGAGTTGACGGAGCGTATCCGCACGGGGGACATCGCCGTCGACCTGTACCGTCCGGTCGACCTCCAGCTGTGGTGGATGGCGAGCGACCTGGGCCGGGCGGCTTTCCATCTCCTGGGGCGCGGTGTCGTACCGATGTTCCTGGGGGCGCTCGCCTTCGATCTGGCGCTCCCGGGATCGCTGTGGACCTGGCCGGCGTTCTTCGTCTCGGTGTTCCTGGGTGTGGTGGTCAGCTTCGCGCTGCGCTATCTGGTCGCGATGTCGGCGTTCTGGCTGATGGACGGGGCGGGCGCGATGCGGATCGTGTCGCTGGCCGGGCTGTTCTTCTCCGGGATGCTGCTGCCGCTGAACCTGTTCCCCGGGCTGCTGGGGGAGGTGGCGCGGACGCTGCCGTGGTCCTCGCTGCTCCAGGTCCCGGCCGATGTGTTCCTCGGCAAGCACACGGGGTGGGGGCTGGTGGAGGCGTACGCGTTCCAGGGCGGCTGGGCGGTGGTGCTGCTGCTGGCGGGCCGCCTGCTGCAGACCGCGGCGACCAGGAGGGTGGTGGTGCAGGGTGGCTGAGAGCGTGGTGCGGACGGACGGGAAGGCCGGAGCGCCCGAGGTGCCGGAGGTGTTCCCGTTCCCGGAGCGGCCCCGGCTGCTGGAGGGCGTCCGGGCGTACGGGCTGATCATGGCCATGTGGGTGCGCTCGACGATGGCGTACCGGGCCTCGTTCGCCATGACGGTGTTCGGGGACTTCGCGGTGACGGCCTTCGACTTCGTGACGATCCTGCTGATGTTCACGCACGTCGACGCGCTGGGCGGCTACACCCTGCCCGAGATCGCCCTGCTGTACGGGCTGTCGGCCACCGCGTTCGGGCTCTGCGATCTGCTGCTGGGCTCGATGGACCGGGTGGGCCGCCGGGTCCGGGACGGGACGCTCGACACCCTGCTGGTGCGGCCGGTCCCGGTGCTGGCGCAGGTCGCGGCGGACCGGTTCGCGCTGCGCCGGCTGGGGCGGATCACGCAGGGGCTGCTGGTCCTCGGCTACGCGCTGGTCTCCCTGGACATCGCGTGGACGCCGCTGAAGGTGCTGATGCTGCCGATGATGGTGGTGAGCGGCGCGGCGATCTTCGGGGCGATCTTCGTCGCGGGGGCGGCGTTCCAGTTCATCGCGCAGGACGCCTCGGAGGTGCAGAACTCCTTCACGTACGGCGGGACGACGCTGCTCCAGTACCCGCCCACGATCTTCGCGAAGGACCTCGTGCGCGGGGTGACGTTCGTGGTGCCGCTGGCCTTCGTCAGCTGGCTGCCCGCGCTGTACGTGCTGGACCGGGAGTACCCCGTCGATCTGCCGGAGTGGGTGGCGTTCCTGCCGCCGCTGGTGGCGGTGGCCTGCTGGGGGCTGGCGGGGCTCGCGTGGCGGGCGGGGCTGCGGGCGTACCGGAGCACGGGAAGTTGAGCGGGAATGATCACGGAGGAGGGTACGGGCATGGGTGACGGCACGACCACGGGCACCGGCGGCGAAGGCTTCATCACCCTCGAAGGCGTCGAGAAGGTCTTCCAGGTCCGCCGCCGCACCGGACCGCTGCGCCGCGAGCGCCGCGAGGTGCGGGCGGTGGACGGGATCAGCTTCCAGGTCGCGCGCGGCGAGATGGTCGGCTACATCGGCCCCAACGGGGCCGGGAAGTCGACCACGATCAAGATGCTGACGGGCATCCTCACCCCGAGCGGCGGCCGGCTGCGGGTCGCGGGCATCGACCCCTCCCGCGAACGTACGCGTCTGGCGCACCGCATCGGTGTCGTCTTCGGCCAGCGGACCACCCTCTGGTGGGACCTGCCGCTGCGCGACTCGTACCGGCTGATGCACCGCATGTACCGGATCCCCGACCGGCGTTACCGGGAGAATCTGGACCGCTGCGTCGAACTCCTCGATCTGGGCGAGCTGTTGGAAGTCCCCGTACGGCAGCTCTCGCTGGGGCAGCGGATGCGCGGCGACATCGCGGCGGCGCTGCTGCACGATCCGGAGGTGCTCTACCTGGACGAGCCGACGATCGGCCTCGATGTGATCTCCAAGGCCAAGGTGCGGCAGTTCCTGAAGGAGTTGAACACCGAGCGCGGGACGACGGTCCTGCTGACGACGCACGACCTCACCGACATCGAGCAGTTGTGCAACCGGGTGATGGTGATCGACCACGGCCGTCTGATGTACGACGGTTCGCTGGCGGGCCTCCACGAGGTGGGGGAGAGCGAGCGCATGCTCGTGGTGGACCTGGAGAGCGAACTGCCTCCGATCGTGCTGGATTCGGAGGGCGCGGGCGGTGGGCCGGTCCTGCGGGCGGTCAAGGTGGAGGGCCCGCGCCAGTGGCTGGCGTTCCCCGCCGCCGCGTCGGCGGCCCCGCTGGTGGCGAGGATCGCCGCGGACTACCCGCTGGTCGACCTCTCGGTACGGGAGCCGGACATCGAGGCCGTGATCGCGAGGATGTACGAGTCCGCGCCGTGACGGGCACCGACCCGGGCGGCGCGGCGGGCACTCTCCCGGTGCGGCGCGCGCAGGTCGTGGGCCTGCATGTCTGTGCCGGGAACGGGTGCGTTCAATAGGCTGCGCGGTATGACAAGTGAGAGTCCGGACATGCGCGCCTCCGATGCCGAACGTGAGCGGATCGCGGAACTGCTGCGCGAGGCGGTGGCCGAGGGCCGACTGGATATGGACGAGTTCGACCAGCGCCTCGAAACGGCCTACAAGGCCCGCACGCACGGAGAGTTGGAGCCGTTGGTCCAGGACCTTCCGGCGCCGGGCTCGGTGGTCGCTCCGGTCGGCTCGTCCGCGCCCGCCCCGCTGCGGGGCTCCGCCGCGAACTGGCCCGCGAGGATCGGCGGCAACGCCACCTCGAAGGGGGCGTTCGCCCTGTGGGGCGCGTTCAACCGCAGGGGCCGCTGGACGGTCGGCCGGACGTTCACCGCGTTCGCGATGTGGGGCGGCGGCGAGATCGATCTGCGCGAGGCGAACTTCGAGGACCGCGAGACCGTCATCCGCTGCATCACCGTCATGGGCGGCATCCAGGTGACCGCGCCGCCCGAGCTGAACGTCGATGTCAGGGGCGTCGGCATCATGGGAGGTTTCGGGGAGGGCTCCAACGAGGACGGCGAGCCCGCCCCGGACGCCCCGTACGTGCGGATCACCGGCTTCGCGCTGATGGGCGGCGTCGGCGTGGACCGCAAGCGGACCAAGGCGGAGCGCCGCCGGCTGAAGGAGGCGAAGGAGGCCGAACGGGAGGCGCGCCGCCGGCGCGAGCTGGAGGGCCCGGACGGCGGCGCGGCGGGCGGCGGCCGCAAGGAACTCTGACAGGCCGGGCCCCAGGTCCGCCGTATACGGGCTCATCGGCTCCCTCGCCCTTCAGCGCCTCACAGCGCCCCTTGGCGCCCCTCAGCGCCTCACAGCGCGTCGGACCGGGGGGCGCCTGCCCGGTCCAGGACCTTCAGGTCCAGCCGGTCGCCGAGTGCGCGGTACCCGTCGTCGTTGAGGTGCAGGTGGTCGCCGGAGTCGTACGAGAAGAGGAGCCGGTTCGGCGCGGCGGGGTCGCGGACCGCCGCGTCGAAGTCCACGTACGCGTCGAAGACCGTGCCCGCCCGGATCTGCTGGTTGACCGCCTGGCGCACGGCTTCGCGCTGGGGCGTCCAGGTGGCGAAGCCCTCGAACGGGGTCAGCGTCGCGCCGACGACGCTCAGCCCTCGGGCGTGCGCCCGGTCGGTGAGGGCGCGCAGGCTGTCCACGACGCGCTGCGGGTCGGCCTCCTGCGGGTACTGCTGTACGTCGTTGATGCCGAGCGCCACGACGACCGTCCGGGCCCCGGCGACCGCCAGGACGTCGCGGTCGTAGCGGTCGGTGCCCGACTGGCCCCCGGTGCCGCGGCCGATGCCCACGATCCGGTTGCCCGCGATGCCCGCGTTGGCGACCCCGTACCGGCCGCCCAGCCGGTCGGCGAGGACGTCGCTCCAGCGCGCGTTGGCGTCGGTGGTGGAGCCGCTGCCCGCGGTCAGGGAGTCGCCGAGGGCGACGATCGCGCCGCGCGCGCTCGCACTGCGGACGTCCACGGCGGTCAGGTAGCGCCAGTTGGTGGTGGACCAGGTGCCGCGTTCGTCGATCAGGTACGAGGTCTGGTGCGTGTAGGGGTGGTAGGTGACCGGCCCGCCCGCCCGCGGGGTGCGGAAGCTGACCTGGAGGTCGGAGTCGGGGGCCACGGGTACGACGACCGGGTCGCTGATGACCTGTCCGCCCGCCGCGACGGTGACGGCGGAGGCGCCCTCGAAGGTCACCGGCCGGGTGTTGACGGTGGCCTGGTCGACGACCAGGGGTCCCGTGCCGAAGAGGTTCGACAGGGTGATGCGGGCGACCTCTCCGCCGATGCTGGTGTGCACGACGTTACGGATGGTGCGCCCGGGCAGTCCGTCCTCGGTGCCCGGTTCGGCGCCGACGGGCGCGGCGGCCCAGGTGGCGATCCACTTGCCGCCCGAGGTGGCGGGGTCGACCGGGTTACGGGCCGCGGCCTGCGTCTCGGAGGGTGGGAGCGGTGTCGACCGGGGGCCGGAGAGCAGCGTCGTGGCGAAGGCGACGGCGGCGGCGAGCACGGCTGTGCCCGCCACTAGGGCGATGAGCAGGGCATACCCCTGGCGCCTGGGCATGTGCGGTGTTTCTCCTTGTGATGATCGTGCTGGTCCCATGATGCGACAGGCCGTCGGGAACTCGACGTGCGGCCCGGGAGTAGGGGAGGTAGGGACAATGCGTACGTCACGGGGGCGAGGCGCACGCGGACGGGTGGAGCGGATGGAACGGACCGGATCCGGCGAGCAGGAGCAGGGCGAGGACGCGGTGCAGGAGGTGGAGCAGCAGTCGCAGGACCCGTCGGAGCGTACGGCGTTGCGGGCACAGGACCCGGCGCAGGACCCGTCGGAGCGGACACGGGGGCCGGGGGCGGGCCCGCTGGCCTCGTTCGCGTACACCGCCGCCGACGAGGAGAAACAGCGCGGCGTACGGCGCATGAAACTCACGGCCACCGGCCTCCTTCTGCTCGTCGCGCTCGTCTACGTCCTGGCCACCTGGGCGAAGAACTCAGGCGTGGGGGGCTGGCCGGGCTACGTCGCGGCGGCTGCCGAGGCGGGGATGGTGGGTGCGCTGGCGGACTGGTTCGCCGTGACGGCGCTCTTCCGGCGCCCGCTCGGCCTGCCCATTCCGCACACAGCCATCATCCCCACCAAGAAGGATCAGCTGGGACAGTCCCTCGGTTCCTTCGTTGGCGAGAACTTTCTCTCCGGAGACGTCATTCGTGACCGAATTCACGCTCTGGGGGTCGGTCGGAGGCTCGGTGTGTGGCTCGCGGAGCCGGCCCACGCCGACCGGGTCACCGCCGAGCTGGCGACCGCCCTGCGCGGTGCGCTGACGGTCCTTCGGGATTCCGATGTGCAGGCGGTGGTCGGCGAGGCCATCACCCGGCGCGCGGACGCGGTGGAGGTCGGCCCGGGCCTCGGCAAGATGCTGGAGAAGGTCGTCACGGACGGAGGCCACCGCAAGGTCGTCGACCTCGTCTGCGTACGGGCGCACGACTGGCTGGTGGAGCACGGCGACTCGGTGATGAACGCGGTGCAGGGCGGAGCCCCCGGCTGGACGCCGCGGTTCGTGGACAAGCGGGTGGGGGAGCGGGTCTACAAGGAACTGCTGCGGTTCGTCACGGAGATGCGGGACATGCCGGAGCACCCGGCGCGCGGCTCGATCGACACGTTCCTGACCGACTTCGCGTCCGACCTCCAGAGCGACGCCGACACCCGGGCCCGGGTGGAGCGGCTGAAGTCGGAGATCCTGGGCCGCGGGGAGGTCCAGGACGTCATCGCCTCGGCCTGGTCCTCCGTGCGGACGATGATCCTCTCGGCGGCGGAGGACGAGCGCAGCGAACTGCGCCTGCGGGCGCGCGCCTCGCTGATGTCGCTGGGTGCGCGGCTGTCGAGCGACGAACGGCTCCAGGGCAAGCTGGACGGTTGGCTGGAGGACGCCGCGGTGTACGTCGTGACGACGTACCGCGCGGAGATCACCTCGCTGATCAGTGAGACGGTGGCGGGCTGGGACGCGGACCAGACCTCGAAGAAGATCGAGGCGCACATCGGCCGCGACCTCCAGTTCATCCGGATCAACGGCACGGTGGTCGGCGCGCTGGCGGGCCTGGCGATCTACACGGTGTCGCACGCGTTGAGCGGCTGAGGGGCCGGGCCGCTGGGGCCCGGGTCCGGAGCCCGCTCCGAGTCGTTGTCGGCGGCGGCTCAGGGAAGAGATCGACCGTGCGACCTGTTCACCACATGTCATGACGGTACGTCAGCGAGGAGTCGGTATGCGCGTCGGCCTGGACTTCGAGGAGAGTCGGGACGGTCAGGAGGTACAGGACCTCTACCGATGGCTCCGTATGGACGCCGATCTCCGCCGGTCGGCCGAGATCGGTCTCGTCTCCCGGCCGGACGCCGAGGCCATGGGGACGCTGGAAATCATCGAACTGGTCATCGCCCAGGGCATCGCGGCACTGAATCTGGCCGTCGCCTATGCGGCGTGGCGCAACACCCGCCCGGCCGCACCCCAGGTGACCATCACCTACCCGGGAGGCTCGATCACCGTCCAGGACGGGAGCGAGGAGACCGTGCGCCGCATCGAGGCCGCGCTCCGGCGAGCGGCCGCCGAGGACGGGGAGAGCGAGGACACGGGCGGAGGCGAGGACACGGGCGGAGGCGAGGCGGTCCAGGGCGCGGGCGAGCCGGCGGACGGCTCCCGCGCGGCCGCGACGGACGACGCATAGATGCCGCTCCCCGACCCGGCCTCCTCCCACGCCGTGCTGATCGGGGTCAGCACGTACGAGTCGCTGCCCTCTCTGCCCGCGACGTCCAACAACATCGAAGAGCTGGCCGCGCTGCTGACCGACCGCGACCTCTGGGGCCTCCCCGAGGAGAACTGCCACATCGTGCCGGACCCGCGCTCGCCCACGGAGGTGCTGGACATCGTCCACGAGGCCGTGGGCCGGGCCGAGGACGCGTTCCTCCTGTACTTCGCGGGGCACGGCCTCGTCTCCCTGCGGGGCGAGTTGTTCCTGGCGCTGCCGGGGACCTCGGCGGACCGCCTCTACCGGGCACTCCCGTTCGCCGACCTGCGCTCGGTGCTGCTGGATGCCCGCCATGCCCCCAGCAAGGTCGTGCTGCTGGACTGCTGCTACAGCGGGCGCGCGATGGACGGGTACATGGGGGCGCCGGGTTCGATGATCGAGCGGGCCCGCGTAGACGGCAGCTACCTGATGACCGCGTCGTCCGAGACAGCACAGTCCTGGGCCTACCAGGGGGAGCGGTTCACCGCGTTCACCGGTGAGCTGATCAAGACGCTGAGCGCTGGGATTCCCGGCGGTCCTGATCTCCTGGAGATGGAGTCGATCTACTGGCACGTCCGGGGCGTGCTGGAGGAGAAGGGCCGCACCGTCCCGCAGCAGCGGGCGAGGAACGACGGCCGGAAGATCGCCCTCGTACGCAACCGCCACAGGCCGGCCGCGGTCGCCGAGGTGGGGGAGACGGCCCCCGCGTCACCGGCCGGGCACGAGAGCGCGCTGCGAGGGACGGTCCACGATCTGACCGTGTACGTCATCGGCCTGTACGAAGGAGGGCTGGAGGCGGAGGCGGCCAGGCTGCTGAGCGTGGCGGGCACGACCTGGCCCGTCCAGGAGACCGCGGCGCTGGTGTCCCGGCTCCGGGCGGCGGACAGAGCCGAGGCGGCGGTCCTCGTTCTCGACCGGGTCGCCTCGCGCCCGGCCGCGGAGGCCGTGACCTGTGCGACCGCCCTGTCGGCGCTGCGTGCTGACGGCTCCTCGGACGACCTCATGCGCCTTCTCGGCAGGCGTCCGACAGCGGCGGTGGTACAGGCGTTCCTGGCCATGGGGGAGCACCCGTCCCTACGGAACGCGTTACTTGTCCACGCGTTCGAACAGCATGACCCCTCGGGGGTCGCCGCGCTTCTGGCGAGGATGCACATCGTGCCCGGCGGCGACGAAGCCCTCGCCACGCTGATCCGGATCTACGACGTGAGCGGGCGAGCCCAGGAGTGCCTGGAGATGGCCGACCATCTGCTCGCCGACGGGCTCACCGAGCAGGCCTACCCCCTCTACCTGACCGTACCGGCGGCGATCAGCCGGTCGAAGTCACCCGAAGAGATCGCGGTACTGCTCCGGGGGATGGGTGAAACGGGACGCAGACAGGCGGCCCGTCAGCTTCTCGAAGAAATCCTCGGCCGTGAGTCATCCGTTCACCGCCGGGTCCACCTGGCCCTCGCCGTGCACGGTGCCGCGGTCAGCGGCGCCGACGACATCGGACGCCTGGCCGTCGCGGATGCGAGGAACGACGCGTTGCGCGACGCGGCACAACGGCTGCGCATGTCGTACACCACCGGGCTGCGGACGGTGGCCGGATGGGCGTGCGCGGCGCGCGGGGCGGGCGAGGTCGTCTTCTTCACCCAGGCACTTCAGGAGACCGGCCGGCCGCTCGACGCGTCGAATCTGCTGATACAGGAGGTGCGGCGACGGCCCACCGACGCGGCATACCTGATCTCCGCGCTGCGCCCCTCCGTTCCGGGGGCCGCGGAAGCGCTTCTGTCGTGGCTGGTCCAGCAACCGGTGTCGCTCACGGCGGTCGTGGCGGCCCAGCTTCGCCTGGCATGGCTGACCGCCGAGTCGTCCCGCCTCGTCGAGGCGATCTGGGAACGCCCTGCCGAGGAGGTGTGTGCGGAGGCTGCCACCCTCTCGGACGTGGTGAGCGTGGAGAAGTTGCTTCCCTTCTTCAGGAAACGTGGATCGTCCAAGGGGCTCGCCCCACTTCTGTGCCGCCTCTGGGAGGCAGGGCGTCAGACCGAGGCAGATCTCGTTCTTGACCTCGCTTCCGTCGGCTCAGGGTCGGTCTCACAGGTCTCCGTGTTCTCGGACGACGCGCGCCCGGAGGGCCTCCTCGCTGTGCTCGACGAGGTCCGCGGGATGCCGGGCGGCAGCCGCCTGCTCGCGCACGAGATGCCCTCGGCGATGCCGAGGCTCGCCTCTACGACGCTTCACGCCCTGGCGTGCGTGGGTCATGCCGAAGAAGCGCGCGGAAGTGAACACCTGAGGTGGATCAACGACGGGTTCGTGCGCTTCTATGCGCCCGATCGCCTGGCCGCCCTGCTGCACGGCTTCCTCGGCAGTGAGTCGGCGGAGGTCGGCACATGGCTGCTCGACCTGCTGCTGCTCTCCCACCAGGACCTGTCCGTGCTCCTTGCGGGGCTGGACCGTCGGCAGGACCGCGACTGGCTGACGACGCAGGTGTTCGGCAGGGGCGCGAGATTCGACCCGGAGCGGGTACTCGCGCTCTATCTGCGTCTCCACCCCGTCGACGAACTGCTCGCCGAGAGCGTCTTCGCGGGGTTCATTCGGCAACGACGGTCGGAGGAACTGCTGCGGGACGATGTCGGCCTGCCGGTTCTCGCCGTGCTTCTTGCGCTCTGGGAGTCACGGAGGATCTACGGGGCGAACAGCCCTTGGGAGGAGGTCGCTTCCCAAGTGCGGCGGTACGGCTGGACATCGGCGTACGGCGGGCACACCGACGTTCTCCACGGTGCCGCCCCCCATCTGACCGGGAGGGACCTGGCTCTCCTGATGGACGTGGTTCCGGCAGTGGACGCCACCGCGCTTCCGGTCCTGTTGCTGGCGCAGCGGTCGCCGGACGGGTGGCTTCCCGAGTTTCTGTCCGCGCTGAGCGTGCAGGGGCGGGAGAGCCACCTCGCCGCGCTGCTGGACGGTGTCGGTCTCCTCGCCCCCGTGCGGGAGGTGGCGGAGGTGTGGCAGGTGCTGCGAGAGGAGAAGATGGCCGCCGAGGCCGATGCGCTCGTGTCCAGGTTCGGCGAAACACGGAGTTTCCGTGAGCGCAGAAGCTTGAACAAGCTGCTGAGCTGAGGGCGGCGAGGGCGGGCCGGTGGGCGGTACGGCATAACGGCGAAGCGGGGGTGCCGGGTGGGAGCGGTCACGACGACGACGGTGACGGTTACAGCGACAGCGGCAGCGGCCGCTACGGGCGAGGAGGACGGAGGTGCGGCGGGCGGGACCGGTCCCGTACGTCTCTTCTGCACCGACCACGGCGGCGACGGCCCGCCCCTGCTCCTGCTGCACGGCCTGGCCGGGCATTCCGGTGAGTGGGAGGCGCTGGCGGCCCGGTTCGCCGCCACGCACCGGGTGGTCGCCTTCGATGCCCGGGGCAGCGGGGCGAGCACCCGTCGCCCCGGGGACGTGACGCGGGCGGCACACGTCCGCGATGTCCTCGCCGTCGCGCACCGGTTCGGTCTGGCCGGGGAGGAAACGGTCCTGGTCGGCCAGTCGATGGGCGGCCTCACCGCGCTGCTGACGGCGGCGGCCCACCCGGAGGTGTGCCGCGCGCTGGTCCTGATCGAGGCGGGCCCGGCGGGGCCGAGTCCCCGACTGCCGCAGGAGACAGGCGACTGGCTCGACTCGTGGCCGGTGCCGTTCCCGGACGCGGAGGCGGCCGAGGCGTTCTTCGGCGGTGGGCCGGCGGGCCGGGCATGGGCGGCGGGGCTCGTGCCGGGCCCCGGCGGTCTGCGCCCCCGTGTCGACCGGGACGTGATGGTGGCCACCGTCCAGGAGAACGCGCAGCGGCACTTCTGGGACGACTGGGACCGGGTGCGCTGCCCGGTGCTGGTGGTACGGGGCGAGAACGGCACGATGAAGCCGGACGAGGCGGACCGGATGCGAGCCCGGCACCCGGGGACCCGGATCGGTGTGATTCCGGGAGCCGGTCACGACGCCCACCTGGACAACACGGCTGCGGTGTACGGGGAGATGGCGGCCTTCCTCGCGGCCTGATGTGACCCCATTCACACCTGTCACCACCGCTGCTTCCGTCGATTCGGGTGGCGGGAAATGGACCCCAGGGGGCCTTCGTGACCCCTGTGGCGCGGTCCCGAGGGTGTCCGGCGGGACCGTACGGGCCGTTCATCTCCCGGTCATCTGGAGCCATAGAGGCAGCTCAGGTCGGTGAACGGGAGGAAGCGGCCGAACGCGTACCCCTGGCCCGGAGGGGTGGTTTGCCGCGCTTTGCGTGGTGTCACGGCTATCCGCGCAATACCTCACCGATGTCGGGCCCGTTAACCAAAGTCGTCACTGTCCGAAACCGATTGTTGACGGAGAGAATCGGCGCAGGATAAGTTTCCGACCGTAATGCTAAATCCAGCACGCGGATATCGGTGAGGAATCATGGGAATGGTTATCCAGGCTCTGAACGACTACCGATTGAGCGAGTCGGAGGCGGAGAAAGTAGGCGAGTTGTCCTCCCTCGCCGCACGCTTATCGGACTCGATACCCATCGTCGTATCGGGGCTCCTCATGGACCTCCCCGACGGAATGCGAAGAATGGTCCTGGATTTCGCCGCCGACGTGGAATCCAACGGATACTGCTTGCTGCGCGGCGTTCCGGTGGGAGAACTGCCGAAGACTCCGCAGGCACACGAGGCCCATGTCCTCGACGGTCACCCGACCAACGGAACCCTCGTCCTCGTCGCGGACCTCCTCGGCTCGCTGACCGGATATCAGGACGAGCAATCCGGCGCGCTCTTCCACGACGTACATCCCGTACGCGGCGAGGAGAGCCGGATCGAGAACAGTGGATCGGTCGCCTTCGACTTCCACACCGAGAACGTGCACCATCCGCTCCGCCCCGACTACCTGGGCCTGCTCTGCCTGCGCCAGGACCACGAGCAGATCGCCGCGACCCGTGTCTCCTCCGTGCGCGACGCGCTGCCGCTGCTGACGGACGGCGAGCTGGCGGAGCTGCGGAAGCCGCAGTTCCACAGCCTCTACCCGACCTCGTTCACCCGGAACATCCCGGGCCCCCGCCCCTCGGCCGGCCCTCATCCGGTGATCTTCGGCCCGGCCGACCGCCCGTTCATGCGCTTCAACTCGCACAACACCGCGGGCGATCACCCCCGGGCGCGGGCCGCGCTGCGGGCCCTGGCCTCGGCGCTGGAGCAGGTCTGCCACGACCTGGTGCTCGCTCCGGGCGACCTCGTCGTCCTGGACAACCACGTCGTGGTCCACGGCCGCAGCGCGTTCACCCCCCGCTACGACGGCCAGGACCGCTGGCTGCGCCGGTTCTACTCGCTGCGCAGCGCCCCGCTGTGGGCCCAGCGCATGATGCGGCACCCGCGGGTACTGCCCGCGATGACGGAGATCCGCGGGGTCGTCTGACCCGGCGGCGACAGGACCCGGCCCCGGGAGCCGGGGCCATGTCACGTGAATGAGGAACAGTGGAACTGTACGAAGTGCTCGGCCTGCTCCTCGCCGCGACAGCGGCCGGCTGGGTGGACGCGGTGGTCGGCGGTGGCGGGGTGCTGCTCATCCCGGTGCTCCTGCTGGCCTTTCCCGGGTACGCGCCGGCGGTGGCGCTGGGCACGAACAAGATCGCGGCGGTCATGGGCACCGCGACCGCCGCGTACATGTACCAGCGGCGCACCAAGCTGGACCGCTCGGTCCTGCTGCCGGCCGCCGGGCTCGCGGTCCCCTTCGGCGCGCTCGGCGCACTGTCCGCGTCGAGCGTTCCCACGAGCTATTTCCGACCCGTCATCATGGGCCTCCTCATCACGGTGGCGCTTTTCGTGGCCTTCCGGCCGAGTTTCGGGGTCCAGCAGTCGGACGTCGTCGTCACCCCGCGCCGCCGTAATGCGGCCATCCTCATCGCGGGCGTCGGCATCGGTTTCTACGACGGGGTGTTCGGGCCCGGCGTCGGTACCTTCCTCATCATTTCCTTCACCACGCTCCTCGCGACACAGTTCCTGGAAAGCGCGGCCATGGCGAAGGTGATCAACGCCTCCTCCAACCTGGGGGCACTCGCGGTCTTCGCCTGGCAGGGAAACGTCCTGTGGACCCTCGGTCTGGGAATGGCCGTGGGCAACATCGCCGGCGCGATGATCGGGTCGCGCACCGCAATGAAAAGGGGATCCGGATTCGTCCGGGTCGTCCTGGTCCTGGTGGTCACCGGAATGGTGGCCAAGATGGGATTCGACCAGTTCGCCTGACGGAAATTCATCCGACGACGGAAGAGGTTCCATGGCAAGGGAATTATCCGGTCTGTTCACGCTGACCGATTACGAGCAGGCCGCCGCGTCCGTTCTCGACGCCGCTTCCTGGGCGTACGTGGCGGGCGGCGCCGACACGCAGCTCACGGTCCGTGCCAACGCGGAGGCCTTCGACCAGGTCTGGCTGCGCCCCCGCGCCCTCGGCGGGACGGGCGTCAAGCCCGACACCTCGGTGACCGTCCTCGGGCAGCGGCTCGCCCTGCCCGTCCTGCTCGCCCCGACGAGCCCGCAGCGCCTCCTCCACGAGGACGCCGAGATCGCGACCGCCCGCGCCGCCGAGTCGACGGGCACCGTGTCGATCGTCAGCACCGACAGCCACTACGCCATCTCCCGGGTGACCGGCGCGGTCGGCAGTGACAGCTGGTTCCAGCTCTACGCCTACCGGTCCCGCGACGACGTCGCCGCGACGATCGCCCTGGCGGAGGACGCCGGCGCGACCGCGCTCGTGGTCACGGTCGACGCCAGCTACGCGGCCCGCCGCATCAGCACCCGGCGCGCGGGCTTCCGCACCCCCGCGAACGTCGACTTCGGCAACCTGCGCGCGCTGGGCGTGCTCACCGGCGACATCCCGGACGGCGCGCGCATCGAGCGCCTGCCGCTGACCTGGGACGACCTGGAATGGATCCGGTCCCGTACGCGGTTGCCGATCGTGGTCAAGGGCATCCTGCGGGCCGAGGACGCCGAACGCTGCGTCGACCTGGGCCTCGACGGCGTCATCGTCTCCAACCACGGCGGCCGCCAGCTCGACGGCGCGGTACCCAGCCTGTTCGCCCTGGAGCAGGTGGCGGCCGCCGTCGACGGCCGCGGCCTGGTCCTCATGGACGGCGGCATCCGCTCCGGCGTCCACGTCGTCAAGGCCCTCGCGTACGGCGCGGACGCGGTGTGCATCGGCCGCCCCTACCTCTGGGGCCTCGGTCTGGCCGGACAGCAGGGCGTGGAAGCGGTCCTCGACCTCCTCAGGGGCGAGATCGAGGACACGCTGCTCCAGCTCGGCGCGGACTCCGTCGCCGACATCGGTGCCGACTTCGCCGTCGACGCCCGCGGAACCATGAGCACGGCCGCGCGGTGAGGCGTACGCGCAGCCCTCGAACACTTCCTCCATATACGGCACTTGGCAAGGAGCCTTCTCAGTGACCGCTGCTACCTCAGCGACTTCCGCGACCGTCCACTTCTCGCGTGGCATCCCTCCGCTCGAAGCGATCCCGTCCGCCGGCATCGCCGAGCTGACCGGTTCGATCCTCGCCTCCGAACCGGACCGGGTCTTCCAGTACGCGCCCATCGGCCACCACACCGGCGACCGCGAACTGCGCGACCAGCTCGGCCTGTTCCACTCCGTCGACCCCGACCGGATCTTCGTCACCAACGGCTCGCTCCAGGCCCTCGACCTGCTCGCCGCCCATCTCCTCAAGGACGCACCCGGCAAGAAGGTCCTCGCGGAGGCGCCGACGTACGACCGCGCCGTCCAGATCTTCGAGCGGCACGGGGGGCAGGTGTCCGGGATACCGCTGCGGCACGACGGTCTCGACCTGGACGTTCTGCGCGAACGCCTTCGTACGGAGGTGCCCGCGTTCGTCTATGTGATCCCGGACTTCCAGAACCCCGCCGGGGTGACGACGAGCGAGGACAAGCGGCGCGAACTGGTGCGGCTCTCGGCGGAGTTCGGCTTCACGATCCTGGAGGACATCCCGTACCGGGAACTCCGCTTCGCCGGCACGGCCCCCACGCTCCTCGGTGAGCTCGCGGACTCCGTCGAGGGCGCCCGGGTGCTGACCATCGGCTCGCTGAGCAAGGTCCTCAGCCCGGGACTGCGCGTCGGTTACGTCATCGGCGCGCCCGGTACGCCGAGGGCCCTGGCGGCACTCGCGGAGAGCACCTACCTCTCGCCGGCCCCGCTGCTCCAGGCGGTCGCGGCGCGCGCCTTCGCGAGCGGCCTGGTCCGGCGGAACATCGACGAGGTCCGCGACCTGCTGCGGCCGCGGCACGACGCGGCGGTCGAGGCGGTGCGGAAGTCGCTCGGCGACGTCGCGCTGTGTGTGCCCGAGGGCGGCTACTACATCAGCGTGCATCTGCCGGTACGGTCCGCGGAGGAGAAGTTCCTCGCGGCGGCGGCGGCCGAGGGCATCGCCCTCACTCGCGGCTCGGCGTTCTATCCCGCGGACGCGGCGCCGCCGTCCGGAACGGTGTTCCTGCGGCTGCCGTTCCAGGCCCTGGGCGGCGAGGAGTTCGCCGAGGGCGTCGCACGGCTCGCCACGGTGGCGCAGCGGGCGGAGTAGGAGCGGCGAGGACGGCGGAGCCGCGGGGAGACGAGACGGGGAGAGGGACACGATGGCCACGGCCGAACAGGGCGCCGAGGACGACACGGACGAGGCGCCCGGGCCGGATACGGGCACCCGGACCGGAACCGGTGAGGGGACCCGGGCCGCGGACGCCCCGGATGCGGTGCCCGGGGACGCGGGGGCCGGGAACGCGGGGGCCGGGGGCGAGCGCGCCCAGGTGGTGTCCGGGCGGCGCGGTCTCCTGGCGGACGCCTCGCTCTCCGCCGTCCTCGCGGGCCTGATCACCGTCGTGGTCTCGTGCTCCGGCCCCCTCCTCGTGGTTCTCGCGGCGGCGTCCGCCGGCCACCTGACCGACGAGCAGACCGCGTCCTGGGTGTGGGCGGCGTGCGTGGGCAGCGGCGTGACGTGTGCCGTTCTCAGCTGGTGGACCCGGATGCCGGTGATCACCGCGTTCTCGACGCCGGGCGCCGCGGTCCTCGTCGGCAGCCTCGGGGACTACGCGTACCCGCAGGCCATCGGAGCCTTCCTGGTCAGCGGTCTCCTCATGGCGCTGGTCGGCCTGACGGGCGTCTTCGGGCGGGTCATGCGCCGCGTACCGCCCGGAATCGTGGCGGCCATGCTGGCGGGCGTGCTGTTCTCCTTCGGCGTCGACCTGTTCTCGGCACTGGACGGTGCGCCGCTCCCGGTGCTGGCCTCCCTGGCCGTCTACCTGGCCGTCAAGCAGCGGTCGCCGAGATACGCGGTGGCCTGGGCCCTGCTCGCGGCCGTGCTCGCCACCGCCGTCGCCCCGGGCATCCACGCCTCGTCCGTCGACATCGGGCTGACCCTTCCCGTGTTCACGGCCCCGGAGCTCACCGGATCGGCGGTGGTGGGCCTGGCCGTCCCGCTGGCCGTGGTGACGATGGCCTCGCAGAACGCGCCCGGGCTCGCGGTGCTGGCGGCCTGTGGCTACCGTCCGAACGACCGGCTGCTCATCACCGCCACCGGGCTCGCCTCGACGGCGCTCGCGCCGCTGGGCGGTCACGCCGTGAACCTGGCGGCGATCACGGCCGCGATCAGCACGGGCGAAGAGGCCCACCGCGACCCGCGACGCCGTTATGTGGCCGGTCTGGCGTGCGGCGTCTTCTATCTGCTGGCGGGCGTCTGCGGAGCGGCCCTCGTCGGGCTGTTCGCCGCGCTGCCGCCCGAACTCATCGCCGTCATCGCGGGCATCGCCCTGCTCGCCACGTTCTCCACGAGCCTCGCCCAGGCGGTGGCGGACGAGCGGGGCCGGGACGCGGCGGTGGTCACCTTCCTCACCACGGCCTCGGGCGTCACCCTGGGCGGTATCGGGTCCGCTTGCTGGGGCCTCGTCCTGGGCCTGGTGACGCACCTGGCGCTGACCGCCAGGAGGCGGCGCGATGTCCAGGACGAGGCGGTGTGAACGACCGGGCGGCGCGACCTTCAGGGCAGGCGCGCCCCGCGGCCCGGAGGCGGTGCGGCGGTCACTCGCAGCCGACGCCGTCCCCGTCACGGTCCAAGTGCCGCCCGTAGCCCGGGTCCCCGGTCCGGATGGGCGCGGCGCCCGCGTTCCTTACGGCGGTGCAGTTCGCGTACGAGGTGCTGCCGCCACCGCCCCCACCACGCGTACCGGCTCCGGCTCCGCCTCCGCCTCCGCTTTCGCCCTCGCCCTCGCCGGAGGACGAGGCGGACTCGCCCCACGGCTCGCAGCCCACGCCGTCGCCGTCGCGGTCCAGATGGGGCGCGTAGCCGGGATCGCCCTCCTCGACCGGAGCGGCCCCGGCGTCGTGGGCGGCGTCGCAGTTCTCGTAGTACGCGGGTGCCGGGTCCGTCGTCCTCGGGTCGGAGTCCGAGGCGTTCGAGGCGGAAGTCGGAGTCGGTTCCGTGGTGGCCGCGGTGACGGTGATGCGGACGACGGCGCTGGCGGCGGGTACCTCGGTGCCCTTCACGAGGACCTTGTACGTGAGCTCGTCCTCGCCGGCGTACCCGTCCCGGGCGGTGTACGTGACCGTGGTCCCGGACACCGACGCGGAACCATGGCCGGGCTCGGTGTCGATGCTCAGGGTCAGTTCGGCGGGGTCGTAGGTGTCGAGCAGTGCTGCCCGGTCCCCGTTCTCCAGGGTGAGGGAGTCGTTGTCGAGGACGTCCACGTCCAGGCTGTTGCCCGCGTCCGCGCTCTGCTCGTCGTCCATGAGCGCCAGCGCCCGTTCCACGGAGGCCGACGGACCGACCGATGCGGCGACCTTCCCACCCTGGTCGTCCGTGCTGCCGTCGTCGCCCCCGCAACCCGCCAGGACCAGCGCGAGCACGCCTGCCCCGGCCGATATCCGTATGCGGAGGAACCCGCGCCTGGGCCGCTGTGACTGCTTCCTCGTCTGCATGTGTTGCCCCCAACGCCGAACTCTGTGCTGTGGAGCAGCCGATGTTCGCAGCGTGCCCGGACTTACATCAGGGGCATGTCGGAAGCGAAGCGGAATTGTGATGAAAGCGTGTACAAAGCGTGGAGGGGCGACCGGAAGGGGTGGAGGAGTCACAACCCTGGAGCGGGCGGAGCCGGCCACCCCGATCCTTCATGGAAGGCCACTACGGTGTCCCGTATGAAGGACCGCCCGACCGATATCGACGAAACCGTCCTGGCCGCCGCCCTCGGAGCCTGGGGGATCGTGCCCGTCACGCTCACCCACGCCCCGGTCGGCTTCGGCGACCACCACTGGACC
Organism: Streptomyces sp. NPDC102283; assembly: GCF_044766265.1. Lineage (NCBI taxonomy): Bacteria > Bacillati > Actinomycetota > Actinomycetes > Kitasatosporales > Streptomycetaceae > Streptomyces > Streptomyces sp. NPDC102283. The sequence continues at coordinate 171,522 of NZ_JBIWLQ010000006.1, forward strand.
GTGGCCGACGCGGAAGGCCGACGGACCTTCGTCACGGTCGCCGACCTCGCGCACAAGCCGCACTGCGGACCGGACGAGGCCAGTGCCTGGACGGGGCTGAGCCGTGCCATGGACACGGCCGCGACGCTCGAACCGGCCCTCGGTGAACCGGCGTTGGTGGCACCCCTGCGTACCGGCGGTGGCGAGACGCTGCTCCGCCTGACCGACCGGTACGCCGTGAGCGTCTTCCCGTACGTGGACGCGCCCACGGGCCACTTCGGCCAGGTGCTCGCCCCCGGGGCGCGCCGGATGCTGGTGGAGCGACTCGCTCAACTCCACCGTGCGAAGGCCCCGTTGACGACACCGGTCCATCAACCGGAAGTGCCGGGGCGCTCGGTGATCGAAGAGTCCCTGACCGATCCGCGGCGCTTCCGCGCGGGGTCGGGACCGTACGCGCAAACGTGCCGAGCCCTGCTGACCGACAACTGCACGGCGCTGCGGGCGATCTTGGAGCACTACGACAGCGGTACGGCGCGGCTCACGTCCGACGCGTCGACCGCCGCCACCGTGGTCACCCACGGCGAACCCCACCCCGGTAACGTCCTGGACCCCGGAGGCCGCACCCTCCTGGTCGACTGGGACACCGTCGCCCTCGCACCGCCGGAGCGCGACCTCTGGCTCGCCACCGACGCCCCGGAGGACCTGTCCCACTACGCCGAACTCACCGGCCACCGCCCGGACCCGACGTTGCTGGCGTACTACGAACTCCGCTGGACACTGGACGACATGGCGGCCGCGCTCGACGTCTTCGGCACGCGGCACCCGGACACGGCCGACACGCGTCAGGCGTGGGAGGGCCTGGTCGACGCGGTGGCCGCACTGGCGGACGGTCGAGGCTAGTCGGCCAGTCGGCCCACTTTCCGTCCGTCGGCCAGAGGCAAAGGCGCCGGCGTGCGCTGATAGCTTCCTGCGATGAGCGAGCGACTGCCGAGCGGCGGCACCGAACTGTCACCCGACGAGATCGAGGCCCTCGACGCGAGGTGGTCGTCCAGTTGGACTCCGGTCGAGGTCGCGCAGCGGCTGACCGGGGTCCGCGTGCCCTGGTGTGTGGCCGCGGGCTGGGCGCTGGACCTGTTCCGGGGCGGACGGACACGCGTTCACGGGGACATCGAGATCGCGATTCCGGAGGCAGGCTTTCCCGAGGTCCGCCGCCGCTTCCCCGGCTACGTCTTCGATGCGGCGGGCAGCGGCCGGATCTGGGAGGACGCCCGGCCGGAGACGCTGGCCGCTGTGCACCAGACCTGGCTCCGTGATCCCGCGACCGGCAACTACCTGCTCGACGTGTTCCGGGAACCGCACGACGGCGACACCTGGATCTGCCGGCGCGACGAGAGGATCCGGCTGCCCTACAGCGAGATCATCCACCACACCCAGGACGGCATCCCGTATCTGGCGCCCGAACTGGTGCTCCTGTTCAAGGCCAAGCACGTCCGCCCGAAGGATCAGAGGGACTTCGACGCGACCGTCCCGCATCTGACCCGAACCCAGCGCACGACCCTGGCGGAGCTGCTGGCCCGGGTGCACCCGGGGCATGCCTGGCTCACGGACCTGTAGCAGGGGCCGGACAGTTCAACGTCGGACATTGCAGCGTCGGACGGTTCAACGGCGGGCGGTTCAACGGCGCGCGGTGGTAGTCAGGTTGTGAGAGGGGTGGTGAGCGGGGGCGCACTCTTCCCGGACGGCGGAACAGGGCGAAACCGTGCGGTACCGTGACGACGACATCACGCTCTGTGCGCGCACGTAGGCGGGCACAGGGCGGCCCCCGGAGGTGCGACAACACCCACCCGAGGGCCTAACACCCCCAGTGGCAGGAGCCCACTAGAAATGCTGCGTCATGTTATCGCGCCCTCTTCGGGCTGGACCAAAGCCCCGCACACGGTCGTACGCGACCGGCGGATGAACAGCGATGCGAAGGTCCTCCTCCTGTACGTCCAGGGCCTCCCCGACTCCGCCACGAACCGCCCGCTCGGCGAACTGGCACGGAAGCTGGAGATGAAGGGCCGCCCGTACCAACTGGCCAAGAAGCAACTGGTGGAGCACGGTTACGTCCACGAGTGGCGGACCCAGAGCGACGGCGGACGCTGGGCGACGGACCAGCTGTTCACGAACACGCCGCTGACGAGTGCCGAGGCGAGGATCGTACGGGCGACGCTGGAGCCGGACGCCGGGCGCCCGCCGGGAGTGGCGGCTGCGGCTCCGCCGCCGCTGCCGGGTACGCGGCATCCGGCGGTCGGCGGGCCGACGTCCCGGACGGCCGGTGGCTATGAACCGGAGGAAGACCACAGTGATGAGACCACTCCCCGCCCACCCTCCGAAGCGGAACGGCAAACGAGGCAGGCGGCAGAACCGCAACCGGAGCTGGAACCGCAACCGCAACCGGAACCGGAATCGGAACCAGAACCGCAACCAGAACCGCAACCGGAACCGGAACCGGAACTGCTGAGGGAGCCGACACCGGATCTCCCGGATCTCCACCCCGACGCGGCCGAAGCAGCCCCACCACCTCCCCACCGCGCCCCGACTCCTCACTCCGCCCCGGCACCTCACCCCGCCTCCCAACTGGCCAAGGCGGAGAGGCTGCTGCTGTCACTGCGCCACACACGCCGTGACTTGTTGCTGGGGGTGCGGGAGGCGCGCGGGCTGGCGGTGGAGGCGGTCAAGTGGTTGGAGGGCGGCTTGCCGGAAGGGGACGTGCGGCAGGCGCTCCTGGCCGACCCGCCCGAGAACGGGGTGCGCTCGGCGGTGGGATTCCTGCGCCACCGCCTGATCCAGAAGTGCCCGGTGACCCCGCTGCCGGCGCCGCCGCCCCCACCGCCCGCCAGGGACCTGATCGCCTGCGCGGGCGCGGGGGAGGAACACGTCTTCCGCCCGCTGGGCGACGAGACGCTGTGCGCGGACTGCCGCAGGGCGGAGGCGTACGCGAGCTGGATGGTCGACACGGACACGTACGACTTCCCCGAGGACATGACCTGGAGGCAACGCGTCGAGGCGGTACGGAGGGCCGACGCGCTCCGAGCCGCGCACTCACCCCAGGACGACGCGGGCGGCGACGGGCAGATGGTCGCTGCCGGTGGCGGGCAGGGTGCGGATGTGGCCGACGGTGGCGGAGCGGGCCATGACCTGATCGATCCGGGCCAGCGGGAGGGAGGCGGGGAAGCTGAAGGCGAAGCCGCGCTCGGCCACGTTCAGGCGTGAGGTGAGAGGCTCCAATCCCCGGTCCTCCACGGCCCCGTTGAGATCCCCGAGCAGGATCACCGCATCGACGCTTTCGGCGGCGACGGCGCGCCCGAGCAGCTCGGCACTCTCGTCCCTCCGGTCGGACGCGAGCCCACCCGCCCCGACCCGGACGGAGGGCAGATGGGCGACGTACGCGGCGACGTCCCCGTACGGCGAATCGACGACGGCACGCACACCACGACTCCACCCTTCCGCGATGCTCGGCGGCCTGATGTCGACGACCCGCTCCCCGCTGAGCGGGTACTTGGACCAGAGCCCGACGGTGCCCCGGACGACATGATGCGGATAGTCCGCGGCGAGAGCCTTCTCGTACACGGACAGGTGCGGGACCACCAGCTCCTCCAGCGCGACGAGATCGGCCCCGGCCTCGATCAGCGCCCGGGCGGTCCCCGCGGGATCAGGGTTCTCATCACTGACGTTGTGCTGGACGACGACGAGCTCGCGCCCCTCGCCCTCCGCACCGGGCAGGAGCAACCCACCGAAGAGATGCACCCAGACCCCCACGGGGAGCAGCACCGCCACCAGGGCGACGGCGGACCGCCGCACCAGAGCGAGCACCAGCAACAGGACGACGATCACGCCGGCCCACGGCAGAAAGGACTCCAGCAGACTCCCGACCCGCCCGACAGTGTTGGGCACCCCCCGGTGAAACGCCATCACCCCGGCCAGCACCACGGCAAGCCCAGCGAGGACCCGCCCCCGCCGTCCGCCGCCCGCGCCGGGGACCTCCCGCCCCGCCACCGACGCCACACCGGGGTCTGCCTGCTCCACCATGTCTTCCCATCCGCTCGGTCCCGCTTACAGGACGAGTGACCAGGCGGACAGGGTTCCTGCCGCCCCTCACGATCTGGAAGAGGGAGCTGAGGAGCCGGAGATGAGGGCCGCATTTGATTTGGCCCACGGCAGCCGGAGATCATGTCGGCTCAACCCGAGGCGTCCGGGAACGGGGCCGCGGGGAACGGGGATATCGGGGAAAACGGGGAGCATTTCTACGGTGGCGTGGGACGAATGGGAACAAATCAAAGCTGACGTCGCGGTGAATGGGTCGGCGCAGATGCAGCTGAACCAGGCCCCGGCGGAGGGCGGTCCCACGGGCGGTTCGACTTCGGGGGATCTGAAGTCGAACAGGAAGACGTGGGTCAAGGCCGGTGAGGGAGTCACCGGCCTCAAGGAGGGCGTCGGCAAGGCGCTGACGAAGCTGGCCGACGGTCAGACGGGGCTGGGGGACACCAGCGGGTCGCAGAGCGCGGCGGCACAGAAGGAGCTCTACGCCTCGTGGAAGAAGTACGTGAGCGATGTGAGCGGCCGCTGTGAAGCATTGGGCGGACTTCTGCGGGGAGCGGGCCACGATCTGTCGAAGTCCGAAGAGGAGGCCAAGGCGGAGCTGGAGAAGCTCAAGGTGAAATACGGGGACACCGAGCCCGTCGGTGGCCAGGCGAGGGAGAAGTGAGCCCGGTCATGGACCTTGCGACGCTCAAGGCCTTCAAGCCGTCGGAGTACGAAGAGGCCGCGGACGGATATCGGACGACCGGGGACATGGCCTCCGAGGCCAAGGACGCGCTCGACAACCGGATCAGTGTGGAACTCCGCAACCAGCTGGAGGGCGAAGCGGCGAAGGCGGCAGTCGAGGAACTGAAGAGCCTCTCGAAGAACTTCCACTACACGCAGACCGAGTGCGGCCTGGTGAGCACCGCGCTGAACGGCTTCGCCTTCGACATCGCGGTGGCCAAGCGCAAGCTGGAAGCGGCCATGGAGGACGCGCGGGCCGGCGGCTGCACGGTGAACGCGAACGGCTCCATCTCCTTCCCGGCGGGCAGCAAGCCCGGCGACGAGAAGACGGCGGACGGCGGCACGGTGACCGGGAGCGCCGGCGGCAGCGCGACGTCCGACGCGCTGGAGCGCCAGGCGGTGAACATCCACCCGAACCCGTACTACGGCAGGGCGATGGCCTACGCGAACCGCATCGCCGACGCTCTGGAAGAGGCCACGGAAGCGGACACGAAGTGGGCGCCGAAGCTGCGCGCACTGAAGGCCGACGACGACTTGACGGTCTCCCACCGCGACTGGGCGGACGCGCAGTCGGACACCGGCGGCGTCCGCGAGGCGGGCAAGGCCTACATCGACTCCCTCCCGGAGCCCCCGAAGGACGGCACCCCGAAGGACAACGCGGCCTGGTGGAAGGGCCTCAGCGCGGAGGAGCAGTCGGCGCACCTGGCCTTGAACGCTGCTGCGGTCGGGGCGCTGGACGGGCTGCCCGCCGTGACGCGTGACGAGGCCAACCGCATGGTGCTGGCACAGACCAGGGGGCACGTGGAGACGGAACTCGCCAAGATCCCAGAGCCGGCCAGGTACTCGCCCAACCCCAACGGGCAGTATCCAGCTGTCATCCAGAACGACAGTTGGACCAAGTGGAACGAGAAGCACGGTGAGCGGCACGCGGAGCTCACCAAGTCGAATGAAGGCATGAAGAGTATCCAGGCGCGGTTCGACAAGACGGGCGAGGAAGGCTTGCCGGAGGCGTACCTGCTGGGATTCAGCTCGGAAGGCAACGGCAGAGCAATTCTTGCTAACGGCAACCCGGACACAGCTGATCACCAAGCGGTGTATGTGCCAGGTACGACGTCGAACCTGGGGAGCATCAATGGTGACATCAACCGAATGGTCAACGTGTGGCGTGCAGCGGACGGCGCCCCTGGAAATGACTCCATTTCCACGATCACCTGGCTCGGCTACGACGCGCCGCAGAGTATCGTGAAGGACTCGCCCTTCAGCCATTACGCGAATGACGGCGCTCCCGCATACAACCGCTTTCTCGAGGGCTTGGACGCCTCGCGTACCTCCGATTCGGACCCGCACCGCACGGCAATCGGCCACTCGTACGGTACGACGCTGATCGGCTCGGCGGCTCGGCAGGGCGAGCTGAACGTGGACGACGTGATCCTCGCAGGCAGCCCTGGTGTCCAAGTGAGCAAAGCTGAACATCTGGACGTTCCCGAAGGACACGTATGGAACCAGGAAGCAGACGGGGACGTGGTCCCGGACATCGGGCGATTCGGGCACGGCGGAACAGACTGGGACGGTGCCTGGGTGATTCCCAGTGACCCGCTCTTCGGTGCCAACCAGATGACCACGGACACAGAAGGACATAGCGATTACTGGAAAGAGGGAACGGAAAGCCTGTGGAATCAAGGCATGGTTGTGGCAGGCCACGGTGATGAAGTCGAGTTGAAGCCTGTTCCCCCGGCGTACTCAAGAGGGCGGTAGTGATGTGTGGCATTCCTGAAGAGGCAGCCGAACGTGCGGCTGCCCGCCATCCAACCGAGATGACCGGCTTGCGATCCGGTCCGACCCACCGAGGCTTTTCGACGTGAAGACAAGAATGGGCGCATTGGCGCTGTTCGGATCCATCACTCTTACCACTCTCACTGGATGCAGCATGGATGATGCCAACGACTCCGACTCCGTCCCCTCCGCTGGAACCAGCACGTCGAGGGAAGCCGTTGAAATGACCAAGAAGGTCTCCAGTGAGCTCTACGACCTGATCGGAATCAAGGGAGAGGCGTCCAACAGTGGAGCGGGCGTCACGGAGTGCGGCGGCAAGGATCCGGAAAGATACTTCCAGATCTTCCACCCTTGGAGCTTCACCCCGGCAGCGGCCGACCAGCTTGATGGCGTGATGGGCCGGCTCAAGGAAGAACTCCCCAAGCACGGTTGGAAAGTCGTCGAGTACGGCCCCAACACGAGCAAGAACAAGAGCATGCAGCTCACGGCCGACAACGACAAGAAGAAGCACAGTGTCAAGATCACCCATTTCGCGAAGGGCAAGACGCCAAGCCTGAACTTGATGGTTGTCTCCGGCTGCTACCAGGTCCCGGACGGCGAGAAGGTCGACCGGTTCTGAGGACGCCGCGGTGACACCGGAGCGGCGTGAGGCAGCTCGTGCTGCCGATCACGCCGCCCGGGGCGGTCGGCTCCTCGCTCAGCGGATCACGTGGTGTATTCCTTCTCCGATACGGCGGCCCGGACCAGGAACCGGGCGAACTCGTCCACATCGAGACCGGCCAGATGCTCGACCAGCGCCTGACGGACGTCCCGCACACGTTGGGGCAGCAGCCGCCCCGTGATCTCGCGGGGAAGGATGACGCGCCGGAAGGCGTCCCTCTCGATCACGCCGCCGACGAGCTTCTCCGCGATCCAGACCGGCGTGCGTTCCCGGATCGCGAACGTCAGGTGGATGCTGCGGGCCTTCGCGTCGAGCGTATGAGGGTGGTGCACCCACCCTCTCGGCAGGACCAGGGACTGACCCGGCCGCGGATCGACCTCCAGATCGGGGCCAGCGGCCTCCCACTGCGGGATGAAGTCGGGGTCCCGGACGCGGAAGGATTCCTGGTACTCCCGCATCGGGGAGGGAAACATCGGGCGCCAGAGCTGCCAGCGCTTGATGCCCGCGATCTGCACGATGACGGCCATCTGCTGGTCCCAGTGGTGGAGCAGGCCCTGACGGCCGGGTGGTGTCACGAAGGCGTGCAGGTAGTTGCTGTAGCCGGTCTCCCGCTGAATGCCGCGGGAGACGTCCGCCAGGAAGGGGACGACCCGCTGGAGGTTGCCGAGCCGGATCGTGTGGCCGTCCTCGTAGAGGCTCCGCAGCTTCGCCGGGTCGGTCCGGCCCGCCGTGCGGTGGCGGTCGGGGTGCAGCGCCGTACCGTCACTCACGACGGCGATCTCGTCGGCGGGCACGCACCCGGTGTCCAGGTAATGGTCGATGGTCTCCGCGTTGATCACACGGTCGAGCTCGCCGGCCTCGCGTTCGTACACGCATGGCTTGTCCGGCCAGGAGGTCAGGAGCGCTGTTACGCCCGGCTCGGTCAGTAAGAGGTTGAGCGACACGGAAGGCTTCCTCGCTTCACGTCACCGAAGGGGCACGGAGGTCAGGCGGGCGGGAGGGGGCATGCAAGGCCTGGATGGTGGTGGTTGAGGCAGCACACCACCGAGAAGGAGATCAGGCTCTGGGACTTGGTGTAGTGGACCCAGCAGACGTCGACCCCTCGGGGGAGGGAGTCCATCGCGTGCGCGATCTTGTCTTCGAGGGTGACGTAGGCACGGCCGCCGTCGTCCCTCTCGGCAGGAGGATTCGCCTCGTACGTGCTCTTCAGCCACGTGGCGGCGGCCACCGCACAGGTCCAGGTGCGGTCCGTAGCCGTCTGGTCCTGCCGCATGAGCCAGTGCCCGGTCATGAGGGGCGGCAGCGCCGAGGCGACGAAGGCGCGAGTCTGCTCGGAGTTCAGTTCCCCACCCGGACGGCGTAGCGCCTCCTGGCCGTACGCGTCCCTGCTACCGGTCCACGGACCGTATCCGTGCCAGTGCCCTGACCAGGTCATCTGCGCCCTTCGCTAGGGGAGACGGGCCGGCCCGGAGCCTGTCCGGTCCGGCCCACTGTGTAGTGCTTCCTGCTCAGGAAGGGGGCCAGGTTAGAGCGTCAGGCCCCTCGTCCTGACCCACCCGGCGGCGAAGTCGTCGAGCTCGGCCTCGGTGAAGCGCAACTCCTTGCCCGCGCCCTCGGGCTTGCTGTCACGGATGACGAAGGAGGCCTCAGCGCCGGGGATGGCGGCGAGGCTCACGCAGGTCTCGTTGGAGCCGCCGGCGTTGCCGCCGCAGTAGGTGGCGAAGGCGTCGGCTGCGGGGGCCGACAGGGCATAGAGATTTCCGTTCATGGGAGAGTCCCTTCGGCGCTGATGTCGCGGAGATACGGTCTCCGCACCGTCGTGCTTGTGGCCCCGCCCGGCTGCCGACCGTCCATGGAGACAGCCGGGCGGGAGTCTGCGGCCCTACATGGGGTGGGCCTGTTCGCGCCGACGCCGACGGCGTCACCGCTCGAAACACACCGCCGCCACGATCGACGAGCCGATAGCGGCAAGGCAGACGACGTAGGCGATTTGCCGGGCGCGTTCACTCATCGGTGTCAGCCTCCCGAAGGGGCGTGGTGAGTCCGCTAGGCACCGTGTATGGCCCAGTGCGCTCAGTCGTAGCTGCCCTGCGAGTAGGCCGAGGTCGAACTGGGAGCGGAGGGCGATCCGTAGCCGACCAAGGAGAGTGCTCTCTTGGCTGCCGCTTCATGGCAATGAGCTTCCGTAGTACGCGTGCCTGCGCACGGACGTGAGCGTAGAGCTCGTGAGACAAGGCGTCCGGACGTGGCGGGTTGCTGACGAGGTGGACTGCTTCGAGCCGGAAGCTGCGATCGGCGGAGGTCATATCCGCTTCCACGGCGAAGACTTCGTCAACGAAGGCGATGATCACCGTGCGCAGCGAAGAAGCCGCCTCGTCCAGCGCTGAGCGGGTGGTTGTACCCAAGGTGAACGCAAGGACTCGGCGTACGTCGAGCTCTGCGGTGATCAGGTCCAGAGGTGGTCTGCCAGTCGTCGAGTTGGCAGCCACGTCTTGCGGACTGTTGATCGGGGGGTGAGTCATCACGATCTCCTGTGCCCAGGCGCGTAGCGCATTGGATGTGCGCGCAAAGGTGGCGAGACCCACGTGCGGGCCACCCATGTGCTGTGGCAGCGCAGCGGTTGTGACCCGTCACCAAGCCCCTACGGCTGCTCAGTTCAGACTCGCGGGCTGCTGCTGCCGCTCAACAGACTGCACCCAAACGACGACTGTGTGCAACACGAGAAAGCTCAACGTTGAGATTTCAGTAGAGTTGGAAAGCTCAACAGGCATATGACGAAGGCTGATCAGACCTATGCGGCACACTGGTCCGCGGCGAAGGAAGGGATGACGGGTGGCACATCCGGAACCGAAGGTGCGAAAGAAGAGGCTCGGGTCTGAACTGCGCCGACTCCGGGAGGAGTCCGGCGTCAGCCTTCAGCAGGCCGGTGAGACCATCGACGGCGACAAGACGAAGATGAGTCGTATCGAGAACGGCAGGCAGGGGCTGCGGCCCCTGGAGCTGAAGACTCTCCTTGACATGTACCAGGTCGATCTACCTATGAAGGAGGCGCTGCTTGCCCTTCAGCGGCAGAGCAAGCAGAAGGGCTGGTGGTCGCAGCACTCGGACAAGCTCAAACCAGACTTCCAGGAGCGACTCACGCTGGAGTCAGACGCCGTCCGGATCTACGCCTACCAAAGTGTCGTAGTTCCGGGCTTGCTTCAGATCGACGCGTACGCCGAGGCGGTCATCCGCGGTACGGGGAGCAAGCGGATGACCGACGAGGAAGTGCGGACGCTCGTCGACCTCCGCCTTGCTCGGCAGGCGATTTTTGACCGAGATGATGCGCCTCAGTACCTCTGCATACTGGACGAGTCGGTGCTTCATCGTCAGGTAGGAGGCCCTGCCGTGACCGCCGCACAGCTACGGAACCTCGTTGAGGTGTCTGACCGCCCTGGCATCGCGGTGCAGGTGATCCCGTACGCCCAGGGAGCCTACGTAGGCATGGACGGTCCGTTCACCGTGTACTCGTATCCGGACCCGATGGAGCTGGACGTGGTCGGCCTCGACAATCTTGATGGGGGCCTGTACCTCGAAGAGACTGGGGCTGTAGAGAACTATCGCAGTGCCTTTGACCAGCTACGTGCAGCCGCTCTATCTTCGCGACAGTCCATGGATGTGATCTCACGCGTTGCGCGGGATCTTGAGAACAAGTAAGAGGCTCACGATGATGCGGCACGATCTCCCGACCGAAGCATGGATCAAGTCGTCCTACAGTGGCGACACCCAGGGCCAGTGTGTCGAGTTCCAGGCAGTACCGGACGGAGGTGTCGCGGTGGGTGACTCCAAGGACCGCGACCGTGGAGCCTTCGTTTTCCCGTCTGCTGCATGGGGGGCATTTATGGCCGGAGTGAAGAGCGCTAGCGGCATCTAACCTTAGTGCGTCAGCCGCCCGGCTCTGGGCGGCTGACGCACTAACATCTGGCGGGCGCCTGCTTGCTATTCAAGACTTTGTCAACATGCATGAAGCCGGTGAGTATTTTCCGCGTCCGGTCTACGCTGTCGCGACCGCTGAGTAGGTCCATACGTCAGCCGGCATCTGCTGAGTGAGCTTCCACGTGATTCCCATGGGCTTGCTACCCGAGTGCTCAATATACTCAGCGGTACCCAACAGTATCCAGGGCTGAGGCCCACCGATGTCCGTCTTCTTATAGCGGCGGACGAAGAGGAGGACATGAGTGTCCTCCTCCCTGTGTGTTTGATAGCGGAGGCCTGTAGGAGAGCTCTCCGAGGTCTGGTTCTGTGACTCCCAGTGGAACAAGGAGTCATTGAGGGCGTAGTCCTTGTACCGGGTTTCGGGGGAGAAGTCTTTCTCATCCTTTTCCAGGGTGACGAATAGGGCGTCGGTCTGGATGCTCTCGCACCACTTCACGCCCTCGCGGAAGTGACCGGGCTTGAACCCGTCTACGGCAGCCTGGCCAAGTGCAGGAAGGATCTCTTCCCTGCTGTACGAAGCATGCACGGTCAGCGGGATGCCGGCGTGCGTACCGAGAAGAGGGACCGGTACATGGTCAGCTTGCTCCAGGACGTGAGTCAGCACCTGGCGGAGCTCGTCTCGGAACGCTTGCTGACGGCGGAGCGTGTCCAACCCCTCCTGGTAGCTCGTGAATTCCCCTCCTAGTGGCCAGAGGGAGAAGAAGAACATGCGGGCGTATCCCTGTTCCTGCTCACTGAGGTTTTCGTAGGTAGGAGCGTCATCGGCCAGAAGCTTGCAGTACGCGGCAACCCGCAGTGGGTCGTCGACGTGAAGGAACGCCGAAACCCGTTTCAGGAGAGCCGTCTCCCCTTCAGGGCTCGTCGGTTCGAGGAGCTTGGACCGGCGCAACAGTCCGGTCCAAGAATTTCCATTGCCGCGGTACAGCTCCTTGAGCTCCCGGCCGCTCTCCCGAAGGAAGTCCGCAAGCCGAGGCTCTGCGTAGGCAGCCACTTCGCGCGCCAACTGCGTTACGTTGACCGCGATCTGCGCGCGGATGTTGTCTATGATCAACTCCTTGGCCTTTGACTCAAGGATGATCTGACAGCCGGAAGGAAGCTGAGGGAAATCCTGCTCGACATTGCTGAGCAAGCGGTTTCGCGTCAGGTTGGTCAGAGCGCGAAACTGTTCCTCGAAGCGGAACTCCTTGCGATGCTGGCCGATGAAGTCCAGGACGGTAAGGACCGCCTTGTCTTCGGTGCGCCGTAGCCCGCGTCCCAGTTGCTGCAAGAACACCGTGGCGCTTGAGGTGGGGCGGAGGAGGAGCAAGGTGTCAACGTCGGGAATGTCGAGCCCCTCATTGAAGAGGTCCACGGAAAAAATGACTTGTAGATTCCCGGTGCGCAAGTCATCGAGAGCGGCTTTACGTTCGTGGCGCGGAGTTTCGCCGGAGAGTGCTACCGCATTCAGTCCTGCACGTCGGAAGAAGTCGGCCATGAAGTGGGCGTGCGCGACGGACACACAAAAGCCGAGGGCCTTCATGGAACCTGGGTCTGTTACCTTGTCCTTCGCCGCCTGCACGACGAGGCGTGCGCGAGCTTCATTACCAGTGAAGAGATTACCCAAGGCTGTCGAATCATAGGCGCCGCGTTTCCATGCGATGGCGCTCATGTCCGTGTTGTCCGTGATCCCGAAGTAGTGGAACGGGCTGAGGAGTTCGTTCTCCAGGGCTTCCCAGAGCCGCATCTCGGCGGCGATCCGCCCGTCGAAGAACTCATCTTGAATGTTCAGTCCATCCATGCGCTCGGGAGTAGCCGTGAGGCCAAGGAGCTCGTGTGGCCTGAAGTGGTCCAAGATCTTGCGGTACGTAGGTGACGTGCCGTGATGGAACTCGTCGATCACGATCACGTCGAAATGATCGGGGGTGAATCGCTCTAGTGCTTTCGAAGTCAGTGACTGGACGCTGGCAAACACATGGGTCCAGCGACCGGGGTTCTCTTCAGCGAAGAGGAGCTCGCCGAAGTTCGCATCGACGAGAACGTTCTGATAGACGCGCAAGGATTGTTCAAGGATCTCCTTGCGATGAGCCACGAAGAGTAGACGAGGATCGCGGCCGAGTGTCTGGCGCAGGTGCTTGTAATCCAAGGCTGCCATAACGGTCTTACCGGTCCCAGTGGCCGCGACAAGGAGGTTCTGGTGACGGTCATGCACAGTGCGTTCTACTTGCAGCCGCTCCAGCATGTCCCGCTGGTGCGGGTACGGGCGAACCTCAAGGCCGGACAGCGTGATGCTTCGTTCCCCGGGGCGGGTGCTGCTGCCGGCATGCGACAAGGCATCGTCGAGTCGTTGCGCGTCCGTGTCAGGGTCGTACGGCTCGAAAGCAGGCTCGCTCCAGTAGGCATCGAAGGTCGCCTCGAACTTGCGGATTACCGAGGGCGTTGCGATGGAAGACAGACGGACGTTCCATTCGAGTCCATCGAGGAGCGCTGCCTTGGACAGGTTGGAGCTGCCGACGTACGCCGTGTCGAAACCGCTGGAGCGCCGGAAGAGCCATGCCTTGGCGTGTAGGCGGGTGGAGCGCAGTTCGTAGTTGACCTTTACCTCGGCGCCGAAGTCTCGTACTAGGCGGTCCAGAGCACGCCGTTCGGTGGCGCCGATGTAGGTCGTCGTGAGTACACGGATGGGGATACCGCGCTCGCGCGCAGACGTTAGGGACTTTTCCAGGACTCGGAGGCCGTGCCACTTGACGAATGCACAGAGGAGATCGACTCGGTCGGCGGTAGCTAGCTCGGCGCGCAGCTCGAAGCCGAGGCTGGGGTCCTCGGGGGAGTTCGTGATCAGTGCCGTTTCGGACAGTGGCGTCGCAGGGCGTATGGCATACACACCAGGTGCCTCCTGCTCCGCAACAGCGAGCAGCTGTCGTGGCCCTTCAACGACGAGGTCGACCCACTCTTTGGCACCTTCGATCGTATTGAGCGATTCCAGGATGTGATTGGCAGCAATCACTTGCTCGGCTGGCGACAGTCTCTGGAAGACCTGCCGCACGGTGGCGCCGATGTGGCGAGCGAGTACATGGGGCGCTGATTCCTGGCCGACCGCGGCATCGATGGGGTGCCAGCCGGTGGTGTCGAGTTGCTTCATCCGTTCGGCGAGCCGATGCGTGATGAGCGATTCGTACAGCCCAGCAACTGGTGCGTCGTCCGAAATGTTTTTGGGCATGGCCGAGTTCCCCTTATCTCGCTGCGTACATGTGCAGTTGTATCAAGGGGGTCTGCCAGCTGGAGCGATGACCACAGAAACCGTCGAGGCCGCCAGCCACGAAGTTGCGGCTGGCGGCCTCGACGAGGGAGGCGTTCGGGGTCATCCGACCCCGTGGCACCGCCCGTAGGCCTCCCCGCCGCCGCACCAGCAGGCAGCGGTGCGGGACGGGGGCCAGGGGACGGCGCGGCCCCGGGCGGCGAGGGTGGTGGCGTACTGGGGGAGCAGGCCCGGGGCGGCCGGGGGCGTGGCCTCGGAGGCGGCGAACGCCTCGTACGAGGGGACCGTGCCCGTCACGATGCCCAGGTTGGGGGTGCCCGCCGCGTGGAGGTCGCGGAGTGCGGCCTCCAGGCGGTCCAGGTGCGTGGCGCGGTCCACGTACTCCTCGGTCAACGCCGGGTACGCGGTGAGCAGTTCGCGCAGTTCGTCCTCGGGCCAGTGCAGGACGGCGACCGGGAACGGGCGGGAGAGGGCCGTGCGGTAGGTGCCCAGCTCCGCGCGGAGGCGGGTGATCTCCGCCTTCAGCTCGACCGGGTCCGAGGAACCCAGCGCCCACAGGCGCTTGGGGTCGTGGAGTTCGTCCAGGGGGACCGGGGCCGTGTGCAGCGCGCCGGCCAGCTCGTCCCAGGCGTCGTGGTCCAGGCCCATCAGCCTGCGCACCCGGTGGCGGCCGGTCAGCAGGGACTGGACGGCGTACGGGACCTCCTCGCCGGGGGCCAGCAGCAGGGTCAGCGCGGTCGAGAGGAAGTCGTGCGCCGACTCCAGCTCGTCGTGCGCCTCCAGGGTCTCCGCGGCCACCTGCCAGGGCGCCGCGTCCAGCGGGCCCGCGGTTCGGACGCCGTCGATGATCGCTCGGGCCTCGGCCTCGTGGCCGTACTCCCAGAGGTTGGCCGCCTTCAGGGACTTGATCAGGTGCGGGTTGTCGACGGTGGCCTCGGGGGCCCCGAGCAGGTCGTCGTAGAGCGTGCTCGCGCGGGCGCGGTCGCCCGCGAGTTCCAGGTGGGCCGCGGCCTGGAGGATCAGCGGTTCGTGGTCCTCGGGGTACTGCGCCGCGGTGCGGAGCAGGCGCTCGGCTTCGGTGGTGTGGTCGGCAGGCGTGTCGGGGCGCATGGACCACACGGTACTGCCGGACGGCGACGGCGTGGAGGAGAGGGCGGGGATGAGAAGAGGGGATGAGGAGGGGGAGAAGTCTGGAGAGTTGTGAGGTTTGCCCCTACCGTGCGCGCCATGCCCGTACGGGGTCGCCGTGCGCGTCATGCCCGTACGGCGTCGCGGTGCGCCCCATGCCCGTGCGGGGTCGTCGTGCGCCCATGCCCGTACGGGACCGTGCCCGCCGTACGGGGCCGTGCCCGCCGAGGCGGAGAGGAGAGGTGACGTCGATGCCGCGGGAGTGGGGAGCCGTGCCGGGACGGGGGCGAGGGGTTCGGCGCCGGTCGGCCGTGCGAAGCGGCGGGGGCGGTGCGGCACGTCTCCTCGCCCGGGGGCTGTGGGTGTCGGCCGAGTTCGTCGTGACCCTCGGCGTCGTGCTGCTGCTCCTCGTCGCCCATCAGCTGTGGTGGACCAACCGCGAGGCCCGCGCCGAGGCCGGGCGCACCGTGCAGACCCTGCAACGGGAGTGGGACGAGCCGCTCGCTCCGGAGGGCGTCGACGGCGACGCCGGTGCGCGGGAAGGGAGCCCCCGCCCCTCGGCCCCCGGTCGTGGGGCCGAGGCCGCGCCGGCTCCACGACCGGGGGCGTCCGGCGCCCCTGCCCGCACCGGGTCCGCACCCCGCTGGGACCAGGCGTACGCCGTGCTGCGCATCCCCCGGATCGGGCTCACCGCACCCGTCGCCGAGGGCACCAGCAAGGGCGGGGTGCTCGACCGGGGGTACGTCGGGCACTACGCCCGCACCGCGCAGGCCGGGCAGGCCGGGAACTTCGCGCTCGCCGGGCACCGCAACACCCATGGCGAGCCCTTCCGGCGCATCGACCGGCTGCGGAACGGGGACCGGATCACCGTCGAGACCCGGGACGCCGTCTACACGTACACCGTCGGCAGACGCCTCGCGCGGACCGCGCCGTCGGACAGCGGGGTCATCGCGCCCGTGCCGCGCAGCAACATCACGACCTCCGTCGGCTACAGCGCGCCCGGCTACTACCTCACCCTGACCACCTGCACGCCCGAGTTCAGCTCCCGCTACCGGCTCATCGTCTGGGGGAAGCTCACCTCGATGCGCCCGCGGTGACGGAGACGCCGGGCATCGGGGGGCGTAGGGTCCCTGGGTGCCCGGAGTGATCAGACGACGCCCCCAGTTGCTGTGGCTGCTCGTCCCTTATGTCCTGTACCTCGGTGCGCTGCCGTTCGTGAACCGGGTCACCCCCCTCGTGTTCGGCGTGCCCTTCCTCTTCGTGTGGCTTCTCGGGGCGACCCTCCTCACCCCCGTCGCCGTGTGGCTCGCGCGGAGAGGGGACCGCCGGTGAACGCCGTCGTCGCCACCTCCGTCTTCGCCGTCTTCATGGTCGCCACCGTCGCCCTCGGCCTCCTCGCCCTGCGCGGGCGCGGCAAAGGCGGCGGGCTCGCCGAGTGGTCCGTGGGCGGGCGGAGTCTGGGGCCCGTCTTCATCTGGGTGCTGATGGCGGGCGAGGGCTACACCAGCTTCAGCTATCTGGGGGCCGCCGGCTGGGGCTACAACTACGGGTCGCCCGTCCTGTACGTCGTCGCGTACATGTCCTGCGGTTACGCGATCGGGTACGTCGTCGGGCCGATGCTCTGGGGGTACGCCCGCCGGCACGGCCTCGTCGGGATCACCGACATGGTCGCCCACCGCTTCGGCCGGCCCTGGCTCGGCGCGGTGGTCGCGGTGCTGGCCACCGTCTTCCTGCTGCCGTACATCCAGCTCCAGATCACCGGCATGGGGGTGGTCCTCTCCGTCATCTCCTACGGGGCCGTCAGCCTGAACTGGGCCTACTTCGTCGCCTTCGCCGTCACCACCGGCTTCGTCGTGGTCAGCGGGCTGCGCGGCAGCGCCTGGGTGTCCGTGCTGAAGGACGTCCTGGTCATCGCCACCCTCGGGTTCCTCGCGCTGTACGTCCCGCTGCACTACTTCGACGGGTACGGGCCCTTCCTCGACCGGCTCGTCACCGAGAAGAGCGACTGGCTGACCCTGCCGGGACACGGGGGCGGCGGGAGCGGGGGCGGTGACGGGAGCGGGCTCGGGGAGCTGTGGTTCATCAGCACCACCTTCCTGAACTCGCTGACCGTCGTCATCTTCCCGACCACCGTCGCCGGATACCTCGGGGCCCGGAACGCCGACGCGCTGCGCCGCAACGCCATGTACCTGCCCGCGTACAACGTCCTGCTCTTCGTCCCGATGCTGCTCGGCCTCGCCGCCCTGTTCGTGGTGCCGGGGCTGGCCGGAGCGGAGTCGAACCTCGCGCTGTTCAAGCTGGTCGTCGACTCGCTGCCCGCCTGGGCGGTCGGCGTCATCGGGGTCGCCGCGGGGCTCTCCTCCATCGTGCCCATGGCCGTGTTCATGCTGGTCATCGGGACGATGTGGGGGCGCAGCGTGCTGTCGCTCGTGCCGCGTCTCGCCGAGCGGCAGAAGTCCGCCGCCCAGGTCGTCGTGGTCGTCGCGGGCGCACTCGCGCTGCTCCTCACGTACACCGCGCCCAACACCCTCGTACGCCTCTCCCTCATCTCGTACGAGGGGATGGCGCAGCTGCTCCCGATGGTGCTCCTCGCCCTGGTCTGGCGGCGGCTCACCTTCCGGGGCGCGTTCAGCGGGCTGATCGTGGGCGTCGCGGTGGTCTGCGTCCTCGTCTTCAGCGGGAACGATCCGCTGGGGGGCGTGAACGCCGGGCTCGTCGCCCTCGCCGCCAATCTGGCCGTCGCGCTCGCCGTCACCTTCGCCGGGCCCCGCGACGCGGACCCGCGGCCCGACGCCGAGGTGCTGGCCCATGATCCGGTGGGGGAGGAGGACGAGCCCCTCGCCACCGCCCGGAGCGCCCGGAGCGCCCGAAGCGCATCCGATCATCGTGTATAACGAATGGAGTGCCGTACGCATGCACGTACGGCGGCGATGAGCCTCACGCGGAGGCGCTGACGAAGGGGCAGGAGGTGCACACCGTGAGGGACGCCAACACCCTGCGCCGTGCCTTCGCCCGGCTGCTCCGGCCCGCCGGACTCCTCGTCCTCTTCCTCACCGAGGTCCTCCTCGCCGAGGGCGGCAGCCTCTCCGCCGCCGTCGCGCTCGCCGCCACCGCGGCCGCCGGCTCCGCGCTCCTCGCCTGCTCCGTCATCAGCGCCCGCTGCGCGCCCCCGGTGCCCCGCACCCGGGTCCGTACGGCCATCAGGGACCGGGAGCAGCGCACCGCGTTCCTCCCGCAACGCGACCCCGACGCCCGGGGCCGCACCAGGCCCCGAGCGCCCGGGCGCGCCCTCCTGACGGCCGCCGCGTAGCGAACCCCGCACCTCCTTCTCCCGCACGCCTTCCCGTACGTACCTCCCGGGCCTCTCACGCCTCCCGCGTACGTACGTCCCGTGCGGGCGGTGCGTCCCGCGCCGGTCGTCATGCCGAGTGATCACCCCGTACCTCCTCGCAGGTACCTCCCGGCACGACGAGACCCCCGGAGGGCTCACCCATGTCCGCCTTCATGTCCGCTTTCGCCGGCCTGGTCGGCTCCCTCGCCGACCTGCTCCAGCCGTTCTTCCAGACCGCGTCCACCGCCGCCGCGATCGTCCTGTTCACCGCGCTCGTCCGGCTGGCCGTCCACCCTCTGTCGCGGGCCGCCGCACGCGGCCAGAAGGCCCGCGGCCGGCTCCAGCCGCAGATCGCCGAACTCCGCAGGAAGCACGGCAAGAACCCGGAGCGGATGCAGAAGGCGATCATGGAGCTGCACGCCGCCGAGAAGGTGTCGCCGCTCTCCGGCTGCCTGCCGAGCCTGCTCCAGATGCCCGCGTTCTTCCTGCTCTACCACCTGTTCTCCAGCAGCTCCATCGGCGGCGAGCCCAACGCGCTGCTCAGCCACGACCTGCTCGGCGCACCGCTCGGCGGGCGCTGGCACGACGCGCTCGCGGACGGCGGGATGTTCGGTGCGCAGGGATGGGTCTACCTGGGGCTCTTCGCGATCGTCACCGCCGTCGCCACGTTCAACTACGGACGCACCAAGCGGCAGCTGGCCGCCAACCCGATGACGCCCGCCGCGGGCCCGGACGGACAGGCCGTGCCCGGCATGGGCGCGATGGCGAAGGTGATGCCGCTGATGTCGTTCTTCACGCTGATCACCGTGGCCGTCGTGCCGCTGGCCGCCGCCCTGTACGTCGTCACCACGACCACCTGGACCGCCGTCGAGCGGGCCTGGCTGTACCGCGACCTGCCGGTCGCCGGCAGCGCCATGGCCACGGCGGCGTAATCGGCCCGTCCACCACGCCGGTCCAGTGTGTGAACGAGGTCTTGCGGAGTGATCGCATCTCTTGGACGATCGACCAAGTCCTCCGTCGGCCGCAACCCGCCGGAGGGCCACCACCTCGACCAAGAGGAGTTGGACCGTTGAAGCTGCTTCGAGTGGGTACGGCGGGCGCGGAGCGCCCCGCACTTCTCGACCGCGACGGGACTCTGCGTGATCTGTCGGGGATCGTCCCCGACATCGACGGCGAGCTGCTCGCCGACGCTTCCGCGCTCGCCCGGGTACGGGCGGCCGCCGACGCGCCCGGCGTGCTGCCCGCCCTGGACGCGACGGGGCTGCGGATCGGCCCGCCGCTGGGGCGCATCGGCAAGATCGTGTGCATCGGGCTGAACTACCACGACCACGCCGCCGAGACGGGTGCGGAGATTCCGGCGGAGCCGATCCTGTTCTTCAAGGCCCCCGACACCGTCGTCGGGCCCGACGACACGGTCCTGGTGCCGCGTGGCAGCCGCAAGACCGACTGGGAGGTCGAGCTGGCCGTCGTCGTCGGGCGCACCGCCCGCTACCTGGAGACGGCGGAGGAGGGTCTCGCGCACGTCGCCGGGTACGCGACGGCGCACGACGTGTCCGAGCGCGAGTTCCAGATCGAGCGCGGCGGCACCTGGGACAAGGGCAAGAACTGCGAGACGTTCAACCCGCTGGGCCCCTGGCTGGTCACCGCCGACGAGGTGCCCGACCCGCAGGCCCTGCCGCTGCGGCTCTGGGTCAACGGCGAGCTGAAGCAGAACGGCACCACGGCCGAGCAGATCTTCCCGGTCGGCGAGGTCGTCCGCTACCTCAGCCATTTCATGACGCTCTACCCGGGCGACGTGATCAACACCGGTACGCCCGCCGGGGTCGCGATGGGGCAGCCCGAGCCGAAGCCGTACCTGAGGGCGGGCGATGTGGTGGAGTTGGAGGTGGAGGGGCTCGGCCGGCAGCGGCAGGAGCTGAAGGGGGCGTAAGCCGGAGCGGGCCGGGAGCGCTGTGACCGCGCCCCCGGCCCCGTCCGCACGCTCCTCAGTCGCCCGGCGCCGCCGTGAACCGCTCCAGCGCCTCGACCACCATCGCGTGGTCCTCGGCCTGCGGCAGCCCGGACACCGTGACCGAGCCGATCACGCCCGCGCCCTCCACCGCGATCGGGAACGAACCGCCGTGCGCCGCGTACGTGTCCGGGTCCAGGCGCGAGGACTCCTCGAACGTCGTGCCCTTCGCCCGGAACCGGGTGCCCACCAGATACGAGCTCTCGCCGTACCGCTCGACGACCTTGCGCTTGCGGTCGATCCACGCGTCGTTGTCCGCACTCGAACCCGGCAGCGCCGCGTGGAAGAGCTGCTGCGCGCCGCGCCGGATGTCGATCGCGACCGGTGCCTGCCGCTCCCGGGCCAGCGCGACCAGCAGGCTGCCCAGCGCGAACGCGTCGTCGTAGGAGAAGTGCGGGAGGGTGAGCCGGCGCTCCTGGGCGATCAGCTCGGAGAGAGTGGGGGATGCGGTGCTCATGCGCGCTGCTCCTTCGCCCGCTGGTCCTCGTCGTGATGGGGGAGGAGGGTGACGGAGACGCCTTCGCGGGCCGAACGGCGGGCGGCCTCCAGGACGTCCAGCGCGGCGGCGGCCTGGAGCGCGGTGACCGGGTTCCGGCCGGTGCCGCGCACCGCCGCGGCGACGGCGGCGTAGTACGCGGGGTAGTCGCCGGGCAGCGTACGGACCGGGTCGCCGCCGCCGGTCAGCGGGGACTCCCCGGAGCCGAGGCAGCCCCACAGCTCCTGAGCCTCCTCGCCCCACGGCTCACCGGCCACCGGGCGCAGGCCCTCGCGCAGGGCCGCCTCCTGCGGGTCCAGGCCGTACTTCACATAGCCCGCCTTCGAGCCCAGCACCCGGAAGCGCGGGCCGAGCTGGGCCGTGGTGGCACTGACGTACAGATGCGAGCGGACCCCGCCGACGTGGGTGATCGCGATGAACGTGTCGTCGTCCGCCGCCGCGCCGGGACGCCGTACGTCGGACTCGGCGTACACCTGGACGGCCGGGCCGAACAGCACCAGCGCCTGGTCGACGACATGGCTGCCCAGGTCGTACAGCAGGCCGCCGATCTCCTCCGGGTCGCCCGACTCGCGCCAGCCGCCCTTCGGCTGCGGCCGCCAGCGTTCGAACCGGGACTCGAAGCGCTGCACCTCGCCCAGCTCGCCCTCGGCGATCAGCCCGGCCAGGGTGCGGAAGTCGTTGTCCCAGCGGCGGTTCTGGAAGACCGAGAGCAGCAGCCCGCGCTCCTCGGCGAGGGCCGCCAGCTCGCGCGCCTCGGCGGCCGTCCCGGCGACCGGCTTGTCCACGACCACCGGAAGCCCGGCCTTCAGCGCGGCCGTCGCCAGCGGGACGTGCGTCCTGTTCGGGGTGGCGATCACGACGAGGTCCAGCTCGTCGGCGCGCTCCCACAGCTCGTCCGGCGAGGCGGCGAGGCGGACGTCGGGGAACGCGGCGAGGGCCTCGGCCCGGCGCTCCTCGTTCGACGTGACGACCGTGTCGAGGACCAGCCCGCCGGTCGCGGAGACCAGCGGGGCGTGGAAGACGGAGCCGGCCAGGCCGTAGCCGACGAGGGCGACGCGGAGCGGGGCGTCGGAGGCGTTGGGGGCGTTGGAGGTCATGCGATCCACTTAAGCAACGCTGTTGCCAAAGTGCAAGCGACCGGCACAATGGGGCGGTGAAGAGGAGCGAACCGTGAACGGGAGCCGTACGAAGACGCAGGCCGGGGTGGGTCTGCCGGCGCTGCGCCACCACAACGCCGCGCTGGTGCTGGATCTGCTGCGGGCCGCCGGGACGGAGGGCATCAGCAGGCTGGAGCTGGCCGAGGGCACCGGCCTCACCCCGCAGGCCGTCAGCAAGATCACCGCCCGGCTGCGGGAGGACGGACTCGCCGCCGGCGCGGGTCTGCGCCCCTCCACCGGCGGCAAGCCGCGCACCGTGCTGCGGCTGGTCCCCGACGCGCAGTTCGCCGTCGGCCTGCACCTGGACCGCGACGGGCTCACCGCCGTCCTGGTCGACCTCGCCGGCCGGCCGGTCGCGGTCACCCGCGCACCGTTCGACCTCGGCGCTCCGGCGGACCGGGTCCTCGCGGAGGCGGCGGACGCGGTACGGGACCTGTGCGCGGCCGAACCGCACAAACCGGTGCTCGGCGTCGGCGTCGCCGTGCCCGGCCCGCTGGACCACCGGGACGGCGTCCTGCGCCGGGTCACCGGATTCCCGCAGTGGGACGGATACCCGCTGCGCGCCGCCCTGGCCGAACGGACCGGGCTGCCGGTGGTGCTGGACAAGGACACCAACGCCGCCGCCCTCGCCCTGGCCCTGACGCTCGACGAGCCGCGCGGCGACTTCGCCTACCTCCACCTCGGTACGGGGCTCGGCGCGGGCCTGGTCCTCGGCGGCGAGGTGCACCGGGGCGCGCGGACCGGGGCGGGCGAATTCGGCCACCAGACCCTCCAGTTGGACGGCCCGCTCTGCGGCTGTGGCGGGCGCGGCTGCATCGAGGCGCTGTGCCTGGCAGCCGAGGCGCGCGGCGACCGGGGGGAGGCCGCCCGGGTCCTGGGCGCGGGCGCGGCGAACCTGGTCGGCCTGCTCGGCGTCGACCGCGTGGTCCTGGGCGGCAGGACGGTGGCCGCCGACGAGGACGCGTACGTACGGGGCGTCCGGGCCGTGATCGAGGAGAGGGCCGCGCGGGGCGGGGCGGGCGCGGGCGTGAGAGTCACGGTCGCCCGGGGCGGCGACCGGCCGGTCGCGGAGGGCGCGGCGCAACTGGTGCTCGCGCCGGTCTTCGGGCGGGTCGGGGAGCCGGGTGCGGGAGTCGGGCGGGCGAGCAAGGCGGCGGGCGAGACGGGGCGAGCAGGGTAGGGGCGAGGCGGGGAGGCGCGAGCAGGGTAGGGGCGGGGCGAGCAAGGTAAAGGTAGAGGTGCGGGACGGGGAGCAGTCGGGTGATCCTATGAATCAAGTCGGCATGTCGACTCTCTAGAGTCCGCGCGCGCGTGGTGGTGTCGGAGGCCACCTCCGAGGCCCCCGCCCCGGTCGTCCGCGAGCAGTGAAGGGTGACCTCCATGCCTCCCACCTCCTGCGCACGGCTGCGTGACGCCCGTGCGCTCGCCGCCCTCGGGCTGGCCGCCGGGATCACGGTGCCCGCCGCGCTCCTGGGCGGCCCGCAGGCCGCCGCCCTGCCGGCCGCGTCCCTACCCGCCTCCTTAGCCGCCGACCGGCAGCCCGTCTGTGGCGATCCGGACGCCAAGGACTTCCCCATCGAGACCCGGATCCAGGACGCCCCGGACAGATACGCCTCCGGCGGCGGCTACGGCACCTGGTTCCTCGACCTCACCAACACCACCGACACGTCCTGCCGGGCGCTGCACCCCGTCCTCGTCCTCGCCGACCGCGACCGCAGGCTGACGTCGGACCAGATCCAGCTGGAGTTCTCCGAGCCCGGCCGCCCCGACGTCGAACACCGGGTCACCTGGGAGAGCACCGACCGCGACGAGCAGATCGGCGTCTTCGGCGGCGGGCGGGACGGCAGGCGCGAGAAGGCGGGGGGTGGGGAAGAAGGCGAGGCGGGGACGTCGAGCGGCACCGGCACCGGCACCGGCACCGGCGCTGGTAGCGACAGCACCGGTACCGACAGCTCCGCCGACGAGTTCCTCGGGTTCACCGTTCCCGCCGGCGAAACCGTCTCCGTACGCGTGCGGATGGCCTTCACCTCCGACACCGCTCCCGGTCCGGTCACCGCCCACGCCGCCGTCGTCCAGCGCCGCCACCAGGACAAGGCCAAGGGCGGTGGGCGCGAGGACGGCGAATGGGTGGGGGAGTCGGAGAACTACCCCTTCGTGATCGTCGACGGCGCCACGGGCGGCATCCGCGAACCGGAACAGCCCCGGCCCGAGCGGCCCCGGTCCGAGCAGCCCCGGCCCGAGCGGCCCCGGTCCGAGCAGCCCCGGCCTGAGCGGCCCCGGGCGGAGCGCCCGCAGCCGGACAGTCATCGGTCGGAACGTCCCGATCCGGAACGCGCCGACCCGGGCGATGGCACCCGCACCGATCCGGGCGACGGCACCGGAACGGCCCCGGGCGACGGCACCGACCCCGGCACGGGCCGGGACCCGTCCCCGGAACGCGACCCCGGCTCCCGGCCGCCGACCCGCCCTGGAACCGGGGAGGAGGGAAGGGGCGCCGACGAGGACCGCCCCGGACGCCCGCCCCGCGACCGCCCGGGCCACCCGCTCCCCGAACTCGCCCGCACCGGAACGGAGTCACTGGCCTGGACCGGGGCCGCCGCCGGGGCGCTGCTGATCGGCGGGGTGGCTCTGGTGCGGCATGCCCGCCGCTTCCGCCGCACCACCGACTGACCGGTCGCGGCGGAGACCGTAGCGCCGTCCGTTCACCCGCGTCTGCAACCATCGGGCCGTGGACTACCCGAACGACCAGGCACCTGGCGCACCGATCCGCTCCGGCATCCCGGAGCACGGCCGTATCCCGAAGTACTACGCGGTCAAGGCCCGAATCGCGGTGCTGCTGGACGAGTTGGGCGAGGGCGGGCTCCTGCCCACCGAGCGGGAGCTGGCCCAGCGGCACGAGGTCGCGCGCGAGACCGTCCGCCAGGCCCTGCGCGAACTCCTCCTGGAGGGGCGGCTGCGTCGACAGGGGCGCGGCACGGTCGTCGCCGGGCCCAAGCTGGAGCAGCCGCTCTCCCTGGCCAGCTACACCGAGGGCGTCCGCCGCCAGGGCCGTCGGCCCGGCCGCCACCTCATCGGCCTGGACCGCTTCCCCTGCCCCGAGGCGCTCGCCGCCGAGATCGCGGTCGAGCGGGGCGAGCCGGTCTGGCACCTGGAGCGGGTGCTGCTCGCCGACGACGAGCGCGTCGGCCTGGAGAGCACGTACGTCGGCGTCGCCCGGGTCCCGGATCTGGACACGGCCTTCGACCCGGACTCCTCCTTCTACGCCTACCTCCGCGACCGCCTCGGAATCGCCTTCGGCGACGCCGACGAGCGGATCGAGACGGTGCTCGCGACCCCCCGCGAGGCCCTGCTCATCGGGGCCCCGCCCGCCCTGCCGATGCTCCTGATCCACCGGCTGTCCCGGGACGCCGGCGGCCGCCCGCTGGAGCGCGTACGGACCCTGTTCCGGGGTGATCGCTTCTCCTTCTCCGCCCATCTGCGAGGCGAGGACCGGAGCTGAGAGCAGATGGGGAGGGGGCTGAGGGCCGAGGGGGAGCTGGGAGCTGCGGAGCGGAACTGAGAGGGCTCGTTCCCTGCTTCCCCGCACCGCTTCCCCGCACCGCCCTGAAGGTCACGTAAACATAACGGGTCTGGTCCAAACTTGCGAGGTCGTTCACCGTCCCGTCGGTGAACGGACGCGTGCGGGACACCCGCCCCGAGGAGCGTGTCCGGCGTGAGAGTCATCGTCGTAGGAGCCGGCGTGGTGGGAACCATGCACGCCTGGCACGCAGTCAGCCGCGGCCACGAGGTCGTACAGATCGAGCGCGAGAGCGAGGCGCGCGGGGCATCCCTCCGCAATTTCGGACAGATATGGGTCAGCGGCCGGGCCGGTGGCGAGGAGTTGGAGGCCGCCCTCCGCGCCCGTGAGCTGTGGGAGGCGGTCGGGGAACGGGTGCCCGGACTCGGCTTCCGGGCCTGCGGTTCGCTCACCCCGCTGCGCACCGCACGCGAGGTCGCCGTCGCCGAGGCGGCCGTCGCCCGGCCCGACGCGGCGGCGCGCGGCTACAAGCTTCTCACCGCCGACGAGGCCCGGGCACTCAACCCCGCCCTGCGTGGCGCGTTCACCGCCGCGCTGTGGTGCGAGCGGGACGCCGCGGTCGAACCCCGCACCGCCCAACTCGCCCTGAAGGAACATCTGCTGGCATCCGGCCGGTACAGCTACCTCGGCGGCCGCGAAGTGCGTGAGGTCGTCGGGACCGCCTCGGTGCGCGACGACCACGGCGACGTCCACACCGGTGACGCCGTGGTCCTCGCGACCGGTGCCTGGCTCGGCGGGCTGATCCGCGAACTCGCCGGGCCCGAGCTGCCCGTCCGTCGCGTCCGCCTCCAGATGATGCAGACCGACCCGCTCGGCGAGCCGCTCACCACCTCCGTCGCCGACGCCGACAGCTTCCGCTACTACCCCGCCTACCGGGGCGAGGCGCTCGACGCGCTCAACGCCGGGCAGGCCCAGGATCCGATCGCCGCCGAGCACCGCATGCAACTGCTCATGGTCCAGCGCCGCGACGGCGGGCTGACCATCGGCGACACCCACGAGTACGAGCACCCCTTCGCCTTCGACACCGTCGAGGAGCCGTACGAGCACCTCACCAGGGTCGTCGAGGCCTTCCTCGGCCGCCCGCTGCCGCGTGTCCGCCACCGCTGGGCCGGCGTCTACGCCCAGTGCACCGACACCTCACGCGTCGTCCACCGGCAGCAGGTGCGCGACGGGGTCTGGCTCGTCACCGGACCCGGCGGGCGCGGTATGACGTGCTCGCCCGCCATCGCCGAAACGACCGCCGACCAACTGGGCTGGTGAACCACATGACTTCCCCGACCGACATCACGCGCGACCCCTACCGCCTCGTCGTCCTCGACATGGCCGGGACCACCGTCGCCGACGGCGGCCTCGTCGAGCAGGCCTTCTCCGCGGCCGCCCAACGCCTCGGCGTGCGGCCCGGATCCGACGAGCACGCCCGGCAACTCGCCTACGTACGCGCCACCATGGGTGAATCCAAGATCACCGTCTTCCGGCACCTCTTCGCCGGCGAAGACGGCGAGGAAAGGGCCCAGCAGGCCAACATCGCCTTCGAGGAGGCGTACGGGGAACTCGTCGACGGCGGCCGCATCGCCCCGCTCCCCGGCGCCCGCGAGGCCATCGAACGGCTCGCGTCCGAGGGCCGCACCGTCGTCCTGACCACCGGCTTCGCCCGCACCACCCAGGACGCCATCCTCGCCGCCCTCGGCTGGCAGGACCTCGTCCCGCTCACCCTCTGCCCCGCCGACGCGGGCGGCCGGGGCCGGCCCTTCCCGGACATGGTGCTGGCCGCGTTCCTGCGCACCGCGGCCGTGGACGACGTCCGGCGGACCGTGGTGGCCGGCGACACCTCCTACGACATGCTCAGCGGCATACGCTCCGGCGCCGGGATCGTCGCCGGGGTCCTCACCGGCGCCCACGACACGGACCAGCTCACCCGGCACGGCGCGACCCACGTCCTCGGGTCCGTCGCGGAGCTGCCCGACCTCATCGCGCGGGCCGAGGCGTGAGCGCCCCGGCCCCCGCCGCCGGTGGGCGCGGCGCCGGTCGGACCGCCCCCGCCGCACCCAGCGGCATCCGCTTCGAGGGCGTCACCGTCGCCTACGGCGGCAACGTCGTCCTCGACCGGCTCGACCTCACCGTCGAACCCGGCGAGGTGATGGCCCTCCTCGGGCCGTCCGGCTCGGGCAAGACCACCGCCCTGCGCGCCGTCGCCGGGTTCGTCCGGCCCGCCTCCGGGCGGGTGTTCCTCGGCGGCCGGGACGTCACCGCCCTGCCTCCGCACCGGCGCGGCATCGGCATGGTCGTCCAGAGTTACGCCCTCTTCCCGCACCTCAAGGTCAAGGACAACGTGGCCTTCGGGCTGAAGGCCCACCGCACCCCGAAGGCGGAGATCCCCGGCCGGGTCACCGAGGCCCTCGAACTCGTCGGCATGGCCGCGTACGCGGATCGCCACCCGCGCGAACTCTCCGGCGGCCAGCAGCAGCGCGTCGCCATCGCCCGCGCGCTCGCCATCCGCCCCGGCGTCCTGCTCCTCGACGAACCGCTCTCCGCCCTCGACGCCCGGCTCCGCTCCGGAATGCTCGCCGAACTGGCGCGTCTGCACCGCGAGTTGCCCGACGTGTCCATCCTGTACGTCACCCACGACCAGGTCGAGGCACTCACCCTCGCCGACCGGATCGCCGTCATGGACCGGGCCCGTCTCCAGGACTGCGGCACTCCCCAGGAGCTCTACCGCCGCCCCCGTACGGAGTTCACCGCCTCGTTCGTCGGCAACGCCAACCTCCTCCCGGTCACGGTCACCGCGGACGGAGCCGTCGAGTTCGGCGGCCACGCGCTCACCGTCCCCACCGACACCGCCGCCCCCGGGGCCGGCGCGACCCTCTGCGTCCGGCCGCACCTGGTCGGCCTCGGCGACGGGCCCAACGCGCTCACCGGAAGCGTCACCGAGGTCCAGTGGCGCGGCTCCACCCACCGCGTCCACGCCGACGTCGACGGCCACCGCCTCATGGCCGACCTCCGCGAACTGCGCGAGCCCCCGGCCCTCGGTGACCCGGTCACCCTGCACTTCGCCCCCGAGGACGCGGTGCTGCTCCCGGCGGGAACAGAGGGTGCGGCGGGAACAGAGGGTGCGGCGGGAACAGCCGGGGCGAGCGAACCGGCGGGAGTCGCCGCATGACCACAGCCACGCCCGCACCCGCCTCCGCCCCCGGCATCCCCGCCACAGCGACCTCCGCCACCGGGAAGTCCCCCGGCACGGCCCCCGGCCCCGCCCCCGCGCGGACCCGCTCCGTCCCCGCCTGGGTCTGGGCGCTGCCGCCCGTCGCCGTCCTCGCGCTCGCGTTCCTCTACCCGCTGGCCCTCGTCGTCCAGCAGTCCGTCACCCCCGACGAGGGCGGCGTCTCGCTCGACCCGTACGCCGACGTCTTCGCCTCCGAGGCCTTCCGTGACGCGCTCACCACCACCGTGTGGCTCGCCGTCGGCTCGACCGTGGGATGCCTCGTCCTCGGGTTCGTCCTCGCGCTGGTCATCGCGTTCGTCCCGTTCCCCGGCGGGAAGGCGGTCGCCCGGTTCGTCGACGTGTTCCTCTCCTTCCCGTCCTTCCTCATCACGCTCGCCCTGCTGTTCATCTACGGCTCCGTCGGGATGGCCAACGGGCTCTGGACCGACGTCACCGGGGCGGCCGAGGGGCCCTTCCACTTCCTGACCACCCCCTGGGGCGTCCTGCTCGCCGAGATCACCTACTTCACGCCGTTCGTGATGCGCCCGCTGCTCGCCGCGTTCTCCCAGCTCGACACCGGACAGCTGGAGGTCGCCTCCTCGCTCGGCGCCGGGCCCGTCCGGATCATCCGGCAGGTCATCCTGCCCGAGGCGCTCCCGGCCCTCGCGGCGGGCGGCAGCCTCGTCCTGGTGATGTGCCTCAACGAGTTCGGGATCGTCCTGTTCACCGGGGCGAAGGACGTGACGACCCTGCCGATGCTCGTCTACAGCAAGGCGATCCTGGAGTCGGACTACCCGGCCGCCTGCGTCGTCGCCGTCGTCAACATCGCGATCTCCGTGGGCCTCTACAGCCTCTACCGGGTGGTGAGCCGTCGTGCTGGTGCATAGCCGGGCCGGGAAGTGGGCCACCTGGGCCGTCTTCCTCCTCCTCTTCGTCCCTCTGTTCGCGGTGCCGCTGCTCGTCATCCTCGCCGCGTCCCTCGCCACCAACTGGTCCGGCGCCTTCCCCTCCGGACCCACCGTCGAGCGCTACTCCGCCGCGACGAGCGGCGACTCCCTCCAGGCGCTGACCACCAGCCTGGTCACGGCCGTGGCCGCGAGCGTGCTGGCGCTCGTCCTCGGCGGCTGGGCCGCCCTCGCCGCCGCCTCTCTCCGCAAACGCGGGAAGCGGCTTCTGGACGCCCTGTTCATCCTGCCGGTCGCCGTGCCCCCGGTGGTCGTCGGCCTCGCGGTGCTGGTGGCCTACAGTCAGCCGCCCGTGCTGCTCAACGGGACGCGCTGGATCGTGATCCTCGCCCACACCGTCCTGGTCACCGCGTTCGCCTACCAGTCGGTCGCCGCCGCGATCCGGCGCCTGGACCCGATGTACGAACAGGCCGCCGCCGGCCTCGGGGCGAGCCCCGCCCGGGTCCTGTGGCGGATCCGGCTGCCGCTCCTGCTGCCCTCGCTCACCTCGGCCGCCGGGCTCTGCTTCGCCCTGTCCATGGGGGAGTTGAGCGCCACGATGATGCTCTACCCGCCGGACTGGACCCCGCTGCCGGTGCAGATCTTCGCCGCCACCGACCGGGGCTCGCTCTTCACCGGCGCCGCCCTCGCCGTGGTCCTGATGGCGACGACGCTCCTCGTCCTGGCCGCCGTCTCCCGCATCCGGACCCGCGCCTCCTACCGCTGATCCCCGCCCCGTACTTCCCCTGGAGAAACCCCATGCGCAACCACAACCGCAACCGCAACCGCAACCGTGCCCGTGCCCTCGCCCTCCCCATGGCCGGCCTCGCCGCCGTCACCCTCACCGCCTGCGGCGGCTCCTCCGCCGCGTCCGACGAGAAGTCCGTCACCGTCTACAGCGCCGACGGCCTCAAGGGCGAGAACGGCGACGGCTGGTACGACAAGGTCTTCAAGGACTTCGAGAAGAAGACCGGCATCGAGGTGAAGTACGTGGAGGGCGGCTCCGGCGAGATGGTGCAGCGCGCCGTCCGCGAGAAGTCCAACACCCAGGCCGACGTGCTCGTCACCCTGCCGCCCTTCATCCAGCAGGCCGACGCCAAGGGCCTCCTCACCGCGTACGAGCCGAAGGGCGCCGACCAGGTCGACGGCGCCGACCGGGCGGCCGACGGGAAGTGGACGTCCGTCGTGAACAACTACTTCGGGTTCATCCACAACAAGAAGGAGCTGAAGAACCCGCCCAGCACCTGGGAGGACCTGCTCGACCCCGCGTACAAGGAGAAGGTCCAGTACTCCACCCCCGGCGTCGCGGGCGACGGCACCGCCGTCCTCATCAAGGCCATGCACGACTTCGGCGGGCAGGAGCCGGCCATGGCGTACCTGAAGAAGCTCCAGACGAACAACGTCGGCCCGTCCGCCTCCACCGGCAAGCTCGCCCCCAAGGTCGACAAGGGGGAACTTCTCGCCGCCAACGGGGACGTCCAGATGAACTTCGCCCAGTCCAAGGACATGCCCAACCTCGGCATCTGGTTCCCCGCCAAGGGCGACGGGAAGCCCACCAGCTTCGCCCTGCCGTACGCCGCCGGCCTCGTCGCGAAGGCCCCGCACAGCGAGAACGGCAAGAAGCTGCTCGACTTCATGCTCTCCGAGCAGGCCCAGCGCGACGTCAGCGCCGTCGGCGGGGGCTTCGCCGCGCGCAAGGACATCGAGGCCACCGACGCCAACGCCGTCGAACTGGCCGGGCTGATGGAGGGCGTGGAGATCTTCGAGCCCGACTGGGCGGACATCGGCGCCAACCTGGACACGTACATCGACGCCTGGAAGTCGGCCACCGGAAGCTGACCGGCCACCTCTCCGCCACGGATTCCTGCGAAGGTCTGGACCCGACCCGGTTGTCTCGCGAAGGTAACGGGTCTGGTCCAGAAGGCCAAAAGCCTCAGAAGGCCCAGAAGGCCCAGAAGGCCGTTCACGCCCAGCCCAGCCCAGCCCAGCCCAGCCCAGCCCAGCCCAGCCCAGCCCCGTCCGACCCGTCTCCGTCCTGGAGGATCACGTGTCCCGGTCCCTGTCCCGCCGCTCCGTGCTCGCCACCACCGCCGCCGCGGCCACGGCCGCCGCCGTCGGCCCCCTCGCCACCGCCACCCCCGCGTACGCCGTGCCCGCCCTCCCCGACGGCACCAGCAAGGACAAGGTGCTCGTCGTCGGCATGGACGGGCTGCGCCACGACGTCATCGCCGCCGCCAAGGCTCCGCACCTCAAGTCGATGATGGCGAACGGGACGTACGGCACCTCGCTGCTGTACGCCAACCCGATGGCAGCCACCTCCTCCGGCCCCGGCTGGTCGACCATCGCCACCGGCGTCTGGCCCGACAAGCACGGTGTCAAGGAGAACTCCTTCGCCGGGAAGAACTACGGGAAGTACCCCGGGTTCCTCGCCCGCCTCGCCCAGGTCCGCCCCCAGCTCTCCACCTACGCCGCCGTCGACTGGAAGCCGCTGGACGCCCAGGGCACGGTCACCCCGGGCGCCGACGCCAAGCTCGTCCTCGACGGCGACGCCGACGGCTACACCGGCCACGACGCCACCATCGCCGCCGAGACCGAGTCGATCCTCCGGAACCAGAACCCGGACGTCCTGTTCGTCTACTTCGGCCAGACCGACATCGCCGGCCACAACTCCGGTGCCGCCAGCGCCGCCTACCGCGCGGCGATCGACGTCCAGGACGGCTACCTCGGCCGCCTCCTGACCGCGATCAGGGCCCGTCCCTCGTACGCCACCGAGCGGTGGACCGTCATCGTCACCACCGACCACGGCCACACCGACTCCGGCGGCCACGGCGGCAGCGCGATCGAGGAGCGGCGCACCTTCGTCCTCGCCCAGGGCCCCGGCATCGCGGCCGGCGCCCGCCCCGCCGACACCCGCCTCGTGGACGTCGCCGCCACCGTCTTCAAGCAGCTCGGCATCACACCCGACCCCGCCTGGGGCCTGGACGGCAAGCCGATCCAGGAGCGCTCCACCGACCCGTTCGAGGCCCTGTACCCCTCCCTCGCCGCCCGCGCGGACGAGACCGGCATCCCGGCCGGCGTCCTCGGCTGGACCCACACCGCGCCCAGCGGCTGGTCGGTCGTGAACTCCGCGATGGGCACCGGGGGCGTGGCCGAGTGGCGCGGCTGGTCCTTCGCCACCGACGAGTTCTGGAGCCGCAGCCAGCGCGACCAGTCCCGTGAGCTGAACGTCCGCTCGCGCGGGATCTTCGCGGTCGCCGACTCCGACGAGTGGGACGACAAGGCCTCCTCGGGCCCGTACGACTCCACGCTCGTCACCCCGGCGTACGCGGTCGGCGGCAGGTCCACCGTCACGCTCGGCCTCACCACGCTCTACCGGCAGGAGGGCGGCCAGAGCGCCCGCGTCCTCGCCTCCTGGAACGGCGGAACGCCCGTCGAGGTGAAGCGCTACACGTCCGACGTGATCTCGCAGCCCCAGTCGCTCACCCTGGACATCCCGTCCGGGGCCGCCAACGTGAGCTTCCGGTTCCACTACACCGGCAGCAACAACTGGTACTGGGTGATCGACGGGGTCAAGATCACGACTGCTTAATTATGCTGGGGGTGCCGGGACGGCGTGGTCCGGGCACCCCCAGCACGCAGTGCGTACGGCAGGAGTCCCGACACATGGCAGAGCGCAAGCCCATCTCATCCTGGCTCACCGACATGGACGGCGTCCTCATCCACGAGGGCACCCCGATCCCCGGTGCCGATGCCTTCATCAAGCGGCTGCGGGATTCCGGGCTGCCCTTCCTCGTCCTCACCAACAACTCCATCTACACCGCGCGCGACCTGCACGCCCGGCTGAAGCGCATGGGCCTGGACGTGCCCGTGGAGAACATCTGGACCTCCGCGCTCGCCACCGCCCAGTTCCTCGACGACCAGCGCCCCGGCGGCACGGCGTACGTCATCGGGGAGGCCGGCCTCACCACCGCCCTCCACGACATCGGGTACGTCCTCACCGACCACGACCCGGACTACGTGGTGCTCGGCGAGACCCGGACGTACAGCTTCGAGGCGCTCACCAAGGCGATCCGGCTGATCAACGCGGGCGCCCGCTTCATCTGCACCAACCCCGACGAGACCGGCCCGTCCGCCGAGGGCCCGCTGCCCGCCACCGGTTCGGTCGCCGCCCTCATCACCAAGGCCACCGGCAAGGACCCGTACTTCGCGGGCAAGCCGAACCCCCTGATGATGCGGACCGGTCTCAACGCCATCGGCGCGCACAGCGAGACCAGCGCGATGATCGGCGACCGGATGGACACCGACGTCCTCGCGGGCCTGGAAGCGGGGATGCAGACCTTCCTGGTCCTCACCGGGCTGACGTCCGTCGCCGACATCGACCGCTACCCGTACGGTCCCTCGCACGTCGTCGAGTCCATCGCCGACCTGGTCGACCTCATCGACCTGCCGGACCAGGTGGACCGGGGCAAGCAGGCGGACAAGGCGGATAAGGCGGATAAGTCCGCGTAGTCGGGCAGCTGGACAGCCGCTGACCTGCGCGGACCGTATCCGCAGCCGTTCGAGCCGTCGCCCGGGCGTCGCTCGAATGGAGGACTGCGGATGCGGGCCGCCGCCGCAGGCGTGAACCTTCCCGTAGGAGGTTCACGATGCGTTCAATGCCCCTCACATTCTGTGCCGCAGCGGCGGCCGCACTCATAGCCTTGCCCGCCCCCGCCGCTCTGGCGTCCCCGGTCGCCCCGGCCGCCCCGGCCGGAGACGACGACCGGCGCACCGGCACCGTCTCGGTCACCCCGTCCACCATCGCCCCCGGCGGGAGGGTGGAGCTGTGGGTCGACGTCTGCGGCAAGGGCCGCGAGGCGACGGGCAACTCCGACGCCTTCTCCTCGGAGGCCCGCTTCCGCCCCGCCGACGACGAGGGCCTCTTCGCCGAGGCCCGGATCCGGGACAACGCCGAACCCCGCTCCTACGACGTCTGGGTGACGTGCAAGGACGGGCGGGGCAAGGCGACCGGCACCCTCACCGTCGTCCACCACAACCGCCCCTCGCCCGCCGCACCCGTCAAGGCGGGCGGCGGAGGCTCCGCCACCCTCGCCGAACGGGCCACCGA
Organism: Streptomyces sp. NPDC102283; assembly: GCF_044766265.1. NCBI lineage: Bacteria > Bacillati > Actinomycetota > Actinomycetes > Kitasatosporales > Streptomycetaceae > Streptomyces > Streptomyces sp. NPDC102283. The sequence goes on from NZ_JBIWLQ010000006.1 coordinate 206,898, forward strand.
GGCCGAGGGCCCCGGCACCCGGCACACGGTGATCGGCCTGGTGCTCGCGGCCGTCGCGGCCGTCGCCGTCGCCCTGCGCAGCTCGCGCCGGCGCCGCGGCCCGGCCGGCAGCTGACATGGGAGCCCCGGACCGCCCGGCAGGCAACGGGCGACTGCTCACCGGAGTGACCTGGGCCGTGCTGCTGCTCGGTCTGTGGATCTGGGGCCGGGAGGCCGGCGGCGGGCTCGGCGGCCTGTCGGGGCCCACCACCGGCGACGTCGCCGCGGTCGGCCGCCCGCTCGGGGCGGAGCTGCCCCCGGCCCACGACCCGCTCGACGGGGCGGCCCCCGAACGCGTCGAGGTCCCCTCCGTGGGGATCTCGGCCCCCGTCATCGCGCGCGGCCTCGACCGGGACGGTGCCGTCGACCCGCCCCCGTACGGAATGCCGAAGACCGCCGGCTGGTACGGCGACGGCGCCCGGCCCGGAGCGAAGGGCGCGGCCCTGTTCGTCGGCCACGTCGACACCGACACGAAGCCGGCCGTCTTCTACGGGCTCAGCGCGGTGAAGCCGGGCGCCCGGATCGAGGTCGCCCGGACCGACGGCAGCGTCGCGGAGTTCACCGTGGACGACGTCCAGCTCGTCACCCGCGAACGCTTCGACGCGCAGAAGGCCTACGGGCCCCGCGAGGACGGCCGGGCCGAGTTGCGGCTGATCACCTGCGGCGGAACGTACGACCACAGGACCCGCTCCTACACCGCGAACGTGGTCGTCTCCGCCTACCTCACCGGCGCGCAGGACGCGCAGGACGCGCAGGACGCGCAGAACGACGGGGACGGCGGGGAGCGCGTACAAACCGTGGGCCACGGAAGCCGCGGCTGACCCGACGCACCACGTGCACCAGGCGTCACGCCGTCAACCCGGCCCGGCCGAACGCCTCTCACGGGGCGTGCGGGCCGGGCCGGTCCTCGACCGCGTGCGCCCGGCCGCGGGAGTCGCCCGGCGCGGTACGGGAGGTCGGTGTGGTGAGGGGTGGGCCGGGTCGGGTTGCCCGCCACTGTAGAGGGAAGACGTCGGACGGATGACCGACTTTGGAACAGGATGTCCGGAACCGGTGTCCCTGTGTGACCGTTGTACGGGTGGGAGCGTGGGCGTCCGGCCGCTGTGCCAGGATGGATCGGACCGGCAGCACATCGGTGCAACCAGTGATGAACAGTGCAGGCAGTGCACCCAAGGGGGAGTGGATGTACGGCAGTTACACCGGCCGGTCCCGGACGCGCGGGCGCGCGGCGGGCCTGCGGACGACCGGTACGGCGGCGGCGCTCGGAGCGGTCCTGCTGCTGGCGGGATGCTCCGGCGACGGGGAGGGCGACGAGAAGAAGAGCGCGCCGACCGTCGAGCAGCAGCCCAAGGACAAGGATCCGTACTGGGTCAACCCCGACGGCAACGCGGCCCGTCAGGTCGCCGCGTACAGCGAGGACGGCGACGAGAAGAACGCCGAGCTGATCCGGAGAATAGCGCGGCAGCCGGTCGGCGAGTGGATCGGCCCCGACAACCCCGAGGCCGAGGTCGAGGGCGTCACCGAGGCGGCGGCCGCCGCCGACCGGGACGCCCTGCTGGTCCTCTACAACATCCCGCACCGCGACTGCGGCCAGTTCTCCAAGGGCGGCGCCTCCGACGGCAACGCCTACCGGACCTGGCTGGACAGCGTCGCCAAGGGCATCGGGGACCGCGGCGCCACCGTGATCCTGGAGCCGGACGCCCTGCTCCACCTGGTCGACGGCTGCACGCCCCAGGAGTTCCACGAGGAGCGCTACGACCTCCTCAAGGGCGCGATCCAGCGGCTGAAGCAGCAGCCCGCCACCAAGGTCTACCTGGACGCGGGCAACGCGGGCTGGCAGTCGCCCGACGCCCTGTACCAGCCGCTCCAGCGGGCCGGGATCGCCGAGGCGGACGGCTTCTCGCTGAACGTCTCCAACTTCCAGACGACAGCCGTCTCCACGGAGTTCGGCAAGAAGCTGTCGGAGAAGATCGGCGACAAGCCCTTCGTCATCGACACCAGCCGCAACGGCAACGGCCCCTACGAGGGCGGCGACCCCGCCGAGAGCTGGTGCAACCCCCCCGGCCGCGCGCTGGGCGAGACCCCGACCACGCGGACCGGCGACGAACGGGTCGACGCCTACCTGTGGATCAAGCGCCCCGGAGAGTCCGACGGCGACTGCAAGGGCGGCCCGAAGGCCGGCGCCTGGTGGCCGGAGTACGCGCTGGGCCTGGCCGCCGCCACGAAGTAGGCGGAACGCGACGAGGGCCGCGCGCGGGAAGGGGACCTCTTCCCGCGCGCGGCCCTCGCCACGTACGCCAGGTGCGCGACGCGCCCTACTCGGGCACCTCCACCCACATGCCCTCCGACGGGGTGCCCTGGTCGTCGGTGACGAACAGCATGTACCAACCGGACGGCACCAGCGCCCGGTTCTCCGGCACGGTGACGGTGATGCCGTCCTCCGACTTCTCCATCTCCAGCGCGATGGTGCGTTGGTCGGTGTCGGTGACATGGGTGACCGCCGAGGGCCGCATCAGCTTCGCCGAGGTGATCTTCGAGGCGTGCTGGGTGGTGAACAGGCCCGTACCGCCGCGCTCGATCTTCTTGGGCCCGGCCGTCAGCTCCGGCTTGGAGTCCCGGTAGAGGTAGGGCGGGGTGTAGATCTCGATGCGCTGCTCGAAGACGCCGGGCCGGGTGTTGGCCCTGTCGGAGTAGAGCGAGTCCGAGCCGAAGATCATGACCCGGCCGTCCGGCAGCAGCAGGGAGCCCGAGTGGTAGTTCCGGCCGACCGCCGGGTCGGCGACCTTCTTGTACGTGTCGCTCTCCGCGTCGTACAGCCGGGCCTGGAGCACGTCCGAGCCGCCGCGCCCCCGGTAGTCGCTGGAGCCGCCGGTGACCAGCAGGGAGTCGTCGGGCAGCAGAGAGGCGCTCGGGTAGCGGGTGCCCTCGGAGAGGGACGCGCCGTCGGTGAACCGCGGGTTCTTCTCCCCGAGGTCGACCAGCCGTGACTTCTCGCTGGAATTCTCCGACTCGCCGACCCCGCCGCCGCCGATCACCATGAACTTCTCGTCCTGGGCCGGGGGCAGCCGCACGGTCGCGGAGGTCTCCATCCGGTCCGGGTCGCTCAGCCCGGGGATCTTCTCGAACTTGTTCGTCGACAGGTCCCAGACGCCCGGGTCACGTCCCACGTCCGCCGGACCGTACCCGGCGTTGGAGCCGGAGTAGAAGAGCTTGCCGTCGTTCAGCAGGAAGACCGCCGGATAGGTGGGGAACTTCCGGACGATGCCGGTGTACTCCCACTCCTTGGTCTCCGGGTCGTAGATCTCGTCCTTGCCGGGGACGATCTGCCCGATCTCGTCCAGACCCGACAGCGCGAGGACCTTGCCGTCCTCCAGCGTCGTCAGCGTCGGGTACCAGCGGGCCTCGTTCATCGGGTCGACGGGTATGTACTTCTCCGCGACCGGGTCGAACTCGAAGGCGTCCTTGATCCCCTGGAAGTCCTTCTTGTCCAGGGCCAGCTTCTGCGCGATGCCGTAGACGTTGCGGGTGTCCGAGCCGGACAGGCCCGCCACCCGGTAGTTGTCCTCGGTGCCGGTCTCGTACTTCTTGCCGGTCCTCTGCGCCTCGACGTAGATCCGGCCGAGCCCGGGGTCGTTGCGCAGGAACGCGCCGGTCTGCTTGTCGAAGACCTTCTTCGCCTTCTCCACCAGCACCGGGTCCTTGGAGACGTACGTCTTGCCGTTCTCCTTCCCGGTGAACCGGGTGCCCGCGGGCAGGGTGATCGGCTTGTCCGGGTCCTCGTTGTGGACGATCATCAGGCCGCCGGCCTTGGTGACGTCGCCCTGGAGCTTCTCGTAGCGCTTGGTGCCGCCGGCTATGAGGAGTTTGCCGTCGGGCAGTTGGGTGTGCCCGGCGCAGAACATGTCCTTGGGCGTGGGGATGTCCTTGAAGACGTTGGTCTTCGGGTCCCACAGCACCGAACGGAAGCTCTTCGCGTCGAAGTTCTTCTGGTTGTTCCCGGAGCCCGCGACGAGCAGCACCTTGCCGGTGTGCAGCAGCGCCGCGTGGATCGTGTTGATCCGGTGCTCGGAGGGGATGTCCAGGAAGTCCCAGTGGCCGTTGGCCGCTTTGTACTCCGGCTGGTTGATCCTGTACTCGTGGTAGCGCTCGGTGCTGAAGCGGTACAGCCACGGCCCGTTCGCCCCCGCGAGCGCGAGAACCACCGCCGTACTGATCGCCAGGCGGCGGGTACGGCGGCTCGGACGGTACTTCATTTCTTACGTCCCCCAAGGGCGATCCGGGCGATCTGCATGGTCTGGTCATTGCCCGGCGCACCGGGCAGGGGCTGGGGCCTCGGCTCCGGGGCCGGTCCGCCGCTGCGGTGCGATCCGCCGCCCGACCGGCGCTTCTTCTTCTCCGCACGGATCGTGTACCGCCAGCCGATGATCGGCGCCGCGGTGATCAGCAGTGCCAGCGTGGCCCAGGTGATCATCGCGGGGTGGCTGTGGCCCAGGAAGAACGAGGAGATCATCGACGCGCCGAAGACGACGATGAAGAACAGGTGGATGCGGAAGGTGCCGAACAGCGTGTCCGGGCTCGACGAGTCGCCCTTGGGGGTCACCACGAACGAGCTCTTGCGGCGCAGCACCGCGTCCATCAGCGAGCGGGCGTAGATCGGCGCGGAGAGCGCGGACATCACCATGCCGGCCAGACCGCCGGAGCCCTCGGGCTCGTGCGGCGAGACGTTGTGGCGGCGGTTCCAGATGTACAGGCCGATCTGGAGCGCCGAGGCGTTGCCGTACAGCATCATCCAGATCGTCGGATCGATCTGCACGCCGGAGGCGCCCATGCCGAGGAACAGCGCGCAACTGAGGGCCGCGAGGATCCAGTTCAGGGCCGACATCGGATAGAAGATGATCATCATCGTGTAGTTGAAGAGCTTGCCGGGCGGCATGGTCCCGAAGCCCTTCCAGAACTGCCCGATGATCGTCTCGTAGGTGCCCCGGGACCAGCGCAGCTGCTGGGTGAAGAAGTCCGTCCACGCGGTCGGGCCCTCGCCGACGGCCAGCACGTCCGGGGTGTAGACCGAGCGCCACTTCTTCCCCGTGGCCGGGTTGCGGTGGCGGTGGATCTCGAAGCCGGTGGCCATGTCCTCGGTGATCGAGTCGTACAGGCCGCCGATCTGCTTGAGCGCCGAGATGCGGACCGCGTTGCTGGTGCCGACGAACATGGGCGAGCCGTAGCGGTTGCCCGCGCGCTGGATCAGGGCGTGGAAGAGGAACTGCTGCGACTCGGCGGCCTTGGTGACGAAGGTGTCGTAGTTGCCGTAGACCTGCGGGCCGATGACGAAGCCGACGTCCGGGTCGCGGAAGTAGCCGAGCATCCGCTCCAGGTAGTTCGCCATCGGGATGTGGTCGGTGTCGACCGAGGCGAAGAAGTCGTAGTCGCCGCCGTGCGCGTCCAGCCAGGCGTTGTAGTTGCCGTGCTTGGTCTTGGCGCGGTGCGGGCCCTTGGCCTGGTTCCAGTGCGCCACGCCCTTGCGGGAGAAGTGGTGCACGCCGAGCCGGGCGCAGACCTCCTTGACCGCCGGGTCATCGCCCTCGTCCAGCAGCCACACGTGCATCAGACCGCGGTGGCGGATCTTCACGGCCGCCTCCAGGGTCTTCGTCACCATCTCCAGCGGCTCCTTGCCGGGGACGAAGGAGGTGAGGAAGGCGACCTTGGTGCCGGACTCCGGGATCACCGGGACCGGGTCGCGGGCGACCAGGGTGGCGTGCGCGTTCGACAGGACGTTCATCGTGCGGAACAGCTCGATCAGACCGATCGAGACCAGCATGACGATGTCGAGGACCAGCAGGAGGTCGTTGTCCAGGTTCGGATCGCGGTCCGTCCAGTGGCTGGGCTGCATCAGCCAGGCGAAGAGGCCGAGCGAGACGAGGGGAGCCGCGCCGAGCAGGAGTGCCGCGCGCACCCGGTGCGGCTCCTGCGATATGAGCGAGCGGTACCGGACCTTGTACGGCTTGCCCGCGGGGGGCTGCGTCAGCGGTCCGGCGAGCCGGCTGTAGTGCTCGTAGTCGTAGCGCGGCAGCTCCTTCTTGGCGCGCCGCCGCGCCGCGCCGGCCCGCAGCCCCGCGGGTATCCGGAGCTGCGTCGTCCGGGAAGCGTCGTTCTCCTGCCGGTCGCCTGGCGGCGTCGACGTCATGGGTACATCCCCCCGCACGCATGCTGGTGCGTGCTGTTCGGTCTCTCTCTTCGTGCGCGGTGGGCCCCCGTTCTTCACCGGGCACGCACACGGTGGCGGGCCACCGTCCCCACAGACATGGAACGGCAGCCTTCCGGTTGCATGATGCCCCCTCGGCGTCCGCCCTTGAGCGGGACCCCCACCCCGCGGCGCAGACAACCGGAACGTCACGCTCTGCTGCGCCAACTGTACGGATCAGCAGCCCTCTTGGACCTGACGGTCCTCAGACAGATTGTCCGACACCGAACGGGATCGCAAGGGTGAAACAGGCTGTTTGTCGGTCATACGTACGATTTGACCCCACCTTGTGGAGAGGGTGTGACGAAGTGGAGGCCGACGCTCACCCTCTCACTCGACTCCCCTCCGTCACTGATCCGTGACGGTCCGGTGCCGGGTGGGTAGCTGTGCGTGTGCGGTCAACGGGTGTTGTCGGATCCCGGACGGGGAATGATCAAAGCCCCCTCACTGAACGTGAGAGGGCTTTGACTGTGCGTGCGCCGTCAGGGACTCGAACCCCGGACCCGCTGATTAAGAGTCAGCTGCTCTAACCAACTGAGCTAACGGCGCCTGCTGACCTGGAGAACTTTACCCGACTCCCAGGGGTGCTCCGAACCATTTACCGGACGCCACGCCCCGTCAGATAGTCGTTTTTTTCCTTTGTTCCGTCAAAATGCGATATGTCAGGAGAGTTGAGAGACTGACGCCCGTTACGGCTGCGCCCAAAGATCTTGACGAATGACGAGTGCGGAGGGGAATCGCATGACTGTGCCGGTCTTCGAGGAGTACGAACCCGCCATCGACTGCGGATGCGCGGGGTGCGCCGTGCGGCGGCGCTCCGCCGCACGGGCCCTGCCGGTGCGGCGCGGCGGCCACCCCGCCGCGCACGGTGCGCGCCGCGCCCTGGTGCTGGCCACGGCCGCCGGGGTGGTCCTCTCCTGCGGAGCCGCGGGGGCGGCCGCGGTCGCCGGCCACGCCCCCGGGCCCCCGCGCGCCGACGGGGGAGCCGATCCCGAACCGGCGACCCCGCAGGGTGAACAGGGGCCGCTGCGGGGCACCGGCGCCTCGGGCCCGCCGTCCGCCGGATCGGCCGTGCCGAAGACGACCAGGGCCGACATCATCGACCGGGCCAAGCGCTGGGTGAGCGCGAAGGTCCCGTACAGCATGGAGAAGTACTGGTCGGACGGTTACCGCCAGGACTGCTCGGGCTATGTCTCGATGGCCTGGAACCTCGGCAGCAACGAGTGGACCGGCAGCCTCGCCGCCTACGGGACCCGGATCGCCCGCGCCGACCTCCAGCCCGGCGACATCCTCCTCTTCCACAACCCGGCCGACCCCTCCAAGGGTTCGCACGTCACGATCTTCGGCGGCTGGACCGACTCCACGCGCGCTCAGTACGTCGCCTACGAGCAGGCCCGCCCGCAGACGCGGAAGCAGTCGACGCCCCTGGCGTACTGGAACAACTCCGACCGCTACGTCGCCTACCGGTACAAGGGGGTCACGGGCGGTTCGCCCGGCTCCGGATCCTCCATCGCCTTCCCCGGGGCCGGGCAGTTCGGCCCCGGCGCGGACAACACGCACGTCACCGAGCTCGGCCGGATGCTGGTCCAGCGGGGTGGCAAGCGTTTCTACGCGGTCGGCCCCGGGCCCGGGTGGAGCGCGGCCGACAGGCGTGCGACCCAGGCGTTCCAGCGGGCGCAGGGCTGGCAGGGCAAGGAGGCCGACGGCATCCCGGGCCCGGACACCTGGCGCCTGCTGGCGACCGGCGGCGGACGGAACATTCCGGCCACCGGCGCGGGCGGCAGCCCTGGTACAGCCGTCGCGTTCCCCGGACGCGGCTATTTCAAGCCGGGGCAGTCCAACAGCCATGTCGACCGGCTCGGCGAACAGTTGGTGAAGAAGGGATACGGCAAGCACTACGTGTCGGGCCCCGACCCGCGCTGGACCGAGGCCGACCGCCGCAACGTCGAGGCGTTCCAGCGGGCCCAGGGCTGGCGCGGCGGAGCGGCCGACGGTTATCCGGGGCCGGAGACCTGGCGCCGGCTCTTCGCGTGACGGACGTGACGGAAAGGAATAGGCAACCGGTGACCCCCAACGACGACCAGACCCCCCGGACCACCCCCACCCCCACCCCCACCCCCACCCCCACCCCCACCCCCACCCCCACCCCCACTTCCACCCCCAGTCCCCACCCTCTGGGCGACCAGCTCCCGCCGTCCCTCTTCGCCCCACCGGGCGAGGGGAGCCCGCCCCCGCTCTTCGGTTCCGCCGTCGACGCGGCCCCGACGCCGGAGGCTGACCCTCCGCCGCGCCTGGACGCCGGGCTTCCGTCTCCGCTGTCCGACCACGCGGGTGGGGACTCCCGGTCACCGGCGGGTGAGCCTCCGCCTCCGCTGTTCGGCCGGGTGGGCGGGGAGGCGGCCCCGCCGACCGGTGGCAGCAGCGCGCCGCTGTCGGAGGGCGGCAGCGTCCTGCCCCCCGACGGCGAGCTTCCGCCGCCGTCGGGGGGTGGCGGTGGTCTGCCGTCGGGCGACAGGCTTCCGCCGCCGCTCTTCCGCCCCATCGGGGACAAGTCCCGGCCGCCGGAAACGGACAAGACCCCGCCCACGCCGCCCCGGACGGCCGCGGAACCCCCGAACGTGAGCCTGCACCTCGCCCCGCCCTCGGACCGGCCGGCTTCGGACCGCCCGCCCTCGGACCGGCCGGCTTCGGACCGCCCGACTTCGGACCGGCCCACCCCGGGGCGGCACCCGGATGGCGCTGCTGCGGACCGCCCGGCTTCGGACCGCTCGCCCTCGGACCGGCCGCCCTCGGACCGGCACCCCGACCGTCCGACCCCCGCCGCCACCCCCGAGCGCCCCGCCCCCGCGCGTGCCGTGCCGCTCGACGGGAACCTCCACCTCAAGCCCGTCCGGCGTTTGAGGACGGAACCCTCGGCGGAGTGGACCCCGCACCCCTCCTACGGGGCTGAGCCCGAGGGCGGAAAGAGGCCCGCCCGGACGAGCCCGGTCGGACGCGGGACCCAGGACGCCCCCGCCGGGGGACCCGTGGACGATCCCGGGCCCGACACCGAGCTGGACCTCGTCCTGGACCTGGCCCCCGGCGGCCGGACCGCCTCCGCCACGTTCTCCGTGCCCGTGCCCCTTCCCGTACCCGCGGCCCCGACCGCCGCCGCGACACCCGCTCCGGCCCCGCAGACGCCCCCGTACCCCGGCCGCCGCCACTCCGTCATCGCCAACGAGACCACCGCCTCCATCCCCGTACACCTCCTCTTCCGCGACGACCAGGAGTCTGCCGAACCGGGCACGGCGGCGGGGCTGCCCGCGGCCGTCGTCCGCCGTCCCGTCAACGGGGACCGCTCGCCCGCCACACGGCGTCCCCCCGTGCCGCGTTCGCCGCGGGCCCGGGTCGAGCCGTCGACCCGGCCCGCCCCTCCCGCCGACCCCCGCCTCGCCGAACGCCCCGGGCCCGCCCTGCCCGGCTCCGCCGCACTCCTCGTCGGCGCGGCCGGCATCGTCGGCGGGCTGGCCGTCCTGTGGTGGCGCGGCGCGCTGCCCGCCACCTGGCAGACGGCCGTCGGCCTCGCCCCCCGGGCCGACCTCGGCGTCGGCTTCGGCGCCGGGGCCCTCCTCGTCCTCCTCGCCACCGTGGTCCTCCTCGCGCTCGGCGGCCTCGGCCGGGGCCGGGTCGGGTACGCGTGGGTGCTGACGCTCTTCGGCGACTACCGGGGCAGCGTCCGGCGCACCGGCCTCGTCTGGGTCTCGCCCCTGCTGCTGCGCCGCCGCGTCGACGTACGGCTGCGGCACTGGCGCAGCGAGCCGCTGCCCGCCGTCGACGCGAACGGCACCGCGTTGCGCGTGGTCGTCCTCGTGGTGTGGCGGATCGAGGACACGGTCCGGGCGGTCCTCGGCATCGAGGACCACGAGGCGTACCTGAGCGCACAGGTCGAGGCCGCGATGGCCCGGGTCCTCTCCCAACTGCCCGCCGACGCCTTCCACGAGGACGCCCCGAGCCTGCGCGACGCCGAGGCGGTCGGCGACGCGCTGACCCGCATGCTGAAGGCGGACTGCGAACCCGTGGGCGTGGAGGTGTACTCGGCGCAGCCGACCGGCATCGAGTACGCCCCCGAGGTCGCGGCGGCGATGCAGCGGCGGCGGATCGCCGCGATCGACTCCCGGCACCGGGACAGCGTGCTCACCTCCGTCGTGGACGCGGTCGACGACACGGTCAACCGGCTCACCACGCGCGGCATCGTCGAACTCGACGACTACGAACGCAAGGCACTCGTCAAGGACTTGACGGTCGCCTTCTACACCGGTCGCAGCGGAGGAGGAGACGGGGCCTGAGGGGGCGGGGGAGGGCCGTGCGAGGTCGGAGAGGGGCGTGGGGGCGGTCCGGGGCAGTTCGCCGACCCGCCGGAATATGACCCTCATTGGTCTGGACATGTTCACGTCTCGTCAATAATCTAAGACTTGGTCTAGACCGCAGTACCTCGCATGCACAGCACCACGCACACGTACCAAGCGCGCAGCAGTCGAGCAATGCTCATGGAACCTCCCCCACGTTCTAGAGGAGCGACAACCCATGCGGAAAAAGGCAAGCGCGGCAGTGATCGGTCTGGCGATAGCGGGCGTCTCGGTGCTCGCGACCACGAGCGCCAGCAGCCACGGCTACACGGACTCCCCGATCAGCCGTCAGAAACTCTGTGCCAACGGCACGGTGACCGGTTGCGGCAACATCCAGTGGGAGCCGCAGAGCGTCGAGGGGCTCAAGGGCTTCCCGGCGGCAGGACCGGCGGACGGCAAGATCTGTGCCGGCGGCAACGGGCAGTTCGCCCAGCTCGACGACCCGCGGGGCGGCAACTGGCCCGCCACCCAGGTCACCGGCGGACAGGGCTACAGCTTCCGCTGGCAGTTCACCGCCCGCCACTCCACCAGCGACTTCCGCTACTACATCACCAAGGACGGCTGGGACTCCACCAAGCCGCTCACCCGGGCCGCGCTCGAATCGCAGCCCTTCATGACCGTGCCGTACGGCAACAAGCAGCCTCCGTCGACCCTGACCCACCAGGGCACGATTCCCACGCAGAAGAACGGCAAGCACGTCATCCTCGCCGTCTGGAACGTCGCGGACACCCCCAACGCGTTCTACGCCTGCTCCGACGTTAAGTTCTGACGCTCCTTCAGTTATCGTGCGGCGCCATGAGAGGTACCGGCACCGTCGCGGAACTCGTAGAACGTCAATGGGGTGACCACCGGCCCGCCCTGAAGCACGGCCCCACCGTGCTCAGTCATCACCAGGTGGTCGAGGGCGCCGCCGCACGGGCGGCGCTCCTCGCGGACCTTCTTCCGCGAGGCGGTGAGCCGCATCTCGGCGTACTGCTCGACAACACCCCTGAGTTCCCCCTGTGGCTCAGCGCGGCGGCCCTGGCCGGGGCCGCCGTCGCGGGGATCAACCCGACCCGGCGCGGTCCCGAGCTGGCCCGCGACATCCTGCACACCCAAGCCCCGGTCCTGATCACCGAGCGCGCCCATCTGCCGCTCCTCGACGGCCTGGAGCTGCCGGGTGTACGGGTCCTGGTCACCGACACCGAGGCGTACGCCGCCCTGCTCGCCCCCTACGCGGGCGCCCGGCCCGGCGAAGCCGTCGTCGCTCCGGTCGGCCGCGACAGCCGCATGCTCCTCTACTTCACCTCCGGCTCCACCGGCGCACCCAAGGCCGCGATCTGCACCCAGGGCCGGCTCGCCGGGGCCGGAGCGTCGCTCGCCGGACACTTCGGCGTACGGCCGGACGACGTCCACTACATCTGCATGCCGATGTTCCACGGCAACGCGGTGCTCGCCGACTGGGCCCCCGCGCTCGCCGCCGGGGCCGCGATCGCGCTGCGCCCCCGCTTCTCCGCCTCCGCCTTCCTCGACGACGTACGCGCCTACGGGGCGACGTACTTCACCTACGTGGGGCGGGCCGTGCAGTATCTGCTGGCCACCCCCGAGCGCCCGGACGACCGGAACCACCCGCTGCGCCTCGGCTTCGGGACCGAGGCCGGCGCGGTGGACGCGGCCCGGTTCCGGGAACGGTTCGGGGTGCGCCTCGTGGAGGGATACGGCTCCTCCGAGGGCGGCGCAGCCATCCGGCGCACCTCCGGCACCCCGCCGGGCGCGATCGGCCGGGCCGCCCCCGCCGACGATCTCGCCGTCGTCGACCCGGAGACCGGCGCGGAGCGGGCCCCGGCCCGCTTCGGCCCGGGCGGGCGCCTGATCAACGGCGACGAGGCCATCGGCGAGCTGGTCAACCGGGGCCCGACGCCCTTCGAGGGCTACTGGCGCAACCCGGAGGCGGACGCGGAGCGGGCGCGCCGCGGCTGGTACTGGACCGGGGACCTCTTCTACCGGGACGCCGACGGCTTCCTCTACTTCGCCGGCCGCACCGACGACCGGCTCCGCGTCGACAGCGAGAACCTGGCCGCCGCGACGATCGAGCACATCCTGGCCCGCTGGGAGGAGGCGGCCGCCACCGCCGTCTACGCGGTCCCGGACCCGGTCACCGGCGACCAGGTGATGGCAGCCCTGGCGCTCCGGGCGGACGCGGTCTTCGACCCGGCGGCCTTCGCCGCGTTCCTGCGCGCCCAGCCGGACCTGGGAACGAAGATGGCGCCCCGGTTCGTCCGGATCCTCGACCGGATGCCGGTCACCGCGACGAACAAGATCCACCGGGTGGAGCTGCGCCGGGCGGGCTTCCGCTGCCCGGACCCGGTGTGGTGGGACCGGGACGGCGACGGCACCTACGCGCTGCTGGACGCCGACAGCGCAAAGGGCCTGCTCGCCCGGTACGCCGAGCACGGCAGACCGCTCTGACCAGGGAAAAGCGCAGTGGGCGGTCTCCGTGAAGGAGACCGCCCACTGCGTGTCGTGCGCCGTCAGGGACTCGAACCCCGGACCCGCTGATTAAGAGTCAGCTGCTCTAACCAACTGAGCTAACGGCGCCTGCTGACTCGAAAATAATACCTGGTCCGGATGAGTGCTGATGACACCCCTCGTCGCCCCGCCTTCCGAGGGCCCGGGAGAGGCCCTGGGAGAGGCCCTGGGAAAGGTCCTGGGAAAGGCCGCCGCCCCGCGCGCCCTACGCCGTCCCGCGGTCGGCGACCGCGTCCGGGACCAGCGGACCGATCCAGGCGGCGAAGGCGTCCCCCAGCTCGGCTCCGGCCGCACGGGCGACGGCGTTCGGATCCTCGGCGGGCTCCAGGCCGAAGCGCTCGCGCAGCCAGGCCCGGAAAGCGGGGTTCCGTGGACAGGGGTCGTACTCGTCCTCCTCCGCGCGCTCGTCGTCGTAGTCCACGTCGTCCCAGCCGCACATCGGGGACCAGCCGGAGGCGAGGACGCGCAGCAGCTCGGGCAGATCGCGGGCGACGACGTGGACGCCTCCCTCGTCCCCCAGGAGGAGCACCGGAAGCGTGGCGAGGTCGGCCCGGTCGTCCAGCAGCCAGATCGCGTACGTCGAGCCGGAGCCGGTGGCCCGGGCGAAGGGGCGGATCCGGTCGGAGAGCCGCGGATAGCCGCCGTCGTCCTCGCCGAAGGCGATCAGCTCGAAGCCGGGCGCGAAGTAGTCGTCGACGCCGTCCTCGAACTCCTTGAGGAGGTTCAGCGCGGGAATCGGTGCGTACATGGCGGTGACGCTACCGCCCGCGGGCACCGGCCCCCGGCCGATGCGGCACGCACCCGCTTCCGGCCGCTACAGCGCCAGCGACAGCAGAACCGGCGCCGCCCGGCGGCTGAGGGTGTCGGCCGCCGCCCGCAGCCGGTGCGCGTCCTCGATCGGCAGCGACAGGGCGAGACAGCCCGCGGCGGAGCCGGCCGTCAGCGGCACGGCCGCGCAGACGGTGCCCACCGCGTACTCCTGGAGATCCAGCACCGGGACCGTGACGGACTGCGCGTCCAGCTGGGAGAAGAGGATCTTCTCGTTGGTGATCGTCCGGGAGGTGAGCCGGGCCGTCCGGTGCCGGGAGATGTGGTCGCGCCGGCCGTCGTGGTCGAGCTGGGCCAGCAGGCACTTGCCGACCGCGCTGGCGTGCGCGGAGGAGCGGAAGTCCACCCACTCGTTGACCGCCGGGGTCAGCGGTCCGTCCGCGACCTGCTGCACGCTGATCTCGCCGTCGACGTAGCGGCTGAGATAGACCGCCGCGCCGACGGAGTCGCGCAGCTCGCTCAGGGTGTGCTGGAGGCGGTCCTCCAGGGCCTGGCGGCGGGCCGCCCCGGAGCCGAGCAGCAGCAGCGAGGCGCCGATGACGTACGCGCCGTCGCTCACCTGCTCCACATACCCCTCGCGGCGCAGCGTGAGGAGCAGGGAGGCGAGGTGGCCGGTCGGCAGCCCCGTCTCGCGGGAGATCTGGGCATCGGTCACGCCGTTGCCGTGCTTGGAAACCGTTTCGAGCACGCGAAGGGCGTACTGCACCGAATGGAACGGTGCGGTCGGCTCGGGCTTCAACGCCACGGTGTCCCCCTACCAGGTTGTGACCGCAAGCTTTCGCCCCACGATAGCCGCCGGAACGCCGTTGCGGGGCGGCAGTTGACGGGCCGGTGGGCGCGCCCCGGAGCTGTCATCTGGGGCGCACCCGCCTGACATATGCCACCGTCATGGGCAGGGGTGCAACTGCGAGGTCACAGCACCGCGTTGAGGAACTCGCGCGTACGTTCGTGTGACGGATCGGAGAAGATTTTCTCCGGGGATCCGGACTCCACGACCCGTCCCGCGTCGAACATCAGCACCTTCTGTGAGACGTCCCGGGCGAAGTTCATCTCGTGGGTCACGCAGAGCATGGTGATGTCGGTGTTCCGGGCGATGTCCCCCAGCAGCTCCAGCACGCCCGCCACCAGCTCCGGGTCGAGCGCCGACGTCACCTCGTCCAGGAGCAGGATCTCCGGCTCCATCGCCAGGGCGCGGGCGATGGCGACCCGCTGCTGCTGGCCGCCGGAGAGCTGCGAGGGGTGGGCGTCGACCTTCGCGGAGAGCCCGACCAGGTCCAGCAGCTCCCGGGCCCGCACCTCGGCCTCCTCGCGGCTCTTGCCGAGCACGCTGACCGGGGCCTCGGTGATGTTCTCGATCACCTTCATGTTCGGGAAGAGGTTGAACTGCTGGAAGACCATCCCGATCTTCTTCCGGGACTCGCGCAGCTGTTTCTCGCCCGCGGGCTTCAGCGAACCGTCCGGGGCCCGTACGTGGGTCAGGGGCGAGCCGTTGACCCAGATCACCCCGCCGCTGACCTTCTCCAGCGTCATCAGCAGCCGCAGGATCGTGGTCTTGCCCGAGCCGCTGGGCCCGATCAGCGTGACGTGCTCGCCGCGGTCCACGGTGAAGTCCAGCTCGTCCAGCACCACATGGTCGCCGTAGCGCTTCACCACCTTGTCGAAGCGCACCAGCGGCTCACCCGTGCGTACGGTGGCCGGCGCGGCGTCCTTCGGAGCTGTGGCCGGCCCCGGCGACTCCGGCTTCTTCAGGGGGAGGGGTTCAGTGGCCAAGGCGCTTCTCCAGCTTTCTCATCAACAGCGACGTGGGGTAGCTCGCGACCAGGAAGATCAGGCCGGCGAGGGTGAACACCTCGGTGTACGCGAACTGCTCGGCCCCGTACTTCCGGGCCTCGAAGACCATCTCCTGCACCGTGATCACGGCGAGGAACGGCGTCTCCTTGAACATCGAGATCGCGTAGTTCCCCAGCGCGGGCAGCACGTTGCGCACCGCCTGCGGCAGGATCACGGCCTGCCAGGTGCGCCGGGGCGACAGCGACAGCGCGCGGGACGCCTCCCACTGTCCCTTCGGTACGCCGTCGATCCCGGCCCGGTAGACCTCGGAGGTGTACGCGGCGTAGTGGACGCCCAGCACGGTGATGCCGATGTACAGCGGCTCCACCGAGTTGAACAGGGCTGCCGCCCCCACCAGTTGGACCAGCAGTGGGGTGGAGCGGACGAACTCCGTGACGAGGCGCACCGGGACCGTCACGAACCTGCTGGGCGCGCGCCCGGCCATCGCGACGGCCAGTCCCAGCACGGCCGCCACCAGGGTGCCGAGCACCGTGGCGAGCAGGGTGACCTTGAACCCCTCCAGGAGGAGGGGCAGGGACTCCCCGACGGCGTTCCAGTCGAAGCCGTTCACCGGGTACCTCCCACGGCGGTCGTGGACGCGCTGCGGCTCTTGAACAGGCTCTTCGCGCCGGTGTCCAGGCCGAGCCGCCGCTTGGCGCTCCGCTCCAGCAGGTTCATCAGCATCGTGAGCGCGTAGGCCAGGACGAAGTAGGCGGCCAGCAGGGTCAGATAGGCGGTGAGGGTCTCACCGGTACGGTCGCGCAGCTGCTGGATCACCGTCATCAGATCGGCGGCGGAGATCAGCCACAGCAGCGGGGTCGCCTTCAGCAGCTGGATCAGCAGGTTGGTGAAGCTCGGGATCATCTGCACCCAGGCCTGCGGCAGGATCACCTTCCACAGCCGCCTGGTCGGGCTGAGGTTGAGCGCGATGGCAGCCTCGTACTGCCCGCGCGGCACGGAGTTGATCGCGCCGCGCACCACTTCGGCGCCGTACGCACCGAAGTTGAGACCGAACGCGACCACCCCGCAGACGACCGGGGTCAGTTCGTAGCCGGTCAGCAGCGGCATCGCGTAGTAGAGCCAGAACAGCTGGATGTAGAGGGAGGTGCCCCGGAAGAACTCCACGACCACCCGGGAGAACCCCCGGGCCAGGAGTAGCCGGCCGCCCGCCATCAGGCCGAGCGCGAAGGCCAGCACCCCGGCCAGCAGTGCGCCCAGGACCGTGGCCTGGAGCGTCACCCACAGGCCCGATCGGACTCTGGGGAACTCCTCGACGAGGAGGGAGAAGAAGTCGCTCATGCGTGCGCGTCCGTCCGCCCCGTCAGCCCTCGCACAGATCCGCCGTCTTCAGATCGGCGGGCGGGATCTCCGTCTCCCCGAAGCCGTACGGCTCCAGCAGCTGCACATAGCGGGAGCGGTCCGACACGATCTTCTTCAGCTCGCGGTTGAAGGAGTCGCGCAGGTCCTCGTTGCCCTTGCGGAACACCGCGCCGCCGGGGGAGAACTGCTCCTTGCCGTCCAGCTCCGGCACGAACGCCTCGGTGACCTCGGTGTCCGGGTTGGTCTTCGCCAGCCAGCGCAGCGAGATGCCGGTGAGCAGGAAGGCGTCGATCCGGCCGCCCTTGACGGCGTCGGCCCCGTCCTGCGGCTTCTGCAGCGTCTTGATCCTGTCCTCGGCTATGCCGGCGCCCTTGGCGTAACTGCCCTCGACCGCGCCCGACATCACGCCGACGGTGATGCCCGCCTCCTTCGCGGAGGCCAGATCGGTGATCTTCTTCGGGTTGCCCTTCTTCACCATCAGCGCGGTCGGCGAGATGAACTCCGGCTCGGAGAAGATCGCGTTGCCGCAGCGCTCCGGGGTGATGGCCATGCCCGCGCTGACCACGTCGTACTTCCCGGCCTGGAGTCCGGGGATCAGCCCGTCCCACTCGGAGAGCGTCGGCTTCAGCTCGTCCACCCCGAGCGCCTTGAAGATCTCCCGGTGCAGCGTCGGGGCCTCGCCCTTGAGCTCCTTGCCCTCCAGGTACCCGTACGGGGCCTCGTTCGCGTACGCCACCCGTACGAAGCCCTGCTTGCGGAGCTTGTCCAGGGCGCCTTCGCCGGTCGCGGAGCCGGAGTCGGTCTTGCTGCACGCGGTGAGGAGGCCGGGAACGACGAGGAGGCCGCCCACGGCAGCCGATCCGTTGAGGAAGCCCCGGCGGGACAGGTTCGGGAAGTCAGCCATGGTTCGCAATCTCCTGGAGGTCGAACAGTCCGGACAGGGTTAGCGCATGCCCGATCCCGTACGTCTATGCAGGAGGCCGGAGTCATGTAACCCAACAGTGGCCGGAAGGTGACCTTCCCGTGCCCGAACGGGGCAGAGTGCGACCGGGGGAGTGCGGGGCGTGTTCCCCGGTGGCGAAGGATTCATGACAGCGAGTCAGTGAGAGGCCGGTCACTCCGTGCGGCGCGTCAGTGCGCGGGGCCGTCCTCGGAGAGGTCGCTCGACGGAACGTAACCGAGCTTCTTGTCCACCGTGTTCGGCAACGGCGCCCCGCGCGACCACTGTTCGTACATCGCCACGAAGCGCTCGCCCAGCCGGTCCCGCCAGCCCGCGGTGTTCCCGCCCAGGGCCGGTGCCAGGACGAGCCCCGGGGCGTCCCACAACGGGCTCCCGGGGACCGGCGTCTCCTCCTGGAAGGTGCTGAGCGCCGCCCCCGCGAGCCAGCGGCGGTTCAGCGCGTCCACCAGGTCCGCCTCGACCACCGTCGCCGCGCGCCCCGCGTCGATGAACCGTGCCGACGGCTGGAGCAGCCCGAAGAACCGGCTGTCGAACATGCCGCGCGTCGACTCGGTGAGCGGGACCGCCGCGATCACCCAGTCCGCTCGCGCCGCCAGCCGGTCCAGATCCGCCACCCCGTGGATCGTGCGCCGGGCCGTCCGCCCCACCAGCGCCACCGTGAGCCCCAGGCCGTGCAGCAGCCGGGTGATCTCCCGGCCGATCGGCCCCGCGCCCACCACCAGCGCCCGCGAACCGGCGACCCGCTGCCCCTCCCGGTCGTACGCGCGCCGCTCCCGCCGGCACTCCAGGACGCCGGGCAGATCCGTGGCGAAGGCCAGCACCAGCCCCGCCACGCACTCCGCGACCGGCCGTTCGAAGACGCCCCGCGCGTTGGTGAGGACCGTGTCGGACGCGACCAGCTCCGGGCAGAGCAGCCTGTCCACGCCCGCGCTCGCCGTGTGCACCCAGCGCGGCCGCGCCCCCGGCCCGGGCCAGGCGCGCCGCACCGCGTCGGACGCCAGGTCCCACACGAGCAGCACATCGGCGTCCGGGAGCAGCCCGGCGAGGGATGAGGCGTCCGCGTAGCGCACGTCCACCCGGCCGGTCAGCCGGCCGAGCCGCGGGGAGGGTGCGGCGTCGAGGACGAGCAGGACGGGATCCGGCACCACTGGTCGGCCCTCCGCGGCGGAGCGGACGTACGGTTCCGCCCACGCTCGCAGCAGGCCCTCCCTTCGTCAACGAGGCCCGGCCGCGCGCCGGGGTGCGCGCCCGGGGGAATACTGGGAACAAGTCGGGGCAAGAGTGACCGGTCGCGCGGTCACGGCCGCCGGAGCGTCCGGAGGGCCCGCAGCGACCCCGTAGCGGGGTCGCCCGCCGTGCGGCGAGCCGTCGACGCACAGGAAGGGTGGACATGACGACCGTAGGACTTCTCTACCCGGGCCACGCCGCCGAGGACGACTTCCCACGGACCGAGATCCTGCTCGACACCGACATCCGGCTGCCCCTGTTCTCCACCGAGACGGGGGAGGACGCCTACCGCGCCGACGCGCTGCGCGAGCAGGGCGCCCCCGCCCGGATCGCCGAGGGCGTCGAGGAACTGCGTCTCGCCGGGGCCGAGGCCCTGCTGTGGGCCTCCAGCGGCGGCAGCTTCGGGCAGGGCTGGGAGGGCGCCCACGAGCAGGTCGCCACGCTCGCCCGGAGCGCGGGCCTGCCCGCCTCCAGCACCTCGATCGGCTTCGTCCACGCGGTACGGGAGCTGGGCGCCGGCCGGGTCGCGGTCGCCGCCCCCTATCCCGAGGAGGTCACCGGGCTCTTCGCGGAGTTCCTGGCGTCGGCGGGCGTGGACGTGGTGGCCGCCGCCTCCGGCGGGGCCGCGTCGTCGGCCGAGGCCGGGTCCTGGGCCCCGGAGCGGGTGAAACGCCTGGCGCGGGAGGCCGACCACCCGGACGCCGAGGTGGTGCTCATCCCGGATACCTCCCTGCACACCACCGCGTACGTCCCCGAGCTGGAGGAACTCCTCGGCAAGCCCGTCCTCACGGCGAACCAGGTGACGGTGTGGGAGGGGCTGCGCCTCACCGACCGCCGGACCTGGGCACCCACGCTGGGCACCCTGTTCGCCACCCGCGAGCCGGTGCTGAGGTCGCTGGAGCCGAAGGGCATCGAGGTACGGGAGTAGGTTCGGCGTCCGGTCGCCGCGACGCGGCGACCGGGTCAGGTGCGGGAATAAACGGAGTCAACCTCCTGTTGTACCCCTCCGACACGCAGCCGTACGACAGCAGCACCGGGAGAGGCCGACACGTGGACGAGATCCGAGGCGACGAGACCCGCAGCGACACGCGTGGTGACGCGACCGGGGGCGCGAGCGGCGGCCCGGCCGACGCGGACGGGATCCGGGGCGCCGCAGCCGGAACGGCCGCCGTTCCACTGTCCGTCCTGGATCTCGTGACCGTGGGGCAGGGCAGTACCGCGACGCGGGCCCTGCGCACCAGCGTGGACATCGCGAAGCTCACCGAGAGCCGCGGCTTCCACCGCTTCTGGGTCGCCGAGCACCACTCCATGCCCGGGGTCGCCTCGTCCTCCCCGGCCGTGATCCTGGCGCACATCGCCGCCCACACCGAGCGCATCCGGCTCGGCTCCGGCGGAGTGATGCTGCCCAATCACGCGCCGCTGGTGATCGCCGAGCAGTTCGGCACCCTGGAGGCGATGGCCCCGGGCCGCGTCGACCTCGGCCTCGGCCGGGCCCCCGGAACCGACGGGGCGACGGCGGCGGCCCTGCGCCGCAGCGACCGGCTGAACGAGGGCGCGGACGACTTTCCGCAGCAGCTCATGGAGCTGATCCGGTTCCTGGACGACGACTTCCCCGACGGCCACCCCTACGCCCGGATCCACGCCGTGCCGGGCCCGGTCCAGGCGACCGCCCCCGGCGGCGTGCAGTCCGCGCACCGGCCGCCCGTCTGGCTGCTGGGCTCCTCCGGCTTCAGCGCGCGGCTGGCCGGGACGCTGGGGCTGCCGTTCGCCTTCGCGCACCACTTCTCGGCGCAGAACACCATCCCCGCGCTCGACCTGTACCGCGAGTCCTTCCGGCCCTCCGCCGCGCTGGACGCCCCGTACGCCCTGATCGGGGTCTCGGCGCTGGCCGCCGACGACGAGCGCGAGGCCCGCCGCGAGGTGCTGACCGGAGCCCTGTCCATGGTCCGGCTGCGCACCGGCCGCCCGGGGCTGATCCCGAGCCCCGAGGAGGCCGAGGCCTACGACTTCTCCCCGATGGAGCGGGAGTTCGTCGACGGCTGGCTCTCCAACGTCGTCCACGGCACCGCCGACGAGGTCCGCGGCGGCCTCGACGACCTGGCCAAGCGGACCGGCGCCGACGAGCTGATGATCACCGCCAACGCGCACGGCGGCGAGGCGCGGCTGCGCAGCTACGACCTGATCGCGGACGCGTACGGCCTGCCGACCGCCCCGTAGACCGTGCGGGGTCCCGGCCGGCCCTCCGGCCCGCCGGGATCCGATCGGCCCTGCTCGGCCCTCCAGCCGCCGGGACCCGACCGGTCCTGCTCAGCCCTCCAGCGGGCGGGAGCCGATCAGCCCGGCGATCTGCTCCGGCGCCACGGCCCGCGAGTACAGCCAGCCCTGCCCGGTGTCGCAGCCGATCCGCCGCAGCCGCTCCGCCTGCCCGGCCGTCTCCACGCACTCCGCGGTCACGGTCAGGCCCAGGCGGTGCGCCAGCTGCACCATGGCCTCCACGATCGTCTCGTCGGCCGGGCTCGGGTGCGTACCGTCCTCGTACCGGAAGCCCTTCACGAACGCCCCGTCCAGCTTCAGTACGGAGACGGGCAGCCTGCTGAGGTAGGCGAGGTTCGAATAGCCGGTCCCGAAGTCGTCGATGGCGATCCGTACGCCCATGTCGCTGAGCGCCTGGAGCGCCCGCAGCGGACGGCCACCCGAACCCATCACCGCCGACTCGGTCAACTCCAGCTGGAGCAGCCCGGGGGCCAGCCCGGTCTCGGCCAGGATCTCGGCCACGTCGGCGACCAGGTCGGAGTCCCAGACCTGCCGTACGGCGACGTTGACGCTGATGAACAGCGGCGGGTCGTCCGGGTGGTCCAGCTGCCAGCGCCGAGCCTGCCGGCAAGCGGTGCGCAGCACCCACCGGCCGAGCTGGACGATCGAGCCGTCCTCCTCGGCGATCTGGACGAACCGATTCGGCGGCAGCACGCCGAACTGCGGATGGTTCCAGCGCACCAGCGCCTCGACGCCGCGCAGCACCCCGTCCGCCATCCCGACCAGCGGCTGGTACTCCAGGGTGAACTCGCCGCGCTCCACGGCGGGCCGGAGCGTGGAGGAGAGGGACTGCCGGGTCATGCGGTGGGCGTTGCGCTCGGGGTCGAACAGGGTCCAGCGGGCCTTGCCGTCCGCCTTCGCCCAGTACAGCGTGGTGTCGGCGGCCTGCATGAGACCGGTGGGCGAGGTGCCCGCCGCGGTCCGTTCGACCACGCCGATCGACGCGGAGACCGAAAGTCGCTGTCCGGCGAGGTCGAACGGCTGCTGGAGCGCGGCGAGGACCGAGCGGGCCAGCTCGGTGAGCTCCTCGGTGCCCGTCGAGTCCTCGACCAGGATCGCGAACTCGTCGCCGCCCAGGCGTGCCACCAGCCGACTGCCCCCGGCGTGGCGGGAGGCGTCGTTCTCGGCACAGTTGGTGAGCCGTGCGGCGACGGCGGCCAGCAGCCGGTCCCCGGTCCGGTGCCCCAGCGTGTCGTTGATCGCCTTGAAGCCGTCCAGGTCCAGATAGCAGAGCCCGATCCGGGCGTGCTGCCGCGGCGGCATCGTGTCGTCCTGGTACGGCGGGGTCTCCAGCGCCGAGGCGAGGCGTTCGAAGAACAGCGTCCGGTTGGGCAGCCGGGTCACCGGGTCGTGCATCTGGAGGTGGCGCAGCCGCTCCTGGAGCTCGCGCCGGTCGCTGACGTCCGTGACCGTCAGCAGGACCCGGGCGGGCTCCGCCGCCGATGCGCCGGTCATCGGAACGACGGTGATCTCGGCCCACAGGGCGCGCCCGTCGGGGTGCTTGAGGCGTCGGGTGCAGCGGAACCGGGAGCGGCGGCCCAGGAGGACTTCGCGATAGGCGTGCCAGGTGCGGTCGTCGGACGCGAGGTCGAGAAGTTCGCTCGCCCGCCGGCCGACGAGGACCGCCGCCGCGGTGCCCAGCAGCCCCCCGAGCGCCTCGTTGGCCCGCACGACGTGGCCCCGGCCGTCGACGACGCCCATGGGGAGTGCGGCGGCGTTGAAGGCTGCCCGGCAGTCGCGCAGCTCCAAGGCGGTGGGGTCGTCGCCGTCGCCGGTGGGGGGCGGCGCCCCGGCGGCCGGGTCCCCGGGCGACGGGGCCGTGACCGGTGCGTCCGCGACCGGCGGGTCCATCGCCGTCGTATGACGCTCCGTGACCGGCGCGGGGGGCGCGCCGGAGGCCGTGCCTGCCGGGGCGCTCAGCCCTTCGGAGGTTCCGCTCACCGCTCGCTCCCGCTGTGAAGGTCGTCGTGAACTGGTGGGGTCGGACTGGCCACCGGGTGGCGGTCCCGTGAACGGGCCCGTTCCACGCGGGAAAGCGTGGTGAAGCATAGAGGGTGCCGCGTCGGCCGTTCCAGCTCACCGTTCGGTCCGGGCCATCGCGCGGGTCCGCGAGGGGACGGGAGCAGGCGTTCCGCTTTGCCCGATCCTGGTCATTTCTGTGCGGATCTGTTTCGTTGGGTGGCTGAAATGGCTGGTGGTGACGTTCCGTGAAGGTATGGGCGACGATTCTGACCGCTTACCCGTGTGGGGCAGCACAACAGGGCGTGGCGGGGTGATGCGGCACAGGGTGGACGGGATGGACCGTGTTTCCCCACCCGGAGGTCGATGTGCCGTGCCGTCGCGGACCCGGGGGAGCGGAACGGCCGCCACTGCGCAGTCTGGCCGCCGCCGCCACCTCCCTCCTGGCGCTCGCCGCCACGTCCCTCGTCGCGGGCCCCGCCGCGGCCGCCGCGAGGGACGCCGCTCCGTGCGCCCTGCCCCGGACGGCGGCGCACCACTCGATCGGGCTGAACACCTGGAACGCGGCGTACCCGCGCCCCGACCGGGGCCTCGACGCGATCATGATCTTCCTGTCCTTCCCGGACTCCGAGCCCGCGCTCACCCCCGAGGCGCTCACCGCCGACCACTTCCCCGCCACGACCCGCTTCTTCGAGCGCGCCAGTTATGGCCGGTTCACCCTGCGCCCCCATCCGCAGCGGACCTGGACGCAGATGCCGCGCGACTCCACCTGGTACGGCATAGAGCGTGACTGGAACGCGGAGCGGCGCACCGCCTATCTGCGCGACGCCATCGACGCCGCCGACCCGGAGGTGGACTTCTCCCGGTACGACGTCGTCTACCTGGTGGCCGACCCGGACGCCCCCGGCGTCGACTCCGACGCCACCAAGGTCGTCAACTTCGACCGGCCGTTGCGTGCCGACGACAGCGACATCCGGCGCGTCGTCACGGTCTTCGAGCAGCACCCGCCCGACCGCAACGTCCTCGCCCACGAGACCGGGCACGTCTTCGACCTCGCCGATCTCTACCACCGGCCCACCGACGGCAAGGGCGACTGGGACACCCACGTGGGCGACTGGGACGTCATGGGCAGTCAGTTCGGCCTCGCCCCGGACCTGTTCGGCTGGCACAAGTGGAAGCTCGGCTGGCTCGGCGGACGCCAGGTCGTCTGCGTCCAGGGCTCGGCCGACCTCACCCTGGAACCGGTCGCCGCGGCCCCGGTGCCCGGCGGGTCGATCGGGACCCGGCTCGCCGTCGTCCGTACCGGCGCCGACAGCGCCCTGGCCATCGAGGCCCGCAGCGCCACCGGGAACGACCGGGGCACCTGCGCCGAGGGCATCCTGATCTACCGCGTCCGCGGCGGGACGGCCTCCGGCGGCGGGCCCGTCGAGGTGGTCGACACCCACCCGGACACCGGGGCCTGCTGGGACCGCTCGGTCTACCCGCCGCTGGCCGACGCTCCGCTCGGGGTCGGGGAGACCTTCACCGTGCCGGGCGACGACACCCGCGTCGAGGTCGCCGACCGCACCCCGTCCGGCTCCTGGACCGTCCGGATCACCACCGGCGTCTGAAACGGCCCGAGCAGTGGCCTCCGGACACGAAGAAGCCCCCCGCTTCCGCGGGGGGCTTCTACCGTCTGTGCGCCGTCAGGGACTCGAACCCCGGACCCGCTGATTAAGAGTCAGCTGCTCTAACCAACTGAGCTAACGGCGCCTGGTGACGTCGTAGACATTAGCACCCTGATCCGCCCGAGGAAAAATCGAATGCGCGGCACCCGGACAGGGCGCGGACCGGCTCACCCGCACACACGCCCAGAGCAGCACATCGGGTCCCGGAAGCCACGGATTACGGGTGTCGGGGGCGACCACCCAGCGTGGCCCGCCCTCGGACGAAGCGCAGGTCAGCGGCGGTACGGTCACGGCGTCGCCGGTGCCGTGGCAGAGCAGCGGCGGTACCGTGCCGCGCTGCTTCCCGGAGTCCGAGGCGCCTCCGGAACCGTTGGTTCCCCACTCCTCCCAGGCGAGCAGTGAGGGCAGTCGCTGGGCCGTTCCGGGGGCGGCGAACAGCAGCATCCGGCCCCGGTGCGTGGCGACAGGGCCGGAGCCGGGCCCCTCGGCCCAGAGCTGCTCCAGCATCCGCCGCCCGAACAGCGCCGGCACGTTCACGACGTCGAAGGCGGAACCGCAGGGGAGCACTCCAGGGGCCTTGGGGCGCTCCTCCCAGTGGGCGAGCGTGCTGCGCGGGTAGGGAGCGGCCCCCGCCAGCCAGGCGGCGCCGGCCGCCGTGACCTGTGCGGCCTGGGGGCCGGACTGGTCCCGCAGCAGGGCGAAGATGTCGACGCCGTGGTGCGGGGCGGCACCGGCCTGCAGGGTCGTTTCGTCTTTCAGCCATGCGCTCATGGAGCAATGTCTACCGGGAGTGACGGAAAGGATTCCGAGAGTTGCCGGAAACCAGGACAGGCCGGGAGGGGAAGGGGTATCTTGCCCGCCGGAATATGCCACGGGACCTGACCCCCGGTCTGGCGTGACAGCATCTGCCCCGGCCGCCCCGGCCGCCCCTCCGGCCCCAACGGCCCTGTGGGCCACATCTGTCTCATGGGCCACACAGCACCCGATGCCGACGCCCTGGTCCCGGTCCCGGTGGACTCCTCCCCCTGGGACCGGACCGCACCTGGGCCCCCGTGGGCCCCGGAAACTCCCCAGGGCCCGTAGGTCAGGCTCTCGGCGCGTCCAGCAGGGAGCGGCCGAACTCGATCATCTTCTTCGCGTAGTCCTCGGTCCACTCCGCGCGCTCCGCGACGTCCGCCGCGGTCAGCCGGTCGAACCGGCGCGGGTCGGCGAGCTGCGCCGCCGCCATCGCCTGGAACTCCACCGACCGGTCCGCCGCCGCCCGGAAGGCCTGCGTCAGCTCGGTCGCACGGGCCAGCAGCTCACGGGGGTCTTCCACCGACTCCAGGTCGAAGAAGTGTTCCGGATCCGCCGTGGCCTGAGACGGCTCGAAAAGCAGCGGCGCGGGGCGCAGCCGCTGCCGTTCGTTCCGCTCGGACTGTGTCATGTGGTGTTCCTCCCTCGGACGACCTGATGACCGGAGGATCCGGACGGCCACCCTCCATTGTCCAACCCCGCGCAAGGGGGCCGGGGCGTGCGTCGGGGGCACGCCTCCCCCTGAGCCGCCACGGGTCCCCGGCTCAGGGCCGCCACCGCACCCGCCGTTCCGTCAGGTGGGCCAGCACCGCGTGGTTCGCCTCCCAGCCGTCGGGGAACTTCACCGTGACGCCCAGCTGGACCGGCTCCGTGGACGGGTGCTCGTCCAGCAGGTCCGCCACCCCCTCCCGGCACACCACGACGCAGGCGTGCCGGTGCCGTGAGGCCAGCACGCACAGGCGGCCCGTCTCCAGGTGGAACGCGGTCGCGTCGGGCCGCCCCGACAGCGGGTGCAGCACCACCGTGACGTCGAACTCGCGGCCCTGGAGCCGGTTCGCCGTGTCCACCGCGACCCCGGTGACGCCCAGCTCCGTGAGGGCCGCCCGCACCGCCGCCGCCTGGTCCCGGTGGGCCGTGCCGACCGCCACCCGGTCCGCCGTCACCGGCACCGGCTCCTCGGCCCGCTCGCTCGTCGCGACCCCTCCCCGGTCCAGCAGCCGCCGGACCACCAGGGCCACCGCCCGTACCGCCTCGGGGTCGGTGCGCGGGGTGTGCCGGGCGGGCAGCTCCAGCAGCCCCCACCCGGACTCCGCCGCCTCGTCCAGCACCCGGTCGGGCCCCGAACCGTCCGACGCCACCCCGAAGGAGAGCTGCCGGTCCCCGTGGTCCGTACCGCTGCGGAACGGCGTGTACGGGTAGAACGCGTCCGACACCAGCGGGGCCGCCGACGCCGGGAGCCGCCACGACACCGGCAGCCGGTGCTGCGGCAGCTCCGGATTGTGCGCGAGCAGCGTGGACACCGCGCTCGCCGACGGGTCGTAGCTCAGCCCCGCCCACTGGTCCGCGCCGACGATCGAGAACGGGTCCAGCTGGCCCGGGTCCCCGACGAACAGCGCCCGCTCGAACAGCCCGGCCACGGCCAGCAGTGCGTCCGAGCGCATCTGGTACGCCTCGTCGACGATCGCGTGCCCCCACGGCTCCACGTTCTTCACGTGCGCCCACTTGGCGGCCGTCGAGATCACCACGTCGAGCCCGGCCAGATCCGCCGCCTTCGCCGACTTCCGTACGTTGCCCAGCCCGTCCAGGACCTTGTCGTACGGGTCGGAGTCGTTGCTGTGCAGCCGGCCGACCGGCAGCTCCGGGTCCTTCTCCGCGAGCCGCACCACCAGGTCGTCGACCTGGGCGTTGGTCTGCGCGATCACCATCAGCGGGTGCCCGGCGGCGGCCAGCTCCAGGGCCGCCCGGACCACCAGCGTCGACTTCCCCGCACCCGGGGGCGAGTCCACGACGATGCCCCGGGCGGTGCCGCGCAGGGTGTCGTCGAGGATCGCGCCGGTCGCGCGCGCCGCCGCCGCGCCCGGGTCGAAGACGGCTCCCACGGCGGGTCCTCCGAGATGGCCGGTCGTCACAGCGGTCCCCCCATGGCGGTGGCGACGGCGGTCGGGATCACAGCAGGTCCTCCGGGGTCACGGGGTCGGGTCGCTCCGCGCGCGCGGCGGCGTCCGCGCCCGGCGGGCCGCCGTGGGTCCACGGCGTCTCCTCCGGGTCCGGCAGCTTGGGGCCGCCGCGCTGGTCGTGCTCGAACAGGGTCCAGGCGATCCGCTCACCGGGCTCCGGCACCGAACCGGGCGCGGGCTCCTTGCCCCGGCCCATCCGGTCCAGGATCCGCAGCACCAGCGGGATCACCCCGTCGTCGGCCGGGGGCCCGTCCGCGTACCGCACGAACTCCGCCGTCTGCGGCTTGCCCTCCAGCGAGCGGTAGACCTTCGTCCGCTCGGCCAGGTGCGGACGCTCGTCCGTGCGGACGGTGACCAGCGGGCGCGGGGAGGGCCGCTTGGAATCGGTGTACGCCATCTCCACCTCGGACACCGTGGCGAGGAAGGCCTCGCCCGCCAGCCGCCGCCCCGCCAGCACCAGCGGATCGTCCAGCGCCTCCTGCGCCTCCAACTGGGCCTGGGCGGTCTCGCGGGAGGCCAGCTTCTGGGCCGCCGTCACCGCGTCGTCACGGCGCGGCTGCGGCGGCTCGCCCGAGCGCACCCGGTCCCGGTGCCCGGTGAACGACCACCGGTCCCGGGTCCAGCGGTCCTCGGCCCGCGACCCCTCGGGCAGCTCCCGCAGCAGGTCGAGACCCCGCCAGACCGCGTCCCAGGTCGGCAGCATGACCCGCGCCAGCAGCGAGCGGATCTCCCGCTCGGCGGCGCTCAGCTCACCGAGGCGGGCGTCGGCGGCGAGGCCGTCCTCGGCGGACGCGAGCGCCGTGCGCGCCCGGTCGTACCGCTCGATCGCCGGGGCGAGGAAGCGGTTGTCGAAGTCCGGGTCGGTGGCCGGGCCCGCGGGCGGACACAGCAACTGGCCCTCCCCGTCCCGGGCCAGCTCGGCCCGGAGCGCGGCCTCGGCCCCCGAGGAGCCGGCCGGCGGGTCGACCCAGGACAGCAGAGCGCCCAGGTGCTGGTCCTCCAGGCTGCTCTGCCCGGTCGCCCAGTGCCGGTTCAGCAGATCCGTGACGGCGGGCAGCAGGGCGGAGCCGGGAACCCGGGCCCGCTCCCCGTAGTGCGTCAGCCAGCGGCCGAGCAGCGGCACCCGCGCCGGGGCCGGATACGGCGTGTCCGGATCGTCCTCGGCGGTGCGGCGGAACCGCATGGACCGGCCCAGCAGCCGGACGAACTCGACGCCCGCCCGGCTCGGCACGATCAACTGGGCGGCGTCCGTGCACAGCTCGACCTCGACCTTGGTCTTCTTGCCGGTCGCCGGATCGCTCTCGTTGCGCTCGGCGGGCTCGACGACGTCCGCGTACGCCTCGATGTGCGGCAGGACCGCCTCCGCCAGCTCGGCCAGGAACGCGAACCGCAGGTCCCGGTCGCGCGGCTGGGCGACGGCCAGCAGCCGGGGCGCCTCCCGGTCCGTGCCGACCAGCGCCCCGAGCGGGGCCCCGGCCTCACCGGCGGTGGTCAGCGGCACCAGCACGAGCGGCCGGTCGCTGAGATGGCGGTGCCGTACGGTCGCCAGCGGCTGGGCGCGGCCCGTGTCGACGGCCTCCAGCCGGGCCAGGGTGGTGATCAGCGACATGCGGCCGCACCCTCCGGCGCCCCGTCACGCGGAAGGGAGCCACCGTCCAGCGCCCCGGCGCGTGCGGCGGAGGCGCTCTCCAGCGCCTCCGCGCGCAGGGCCGCGGCCCGGCGCAGCGCGGCGACCGTCGGATCGGCGGGATCGCCCTCCTTGCCCGCGGCGGCGGCCAGCACCCCGGCCACCGTGGTCAGCCCGCCCAGCTCGCCGCGCACGCTCCGGCCCAGCGCCTCCACGGCCCCCTCGGCCCGGGACTTGGCCCGACAGTGGAAGGCCAGCTCGCAGGCGGCCAGGCACTCCGGGGCGTACGCCGGGGGCACCGCAGCCACGGCGGCGTCCAGGTCCTCGGGCGGGCACTCCGGATCGAACGTCGTCCCCTCCGGCAGCCCCGCCGCGATGTCCTCGACGCGCGTGAGCCGGGTCAGCTGCCTGCGGGTCACGGCGCGCTGCTTGCGTACGTCCACGACGGAGGCGGTCGGCAGGTTCGAGAAGTCCTTGGGGCAGACCAGCAGCACCCGGTGTCCGACCTCCGCGCCCTCGGTCACCGCGGCGACCCGCTCCAGCGCCAGCACGTACACCGCCGCCTGCCGGGCGGCCGCGCCGACCTTCGACGGGTCGGCCGACGCGTCGATCATGGGGAACGACTTGATCTCGACGACCGTCCACCGCCCGTCGGGGTGCACCACGACCGCGTCGGGCTCCAGATAGGCGGGGGAGCCCGCCACCTCCAGGGCCAGCATCGGGTGGTCCAGCAGCGCCCAGCCGCCCGCCGCCGTGGCCTCCCGCAGCGCGAGCGCGGTGCGCGCGGCACGGCCCTCGGGACCGGCGGCGCTCAGATCGGGCGTGGCGGCGTCCCCGGCCGGGGCCTCGGCCCCGCCGCCGAGCCGTTCGTACAGCAGGCGCAGCAGTTCCGCCCCGCCGTCGGCCTTGACCTTCGCCTCGAACGCGTTCCCCCGCATGAAGGCGAACTGGGACTGCCCGAAGGGAGCGGGGGAGCCGAGCGCGGTGGCCAGCACGCTCTTGTCCACCCCGGCGCCGTCGAGCAGGGCCCGCCGTTTGCAGCCGGGGTTGGCGGCGAGGGCGGCCAGGGCTCTCGCGTCGAGCGGATGCGGTGGGACGGACGGGCCGCGCAGCTCAGCGAGCCGCTGCCGGAGCGTCGTCGCTCGCGGCCGCGTCGGCGTCGTCGCCGGCTGTTGTGCCGCTGACTGCCGGGCCGGGGGGATCTGCGGAGGTGGTCCGCTGGCCGGGGATTCGCTCACCCGGGGAAGTCTTGCATCCGGTACTGACATTCGGGGGCGCGGTCGCGGATACGGACCCGGCGACGATGCTCCGGCCGCCCTCGCCGCGGCCCGCGAACAGGACGGCGGCGGGCCCGGTGAACCGCGCCGCGCCCCACGCCTTGAACAGGTCGGCGGTCCGCATGACGGGCCTGACCAGCAGGGCTCCGACGCCCATCACCGCGGCGCCCGCGACGGCGTCCAGGAAGTAGTGGTTGGCGGTGCCCATCACGATGATCGTGGTGATCAGCGGATAGGCGATGCCCGCCGCCCGTACGAGGGGGTGGCGGCCGTGCCGCCACAGCAGGATCCCGCACCAGAGGGACCATCCGACGTGCAGGCTGGGCATCGCCGCGTACTGGTTGGTCATCCCGCTCAGCCCGCGCGGGGCGCTCGCCCCCTCGCCCCACCAGCCGTACGCGCTGTACTGCGCCATCGTGTCGACGAACCCGTGGCTCGCGTCCAGCAGCCGGGGCGGACAGGTCGGCATCAGCGTGAAGCCGACCAGCCCCAGCAGCGTGGAGTTCATCAGCCAGACCCGGGCCGCGCGGTACGCGGCCGACCTGCGCCGGAACATCCATATGAGGACCGCCGGGGTGACCAGGTAGTGCAGGGACGCGTACGCGAAGTCGGCGGGTATCCCGAGGGACGGGGTGCTGGTGAAGAGACGGTTCAGCGGGTGCTCGGCGTTGAGGTACAGCGCCTGCTCCAGCCGCAGTATCGCCAGGCCGTGGTCGACCGCCGTGGACACGTCGCCGCGCACCAGGAGCCGGCCCACCGAATACAGCGCGTACACCACCGCGATCAGTGGCAGCTCCGTCCACCAGCGGGGCCGATGACCGGTCGCGGGCGGCGCGGTGGCGTGCGGCATCCGGTAGCTCTCCCCATGTTCATGCGGCCGACGACGAACGTTCAACCGTACGGCGGCACCGTGCCGCCGTCTCCCCCGGGGGTCCCCTTCCGGACGCCCCGTACGCAGCGGTCCCCGCCCTGGTCCGAACTCCCGTCCGGGGCGCTGCTCAGGGTGGGACGCCCGCACGGCCCGGGAGGTTGCCTGCCGGGGAGGTACGGGATGATGGAAGGTCCCAACAGCACCAACGTTCCAGGGAGAGCCTTCATGGCATCGCGCATCCTGCTCGCCCGGCACGGCCAGACCCAGTGGTCGGTCCGGGGCAACCACACCGGCAGGACGGACATCCCGCTCCTGGACGACGGGCGCGAGGGCGCGAAGCTCCTCGGCGAGCGGCTGCACCGGGCGCCGTGGGCGGGGCTGCCCGGCGTCGAGGTCCGCACCAGCCCGCTCGTCCGGGCCGCCGAGACCTGCGAACTCGCCGGGTTCGGGAAGCGGGCCGAGCCGTGGGACGCGCTGATGGAATGGGACTACGGGGCGTACGAGGGCCTGACCCCGGCCCAGATCAAGGCGGACCGCCCCGACTGGCTGATCTGGCGCGACGGGGTGCCGGACGGGGAGTCCGTCGCCGACGTCACCGCCCGCGCGGACGAGATCGTCGCCTGGGCCCGGTCGGCGGACCGGGACGTCCTGGTCTTCGCCCACGGCCACATCCTGCGGGCGCTGGGCGCGCGGTGGCTGGGCGAGGACCTGTCCTTCGGCGCCCGCATCCGCCTGGAGCCGACGTCGCTGTCGGTCCTGGGCTGGGCGTACGGCCTGCCGGCCGTGGAACGCTGGAACGACACGGGCCACCTGGACCGCTAGCGCCCCGCCCGGGCCCACCCGGGCCCCAGAGGCCGAAGCCCGGCCCACCCGAGCCCGTCCGGCGTTCGAGGACGGAACCCTCCGTCCGGTGGGCGGGATCTTCACGGATCCCGTGGCGCGGGAGGCCCTGATCAGCACCCTGGAACCTGCTGATCGGTTCCGTCCTCAAGCGCCGGACGGGCTGGGTTCTCGCACCCCGGAACGTGCTTGCCGGTTCCGTCCTCAAACGCCGGACGGGCCGGGACGACCGCCGGACTGGCTTGGGTGGCCCCCGACGGGCCAGGGCAGCCCGCCCTACCGCCCTACCGGGCCGACCGGGCTGCCGGGCGGGGCCGGCGGCGACTCCTGGTGGCGGGTCAGGAAGCCCGCCACCGGGCCCGCCCCGGCCCGCGGCTCCAGCACCCGCGCCGCCCCCGCCAGCATCCCCCGGATCCGCGCGGACTGGACCCGGGTCAGCAGGTCCAGCACCTGGTGCCCCGTCGCCGCCGCCTCGTCGACCCGGCCCGCCCGGGCCAGGTCGCCCGTGAGCTGGGCCCGGTACAGCGCCAGGTTCCGGGTGAAGCGCGCGTCCTGGAGCGCCGTCGCCCGCCGCCCGTGCCGCGCCGCCCGGGACCAGTCGCCCAGCGCCGACCAGCACTGCGCCTCCAGCAGCTCCAGCTCCGCCTCCCGGAAGAAGTTCATCCACTCCGGATCACCCGCCGCCATGCCCCGGTCGAACGCCGCACGGGCCCGCCCGATCGCCCGGTCGCACCCCGTCCGGTCCCCGAGCCCCGCCCGGCCCCCCGCCTCCCGCAGGGCGAGCAGCGCCAGCAGCCGGGGCGACCCCAGCGTGCGGGCGGCCCGCTGGCCGGCCTCCGCCGCCCGCACCGCCTCCCGGGGCCGCCCCGCGTCCCGGGCCAGGAACGAGGTGTTGCAGAACGCGTGCGCCTCAAGACCCGCGTCCCCGGCCAGCCGCGCCGTGGCCAGCGCCTCCGCGTAGTGCGAGCGGGCGTCGTCGTAGCGGCCCGAGTCGTGGGCCAGCCAGCCCACCGAGATGGCCAGCTCGCCCGCGCCCGCGTGCAGCCGGTCCGAGGTGGCGCGCCGTGCGGTGGTCCCGGCGTCCAGCAGCTCGTAGGCCTCGCGCAGCGGCTGGGCGGCCCGCCGGTAGAGCCCGTCCGCGCCGTGCCGGTCGTCCAGCAGCCGGATCTGCCGTACGGCCTTCTCGACGGCGTTCACCTCCGTCTCGCCGACCCGGCGCTGCGTGGGCAGAGAGACCCGGGCGGCGGAGGCGGGCGCCCCGCCGAGACACAGGGAAGCGGCCGCCACCGTGGTGGTCCCGCTCGTCATGAACACGCGACGCAGCACGTCGCTCTCCTCGGGGAAGTCGTCGGTTTCGGTGTCGCGGGGGAGAAGGGCGGGACGGGAAGGGGAGGGAGGGAATGCGGAAGAGGCGGAGGTGGAAGGGGGGAACGCGGAAGAGGCGGAAGTGGAAGGGGCGGAAGTGGTCGGACCCGTCGTGGGCGGAGGTTCGGACACGACCCGCGCGCCCCGCCCCCGTACGCTCTCGCGGGCCGAGAACCCCAGGTCGGCCAGGGACGCCCCGGGAAACATGTGCAGGAACACGCGTTCGTAGGCGTAGTTGGGGCAGCGGATCTCCCCCGACTCCACCCGCCCGATGTAGCGGGCGTCGCACGCGACCTGCTCCCCGATCTCCCGCGCCGCTCTGCGGACGGCCGCCGCGAACTCCCCGGCGGAGCGCTGTCCGCGCAGCTGACGGAAGGCGAGGTTGGGAACTGCCGCTGTCGACACCATGGCCGGCCCCTCTCTGGTGCGGCCGGCGCCCGTGGGTCTCGGTGCCCGGCGGAGCAAGAACGTACCTTCTGTGACAGGTCGCACACGCAGCGTTTCGTTGCGAAAGGGGCATACCGCCCGCGATCTGCCATGAACTGCCACCCTTTGCGGCGGTGTGGGGCCGTAGCCCTTGACGCACCAGGGGCGTTGGTCCATGCGGAGACGGAGCGTGGCTCCGTTCGGCGATGAGAGGAGGGGTTCCCTTGTTGCATCTCGGCAGGGAGACCGGCTCACGGACGACCGCGACGAAACCCATGGCCCCGGCGCAGGGGGACCAGGCCTGCGACCTCGTCACGGTCCCGGCGCGGCAGGGGCTGGAGGCCGTCGACATCCTCCGCCGCGGACGGGACCAGGAGGCCGTCGGCCCGGTCCTGCACGACGGCGCCTGCGACACCCTCGGCTTCCTCGTCCCGCCGGGCACCGCCGACGCCTGGGACGTACCGGGCAGCGCCTGCACGCGGACCGACGGCCGCGGGCTGCGCATCCCCACCGAGCCGCCCCTCTCCGGCTCCGGCTGGCTGCTTCCGCCCGCCGAGGACGCCCCGGTCACCGATCCGGCCGTGCTCCGTGCCGCCCTCGACCAGGCCGCGCGGATCATCGAGGCGGCCGACAACTGCTGCTGAGCCCATAATGGCGGGACGGGCGGAACACCTCCGCGCGGCCGGCGAACCGGGCCCCCACCACCAAGGACCAGCGAACGTGGCACGTCGAGGAGCGTCGGCCCAGGGCAAGAACAGAGCCGCGGGCAAGAACAACGCCGCGGGCAAGGTCGGAGCCGAAGGCGCGAAGGGGCGTCAGGGCGGCGGCCGGGGGGCCGGCCGGGCCGAGCGGGAGCCGGTCTCCCAGCAGGTCGGCGGCGGGCTCGCCGAGCTCATACCCGACCGGGAACGCCCGGGCGCCTGGACGCTCCTGATCGACGGCGCCCCGCAGTCCCATGTGGACCTCGGCGACCCCGCGCACCTCTCGTTCGCCTATCAGCGCCGCCTCGGCCACGTCATCGACCTCGCCGCACCACCGCTCCAGCCGCTGCACGTCCTGCATCTGGGCGGCGGCGCCTTCACCCTCGCCCGCTACACCGCCGCGACCCGCCCCCGCTCCACCCAGCAGATCGTCGAGCTCGACGCGCCCCTCGTACAGCTCGTGCGCGACCGCCTCCCGCTGGACCCCCAGGCCCGGGTCCGGGTCCGGGCCGCCGACGCCCGCGAAGGGCTCGGCAGGTTCCCGGACGGCTGGGCGGACCTGATCATCGCGGACGTGTTCAGCGGGGCCCGCACCCCCGCCCACCTGACCTCCGTCGAATTCCTCGCGGAGGTGCGCCGGGTCCTGAAACCCGAAGGGCGGTACGCCGCCAACCTCGCCGACGGCCCCCCGCTCGCCCATCTGCGCGGCCAGGTCGCCACCGCCGCCGCCGTCTTCCCCGAACTGGCGCTGGCCGCCGACCCGGTGGTGTGGCGGGGCCGCCGCTTCGGCAACGCGGTCCTGCTCGCCTCGGCCGTGGCGCTCCCGGTCTCGGAGTTCACCCGGCGGGTGGCGAGCGACCCGCACCCCGGCCGCGTCGAACACGGCCGCGCGCTCACCGACTTCACCGGCGGCGCGGCCGTCGTCACCGACGCGGCGGCCAAGCCGTCGCCCGCGCCGCCGCCGTCCGTCTTCGAGAACCCGTGACCACTCCCGGCCCGGCCCGGATCACGGTTCGACGACCTGCACCGTCGGCCGCGTCCCGTTCCAGGTGCAGAACACCGAGTACGTCGTCCCGTCCTTCCCGCCCCCGTCGCTGAAGTCCACCCGGATCCAGGCGTCGTTCGGCCACACCTGCATCGACCAGCCCGGCTCGGGCGTCGCCGAGACGAGCTTCGCCGAGCGCGCGCCGAGCTCGAACACCACCCGGCCGCCGTCGGTGCGATAGCTCTTCACCTCGCTCCGCGCCTTGTCCGGGGCCGACGGCGCGGGCGGCTTCTTCGGCGTGGCCGACGGCGTACGCGAGGGGCGCGGGGCCGACGGCGAGGGGCTACCCCCGCCGCTGCGCGACGAGGCGGAGGCGGACGGCGCGGGCGAGGTCCGGTGCGTCGAGGAGACGAGCGGCGCCCCGGTGCTCTGCCCGATGCGCTGAGGAGGCCCCGAACCCACCGAGACCGGCACGGCCCGGGGCGGGTCGTAGGCCGTGCCCGTCATGACCGTGTGCACGCCCCACCAGGAGAGCGTGACCGCCGCACCGGTGGCGAGCAACCACGCCAGTGCGTGTACGAGTCCTCGTTGCATCGGCACATCCTGCACCACCCGGCCCGTCCTGGCCCGTTCCGGCCCGCATCCACTCTTCTCCCGGGCCCCGGACAACCGCTCTTCTCCGGTCCTTTGCGGAGGTTTCCGGCGGGACCGGGACCGGGCCCGCCGGCATGGCGTACGGTGCCGCCCATGGCAAGTGTGCTCGTGGTCGAGGACGACCAGTTCGTACGTTCCGCCCTCATCCGGCACCTCAGTGAGGCCTCCCACACGGTACGGAGCGTGGGCACCGCCCTCGAAGCGCTGCGCGAGGTCGCGCACTTCCGCTTCGACGTGGTCATCCTCGACCTCGGGCTGCCCGACCTGGACGGCGCCGAGGCGCTGAAGATGCTGCGGTCCATCACCGATGTGCCCGTGATCATCGCCACCGCCCGGGACGACGAGAGCGAGATCGTCCGGCTGCTCAACGACGGCGCCGACGACTACCTGACCAAGCCGTTCTCCGTCGAGCACCTCTCCGCCCGGATGGCCGCCGTGCTGCGCCGCTCGCGCGCCGCCGGCGGGGCGCCGCCGCCCGGGGTCATCCGCGTCGGCGGGCTCTCCATCGACCCGCTGCGTCGCAGCGCCGAGCTGGACGGATCCGAACTCGACCTGACGCGACGCGAGTTCGACCTGCTCACCTTCCTGGCCGGGCGGCCCGGCGTGGTCGTCGCCCGCAAGGAGCTGCTGGCCGAGGTCTGGCAGCAGTCCTACGGCGACGACCAGACCATCGACGTCCATCTGTCCTGGCTGCGCCGCAAGCTCGGCGAGACCGCCGCCCGGCCGCGCTATCTGCACACGCTGCGCGGCGTCGGCGTGAAACTCCAGCCGCCGGCCGACGCCCCGGTCGGCACTGCGGCCGATACGCCGGTCACGGAGCCGCCCGGATGAGATGGGCCTTGGTCAAGGTCTGCCTGGCGGTCACCGCCATGGTCGTCATCGCCTTCGCCGTGCCGCTCGGACTCGTCATCCGGGAGATGGCCAGCGACCGGGCGTTCTCCGACGCCGAACGCCAGGCCGCGATGATCGCCCCGACGCTCTCCATCACCACCGACCGCGAGGAGCTGACCCGGGCCGTCCTGTCCACCGAACCGGGCGACCGGGGACGCCTCGCCGTCCATGTCCCCGCCGAGGGCGGGCCTTTGGACATCGGTACCCGCCGCGCCACCTCCAAGGACGTGGCCACCGTGCGCAAGGCCGGCCGCGCCTCCATCACCGAGGTCACCGGAGGCTTCGCACTCCTCCAGCCGACCGCGCTGGGCACCGGGGACATCGCCGTCGTCGAGGTGTTCGTCCCCGAGGGCGAGGTCTCCCACGGGGTCGCCACCGCCTGGCTGACGCTGGCGGGCGTGGGCCTCGCGCTGATCGTCGGCTCGGTCGCGGTCGCCGACCGGCTCGGTATCCGGATGGTGCAGCCCGCCCAGCGCCTCGCGAACGCCGCCCAGGACCTGGGGGAGGGGCGCCTCGGCACCCGGGTCCCCGAGGAAGGACCCACCGAACTGCGGTCCGCCGCCGTCGCGTTCAACTCCATGGCCGACCAGGTCGTCCAGCTCCTGGCCAACGAGCGCGAGCTGGCCGCCGACCTCTCGCACCGGCTCCGCACCCCGCTCACCGTGCTCCGGCTGAACGCCGCGTCCCTCGGCGAGGGCCCGGCGGCCGAACAGACCCGCGCGGCGGTCCTGCAGCTGGAGCACGAGGTCGACACGATCATCCGCACCGCCCGCGAGCAGCGCCCGCAGCCCCAGAACGGGCAGGCGGGGGCGGGCTGCGACGCCTCCGAGGTGATTCGCGAACGCATGGGTTTCTGGTCGGCGCTCGCGGAGGACGAGGGCCGCGAGGTGCGCCTCGCCGGAGTCGACCGTACGGTGCGCATCCCCGTGGCCCGGCCCGAACTGGCCGCAGCCCTGGACGCTTTGCTCGGCAACGTCTTCCGCCACACCCCCGAGGGCACCGCCTTCTCCGTCGACGTCCACCACAGCGGCGACGCGGTCATCGTGCTCGTCTCCGACGCCGGTCCGGGGATCTCGGACCCGAAGGCCGCCCTCGCCCGGGGCGCCAGCGGGCGCGACGCGGCGAGCGGGTCCGTCGGCTCCACCGGGCTCGGCCTCGACATCG
Organism: Streptomyces sp. NPDC102283; assembly: GCF_044766265.1. Taxonomy (NCBI): domain Bacteria; kingdom Bacillati; phylum Actinomycetota; class Actinomycetes; order Kitasatosporales; family Streptomycetaceae; genus Streptomyces; species Streptomyces sp. NPDC102283. The sequence goes on from NZ_JBIWLQ010000006.1 coordinate 245,946, forward strand.
TGCGCCGGGTCGCCGAGTCCACCGGCGGCGACCTGCGCATCGGCCGGTCCGTCCTCGGTGGCACGGAGGTCCGGATCTGGATCGGCCTGCACGGCAGCCGTCCCGAGCGCGGCCGACGCGGACACGGCCGGCGGGTCGGCCGCCGGACCGGCTGGCAGCGGCGCAAGGAGCCCCGGTCCCCGGCCGTCCCCGGCCCTCAGCATTAACCCCCGCCCATGGGTTCCTTAAGCCCGCCCTAAGAACACCGGCCGCGGCCCGCAATGCCCTCTTCGCCCGTTCCGTTGCCGCTAGCGTGATCGTCGTACCTCCTCGTCGGCGGTACGGACCCCCACGCCGGCCCCCACCGCCACCGGTCGCCCCGGTGGCGGCGGGGAAACCGGCGGCCGGCAGCCCGAACGCCCCCCTCGGGCCCAGAACCGCACGTATGCCCCCCACCGCGCGCTCCGGCCGGACCCCACCCCACCTCCGGCCGGGGCGTGCACCTCACCCGGCCTGAGCCCGCCACTCCTGCGCGTACGCGTCGAAGATCGCCCGCAGGTGGTGGCCGATCTTCAGGTAGTCCAGGTCGTCCAGGTTGGCCAGCGAGACCCGCACCGACCACTCCGGGCCGTCGAAGCCACCGCCGTTGAGCAGCACCACCGACGTCTGCTCCGCCAGCCGGAACAGCGGGTCGACCGGTTCGTAGTTCTTCTCCAGGAAGTCGGCGAACGGCTTTCCGTGCACCCGCTCCGCCTCGGCCAGCAGATCCAGCTCGATGTAGTACGCCGCCCGCTTCGGGTCCTCCGAGACCTTCATGTGCACTCCCTCCAGCAGGAGTTCGAGCCGCTGCTGGACGATCGCCCGGATCCGGTGCTTGTAGGCCTGGCCCTCGTCCAGCATGTCGAACAGCGAGAACAGCACCATCATCGTCTGCTGCGGCAGCGACAGACCCGCTGTGTGGTTCAGCGCCACCTGCCGGGAGTCCGCCACCAGCCGGTCGATGAACCGGATCTTCTCCGGCTCCAACGACAGTGTCCCGTAACGCCTGTTCAACCGGTCCTTCTGCGCCCGGTCCTGCTCCGCCAGCATCGCGTCGATCACGTTGTCGTCGTGCAGTGCGATCACCCCGAGCCGCCAGCCGGTCGCCCCGTAGTGCTTGGAGTAGGAGTAGACGAGGAGCGTGTTGCGCGGCAGGTCCGCCGCGAGCGAGCGGAAGCCCTCCACGAAGGTCCCGTACACGTCGTCGGTCACGATGATCAGGTTCGGGTTCCGCTCCCCGACGATGGAGACGATCTGCTCGGCGACCCGGGTGGAGAGCGCCAGGGAGGGCGGGTTGCTCGGGTTCACACAGCAGACCAGCTTCACCGACGGGTCCGCCAGCTTGGCGATCTCCTCCTCCGGATAGCGCCACTGCCGCACCCCGGTCTCCGTGAACAGGCTCGCCTCCACCCGCACCACGTCGAAGTCGTACGTGTCCAGCTCCGGGATCTCCAGGTACGGGGTGAACACCGGCACCATCAGCGCGATCCGGTCGCCCTTCCTCAGGATCCCGTTCTTCATCAGCGAGTCGAAGACGTAGCACATCGCCGCCGTGCCGCCCTCGGTCGCGAACAGGCTCAACGTCTGCCCCTCCGGCGGCCGGTGGTCGAACATCTCGTCCGCGATGTAGCCGCGCACGATCTGCTCCGTGTGGTGCAGGATCCGGTCCGGGACGGGATAGTTGTCGCCGATCGAGGAGTCCGCCAGCTCGTGCACGAACGCGTCCCGGTCAAAACCGAACCGCTTCACCGCCAGGTCCACGCTCGCCTTCAGCAGCTCGATGCCCGGCAGCTCCGGGTGCGTACGGACGAAGTGCTCGAAGCGCTCCGCACATCCCGACTCCTCCGGCATGCCGCCCAGGTTGTCGGCCGTCCACACCCGCCGGGACTCCGAGATCGCGAAGTAGCCGAGCGCGTGGTACGCCTCCCGGGGCCCCGTGGCCACCCAGTTCGGGTTCCCGCGGCCCGCGTTGAGCATCGTCCGGGTCGACTTCCCCTTCTGGCCCGGCTGATCGCTCTGCGCGGCCGTCGCGATCTGGATGAACTTGTCCTTCAGCTCGAACGGGGAGAGCTGGGCGAACGAGCGGATCTCTTCACGGCTGATGCTGGTCTTGGGCATGGTGGTGTCCACTCCGTAGCAGGTCAGTGGTTGAGCAGGACGATCACGGCGCCCCACACGGTGAGCAGGACGTTGCCGACGGCGTACGGGATGGTGTAGCCGAGGGTGGGGATCTGGGACTTCGAGGTCTCGTTGACGGCGCCGATCGCCGCCGTGGTGGTCTGGCCGCCCGCCAGGACGCCCATCAGGATCGGGAAGCGGATCCTCTGCACGTAGTGCCCGACCAGGAACCCGACGAGCAGTGGCACGACGGTGGCGACCGCGCCGAGGAGAAGCAGCCCCCAGCCGGCCGTGGAAAGACCGCTGGTGAAACCGGGCCCGGCGTTGATGCCGACGACGGCCACGAACAGGCAGAGCCCGAGCGTGTCCATGAACCACTGCGCGCCGGGCGGCACATTCCCGTACGTCGGGTACTTGCCGCGGATCCAGCCGAAGACGAGCCCCATGATCAGGCCACCGCCCGAGGTCGACAGGGAGATCGGCACCCCGCCCGCCGTCAGCGCCGGGATGCCGACGCATCCGCCGAGGAAGATGCCGAGGCCGACCCAGACCATGTCCGTCGCGAAGCTCGTCGGGACGGGCTTGCCCAGCGCCTTCCCCGCCGGTCCGACCAGGCGTTCCGGGCCGGTGAGGACGAGTGTGTCGCCGCGCTCCAGCTTCGTGGACAGCCGGTAGGGGAAGACCGCCCCCGCCCGGTACAGCTTGTCGATGTACACACCGACCATGAACGGCTCCCGCCGCACCTCCTCCACGGTCCGGCCCAGCTGCGCCTTCTCCGAGACGACGACGTGCAGCGTCTCGGTGCGGTAGCCCAGCAGCGTCACGTCGTCGGCCTCGGGCCCGATGTGCGTCACCGCGTCGAACGCCACCAGATCGCCCCGGATCGCGCTGACCGCGACGGTGTCGCCGCGGCGCAGGACGCGGGACTGGTCGTGCTCCAGGACCGTGCCGTCGCGGCGGATCCCGGTGAGGTAGACCCGGCGGCCCAGCGCCTTCTGCTGCTCCTCGAAGTCCGCCACCGAGCGGCCCACCAGATCGGGCCGCTGAACGCTGTACGCGCGCAGCACCACCTCGTAGTAGCCCTCGCCCTCGTCCGGGTTCTCGTCCGGCGCGTCCAGCTCCGCCGCCAGCTCCGCGCTCTCCTTCGCCAGGTCACGGCGGTAGAGCCTCGGCAGCACGTTGGCCAGGAGCATCGCGCACAGGATGGTGCCGAGCGGATACGTCACCGCGTACCCGACGGCGACCAGATTCTCCTCGGTCTTCACCTCGGCGGGGGAGAGGCCGGGCAGGGTGCCGATCGCGTCCTGGGCGACACCGATCGCGGCCGACTGGGTCAGCGCCCCGCTCATCAGGCCGGCGCCGAGCCCGGGACCGTAACCGAGCAGGTGCGCGAAGAGCCACGACACCAGCAGCCCGGTCACGCAGACGACCACCGCGTTGACGACCTGCGGCAGGCCGTCCTTCCGCAGCCCCCGGAAGAACTGCGGGCCGACCCGGTAGCCCAGGGCGAACAGGAACATGATGAAGAACAGGTTCTTCACCGTGTCGTCGATCTGGACCTCGAACTGGGCCCCGAGCAGCAGCCCGGCCACCAGACAGCCCGTCACCGCGCCCAGCGCGATCGTCCGGTAGCGGACCTTCCCGAGCAGGAAGCCGAACGCGACCACGAGGAAGACGAGCAGCTCGGGGTGGGGCTGGAAGACGTTCCGGTTCAGGAAGTCGATCACGTCACGCCCCCAGTACGCCGACGAGGATGGGCCCGGTCAGCGGCAGCAGGAAGTTGGAGAGCGTGTACGTGATCGTGTAGCCGAGAAGCGGTACGGAGCTCTGGGCCACCTGGGTGATGGAGGTGATCGCCGGGGTCGAGCACTGCTGTCCGGCGATCGCGCCGATCAGCAGCGGCTTCTCGATCTTCAGCAGCTTGCGCCCGACGATCAGGGAGATCGTCGCCGGGACCAGCACCATGGCGATGCCCGCGAACGGCAGCAGCGCCCCGTACTCCTTCAGCAGTGGCCAGGCCTGGGGCCCCGCCGCCAGCCCCGTACAGGCGATGAAGACGGCCAGGCCCATGTCCTTGAGCGTGCTCGCGGCCTGCGGCGGGAACGCGCCGAACGTCTGGCTGCGGGAGCGGAACCAGCCGAAGACCAAGCCGGAGATCAGACAGCCGCCGCCGGTGCCGAGCGACATCGGGATGTCCCCGAGCTTCACGACGATCTGGCCGAGCAGGGAGCCCGCCACGATGCCGAAACCGAGGTAGATGAAGTCGGTGGCGTCGTTCTTCACCACCGCGCCGAGCTTCGCGACGAGCCGGTTCAGCCCGCCCCGGGCGCCGACCAGGGTGAGGACGTCGCCCCGGGCGAGGACCGTCTCCCCGCTGGCGGGCAGATGCTGGTCGTTGCGCAGCACGTCGGTGACGTAGACGCCGTCCTTGCGGAACTCCGGATGGCGCTTCTCCAGCCGGTCGATCGTGGCGCCGATCGTCTCCTTCTCGGTGACGGCGACCTGACTGGTGGCCAGCGGGGCGTCGAGCCCCGGCACGGCCGGGGTCTCCGGGCCGATCTCCCGGCCCGCCTCGATGATGGCCGCCCGCTCCCCGACCACCTGGATCAGGTCGCTGAGCGTCAGCTCCAGACCGGGGGCGGGCGTCAGCAGCTTGCTGCCGCGTTTGACGCCCTCGACGGTGATCCGGCCGCCCAGGGCGCTCTCCAGAGCACCGACGGTCCGCCCGTCGGCCAGCGTCACCAGGTAGGTGCGGCCGACCATGCCGGGCAGCGCCTCGCGCTCGTCGGACTCCAGCCCGCCCTGGCCGCCGCGCATCTTCTCCCACAGTTCGCGCGAGGCGTCCGCCAGGTTGATGCGCATCAGCATCGGCATGATCTGGCTGGTGTAGAGCACGATGGTGATCAGGCCGAACAGGTAGCAGACCGTGTACGCGGTGGCGACGTGCCCCTGGTACTGGCTGATCTGCTCGGAGGTCAGGTCCTCCAGCTTGCCGATGGCCTCGGTCGCCGTCCCCACGACGGCGGACTCGGTGGCCGCTCCCGCGAGGATTCCGGATGCCGTGCCCACGTCCAGGTCGAAGGCCTTGGCGAGCCCGTAGGCGATGCCCAGGACGCAGACCAGCTCGATCAGACAGAGCGTGAAGAAGCGCAGGCTCTTGCGGTTGAGGTTGGCGAAGAACTGCGGCCCGGCCATGTAGCCGAGCGAGAAGATGAACAGCGCGAAGAAGACCGTCTTGACGTCGTCGTCGACGCTGACGTGCCGGGTGCCGAGCAGCAGCGACACGATCAGGGTGCCGCAGATGCCGCCGAGCGTGATCGGGCCGACGCGGAGCTTGCCGACGAGATAGCCGGCCGCGAGGCAGAAGAAGAGGGCCAGTTCGGGATGGTCGCGCAGTACGCCCATCCCGCCTCACTCACCGGGGCTGGGGTCGGCGACCAGGATGATCAAAAGGTACATAAAGGAGAAATTAACAGGGGTCGAGCGCCCTGGCAGCTCGCCCGGCCCGGCCTGCCCCCGTTCACCTTCCGATGGGAAGGCGACCCAGCGCCCCCTCGGTGACCCGCCGGACATCCCTCGGCAACGGAATCGTCTTCAACTCTTGACACCTACCCCCTTCAGGCAGCAACCTTCCGGCAACGGCGCATGGGAGCGCTCCCACTCTGGGGGAAGGTCTCGCGCGCTTCCTCTTCCCGCACCAGACCCGACGCCCTCCGCCCTGTCTCGCGGAACAGCGCCGGTACCACCCCGGAACAAGGAGCAGTGGAATGCGCATCACCCGCAGCGTTGCCGGTCGACGCAGGAGAACCGCCCTCGTGGCCACCACGGGCCTCACGGTCACCGCCCTCCTCCTCACCGGATGTGGCGGCTCGTCCGACTCGGACAAGGGAGCCGACGCGGACGGCAACATCACCCTGACCCTCGCCGACTTCGGGCAGTTCGGGTACAAGGAGGCCGGGCTCTTCGAGAAGTACCACGAGCTGAACCCGAAGATCACGGTCAAGGAGGACACCACCGCCGAGGAGAAGAACTACTACCCCAAGCTCCTCCAGCAGCTGAACTCCGGCAGCGGCCTCGCCGACGTCCAGGGCATCGAGGTCGGCCGGATCAAGGAGATCGTCGACACCAAGGCGGACTCCTTCGCCGACCTCTCCAAGACCATCGGCGTGGACGAGTGGGTGTCGTGGAAGGCGAAGCAGGCCACCGCCCCCAGCGGCGCGGTCATCGGCGCGGGCACCGACATCGGCCCCATGTCCCTCTGCTACAACCGTGAGCTGTTCGAGAAGGCCGGACTGCCCACCGACCGCGCCGAGGTCGCGAAGCTGACCGAGGGTGGCTGGGAGGACTTCCTCGCACTGGGGGAGCAGTACAAGAAGAAGGCCCCCGAGGGCACGTACTTCATGGACTCCGCGAGCGCCATGTTCAACGCCGTGGTCAGCTCCAGCCCCGAGCAGTACTACGACGCGAGCGGCAAACCGATCTACGAGGAGAGCGCCAGCGTCGAGAAGGGCTGGAAGCTCGCCGCCGAGGCCGCGTCCAAGAAGCTGACGCAGGGCCTGGCCCAGTTCGAGGACCAGTGGCAGGCGGCCCTGCGCAAGAGCACCGTCGCCACCGTCGTCTGTCCCGCCTGGATGGCCGGCCAGATCTCCACCTACGCCGGTGACGCCAACAAGGGCAAGTGGGACATCACCAGCGCCCCCGGCGACACCTCCGCCAACTGGGGCGGCTCCTTCCTCGCCGTCCCGAAGTCCGGGAAGAACGTCGCCGAGGCGACCAAGCTCGTCAAGTGGCTGACCGCCCCCGAGCAGCAGGCCGCCGTCTTCAAGGCGATCGGCGTCTTCCCGTCCAACCAGGGCGCCTACGACCTGCCGGACGTGAAGAACGCGACCCTGCCGTACTTCAACGACGCCCCCATCGGCCAGATCTACGCCGACGGCGCGAAGTCCATTCCCGAGGCGGTGCTCGGCCCGAAGGACGGCGTGATCAAGGACTCCATCTCCACCCAGATCAACAACATGGAGCAGCGCGGCACCAGCCCCGACGACGCCTGGGACGCGGCCGTGCGGACGATCGACAAGGCCATCGGCTGACCTCCGGCACCTGCTGACATCGGCCCGGCCCGGCCTGGCCGGACCGGACCCGCGCCGGGGTGGGCGGGCGACACCCGCCCGCCCCGCCGCCCGCCCACCCCTCCAGCCGCCCCACCCTCCAGCCGCCCCGGCCGTCCGTCGGCGCACCCAGGGAAGGACTCCCCGCCCGTGGCAACCTCGACCCCCACCCGGGATGCGTACGTACCTCCGCCCCGTCAGCCGCAGAAGGAACCGCCCAGCGAACGGCGGCAGTTGTGGCGCAGCCGGCTGTGGCGGTTCGACGACAAGGCGTCCCCGTACGCGTACATCGCCCCGTTCTTCCTCGTCTTCGGGGCCTTCGGGCTCTACCCGCTCCTCTACACCGGCTGGATCGCCCTGCACCGGGTGGAGATGACCGGCCTGGACTCGATGGAGTGGGTGGGCTGGGAGAACTTCGACAAGATCCTGCACGACCCCGAGTTCTGGACCTCGGTCAGCAACACCTTCCTGATCGGCGTCATCTCCACCGTCCCGCAGCTCCTGGTGGCCCTCGGCCTGGCCCACCTCCTCAACTACCGCCTGCGGGCCAGCACGTTCTGGCGCACGATCATCCTCACCCCGTACGCGACCTCGGTCGCCTCGGCCGCCCTCGTCTTCGCCCTGGTGTTCCGGGCCGACGGCGGACTGCTGAACTGGGCGCTCGGCCTCGTCGGCTTCGACGACACCAACTGGGCCAACGGGCACTGGACATCGAAGATCGCCATCTCCGTCATCGTCATCTGGCGCTGGACCGGCTACAACGCGCTGATCTACCTCGCGGCGATGCAGGCGGTCCCCAACGATCTTTACGAAGCGGCCTCGTTGGACGGCGCCTCGCGCTGGCAGCAGTTCCGCAAGGTCACCATCCCCTCGCTGCGGCCGACGATCCTGTTCACCATCGTCATCTCCACCATCGGCTCCATGCAGCTCTTCGGCGAGCCGCTGCTGCTGGAGGGCGGTGCGCTGGGCGCCACCGGAGGCAACGAGAACCAGTACGAGACGCTCAGCATCTACCTCTACAACTACGGCTGGAACCTCGGACATCTCGGTCCGGCCGCCGCCGTCGCCTGGGCGATGCTCGCCCTCCTGCTGATCATCGCCGCGGCCAACTGGTTCATCGGCCGATTCGTCCGCAAGTCCGCGGTCTGACCGGGAGCGCCTCCATGACCATGACCAGCCCCACGCACACCGCCCCCGTGAAGCTCGCGCCCGCCCCGAAGGGCGGTGCCCCGCGGCGCCCGAGCCGCTTCCGGATGGGCGCGGGACAGCAGATGAAGGGCGGCCCGTTCGCGTACATCGCGCTCGCCGTCGTCGGCTTCGGATCACTGTTGCCGCTCTACTGGACCCTGGTCGCGGCCTCCCGCACCCAGGACGAGGTCCTCGCCTCCACCCCGCCGTTCCTGCCGGGCGGAAAGCTGCTGGAGAACGTCCAGACCGCCTGGGAACAGGCCAACCTCGGCAAGGCGATCCTCAACAGCTTCATCGTCTCGTCCTCGATCACCCTCGCGACGCTCTTCTTCTGCACGCTCGCCGGATACGCGTTCGCCAAGATGCGCTTCCGGGGCCGGGGCTGGCTGATGACCGCGGTCATCGCCACCCTCACCATCCCGCCGCAGCTCAGCGTCGTCCCGCTGTTCATGATGATGTCCGGCCTCGGCTGGGGCGGGCAGCTCGAATCGGTGATCTTCCCGACGCTGGTGAGCGCGTTCGGCGTGTTCTTCATGCGCCAGTACCTGATCGAGGCGCTGCCGTACGAGCTGATCGAGGCGGCCAAGATCGACGGCGCGAACAACCTCCGCATCGTGGTGAGCGTGGTGCTGCCGGTGGCCCGCCCCGCGATGATGGTGCTCGGGATGCTCACCTTCGTACAGGCGTGGAACGACTTCTTCTGGCCCTACCTCGCCCTCAACCAGCAGAACCCGACCCTTCAGGTGGCCCTCGGCCAGCTCAGCGCCTCCTACACCCCCGACCAGTCCATCGTGATGGCGGGCGCGCTGATCAGCACGCTGCCGCTCCTGGTGGTGTTCGTGGTCTTCGGCAAGAAGATCGTCGGCGGGATCATGTCCGGCGCGGTGAAGGGCTGACGGTCCTTCCGGAGGGGAAGGTCCGACCGGCCTTCCCCTCCCGACGTCTTCCCGCCTCTCCTGCCTCGTCCCGTCCTTCTTCCTCGTCCTTCTTCCTCTCACCCCTCACTTTTCTCAAGGGAGCGCTCCCACATGACAGCCGTCCGACCTGACACGGTGCCGCAGCAGGCCCCCGCCGCCACGGCCCCCTTCCCGACCGGTTTCCTCTGGGGCGCGGCCACCGCCGCGTACCAGGTGGAGGGCGCGGCCGCCGAGATGGGCCGCACGCCCTCCATCTGGGACACCTTCAGTCACACGCCCGGCCGGACCCTGGGCGGGGACACCGGGGACGTGGCGGCCGACCACTTCCACCGCTACCGCGACGACGTCGCCCTGATGAAGCGCCTCGGGCTCCAGGCGTACCGCTTCTCGGTCTCCTGGTCCCGCGTCCAGCCCACCGGCCGGGGACCCGCGGTGGAGCGCGGTCTCGACTTCTACCGGTCGCTCGTCGACGAACTGCTTCTCGCCGGCATCAAGCCCGTCGCCACGCTCTATCACTGGGACCTGCCCCAGGAGTTGGAGGACGCGGGCGGCTGGCCCGAGCGCGCGACGGCCGAACGGTTCGCGGACTACGCGGCCATCATGGCCCGCGCCCTGGGCGACCGCGTGGGCATGTGGACCACGCTGAACGAGCCCTGGTGCTCGGCCTTCCTGGGCTACGGCTCCGGGGTCCACGCCCCCGGCCGCACCGAACCGGCCGCCGCGCTGCGGGCCGCCCACCATCTCAACCTCGCCCACGGCCGGGCGGCCGAGGCGCTGCGCGCGAACCTCCCCGCTGCCGCGCAGACCTCGGTCACCCTCAATCTCCACCAGGTGCGCCCGCTGACCGGCAGCGAGGCGGACGCGGACGCGGCCCGCCGGATCGACGCGGTGGGCAACCGCGTCTTCACCGGGCCGATGCTGAAGGGCGCGTACCCGCAGGACCTGCTCGCCGACACCGAACGCATCGTGAACTGGGACGAGTTGATCCGTCCGGGCGACCTCGCCGCCATCGCCGCCCCGATCGACGTGCTCGGCGTCAACTACTACACGCCCACCATCGTCAGCACACCCGTGTCCGGTGCCGGGGACACCCGCAACGACGGCCACGGCAGCAGCGAACACTCCCCGTGGCCCGGCTCGGAGCACGTCGCCTTCCACCTCGCCGAGGGCCGGCCGGTCACCGCGATGAACTGGTCGGTCAAGCCGGAGGGCCTCTACGACCTCCTCATGGACGTCTCGCGCGAGCACCCGGAACTGCCGCTGATGGTCACCGAGAACGGCGCGGCCTTCGACGACGCCCCGGACGCGGACGGGCGGGTCCACGACCCGGAGCGGATCGCCTATCTGCGGGGCCACCTGGAGGCGGTACGCCGGGCGGCGGCCGACGGGGCGGACGTGCGGGGTTACTTCCTCTGGTCCCTGATGGACAACTTCGAGTGGGGCTACGGCTACGCGAAGCGTTTCGGCGCGGTGTACGTCGACTACGCGACCCAGCGCCGTACGCCGAAGTCCAGCGCCCACTGGTACGGCGACGTGATCGCCCGCCACGCCCTGCCTCCGGCCACCGGCCCGGACGCCTGACCTCGTGAGTGCGGTGGGCCCGGTCGTCTCCCCGACCGGGCCCACCGCACTTTCCGTCCCGTGCTTGGGAGCGCTCCCAATACACTGCCCGTACGCTCGTCGGGGTGATCGGTCCAGGACTTGGATTGACTGTACGGCTGTGAGAAATTGACCGGGAACGGGGAGGCGGCCATGGCGGCAGCGCGAGTACGGAGCGGCGGGCGGCCCACGCTCGAAGAGGTGGCGGCACGGGCCGGGGTCGGCCGGGGCACCGCCTCACGGGTCATCAACGGCTCGCCCCGGGTCAGCGACGCGACCCGGCAGGCTGTCGAGGCGGCCGTGGTCGAGCTGGGGTACGTCCCCAACCGCGCGGCCCGCGCCCTGGCGGGCAACCGCACCGACGCCATCGCGCTGGTGGTGCCCGAGCCGGAGACCCGCTTCTTCGCCGAGCCGTACTTCTCGGCGATCGTGCGCGGCGTCGGCGCGGCCCTGGCCGACACCGAGATGCAGCTGCTCCTCACCCTCGTGGGCAACGACCGTGAGCGCCGCCGGCTCGCCCAGTACCTCACCGCCCACCGCGTCGACGGGGTCCTCCTGGTCGCCGTGCACGCCGACGACCCGCTGCCGGAGCTGCTGGAGCAGCTGGGCATGCCCTGCGTGATCAGCGGCGCCCGGCACGCGGCCGAGACGCTGCCCTCGGTCGACTCGGACAACTTCGGTGGTGCGCGGGCCGCCGTCGAGCACCTGGTCTCCCGGGGGCGGCGCCAGGTGGCCACGATCACCGGCCGCCTGGAGGTCTACGGCGCCCAGCGCCGCCTGGACGGCTACCGCGCGGCGGTCTCCGCCGCCGGCCTGGCCCCGGACGAGCGCCTCATCGCCCCCGCCGACTTCACCGAGGAGGGCGGTGCGCGGGCCATGCGCGACCTCCTGGCCCGCCGCCCCGGCCTCGACGCGGTCTTCGTCGCCTCCGACGTGATGGCCGCCGGCGCCCGCCAGGTCCTGCGCGAGGCGGACCGCCGCATCCCCGAGGACGTGGCCCTGATCGGCTTCGACGACTCGGTGGTCGCCCGCCACATGCACCCGGCCCTCACCAGCGTCCGCCAGCCCATCGAGGAGATGGGCCGCCGCATGACGCGGCTCCTCCTGGACGAGATCGCGGGCCGGGCCCCGGGCGACGAGCGCCCTTCGCTGGTACTGCCCACGGAGCTGGTGGTCCGCGACTCGTCGTGAGACCGGGCGGGACCGGAGCGGCCCCGGGCGCTCCGGGGTCGCCGCGCTGACGGGCGGGTCCGGAGCGAACAGGTCGGCCCCGGTCCTCGGACCGGGGCCTTTCAGTGGTATGGACATGACCAAAAGACAGGACTAGCCTCCGTCTTGGTCTAGACCAGGATGCGGTGAGCCGCCGCGCCCGGTCCGTCTGTCCGCAAGCTCCACCCCTCACCCCAGGAGCACCACATGCGCAGAAAGATCACCTCCTTACTCCTCGGCCTCGGCATCGCCGGAGCCTCCCTGCTGGCCACCTCCGGCAGCGCGCAGAGCCACGGGTACACCGACTCGCCGGTCAGCAGGCAGCAGCTCTGCGGCAACGGCACCGTCCGCAACTGCGGGCAGATCCAGTGGGAGCCGCCGAGCGTCGAAGGCCTCAAGGGCTTCCCGGCGCGCGGTCCCCGCGACGGTCTCATCTGCGCCGGGGGCAACCAGCGGTTCGCCGAGCTGGACGACCCGCGCGGCGGAGCCTGGCCCGCGTCCGACGTGACCGCAGGGGCGAGCCACACCTTCCGCTGGCGGATCACCGCCCGGCACGCCACGACCGACTTCCGGTACTACGTCACCAAGGACGGCTACGACCCCGCGAAGCCCCTGACCCGGGCCGACCTGGACCCGCAGCCCTTCCTCACCGTGCCCTTCGGCGGGCGGCAGCCGGGATCGACGGTCACGCACGCCGGCAACCTGCCGCAGAAGTCCGGCAAGCACCTGATCCTCGGCGTCTGGACCGTCGCGGACACCGGCAACGCCTTCTACGCCTGCTCCGACGTCACCTTCTGAGCGCTCGGGCGCCCGAGCTGCACATCGTTCCGCACCACATGAAGAAGGGCCCCGGTCCGAAGACCGGGGCCCTTCCCTCAGGGTGAGTAACGGGACTTGAACCTGCTCTGGGTTCCGATGGTGACCTGCGGCTTTGCTGGACGGTTCCAGGGGTACCAATCCCCGGGAGCGAATCTCCTCTTCAGGACTGTCATAGGGCATGAACGCGGCCCCTCTCCTTGCCCAAGTCGACGGCCGGTCGTCGCGGCTGCATCAGTCGGAGTCAAGGGGCGCGAGGGTAGCGGCGATGTCGGCGCAGGTGACCGCAGAGGCGAAGTCGCCGTTCGTGAAATCTTCCTGTGTGAATAGGGATGCCGAACTTGGCCATGAAGCGGAGCGCCTCCGTCTCGGCTCGCTCTATTGCGTCGGCGGGGACCGGGTCGGTGAGGTGCATGTCGACCAGGCCGTACTGATAGCGGTTCATCCCTCGGAGGTGCTGGTGGATGCGTCCCCAAGGATTCCCGCTGCGCCCAGTCTTGATTCGGGGAGTGGGGCCCAGCGATCTCCAGAACGTATAGACGGTGGAGGCGGGCTCCAGTTTCGGCCGGCTCTTGCCTCATCCGTTCCAAGAGCCTGCGTTGCAGGTGACGGACGGGCGGGGGGAGCGGCATCGGGGCGCCGACCGCCAGGATCGCTCGGGCTTCCTCCTGGAGTTGACTGATCGAGGGGCGGGTCGCCACCAGGAGAGGAATGTGCACAGGAGGCGGCGGTTCTTCGCGCCATCCTCGAAGCGGCCGATTGCCTCCAGCCGGATCCGTTCCCTCGCCGTCCTCTTGGCGTCGGTCAAACCGCCATCCTGCGCGTATCTCACACCACACAGCTACCGACCCGGCTCAGCCGCTGTCAGGCGAACGGCCCGACATCACCCAATCAAGCTCAGTAGTCACCACGGACCTCGGTGACCATACGGACCGCTCGTTTGCGCAGCTCAGAGGGATAGGAGGAAGGGCGTGCCATGAGTCAACCCCTTTCACGGAATCGAGTCTCTACCGAACCCGGGGCGGTTCACTTAGAGACCACAATGATCAAGAAACCTATGCCTGCCCTGCTACGCATCCCAACAACCGGTCACGCCCCGACCAACCGCATGGCCCCGGAACTTGCAACCGCCCTGCGGGGCGGCCGCACCTCGCCGGTGATCTATCTCACGATGAGATCCATTGTGAGCCACTCCAGGCCTACTTAAAGATAGCTTGCTGGGGAGTCGCCGAACACGCGCTTCGCAACTCGCATCGACTTTTGCACGGGGGTTTCTGTATGAGTACAGCTGTATGGATTTATATCGAGGAATGCGGCGGAAGCGCTTCTAATCGGCCTCAAAGTACCGAAACGGGCAGGCGGCTCTCGGGATCGGGCAAGCGTCGTGCCGATCTCCATCGCCCAGCTATCTGCCGAGATGTTCATACGTCTCTGTGAGGTCTAGGCGCGGTGAGCGTCTGTGCTGAGGTGCGAGCTCAGTGAAGCTCGTCGGAGTGGCGCATCCCGGTGGCGGGGCCGCCGGAGTCGCCTATTGGGTGAGGCGGTCGTGCCGACCCGTACAGCGCCACTCGCCCGGCTGATCCTGCGGTCTGAGACTCTTAGGTGTGTACAAAAAATGGGCGATCTTTTAGCCATCAGTGATCTGCATGTGCAGCACGAAGAGAACCGGGAAATAGTCAGAAAGCTTCGACCTGGGACGGACGACGACTGGCTCGTGGTGGCCGGTGATATCGGCGACCACAGTGACGATGTCAGATGGGGTCTCGATGTATTGAGTAGCAATTTTGCGCAAGTGGTTTGGGTCCCGGGGAACCACGAACTCTGGACCCGTCCGGACGATCCACTCGCATTGCGCGGTGAGGCCCGATACCAATCTCTCGTAGAGATGTGCCGGGGGATGGGGGTTCTCACCCCAGAGGATCCATTCGCCACCTGGGAGACGAGGGGAGGCCCGGTTGCGATAGCTCCGCTCTTCGTCCTGTATGACTATTCCTTCCGGCCGCCTGGAATTCATGATAAGGCGCAGGCGCTCGCACTGGCACAGGAATCGGGCGTGGTCTGCACAGACGAATTCATGCTCCATCCTGATCCGTACCCCAGCCGTGAGGCGTGGTGCAGTGCGCGGCTCGCCGTGTCCGAAGCGCGCCTTTCTCTGCTTCCGGACGATCTGCCGACCGTGCTCATCAATCATTTCCCGCTTGTTCGCGAACCAACGCGCATGCTGCGCCATCCGCAGTTCGAGCTGTGGTGCGGCACCTCGGCCACGGAGGACTGGCCGCAGAGGTTCCGCGCCGCCTCCGTGGTCTACGGCCACCTCCACATACCCAGATCCATGCGCATAGACGGGATACCGCACTACGAGGTTTCCCTGGGGTACCCGCGTGAATGGAGGACGCGGGCTGCGCAGCCCGGGCAGCCCGTGACCGTCCTCTCGGGTCGGCCCTCTGTTGGTGCCGTGGCGTGATAGCAGAGTTGATGCCCGCCGCGGTGGCTGCGGCTCAGTCTTTCGGCGAGCCCGATGCCACGCCTCCTGTGTTCGCCCAGGAGGCCGCACTCATTGAGCGTGCTCTGCTCTCCCGCCGCAGGGAGTTCTCTACGGTGCGTGCGTGCGCCCGGGAAGCCATGAGCAGGCTGGGCTTCCCGCCAGCGCCCATTCTGCACGGCGCGCAAGGTGAGCCGTTGTGGCCCGGCGGCCTCGTGGGGAGCATGGCCCACTGTGAGGGATACCGTGTGGCGGCCCTGGCCAGAGCCGAGGAAGTTGCCATGGTCGGAGTCGACGCCGAACCCAACGAGCCTTGCCCCGACGGTATTCGGGAGCTGATCGCGGGGCCGGGGGAACTCGCAATGCTGGTCGAGCTCGACGCGCGCCACCCGGACATCGCGTGGGACAGGCTGCTGTTCAGTGCCAAAGAGTGCGTGTATAAGGCTTGGTACCCGCTCGCCCGCCGTTGGCTGGGTTTCGAAGATGCCGCAGTGGTCTTGGAGCCGGAATCCGAGACTTTCACCGCCCATTTGCTGAGCTCTGGCCCTGTGGTGAATGGCGTCAGGCTGAGTGTTTTGCGGGGGCGCTGGACTGCCCAGCAAGGACTTCTCGTGACGGCGATCGCCGTCCCCGCTTGAAGTGACCGAGCCATTTTATCTGGCTATTGCTAGAAATGTACAGCGAGGTATTTCTTTATTATGGATGGTTGTCGGAACGGGGAGTGTCGCTACAGTCGCGTCCGAGCAGCTGATGGGGGACCTGGCGACATGATTGTCTGCGCGGGATGCTTTGAACGATTCCAGCGGGATCTGAGATCAATTCCGGATCTTTACAGGGAATGCGAGAGCATGCTCGCCACCGCCCCCCAGGACGGGCAGAGAGTCTCCGGTACGCGCTCGTTCGGAATCAAGCTGAACGCGGTCGCCGTCGAAGCCCGCGACACCCTGCGGGCGCGACTTCGGGCATGGTGTGACCTGGTGAACGCGGAACACGGATGTGCCCCTGTAGGGCAGTCCGTGGAAGTGATGGCGGAGTTCCTGCACCAGCATGCACGCTGGCTGTGCCACCACCCGGCAGCGGGTGACGCCATCAGCGAAATGGCCGAAACCGCCACGATGGCACAACGTGCCGTCAGCCCGGAGCGGATACGGCGCTTCCGTGTCGGAGCCTGCATCGAACTCGATTGTGAGGGATCGCTGATCGCGGCGATCCAGTCAGACGGCCAGCTGCCCAGTGAGGTTCGGTGCGACAACGACCCGGGGCACGCCTGGTCCGCGTACGAGTGGCGAGAGCTGGACCGCCGGGTGAGCCACCAGCACCAGACCGGGCTGCCATGGCTTGCTGCCAAGGACGTGGCAGAACTGTGCCGCATCTCGATGAGCAATGTCTATCGACTCGCCTCGGAGAACGGCTGGCGGCGCCGGACGAATGGGCGTCGCGTCTATTACGCCAAGGCGGACGTCCTCGCATCCGTCGGCTGACAGAGCGATTGCAGTGATGCACCCACATTGCCGGCCCGGGCCCATGGTTGGGGTCACCCTTCGGATGAGCGAGCGAGACATGAGAGAATCAGAAGAATGGAATGCTCCGGCCTCACTCGTCGAAGCGTTTCAGAGCACTGCGGGCGCTTACCCGGATCGCGTCGCGGTCAAGTGTGGTACGCAGAGCCTGACTTACGCCGAGCTGGACCGACGGTCTGCGCGTCTTTCGATGGAGCTGTCGCACCTCACGCAAATCTCGGAGCGCCCTGTCGGCATTCTGCTCGATCGATCGGTCGAGATGGCGGTGGCGGCACTCGCCGTGTTGAAAGCGGGCTCGTTCTACCTCCCGTTGGATCCTGCGGCTCCAGTGGCACGGAATGGCATCATCCTCGAAGACGCCGAGCCGGTAGCGGTCTTGACGTCCGGGAGTCTGGCGAACCGAGTACCACCAGGCATCGATCGCTGCCTGGTCGACGCCCCCTTGGCCGACCGGCAGTTCGCCGCATTCCCTCCAGAGCAGATATCGCCCGAATCTCGGGCATACGTGATCTTCACTTCGGGAACGACCGGAAGGCCGAAGGGCGTTGAGGTCACCCACCGCAACGTGCTCCGATTGTTCTCAGAAGCTGCCCCCGTATTCCGGTTCACCTCCGAGGATGTTTGGACGGTCTTCCACTCGTTCGCGTTCGACTTCTCGGTCTGGGAGATGTGGGGCGCTCTGCTACACGGAGGATGCGCGGTCTTCGTGCCCGCTGATGTCGCCACGGATCCCGCGTCCTTCCACCGGCTGCTCAGGCAGGAGCGGGTGACAGTGCTGAACCAGACACCCTCCGCATTTCAGCAACTGGCGAACGAGGACAGCCGGTACCAGGAACGCCTCCCGCTGCGGCTCGTCGTCTTCGGCGGAGAGGCACTGCGCTACTCGGATCTGAAGCCCTGGACGGCCAAGTACGGTGTCGACCGGCCCGTTCTTGTCAACATGTACGGAATCACCGAAACGACGGTGCACACTTCCTACCACGAGGTAAGGCGCTCGGACCTGGACGACGGCGACAGCGTCATCGGTCGGCCGTTGCCCGACGCCGACCTCATCCTTGTCGACGAGTACCTCCGCTGCGTCGAGCCCGGGGAGACCGGTGAGATCGTGGTCGTGGGTCCCGGAGTGGCCCTGGGCTACCTCGGACGGCCCGATCTGACGGCGACGCGCTTCATCACCCTCAACGACGCTGCGGGCCGGACGGTCCGGGGCTACCGTTCAGGCGATCTCGCCCGCCGGCGCCCTGACGGGCTGCTGGTTTACCTGGGCCGCGCCGACAGCCAGGTGAAGATCCGGGGCTTCCGGATCGAGCTGGGCGAAGTCGAGGCAGCGCTGGCCGGTCATCCGGCGGTGCGCCACGCGGCGGCCACCATACGTGAGTCCCGCACCGGGGCAGCCACACTGGTGGCCCACGTCGTTCCGGAAGCGGGCCCCCAGCCGGACATCGCGGAGATGCGGCAGCACCTTGCCGAAGTGCTGCCGCACTACATGATCCCTTCTGCGATCGGACTGCTGGAGGCCATGCCTCTCACAGGCAACGGCAAGCTGGACCGGGCCGCCCTGCCGGAGATCTCCGCACCCGCTGCTCGATGGGTGGAAGCCCCGCGGTCTGCAACGGAGGAAGCGCTCTGCCGGCTTTTCGCCGAGCTCCTCGAACATGAAGAGGTGGGCCCGCAGGATGATTTCTTCGAGCTGGGCGGGCATTCCCTGCTGGCCATAAATCTGCAGAACCGAGTGCGCGCCGTTCAGGGGGACCGTCGGCAGCCGCTGCCGCTTTCCCAGGTCTACAGGACGCCCACCCCCGCGGGGCTCGCGCAATGGCTTGAACGGTCGGGTCACGATCTTCCCGTTCCGGCTGTCCGGCCGGACGTTAGCCCCGTACCGCTCAACGCGCACCAGGGCGACATGCTGATGCAGTACGGCTTGGCTCCGGACGACCTCGCGCATCACTGCATGATGGGATGGCGCGTAGAGGGCGATGTGGATCCGGAGGCTCTGGTCGGTGCCGTCGAGTATGTCCATCGCAGGCACGAATCCCTGCGCTCTTCGTACCGTTTTGACGCGGAGCTAGTACCGGCCGCCGTTCCGCTCGAGGTGCCCCCGCCCCGGACCGCCATGCTGTGGGCGTCGGCTTCCGAGGAGGCCCACGCACTCCTTCTCCAGGCCCTCGCCCAGCCCTTCCGGCTAAAGGAGGGCGAGATCTGGCGTGCGGTCATGGTGACGGTCGGCTCCGGCGCGTCACATCTCATAGGCGTCGTCGCTCACCGTGTAGCCCTCGACAGCCGGTCCGAGTCCATTCTGGCAGTGGAGCTCGCGGACGCTTACAACGCGCTGAGGCACGGCCGCCACCCGCAAGGAGCGCCGGCTCCGACACTACAGGTGATGGCAGCGGCTCAGCGGGCCCGTGCCGAATGCGGAACTCTGGAGCAACAACGTATCCATTGGCTCGGTGAGTTCGCCGGAGCATCCAGCCTGACGATTCCGGAGCCCCCGCCCCCTCAGGCGGTCAACGGACCGGAATGCCAGGTCTTTTCATTGTCAGAGTACGCGCTGCAACCTTTGGAAGGACGTGCGGTTGAGGCGGGCGTCACTCCCTTTGCCGTACTCCTGACGGCCTATGGCAGAGCCCTGGCGGAGGTTTCGGGAGACGATGACATCACCGTCGGCACCCTGTTCGACCTGCGTGGGGACGAGCGGGTGGACCGGGCGGTGGCGTGTCTCGTCGACGTGCTGGGCGTTCGGATGCGATTCTCCGGGGATGCGCCAGGGAAGAACGATCTGACACGTGTCGCAGACAATTTGCGCCAAGCTTTCGCGGCGCAGGGTGGCCCCTTCAGTGAAGTCGTCTGGACGACAAATTCGGCCTGTGGCCCACGCGCGTCGCTGTTCCAGACCATGTTCACGCTGCAGAACGACCCGGCGCAGCTGGAGCTTTCCGGGACGCGGACCGAGTTCTTCCGTCCGGCACCCTTCGGTCTGCCAACCAAACTCGTCGCCGAGGTGCGCCCGCACGAAGCCAATGGGCCGCAGCTGGCCATCAGTTACCGCCCTCACCAGGTGCCTGCCTCCTTCGTCAGGGAGTTGGGTGCTCGCTTCCTGGCGGTCCTGGAAGACCTTACGGCGATCTGAAGGCTCGGCGTCCTGGCAAGTAGCCTGCCGGACTCTTCCTTCTGGTCTGCGGCAGATCCCTGGCCAGCGGAGACCGTACGAGGATCCCTCTTGACACGGTGGAGATCGACTAAGAATATGTACCTCACAGTGGTCGAACTATGCGATTCGGCCCGGGCACGACGCAAGTCCACGGTGAGTTGATCTCCCGTCCGTGCGTGGCCCCTTTTTTCTCATTTCTGATTCAGCTGGCCTTCTCCGTACTCAACCGCACGCGCTGTGCGGCTGCCCGCTGGGTGCGAGTTGCCGCTGCTTCCTCCTCGGTGAGGTGCCGGTGCGGCGAATCAGTGCGGTAACGCGACAGATTGGGTAACCCAGTGGAAGATGCCAGCGCGATGCAGGAATTCGGCTGCGATGTAGCCATCGTCGGCATCGCGGGACGTTTCCCGGGAGCCCCTGATCTGGGCCAATTCTGGCAGAACCTACGCAATGGCGTGGAATCCATCAGCTTTTTCGACGACGACGAGCTGATCTCCGCAGGCGTCCCCATGGAGGAGTTCTCCCAGCCCGACTACGTGAAGGCCGGCGCCCGAACGGAGGGAATCGACCTCTTCGATGCGGAGTTCTTCGGATATACGCCACGGGAGGCCACGATCATGGACCCGCAGCACCGGGTCTTCCTCGAAACGGCCTGGGAGGCCCTGGAGAACGCGGGGTACAGCCCGAGCCGCCTAGGCACCGCTGTCGGCGTGTTCGGTGGGGCCGGAACCAGCGCCTACCTCTCCCACGTCTTCGCCAACCTCAACGACGGCGCCGCGATCGGCGACTCCCATGTAGGCCTGGGCAACGAGCTGGGCTTCCTGACTACCCGCGTCTCTTACAAGCTCGGCCTCCAGGGGCCGAGTATCCCCGTGCACACGGCCTGTTCCAGCTCGCTAGTCGCGGTCCATCTCGCATGCCAGAGCCTGCTCAACCACGAATCGGGCATGGCACTCGCGGGAGGAGTGGCCTTCAAGGTGAGCCCGCAGAAGGGGTACCGGTTCCAGAAGAGCGGCATCATGTCGCCGGACGGGCACTGTCGGCCCTTCGACGCTGACAGCGCAGGGACGGTCTTCAACAACGGCGTAGGCGTGGTCCTCCTGAAGCGGCTCGCTGACGCGCTCGCCGACAACGACACCGTTCACGCCGTGATCAAGGGCACGGCGGTCAACAACGACGGGTCCACGAAGGCAAGTTTTTCGGCCCCCGCAGTGGCAGGCCAGTCCTCCGTCGTTCTGGAAGCACTGGATGTCGCAGGCGTCGAAGCCGACACCATCAGCTACGTGGAGGCGCATGGCAGCGGCACGCAGATCGGTGACTCCATCGAGGTTGACGCACTGACCAGGGCGTTCTCCCAGAGTACTGATCGCACGAACTACTGCGCGATCGGCTCCGTCAAGTCCAACATCGGGCACCTCGACGCGGCTTCCGGCATGGCGGGCCTCCTGAAGACGACGCTGTCGCTGCGGCACGGCATGCTGCCCCCGACCTTGCATTTCCATGAGGCCAACCCGCAGATCGACTTCGACCGGACGCCGTTCCGCGTTCAGCAGGACCTGACCTACTGGGAATCGCACGACGGACCGCGAAGGGCAGGTGTGAGCGCATTCGGATTCGGCGGCACCAACGCGCACGTCGTCCTGGAGGAGGCCCCGCAGCGCCGACCCTCGGAGTCCGCGCGTCCCTCTCAGGTCCTTGTGCTCTCGGCTCGTACACCCGAGGCGCTGGAACGGGCGACCGACCGGTTGGCAGTGCACCTCCGCCAGGAGCCGGAGGCGCTTGTCGATGTTGCGTTCACCCTGGCAGAGGGGCGCGAGGAGTTCCGGCACCGTCGGACCGTCGTCGCTTCTTCGCCGGGGGAGGCGGCCCGGGCCCTGGAAGACCGTGACCCCACCGCACTGGCTAGCGGGGTGGCGCATCGCACCTCTATGAAGGTGGCGATGCTGTTCACTGGTCAGGGTTCCCAGCATCCCGGGATGGCGGGTGAACTTTACGCACAGGAACCGGAGTTCCGGCTCGCAGTGGACCACTGCGCGGCCGAGCTGCGGGAAGTTCTTGGTCTGGATGTGCGGGACCTGCTGCTGTATCCGCCGGATGACACAGACGCCGCCGCGCTCCTGAGCAGGACCGAGTTTGCCCAACCTGCTCTGTTCACCGTCGAGTACGCGCTGGCCATGCTGTGGGCGTCCTGGGGGGTGGCCCCGGCGGTCATGGCCGGTCACAGCCTCGGGGAGTACGTCGCAGCTTGTCTGGCAGGGGTCTTCGAACTCGGCGACGCGCTCCGACTGGTCGCCCTGCGAGGAAGGCTGATGCAGAAGCAGGCCCCTGGCACCATGCTGAGCGTGTCGGCCGAGCGCAGTACCGTCGTGGCCCAGCTGCCCGAAGGGCTGACCCTGGCGGCACACAACGGACCGGTCGACTGTGTGGTCGCGGGTGAGGCCCACGCGGTAGCGGACTTTGCCGCCGCCCTGGCGGACGAGGGCATCGGCTCCAGGTGCGTAGCGACCTCGCACGCTTTTCACACACCGCTGATGGCCCCCATGGTCGAGGAGTTCGTGCAGGCGGTCTCGAAGGTCCCCCTGTCCGCCCCGCGCTTGCCGTTCATCTCCAACGTCACCGGCGACTGGATCTCCGCCGCAGAAGCGACCGACCCCTTCTACTGGGGAACGCACATACTTTCCACCGTCGAGTTCGCCAGGGGGATCGAGACCCTGCGCGCGGACGACGGCTTGGTGTTCCTCGAGGTCGGGCCGGGCCAGACGCTGCGGAGCCTCGTCACACGGCAGCTCGCCGAAGGCGAAGCCCGCGTGGTGGTGGGGTCCCTACCCCACGCCGGCGACAGTCGTGGCCAGCTGGCGGCCGTTCAGCGGGCCCTCGGACTGCTGTGGCAGTCCGGAGTCGCACCGGACTGGTCGGCGTACCACCGCGACGAGAACCCACGACGGGTAGCCCTGCCCACCTACCCGTTCGAGCGTCGACGGTACTGGCTCGATCCCACGCCCGCGGTACCCGCCTCCCCGGCCGGTCCCGCACCCCACGCCCTGTTGGACGAGCTGCTCGTCCACACGGTCGATGAGGTCGTGTTCCGCACCGACTTCGACCTCGAACGGCACTGGGTTCTCAGCGAGCACCGGATGCTGTCGGAGGCGATCGTGCCGGGTACGACCTATCTGGAGATGGCCCGGGCGGCAGGATCCGTACTCTTCGGCGCGCCAGTGACCGTGGTCAGCGAAGTTGAGTTCCAGGTCCCGCTCTTGGTGACGGCGGACCGACCCCGAATAGCACATATGATCGTACGGGGGGACGAGGAGGGGGCCCAGTTCCGGGTCCTCAGCCACGACCCGGACGCGGCCATCGGTCGGCAGTGGACTCTTCACGTACGGGGCCGATTGTCCGCGGCCCCGCAGACGCCGTGCGCGGGGACTGACCCTGCAGAGCTTGCCGCCCGCTGTGGGCTCGCCAGTATGGACGGTGGCTCGCTCCAGGCCGGACACCAAGTGATGGAGTTCGGCAGCCGTTGGCAGGAGAGCCTGCGCAGTGTGGACGTAGGCGTCCAGTGCGCCCTGGGATCGATGGCCTTGCCCGCCCGCTTCCAGGAGGAGACCGCCGACTATGTGCTGCATCCCGCACTCCTGGATCTTGCCACCGGATTCCACCGGTGGGCCATGTTCGACGGGGAGGACGTGCAGCAGGAGGCGAACGGAGACTTCTACCTGCCTCTGACCTACGACCGTCTGGTGGTGCACGGTCCGATGCCCGCGTCGTGCGTCAGCCTGATTGAACCGGACGCCCGCTTCCAACAGAGCGGCGAGATTCGCAAGGTCGACGTACTGGTCTGTGACACCGAGGGTGCCGTCGTCCTGGAGATCAAGGGCTTCACGGCGAAGCGGGTCAACAGCCCGCGACGAACCATCGACAGCGCCCGGGGCGCGGCCGCACACCACACGCTGAACTGGGTGCGTGCGAACCGCGAGCAGGAGGGACGACGCGACGTCCGCACGGCTCTGGTCGTCGGTGCCGGATCGGCCCTGCTCGAGGCGACGGCCAAGGGGCTGCGTGCGGCGGGTGTCACCGTCGAGACGGCACCCGTGGACACGCTCTGGGTGTCGCGGCCGGACTTTTTGCCGTCGGAGATCGTCTACGTGGCTGGCCATGGGGCAGCCGTCGGCGATGGCGTGCATGATCAGGACAGGCTCCTCGACGACGGCGTCATGGGGCTCCTCGAACTTGCCCGGGCCCTGGCGGAGGCGGGCGCCGGTGCCCATCGGATTACCGTCGTCGCAGGGCACGTGCACCATGTCACCGGGGATGAGACCCACCTCGTGCCTGCGCACTCGGCGCTGTTCGGACTCGCCAAGGTCATCGGCCAGGAACACCAGGAGATCAGCTGCCGGTGCCTGGACGTGGCCGACGACGTGGCACCCGCGGCATGGGTCGAGGAGATCCTCTGCGCTGACCCCATCGGGCAGGTAGCTCTCAGGGGAGCGGAACGGTACGCCGCGGAACTGGTGGCGGTGGAGCTGGCCGAGGCTTCCTCCATGCATGACACGCCTCCCGGCGAAGTGCACCTGATCACCGGGGGTCTGGGCGGTATCGGCTTGGAGGTGGCCCGATCGATCAGTCGGCGGCAGCCCAAGGCCGGGATCGCGCTGGTCGGCAGAAGCGCGCTCCCTGCGCGAGCCGATTGGGACGACGTGTTGCGTGAGGGAGGCAAGAGCGCCGACCGCATCGCGCTGATCCAGGAGATGGAAGCGAGAGGCACGCACGTCCTGTGCCTCCAGGGCGATGTCACGGACTCGCGTGACATGGACCGAGTCGTCTCAATCGTGAGGTCTGATCTCGGCGCAATCACCCATGCGATCCATGCCGCGGGGACCGCCGGCGACGGATTCCTCATGCGCAAGACGGCCGAGACCTTCCGCGCCACTCTTGCTCCCAAGGTGGACGGGGCGGTGGCGCTGCACGAGGCGACTCTTGCCGATCGACCCACGATGTTGCTGTTCAGCTCCACCACGGCGCTGTTCGGTTCTGCCGGACAGAGCGACTACACCGCGGCCAACCAGTACCTCGACGGTTTCGCCTGGTGGCGGAGCAAGGCCGGCCTGCGCACGTCCACGGTGAACTGGACCGACTGGATCGGCACGGGCATGGCGGCGGACCATGGTGTCCGGCAGGACCAGGGGTTCTTCCGGTCCATCGGTATCGAGGACGGCATCGCCACCTATGACGCGGTCCTACGCGGAACATCCACGCAGGTGATCGTCGGTGAGATCAACTACGACATGCTGAGTTCCCTCAATCCCGCCGTGCTTCGGTCCCGGATGGCGACGGCGCCCTTGCTTCTCGGCGCATCGATCCAGCGGGCGGTATCTGCCCGCTCCCCCTCGCCCGCCGGCCAGGTCGTGCCCCGGACGCCGAGCACGGCATCCGTACGGCTCACGGGGCGCACGGACGGCGAGTACACCGAGTTCGAACACGCTCTCGGAAGCCTGTGGGCAGCCGAGTTCGGCATCCCCGACATCAACGTCTTCGCCAGCCTCTTCGACCTGGGCGGGGACTCGCTGCTCGCTCTGAGACTGGCCAACAGCCTGCAGAAGGCGCTTGGTGTCAAACTGACGATCGCCGACCTGTTTGCCCACCCGACCATCGCCGATCTCGCCGGGCATCTGGCTCCGGAGGAGAAAGCGCCTGCCGTGGGCGAACTACCGGAGAGTTCGACGGCCGGGAACCGGAGTGGACCGGAGGCCTCTGACGGGACATGGTTCGAACTGTGGAACGGCCAGCAGGGAATGTGGCTTCAGCACCAGCTCGGCGAGGGCCGGGCCGAGCTGAACCTGCCGGTGTGGCATCACGTTCACGAGGCGATCGATGTTGCGGCCTTCCGCGAAGCCGTCGGGTTCCTGGTCGAGCGTCACGACGCCCTTCGCCTGGCCCTCCAGGACACTGAGCAGGGACCGCGTCAGCGCGTGCTGGCCCGATTCGACCTCGACGTGCCCTTGGTGGACCTGACAGGCTCAAGCGATCCGGAGGGGGAGAACGAGCGTCTCATCCAGGCCGACAACGCCGTGCCCTTCGATGACCTCTCGGTACCGCCCGTGCGGGCGAAGCTCTACCGACTGGCGGAGGACCACTACTGCGCCTACCTGAACGTGCACCACATCGTGGCGGACGGCACCAGCATGGGGAATCTGCTCCGTGACCTGCTAGTGGCCTACCGCGCCCGAGTGGAGGGGAAGTCGCCCGAACTGGAACCGTTGCCGTTGACGTTCAGCAGCTTCGTCCGCGACCGCCAGAAGTGGCTGTCGGGGCCGGAGAGCGCGGCGATGGAGTCCTACTGGCTTGACGAACTCCAGACGCCGCTGCCCCGGCTGAGGATCGGCGATCACGACGCGCGCTCGGTGGACGTGGCCAACGAAACACTGGATTTCGGCATCGGTGCGGACATGGCGACGGCTCTGGCACAGCTGGCCAGGCGGCTCGATGCCACGCTCCACGTGGTACTTCTCAGCGCTTTCGTGGTCGCGCTGCACGACATCGGGTCCGATGAGGACATCGTGATGTGCGTTCCGTTCTCGGGCAGGGACACCAAGGAGATGGAGGGTATGGTCGGCGCGTTCCTGAACCCGCTGTCCGTGCGCGTCTCACTGACCGGGTCCGACTCGTTCGGTGACGTGGTCCGGCGCGCCCAGCGCAAGAGCGTGGGTGCGTACGCGAACAGCCGGTACCCCTTCACCCGCCTCTTCGAACGCCTCGCTATTCCGGTGCGTCCGGGGCAGAACCCGGTGTTCTCAAGCGCGTTCCAGTTCACAGACTTCCTGCCTCCCGCTTACCAGACCTCGCAGCTCGATGTCTGTCTGTACGGGAAGCCGAGTGGCGACGCCCTCAGCCTGCGCTTCAACTACAACTCCGTCCGGCTGTCGAAGAGTGAAATCGTCGACATCCAGGTGAGCTTCCTCGCGGTCCTGAGCCAGGCCGTGGACGACCCGCAGGTGCGTCTGGAACTCCTCGGTGAACCGCTGCGCCAAGCGCGGAAGGCGATGCGGACGTCGTCCGGGGGAGGCCGCAGGCTGGGCGCTCTGAGGTCCTCGCGGCCGCGCCCCTGAGGCGTGTCCACGCCAGGGGGCGAGGGGCAAAACGCCTTCATGGTCCATGAGTTCGGTACCCGGTGAGAGCCGGTCGTTCCAGAAGGAAGAAACAGATGGACGAGCAGGACGGCAGCGAGTTCACCGTGCTGGTGAATGCCGAGGAGCAGTACTCGATCTGGCGGACGGGCCTGGAACTGCCCGCGGGCTGGCGCGAAGTCGGCAGGCGCGGTACGAAGGGTGAGTGCCTCGCTTATGTCGAGGAGACGTGGGCTGACCTGCGTCCCTTGACCCTGCGCCGCCAGATGGCCGACGGGTTGTCCCTGTGACTTTGCTGGTCAGGCCGCTCGTCAGCCGTCCTCACGCGAGCCTGAGGCTGTTCTGCTTCCCCTACGCCGGCGGTGGCATCTCGGTGTTCCGAGGGTGGAGCGCCGGGCTCCCTGGCGAGGTCGAGCCGTGGGCGATTCAGCTGCCCGGGCGCGAGGACCGGATCGGTACACCTCCGTTCCAGAGCATGAGCGATGTTCTCAACGCGCTGGTTCCGGCGATCATCCCGCAACTCGACCGTCCGTTCGCCTTCTTCGGGCACAGTATGGGATCCGTCGTCGCACTGGAGCTGACGCGCACCTTGCAGCGACTGGAGGCCGGATCGCCGGACCATCTCTTCGTTTCGGGCCGGCTGCCTCCCCACGCGGTGGAAGTGGTGAACTCGCCGCTGCACCAGCGGTCCGACGCGGAGCTCACCGAGGTGCTCCGCAGCTGGCAGGCCACCCCCGAGGCCGTGCTGGCGGACCGGGAACTCATGCGGCTTCTCCTTCCCGTGATCCGTGCGGATCTCTCCGTCATCGAGACCCATACGTTCACAGACGGCCCGCTGCTCGACTGTCCGATCACCGCATTCGGCGGTACCGAGGACAATGCGGACCCCTCGGTCCTGGCGCGCTGGGGGGAACTGACGAGCAGCCAGTCCGACCTGCGTATGTTTCCGGGCGGTCACTTCTTCCTGAACTCGGCGCGCGAGACCGTCGTCGCCGCAGTGTCCGCAGGGCTCCACCAAGCGCTGGTCTCGCGCATCGACTGACGTCGGCGGGGGTGCGGGCACCTCCGCACGCGGCCGAACCCTCTTCACGCATTGCCTCGGCAAGGTCCCGCAATGCGGCTTTCCGCACCTTCTGACTGATGGAACTTGGTGGAACGACATGACTCTGCAGACCGGAGCCGAACCGAACGACGGCCAGGCGCTCGCCTCTCTGATTGATGTCGTTTCGGCGACGTGGGCCGCTGTCCTGCGGGCCGGCACTCCCGGGCCGGACGCCAACTTCTTCGCGCTGGGAGGGAATTCGCTGCAGGGCGCCCGTGTGATCGGCAGGCTCCGCGAGGAACTGGGCATTCAGATTCCCCTCACTGTGCTTTTCGAGAACCAGACGGTGAGTGAACTCGCCGGAGCTATCCAGGCTCTGGGGACGACGACCTCCACCGCCGCGCCGACCATCGAACCTCTGGCACAGCGGGCTGACGAGGTTTTCCACGCCCCGACGTCATTCGTGCAGCAGCGCATGTGGGTGGAAGAGCACATCAAGGGGCCAAGCTCCCGGTACAGCAGCCCCTCGGCCATCGAGATGGAGGGCCCGCTCGATGTCGAGGCCCTAAAGGGCGCCGTACGGTTGCTGGTGGAGCGGCACGAGGTCTTCCGTACCACCATCCGTGCCCTGGACGGAGTTCCCCAACAGGTCGTGGCACCGCACTCGGACCTGGCCTTGCATATCGTCGATCTGCGCTCTGAGCCGGCGGACCTGCGAGAGGAGACTCTGGCGGACCGGCTGACCTCGTCCGCCCGTCGCCCCTTCGACATCGAGCACGGTCCACTGCTCCGGGTCGAGCTTTACCAGCTGGAGGAGGACTGGCACGTCCTTCTCATCAACCTGCACCACATCATCACGGACGTCCGCTCCTTCGAACTCGTCGTATCCGAGCTGCTCAGGCTCTACTCACAGAAGGGCGCCACGTCCGCCGACGCGCGGCAGCCGTCCGTCCAATACGCGGACTACGCTGCATGGCAGCGCCGCACCATCGGTGATGCTGAGGTGGATGAGCAGCTGGCCTACTGGAAGGACCAGTTGAGGGCGCCCCTGCCGGTACTCGACCTGCCAACCGACATGCCGTACAGCGACCGGACCTCCGGGCAAGGGGCCTCCGTGACGGCCGAGTTGCCCCGGGCGGTCTCTCGGCGGCTCAAGGAGCTGTCCAAGGAGCATGACTGCACGCCCTTCATGACGATGCTCGCGTTGCTCAACGTCCTGATGCACAGGTACAGCGGTCAGAGCGACATCGTGATCGGCACACCTAGTGCCAACCGTGAACTGCCCGAGCTGGACGGTATGCTCGGTTGTTTCCTCAACACACTCGCGATCCGCAGCGACCTTTCCGGTGACCCAAGCCTGACGGAGGTCCTCAGCCGGGTGCGCGAGACCGCGCTGGCTGCCTACGCCCATCAGGACGTGCCGTACGAACGCGTCGTCAACGCCGTCACGACGAACCACGCGTCCCGCCAGGGGCTGTTCCGGGTCATGTTGGCCTTCCATCACGAGATCGCGCCGCCGGACCTGGCGGGCATCACGATCAGCGACGTGCAGCTCGGCCTCGAAGCGGTCAAGTTCGACCTGGTGTTTGCGGTGACGGAGGCTGAGTCCACTTATCGTGTGTCTCTCGAGTACGACACCGACCTCTTCGTCGAGGACACGGCCTGGCGACTCCTGGACCACCTGGGCGTCCTGATCGCCGACGCCGTAGACGCTCCCGAGAAGCGGGTTTCGCAGCTCACTGTCGTCCCGGAGGAGGAGCGGCGCCAGATCGAGAAGTGGTCGGCGTCGACCCACGGCCCCTATGCGACGGACCTATTCCTGCATCAGCTCTTTGAGGAGCAGGTGCTCAGGACACCGGATGCCGCTGCGCTGGAGAGCGGCGCGGACACGCTCACCTATGCCGAGCTCGACGCCCTCGCCGAGCGGCTGGCGGCCGATCTCTCGCAGCGGGGCATCGGCACCGACGACCTGGTCGGACTGTGTGCGGAGCCCTCCCTGGAGCTGATGGTCGGCATCCTCGGCATCATCAAGGCGGGTGCCGGTTACGTGCCGCTTGATCCCATCGCGCCGGCCGACCGCATGGCATTCGTCGTGGCCGACAGCGGGATGACGGTGGTGCTCACCACCCCCGCATTGCGGGAACAGCTGCCAGCCACGGTTGCCGTCGGCGTGACGCTGGTGACCGTCGACGCGAAGGCACCCGGACAGGACGTGGCTGCATGGGAGCCCCGCCGACGGCCTTCCGCCGAGGTCGATTCCTCACAGCTCGCCTACCTCATGTACACATCCGGAACCACTGGCCGGCCCAAGGGTGTTGGCCTGCCGCACCGGGCGATCACACCGTGGATCCAGTGGGCGCAGGATGTCCGGCCGATCGGCCCGGGCATCCGGGTGGTGCACAACCTCTTCTACCACTTCGACTGGTCCGTCGAGCAGATGTTCCACGCTCTGACCAGTGGTGCGGCCCTAGTGATGCTGCCTAGCGAGATCCGCGCGGATCCGGCGGCCACAGCCCGGTTCATCAACGACCGCACGATCAACATGCTCTACCTGACACCTACCCAGATGCGCGGTATCGCGGACACCGGCATATCCATGCCGTCCCTACGGCACCTCTCCATGGGTGGCGAGAACCTGGACGCCGAGCTGGTCGCGCGAACCCGCAAGGTGGTGTCCTCGGACTGCGAGATCTGGAACGAGTACGGACCGACGGAGACGGCCGGCGTCGCGGTGTCCGGCCGGATGGACGACGAGCCTCGGGAGCGCACTTCCATGCCCCTGGGCGAGCTGACCGCCAATGCCACCTGCTCCGTGGTGGACCGCTGGGGGAACCCTCAGCCGATCGGCGTACCGGGAGAGCTGTGGATCGGCGGTGACGGAGTGGCGCGGGGATACCGCAATCTGCCTGGCCTGACCGCAGAGCGCTTCACCGCCGACCCTTCGAACCCGGGGCACCGCCTGTACCGCACCGGCGACCTGGTGAGGTGGCTGCCGAACGGCGAGATGCAGTTTCTCGGCCGGATCGACAGCCAGGTGAAGATCCGAGGTGTGCGTGTCGAGCTGGAGGAGATCGAGTCAGTGCTGCGCGGCCATCCCGACGTGGCGAACGCGGTCGTCGTGCTGGAGCCCGATCAGCGGCTCGTCGCCTATGTGGAGCCTGCCCCCGGAGCAAGCGCCGACGAAGCATCGGTACGTTCCTACCTGGCTCCGAAGCTGCCCATCGTGATGCAGCCCTCTGTCTTCGTCGTGATGGCGTCGATCCCTTCCGCGGCGACTGGCAAGGTCGACCGCTCCCGGCTTCCACGTCCCACTTCGGCGGCTGCGCCGACGGAGCCGGCGGCCGTGCCACCGTCCACCGCGATGGAGCACCTAGTCGCCGCGGCCTGGACGGAGGTCCTGAAACAGGACGTTCTCAGCGTCGAGGCCAACTTCTTCGAGATCGGGGGCGATTCGTTCTCCCTGCTCTCCGTCGTCAGCTCTCTCCGCAAGGACCTCGGGCTCGATATCCCGGTGCGTGCCGTCGTCGACAGTCCGACGATCGCCGGCCTTGCTATCTACCTCGAGTCCTTGCGCTGGGCGCTGCAATCCCAAGTATCCGACGTCGACAGCAGCGGTGAGCGCGAGGTGGGCGAGCTGTGACGGGAACCGCACAGCACGTTGCAGAGGAACACGGGCCGGCGGCCCGTGGCGTGGTGGATCTCCTGTTGGAGGTGCGCTCGCTGAACATCGTCCTGTGGGCGGAGGAGGGAAAGCTGCGCTTCGACGCACCTGCCGGCGTGATGACGGACACTCTCCGTGCCGAACTGGGAGCTCGCAAGGGCGAGATCGTTGCCTTCCTGGCGGACGTTGACGTCGCGGAGCGTTCGACGGTACGGATCACGACGCGTGACGGGACCAGACTGGCTGCTGATGTGTTCCGGCCCAGGCGGCGCGGCGCCGTCATCGAGGAAGCCCTGCCGGTGCTCTGGTGCCACGAACGCTACCGGCGTGCCGAGACGGTGGACGGCGGCCTGCTTACCAAACTCGACTCCCAGCCGTGGTTGAAGGAGATGCTACGGAACGAGTATGTGGTCGTCGTTGTCGACTCGCGCGGCAGCGGCGCCTCGGAGGGGAGCCGACGGATCGAGTTCAGCCACGAAGAGGCGCAGGACGCTTTCGAGGTGACCGAATGGCTCGCGGTCCAGCCCTGGTCAAGCGGTCGTGTCGGGATGTTCGGCCTCTCCTACTCGGGGATCAACCAGCTGCTGGCGGCGGCTACGGCACCGCCTCACCTCGCGGCGATCCTGCCGCAGATGGCGATGTTCGACCTGTACGAGTTCCTCCGCCCGGGCGGTGTGTTCCGTGACGACTTCGCCCGCAACTGGAGCGATCTGGTGCGTAGGCTGGATACCCAGTCAGGAGCCGCCGGCACCGGCGACGGCCCGGTGGGTACGGCGGGCTACCTGGCGGGACACCAGGACAACGCGGACGTCTTCGGCCAGGCCGCGGCGTTGGAATTCCGCGACAGCGTCGATCTGGCAACCGGCCTCGCTCCCTATCAGGACATCAATCCGGCAGCCGCCCGCAACGCGGTGAGCGCTTCGGATATCCCGGTGTGCCACCTGGGCGGCTGGCATGACATCTGGGTCCGCGACACCACACTGTGGTTTCGTAATCTGGCCAACCCGCAGCGCCTGGTCATCGGCCCGTGGAGCCACAACAACTGGACGAACGAGGACTTGGCCCGCGAGCACCTGCGCTGGTACGACCACTGGCTGAAGGGCATCGACAACGGGGTCATGGCCGAGCCGCCAGTGCGGTACTTCACCATGGGCGCGGGGGCGGCAACCGGATGGAAATCGGCGGACACGTGGCCGCCGGCAGCGGCGTGCCCCAAGGCGCTGTCCTTCGGCGACGGATCCAGTGGCACCATCCGGTCCGTCAACGACGGAGTGCTGAGGTTGCCCGAGGCGTCGGCCGACGGAGCGGGGGCGACCGGCGGTGGACAGGATTCGTATACGGTCGACTACTCCACGACGTCAGGCCGGACGTCCCGGTGGTCGGACGGGTACGCGGGCGGGTTTCACTACGAGCTCACGGTGAACGACCGCAAGGCCCTGACCTACACGTCGGCGGTCCTTTCCGAGGACCTCGAGGTGACAGGTCACCCCCTCGTACACCTCTGGGTGACGTCGACCCATCCGGACGGTGCCTTCTTCGTCTACCTCAGCGAGGTCGACGAGCAGGGGGCGTCCCACTACGTGTCCGAGGGTGTCCTGCGGGCTTCGTGCCGCGGCGGCGCTCCCGCACCCTTCGACAGGATGGGGCTGCCCTACTACCCGGGGACAGGGGACGCGATCACGCCGCTGCCGCCGGGTGAACCCGTCGAACTTGTCGTGGATCTCCACCCGACGTCCTACGCCTTCTCGGCGGGTCGGCGGCTGAGGATCAGCATCACGTGCTGTGACAGCGACAACGCGCACGTGGAGGAGGACATCCCCGCCCCCGTCATCACCGTCCACCGTGGTGCGCGCCACGCGTCCCGGGTGGTTCTGCCCGTCGTGCCGAGGCGCTGACCGATCGTCGCTGGTGTGTCGAAGTACCAGAAAGGTAGTGCGTTGCCTGCACTTCAGTACCGGGTCGTCGGGGTCGAGTTCGGCAAGGAGACCCCACCCCGCTCCTTTGCCACGCTGCTCCCACCGCCCTGGCGGGACGGCTACCACCGCATTGACCTGCTTACCCATCCGGACATCCGCCAGAGCGTGCCGACCGTTGAGGAACAGGCCGAGTACTGGGCACGGCGACTCGGTGTAATGACAGGGCCCGTCGTGGTGCTGGGCTACTGCTCCGGAGCAGCAGTCGCATCCGAGTTGGTGTCGAGGGTCGGGGCGGACACCACCCTGGTCGTGATCGACCCGGCCGCCCCCGCGGCAGGGGACGCCCAGGAACTGCTGGTCGACCTGGCCACGGGAATGGACGAGGATCTTCTGCCCGGGGACGTGCCGGACATTCTTGACCACGATCCGGCCGAAGCCCTGGCCCTGGTCAGTGACTTCCTGCGCTCGGTCGTCGAACGCTGCGCTCCGGACCTACCGCCCGATATCACCGACTCGCTCACCGAGCACCAGCGCGCCTGGCTGAGCTACACCCTGGCGGCAGGCGCCCACGGTGGCGTCCTGCGGGCCGAACCTGACCATGTGCTCCTCAGCGAAGACGCAGGCTGGGAGTACACCGGCCGTGCCCGGGTGCACCGGTTCCCCGTCGGCGACGTGGAGTTGTTCGGCTTCGCGGAGGCCACGGCGGTGATCGCCGGCTTGCTCGACGGCAGGACCCGGCCGGACGGGCTCCGGCGCCCATCCGCCAGCCCGATCCGTTCCACGCAGAGGCGGTAACGATGGACGAACACGCACGGACGCCCGGCGAGCCGATCGGGTTCGCCGAGCCCGCACCCCTGACCACCGCCCAGCATCAGACCTGGCTCCTCGGCAGGCTTGTACCGGGCTGCCCGGCAACCCACGTGTCCGCCACCATCGGGCTGGCCGGTGAGCCGGACCGGGCGGCGCTCCTGGCGGCATTGCGCAGGGCCACCGCTGCCCACCTGTCACCCGGTGCGCGCTTCACCGTGTCCGATGGTGTGCCCGTGCGCATCTCGGCGGACCCGGTGGAACTGCCGCTGCAGTACCCCGACGTGAGTGCACTCGAAGGTGACGAACGGAACTGCCGGATACGGGATCTGGCGGCCGAAGCGCTCCGCGCCCCCTTCGGCGTGGAGAGTGGCCCGCTCGCCCGTGCCCTGCTGATTCGGAGCGGAGCCGCCGAACACCTCCTTGTCCTCGTCGCGCACCGGCTGGTCGCCGACCACGCCCTCGTCGAGCGGGTTCTGCGGGATATGACGGCCACATACCGGGCCCTGACCGGAGGGGTGACCACGGAAGAAGCCCCGACATCGGTGGTCCGGGAGGAGGAGGGAACCGGTGGACTCCCAGGAGCACAGGCAGTGGCCCTGCCTTCCGGTGAGGCGGTGGACCGCCTGGCCGCGCTACCGCCGGTTCCTGAGCTCCCCCTGGACCGGCCACGCCCGGCCCGGCGCGACCTCGACGCCGGATGCGTGGCGTTCGAGGTCCCGGATGAGACCGCCGCTGCGCTGCGTACGCTCGGCGCACGGCAGGGTGCCGAGCTCCACCACGTACTGCTCGCGATGTACCTCGTCCTCCTGCACCGCTACAGCGGACAGGCCGCACAAGCCGTGACCGTCCCCGTGAAGGGCGTCGCGGGGGAGGCCTCCGAGACGACGGCCGTCGTCCGGTCCGAAGTCGTCCCGGGCGCCCTCCTGACGGAGCTGATCACCCGGACGGGGACGGACGTCGAGGCCGCCCTCTCCACCGCCCGGCCGTCTGCGGCAGAGCTGCTCGGCAGGCCGGCGTTCGCCTACCGGACCGCTCCCCGGATAGGTGAACTGCCCGGTGTCCGGACCTGGTTCCTGGACGCCCCGGCCGAGAGCGTGCTCGGTGACCTCACCCTGGATTTCGTCGAGGGGGACACCGGGATAACCGGACGACTGCTGTTCGCGAAGGACGTGTTCGACCGCACCACAGGCCAGCGGGCAGTACGGCACTACCTGAAGCTGCTGGACGCCGCCGTCGAGAACCCGCATCGGGCCAGCTCCGCGCCCCCTCTCCTCACGGAGGAAGAGGAACGCACGATCGCCGAACTGAACGGCGTACGGGCAGACCTTCCGGACAGGACTTTCCACCAGCTCTTCGAGGAGCAGGCGGACAAGACACCCGACGCAGTCGCGGTCCGGTCGCACGACGGGACACTCACGTACCGGGAACTGAACGCACTGGCCAACCAGCAGGCTGACCTGCTGCGGCAGCTGGGTGTCTGCCCCGAGATCACCGTCGGCATATGCATGGACCGAGGCAGGCGGATGGTCGTGGCACTACTGGGCGTACTCAAGGCCGGAGGAGCCTATGTCCCGCTGGACCCCCGGGATCCGGCGGAGCGCAGGAAGACGATCCTCTCGGATGCTCAGGTCCGCGTCGTGGTCTGCACCGATCCCACGATGGCCAGCGGGTACGAGACGATTGTGCTGGACGCGGACTGGACGGAGCTGGCAGGCCGCCCGGTGCACAACCGGACCGCACCGCCCTCGGCGTCGGCGGACGCCGCCTACCTGCTCTATACCTCGGGCTCGACCGGCAAGCCCAAGGGCGTGGTCGTGGAGAACCGTCAACTAGTCAGCTACACAAGCGCAGTCATTGAGCGACTGGGCATCGAGACCCCGCTGAGCTGGGCGATGGTCCAGCCCCTCACCGTGGATTCCAGCGTCACGGCTCTGATGCCGCCGCTGTCCACAGGCGGCGAGGTCCATCTGCTGTCACGCGAGCACGCCCTGGACGCGACAAAGCTGGCGGACTGGATGCAGAGACACGAAGTGGACTGCTTGAAGATCGCTCCCTCGCACCTGCGGACGCTGCAGGCGTCGGCCCGGTTCGAGGAGCTTCTTCCTCGCCGTCTGCTGGTGATCGGGGGCGAGGCATCCGACTGGCGGTGGATGACCGGTATCCAGCGCTTGGTGCCGCACTGCCGGGTCTTCAACCACTACGGTCCGACCGAGGCAACGGTGGGCGTGCTCACCTTGACCGTCGCCGAGCACCTGGAGGCGCCGTGGGGCACGGCGCCGATCGGCGTTCCGCTTCCGAACTCCCAGGCACATGTGGTCGACATCGAAGGCAACCCCGTGCCCTTCGGGGTGGCTGGCGAACTGCTCGTCGGCGGCACGAATCTGGCCCGCGGCTACCACGGCCGGGACGAACTGACCGCGGAGGCCTTCGTGCCGGACAGCCTTGGCGGTTCGGAGAGCGCGCGTCTCTACCGGACCGGAGACATCGTGCGACGTCTGGCCGACGGATCTCTGGCCTTCCTGGGACGGCGCGACGACCAAATCAAGATACGGGGCTTCCGCGTGACCCTGGGAGAGGTAGAAGCCGCGCTCACCAGCCATGACGCCGTACGCGGAGCCGTGGTCGTCGTCCGTGAGGACAATCCGGGGGACCGGCGGATCGTCGGCTACGCGGAGGTGCCCGAACCGCGGGCGGTCACCGCCGGGGACCTCGAAGCCCACGTGCGGGAGCGGGTGTCCCCGCACATGGTCCCGCAGGCGACGGTGGTGCTGGACGCCCTGCCGCTGACCCCGCACGGAAAGGTCGACCGTTCCGCGCTGCCCGCCCCGGCGGTGGTGGCCGAACGGGCAGGGGCGGCCGGTTCCCTGCCCCAGGGGGAGGTCGAGCGCCAGGTCGCGCGGGCGTGGCAGGAGGTGCTGCGGCTCGATGCCGTGGGTGTCGACCAGAACTTCTTCGACATCGGAGGGCATTCCCTGCTCCTGGTCGAACTCCAGCACCGCCTCCAGGCCGTCGCGGGATGCGACATCGATCTCCTGGACCTGTTCCAGCACACGTCCGTCCGTACACAGGCCGCTTTCCTGTCCGCGGGACGGGAAGCCTCCCCGCCCGATCCCAGCCGCAAGACCAGGGGTGCCCAGCAGAACGCGCTCATGAAGCGCCGTCAGCAGCAGTTGCGAGCGAAGCGAGGCCGCCATGAATGAGCAACTCCCCAATGATTCCGGTCTGTTCGAGGACAGCCTCGACATAGCCATTGTGGGGATGGCGGGCCGGTTCCCCAAGGCCCGGACGGTCGAGGAGTTCTGGAGCAACCTCAAGGCCGGTAACTGCGCCGTTACCCAGTTCGACGAAGGGCACCTCGCCGAGCTTGGCGCGGACCCCGAAACCCTGAACGACCCGGACTTCGTGCCTGCCGGTTACCTGCTGGAGGACAGCGACAAGTTCGACGCGGCATTCTTCGGCTACTCGCCCCGTGAAGCCGAGCTGATGGACCCTCAACACCGCGTGTTCCTGGAGTGCGCCTGGTCAGCCTTGGAGAGTGCGGGGTACGACCCCGACCGCTACGAGGGCCTGACCGGCGTTTACGCCGGTGCCGGAAACAACACCTACCTACTTGTCAACGTCGCCTCCCACCCCGACGCGGTGGAGGTGATGGGCGGAAACCAGCTGGTGATCGGGAACCGGTCGGACTTCCTCAGCAGCAGGGTCTCCTACAAGCTGGACCTGCGCGGCCCCAGCATCAACGTGCAGTCCGCCTGTTCGACGTCCCTGGTCGCGGTCGCCCAGGCGTGCCAGGCGCTGCTCTCCTACCAGTGCGACACTGCCCTCGCCGGGGGGGTCGCCGTCGATGTCATGCGGCGCGACGGTTACCTCTACCGCGAGGACGGGATCTACTCGCCGGACGGATACTGCCGCACCTTCGACGCCCGGGCCCAGGGCACCGTCGGGGGCGACGGCGTCGGCGTGGTGGTGCTCAAGCGCCTTCAGGACGCCGTCAACGACAACGACCACATCCATGCCGTGATCAAGGGCAGCGCCGTGAACAACGACGGCGCCGCACGAGCGGGCTTCAGCGCTCCGAGCGCCGCTTCCCAGGCCGACGTCATCGCTACCGCGCTCGCCAACGCGGACGCGGAACCGGAGAGCATTCGCTACGTCGAGGCGCACGGGACCGCCACCCTCCTCGGCGACCCGATCGAGGTGTCGGCACTCACCTCGGCATACGGCGATGTCCCCGCTGCCCGGACTGCCCTCGGTTCCGTCAAGACCAACATCGGACACCTCGACTCCGCCGCGGGCGTGGCCGGTCTGATCAAGACTGCCCTGGTAGTGGAACGCGGGGAGATCCCTCCCACCCTGCACTTCGAGCAGCCCAACCCGCGGCTCGGTCTGGAAGACAGCCCGTTCTACGTCAACAGCGAGCTCCTGCCCTGGCCCCAGGACACGGGGCCGCGCCGCGCCGCCGTCAGTTCGTTCGGCCTCGGCGGCACCAACGCCCATCTGATCGTCGAGGAGCCCCCGGAGATCCCCAGGGCCGCCCCGCCCGGCCCGGACACGGAACAGCTGCTGGTCCTCTCGGCCAAGTCGCCCGAGGCCCTCGACGTGGCGACAGGTGACCTCCTCGACCACCTGCGCACCCACCCCGAGGTGCCACTCGAGGACGTCGCGTTCACCCTGCAACGAGGCCGCAGGGAATTCCCGTACCGGCGAGCGCTGCTGTGCGGGAGTGTCGACGACGCATCGGGCATCCTCGGCGCGCCGGACGACGGCAGACTCCTCACCGCATCTGGCCCGCAGACCTCCAACAGGCCTGTCGCCTTCGTCTTCACCGGCTTCGGCGCGCAGTACCCTGGCATGGCCGCCGGCCTCTACCAGCAGGAGCAGGTTTTCCGGGAGGCACTGGACGAATGTGCGGAGATCCTGCTGCCCCTGCTCGGACAGGATATCCGCCCCGCCATGCTCACCCCTGACACCGACTCCGCGGCTAGCGGAAGAGGGGACTCGGGAGGCATGGACCTCCGTAGCATGCTGCGCCAGCCGGAGCGCAGTGATCACCCGCTCGACAGCCCCCTCCTGGGCTACGCCGCGGTGTTCGCTCTGGAGTACTCCCTGGCCAGGCTCTGGCGCGCCTGGGGCGTCGTGCCGGAAGGCATGATCGGGCACAGCCTCGGAGAGTACGTGGCAGCCTGCCTGGCCGGCGTCTTCTCACTGCCGGACGTGCTGCGCCTGGTGGTGGAGCGCGCGAGGCTCATCGAGGGGCAGGGCGAGGGCGCGATGCTCGCGGTGCCGTTGCCGGAAACAGCGGTAGCCCGCTACACGAACGACGACATCTGCCTCGCGGCCGTGAACGGACCGCAGACCTGCGTGCTCTCCGGCACGGTCGAAGGTATCGAAGCCGTGGGCCGCGACCTCATGGCGGACGGCATCGCCTCGCGCCGCCTCACTACCAGGTTCGCCTTCCACTCGCCGATGATGGACCCGGTCGTCGAGCCGTATGCGGAATTGGTCCGGACTGTTCGGCTGAACCCACCCGCCACGCCCTTCGTCTCCAACATGTCCGGCACCTGGATCACGCCCGAAGAGGCCACCAGCCCGGAGTACTGGGCCGAGCACATGCGGCAGCCGGTCCGATTCGCCGACGGTATAGGCACCCTCTGGTCTGTTCCCGACGTCATCGTGGTCGAGGTCGGTCCCGGCCAGAGCATGGTCCCCGGCGTCGTGCAGCACCCCGGAGCGGCCGCCGTGGCCGACCGGGTCGTGGTGCACTCGCTCCCCGGGTTCTTCGATGGGCAGAGCGACCGTGCCACCATGCTCCGCGCCGCCGCGAGGCTGTGGCTGGCAGGACGTGCGCAACCGTTCCCGGAGCTGGAGGGAGCACGACGGACCCCGCTGCCCACCTACCCGTTCGAGCGCCGCCGCTACTGGGTGGAGCGCAGCACGGTCCAGGCCGGGGCATCTGCCGAAGCCCGCCGATACAAGGAGTCGAAGGAGTGGTTCTACGCGCCCTCCTGGCAACAGACAGCTCCGGTGCCCCCGGCCCGCACGGCCGAGCTGGCGGCGCACAGCTGGCTCGTCTTCGCGGACGAGGCCGGAGTCGGCGGTGGACTGGCGGAACGGCTCGTAGGCCTCGGTGCGACGGTGCACACCGTCCGGGCGGGCAGCGAGTGGAGCCGCAAGGGGGAGGGCGTTTACGTGCTCGACCCAGGCAGCCCTGAGCACTACGCCAAGCTGGCCGAGGCCCTGCGGGAGGACGGGGCGCCGCCGGACCGTGTGCTCCATTGCTGGAGCGTGGGCAACGACTCGGACCACAGCACAGCCCCGCAGGATGTGCGGGCTCTCCTCGACCGGGGGTTCTACTCGCTGCTGCACTGGGCCCAGGCCACCGAGCCGGAAGTGATGAGGCTGCCGCAACGCTGGGACGTCGTGTCCAGCGAGATCTACTCGGTGACCGGGGCAGAGGCGCTGTGCCCTCCCAAGGCGGCGGTCCAGGGCATCGCTCGGGTACTCCCGCAGGAGTACCCGTCGCTCACCTGCATCCAACTCGACCTCGCCGACGGGCACGCCGCACCGGAGGTCCTCGACGGTCTCCTGGCGCAGCTTTCCCGTCCCGCCAGTGAGCGGACGCTCGCGCTGCGCGGGCGGCGTTGGTGGGCTCCCACCTTCGTGGCCGCCGAGCAGCCGCACCGTGATTCCGCCCCGGTCCGGGCCGACGGGGTCTACCTGATCACGGGTGGGCTGGGGAAGATTGGCATGCTGATGGCACGGGCCATAGCCGAGCAGGAACGGGTGCGGCTGGTCCTCCTGGGACGCACCGGGCTGCCGCCGCGGGAGACCTGGGAATCGCCGGACCATCCTGCGGCCACCCTGGACCTGATCCGCGGCGTCCGGGCCCTCGAAGAGCTGGGCTCTGAGGTCATGGTGTTTGCTGCCGACGTCTCCGACCTCGTCCGCATGCGAGAGGTGAAGGAGACGGTGGTCCAGGCGTACGGCCGGGTCGACGGGCTGCTGCACTGTGCCGGAACGACTGGTGGTGCGGCCCACCGCGTGGTGGCCGACCTCGGCGAGCGCGAGAGCGCCTGGCACTTCGACCCGAAGCTGTACGGCACGTATGTCCTCGACGACGTACTGGTGGACCAGAAGCTGGACTTCGCGATCCTCTGCTCCTCTATCGCCTCCCTCCTCGGAGGGCTTGGGTTCGCCGCCTATGCGGCCGCGAACGCGGTGCTCGACGCCTTCGCCCAGCACCGTCACGGCGCTGGGCAGCCGTGGTGCAGCGTCAACTGGGAAGCCTGGCGCTTCTCGGCGGAGCCGAGGGACGAGGCCGGTATAGGTTCGGCGATCCAAGCTCTGGCCCTGGACCCCGCCGAAGGACGCCGGGTGACGGAAGCCCTGCTTGCGGGGGTCCCGCAGGCGCAGGTCGTGGTCTCCACCTCCGATCCGGTCAGGCGGCGCGAGCAGTGGGCCGCGCCTGCCGCGGAGGTCGCCATGCCGCGGCAGCAGCATGAGCGGCCCAACCTGCGCAACCCCTACGTGGCGCCCGACACCGACACCGAACGGCAGGTCGCGGAGATCTGGCAGGAGTTGCTGGGGGTCCAGAGCGTCGGCGTACACGACAACTTCTTCGAACTCGGCGGAAGTTCCCTCCTCGGCCTGCAGGTCGTGCACCGGCTGCGCCATGAGCTGTCTCTGGCGGTGCCGCTGACGGTCGTCTATGAAGGTCCCACCGTGCGCGCCCTCGGCCGGCTCGTTGATGACCTTCGCGAGGCCGTAGGCCAGTAACGAATCAAGGTTCCGGTCCTCCTCCACCGGGCTGGGCTGACAATCCATACCCTCTATTTGCTTTGAACAACCGAAGGCGGCACGCGTGAGCATGAGCAAGATAGGTGTCATCGGAGCCGGAACGATCGGCCGCGGGGTGGCGCAATCCCTAGCACAGTCGTCGTTCGAGGTGATCCTCGTCGACAATGTGGAGCGCCAGCTCGCCGATGCCAGGAGCCAGATGGAGAGGGACCTGCGCATGCGGGGCCTGTTCCGCGCGGAGAAGCTCGCGGGCGATACAGAGACCATCCTGGGTCGCATCGTTGCGAGCACCGAACTGACAGCTCTGGCCGACGTCGACTTCGTCGTTGAGAATGTCACCGAGAACTGGGACATCAAGCGTGATGTTTACGAGAAGATCGACAAGATCTGCCGTCCGGGCGTGGTGTTCGCGGTCAACACGTCCGCCGTTCCCATTACTCGCGTGGCGTCGGTCACCGAGCGGCCCGCTGAGGTGCTGGGACTGCACTTCATGAATCCCGTGCCGCTCATGGATACCGTCGAGGTCATCCGTGGGTACTTCACGTCGGACCAGACGCTCGACATCGCCCTGCGTCTCCTCAAGGGCGTAGGGAAGGAGGGAATCGTCGTCCAGGATGCACCAGGGTTCGTGACCAACCGAGTCCTGATGCTCACCATCAACGAAGCCGTCTTCTGCGTGCAGGACCAGGTCGCCACTGCCGAGGACGTCGACCGGATGTTCAAGGGGTGCTTCGGCCACAAGATGGGCCCCCTGGAGACGGGTGACCTGATCGGTCTGGACACCATCCTGAACTCGCTCACGGTCATGTACGAGAGCTTCAAGGACCCCAAGTACCGGCCTGCCCCGCTGCTGCAGAAGATGGTCGACGCCAGGCTGCTCGGGCGCAAGACGTCCCGCGGTTTCTACACCTACTGAAATTCTTCCCAGCTATCAGGAGAACGACATGACGCACAACGAAGTGAAGGCTCGTATTCGTGCATTCCTCGCCCCTCACCTGGGTGGACAGGAAGTCGCGGACGGAGACGACATCTTCGCCCTGGGATACGTCAATTCCCTCTTCGCTATGCAGCTCGTCCTCTTTATCGAAAAGGAGTTTTCTCTGCAGCTCGGTGCGGAGGACATGGAGTTCGACAACTTCCGTACCGTTTCGGGCCTCGTTGACCTCGTCAAAGCGAAGACCGCCACGGCGGTTTGACCGCGTGGCCCCCCGGGGTCCCCGGGGGGCCGTGCATGGGGTGCCTGTGAGCAGCTCTCGGAACGTCCCGCTTACCATCCGGCCAGGAGTGAACGACCATGACCCAATTCAGTGCCCGAATTGATCTGCACACTCCAGTGCCGGACCAGCTCGCGTCCGAGATCGAGCGGCGCATCTTCTTCGTTTCCAGCGACATCGACATGTTCGAGCTTGTTGTTGACGAGGGCAAGGTGCACGGTGTGGTGATCCGGTCGTCGGAGCCCCTCGAATCTGCTGTCCTGGCCGACAAGATCAATCGCGTGGTCGACAGCGACGTACGACCGCAGAGGCCGACCGCCTCCAAACGCGTGTGGCAGTCCTCCCGCCTGCACGAGGTGGGGGAGGGGACCTTCGACCTTCTTGTCCGTGCCGGAGCGGCCAGCGAGGCCGGTGAAGGCCAGGTGGCG
This sequence comes from Streptomyces sp. NPDC102283, assembly GCF_044766265.1. Lineage (NCBI taxonomy): Bacteria > Bacillati > Actinomycetota > Actinomycetes > Kitasatosporales > Streptomycetaceae > Streptomyces > Streptomyces sp. NPDC102283. The sequence goes on from NZ_JBIWLQ010000006.1 coordinate 290,055, forward strand.
GTCGGTGAGCCGTTCCTTTCCCTGCTGGAGTACTTCGACCGGACGGTCAGGAAACTCCTCCGCCAGGACTTCCAGGTGAACGAGTATCGCTACCCGACGCTCATCAGCACTCGGGCGCTGGAGACGGCCGGATACTTCAAGTCCTTCCCGCAGCACCTCATGTTCGTGACGCGCCTGCACAACGACATCGACGTGTATCAGGGGTTCCAGGAGAAGTACGCGGTAGCCGGGATCGACTCCGGCGTACTCGAGTTGTGCGAAAATGTGGACTACTGCCTGCCGCCCACGATGTGCTACCACACGTTCCACCAGTACAGCGGGCGGGAGCTGAGCGCGGAGCGGCTCCACGTGGTGACCGCCCGCGGCAAGTCGTTCCGGTACGAGTCCGACTACGCCACCACGCTCGAACGGCTCTGGGACTTCACCATCCGCGAGATCGTGTTCATGGGCGCGCGCGACGAGGTGCTCTCGGCACGCGAGACGTTCATGCGGAATGTGTTCGCGCTCGTCGAGGAGCTCGGGCTGTCCGGGTTCTGCGAGGTGGGCAACGATCCCTTCTTCTGCGGCACCGACACATCCGAGCGCATCTGGTCGCAGCGGTTGCTGGAGCTCAAGTACGAACTTCACCTCGCCGTCGGACCCGACCGGACCGTCGCAGTCGGATCCTTCAACTTCCACGACGACCTCTTCGGCCGGAACTTCGGCATCCAGCACGGCACGGACGGCCCCGTCAGGAGCGCCTGTGTGGGATTCGGCCTGGAGCGTCTCGTGTATGCGTTCCTGTGCCAGTACGGGGTGGACGCCGAGGGCTGGCCCGCCGCGGTACGCGCCGGCGTCGAAGGGCTGAGCGAGATCTGACATGAGCGACAACTTGAGCACCGGCTTCCCCCTTTCCCGGGCACAGCTCGGGATCTGGTTCGCGGACCAGGACGAGACTCACGCGGGCCGTTACCAGATAGCGGAATACTTCGACATAGCCGGACCGGTCGATGCCACAGCCTTTCGTACCGCCTGGATCCGGGCCTGGGAGGAGACTGAGGCGCTGCGAGTGACGGTCACCGACACGCCGGGAGGCCCACGCCAGTCGGTACTGCTCGCGCCATCGCCCGACATCCGCTTCCTGGACCTCACCATCGCGCAGGACCCCGAACCCGCAGCGCTCGGCTGGATGAGGGACGATCTGGCCCGGCCCCTCGACGTGACCCGGGAACCGGTCTTCACCGTGTGCCTGCTCAAGCTCTCCGCCCGGCGATTCCTTTGGTACCAGCGCGCCCACCACCTGGCCGTGGACGGATTCGGGGCGGCGCTCTTCGCCCAGCGCGTCGCCGACCTCTACACGCAGGAGATGGGCGGCCCGCGGGCGGCCCCGCCCTCCTTTGCCTCGTTGGCCGACCTGCTTGCGGTCGAGGAGACGTACCGGGCGTCGGCGGCCTTCGAGGCGGACCGGGCTTTCTGGCATCATCAGTTCGCTGACCGGCCCCGCCCCGTGTCGCTCTCCGACCGTTCCTGGCAGCCGGCCGCGCCTGTGCTGCGTCGCAACGCACGGATCCCCGCGGACCAGGCGGACCGGCTGCGCGCCGGTCTCGGCCGGTCCCTGGCCCCGACGATGGTGGCGGCCGTGGCCGCCCAGCTGCACCTGACGACGGGAGCCGAAGACGTCGTCGTCTCGCTCCCCGTCACGGCCCGGCGAGGAGACGTCGCACGGCGCACCCCCGGCATGCTGTCCAACTCCGTGCCCCTGCGTCTTACCGTGCACGGCGGCATGACCTTCGCCGGGCTGACCCGCCAGGCAGCCCTGGCGATCAAGAAAGCACTGCCGCACCAGCGTTACCGTGCCGAGGACCTGCACCGTGACCTAGGCTACGCCCGCGGCGAGCGCGGGGTCGTCGGCCCGATGGTGAACGTCATGACGTTCCCCTACACCTTTCTCGTCGGAGGCCACACCGCCGTCGCCCACAACCTGTCCAATGGCCCGGTCGGCGACATCGCCGTCGCGGTCTGCGGGCGCCAGGACGGGGCGGGTCTGAGCGTGGACACGGACGCGAGTTCCGCCCGGTACGGGGCCGAGGAGCTTTCCCATCACGAGCAGGTGCTGCTCGGCCTACTCCGTGCCGCGGCCGACGGGCCGCAGACCGCCATAGGATCCGTCGTGGTGTCCCCGGCCCCGCGAGCGCTCAGGGCCGGTACCCCTGACACGGTCGGGCAGGAGGCACAGCCGACGGCCCGGGCGGGTGCGCCGCGCTGCGCCGCACCGGACCAGGACGCGGATGGCGGGACCGAGTCCGCACAGGAGGCGCTCGTCCAACTGTTCCGGAGCGTCCTCAAGGTCGCGGAGGTGGCCTCGGACGACGCCTTCTTCGACCTCGGCGGCGACAGCATCACCGCGATCCAGCTTGTCTCCCGAGCCCGGGAGAACGGGTGGGTCATCACCCTCAAGCAAGTCTTCGCCCGAGAGACGCCGGGAGAGCTTGCGAGGGTCGCGGTCCCCGTGTCCCAGGAGGACGGGACGGCGGAACGGCGCGCCGTGCACGACAGCGCCACCGGCGTGGTCCCGGCGAGTCCGATCCTGCGATGGCTCGAGGAGCTCGGCGGCCCGGTGGACGCGTACCAGCAGTCCCTGCTGATCCGCACCCCAGCCGGGCTCACGCCGGACATCCTGCACACGCTGCTGACCTTCCTGGTAGACCATCATGATGTTCTGCGGGCGCGGCTGGTGGATGAGGGCGACGGGTGGCGCCTGCGTATCGGCCCGGTCGGCAGCGTCGCCGTGGCGGGCCTCGTCGAGCGTGTCGACGTGGAGGACCGCTCGGCCGAGGAGGCCGGCGTGCTCGCCGCTGCTCACGTCCGGCAGGCCGCCGAGCGGCTCGACCCCTGGGCCGGCATCCTGCTCCAGGCGCGCCTCTTCGACGGCGGACCCGACCGGCGGGGCATGTTGCTGCTCGTGGTTCACCACCTCGCCGTGGACGGCGCGTCCTGGTACACGCTCCTGCGTGACCTGGCCCTCGCCTGGGATGCCCACCAGGCCGGCCGCGACATCGAACTACCCCCGGTCAGAACCTCGTTCAAGCGGTGGAGCGAGCTCCTGCGGGATTCCGCCCACGACCCTGGCAGGCTGGCGGAACTGCCGTACTGGCGCTCCGTGCTTGCCGCGGATGGCCCGTCGTTCGGGGAACGTCCTCTGGATCCGGCGGCGGACACTGCCGGCAGCAGCACGCGGAGATACGTTGTCCTCGACTCCGCGCGCAGTGCTCCCCTGCTGGCCTCGGTGCCCGCCGTCGTGCACGGCACGATTCCCGATGTGCTGCTCACCGCCCTGACCCTGGCGCTCCACACGTGGCGCAGCGAACGCGGACTCCCCGCCTCCCACGACGTGCTGGTCGACCTGGAAGGGCACGGCAGGGCGGACGGCGGCTACGAGGCCGATCTGTCCCGCACGGTCGGCTGGTTCACCAGCATGCACCCCGTGCGGCTGAACCCCGCGGACGCCACCGACAGAATCCCCCGGGACACCACAGATGCACTTGCGCGGGTCAAGGAACAGCTGCGTGCTGCCCCGGGGGACGGGCTCGGATTCGGGTTGCTGCGTCACCTCAACGTGGACACCGGACGGGAGCTGCGCGATCTGGCAAGGCCGCAGATCCTCTTCAACTACGTGGGGCGTCTCCCGGGCCGTGAGGACGCCGACTGGACCCCGGTCTCCGCCGCCGACGTCCTGAGGGACGGGCGTGACCCTCGCACCCCGGTGGACCACGGGCTCACCGTTGACGTTCTGGTCCGGGACGGGAGTGACGGGCCTCAGCTGGAGGCCGGCTGGAGCGCGCCGGCCGGATGGCTTCGCGATGGAGACCTGGACCGGCTGTGCACGCTCTGGGGAAAAGCCCTGGACTCACTCGCCGCCGATGCCGCGGGCCGACAGGTCAGCAGGCACACCCCATCCGACCTCTTTCTCACCGGGCTTGGTCAGGACGAGGTCGATGATCTGGAAGCCGAACTGGAACGGTGGGCCTAGAACCGATGCGCACATCCCGACTGGAAGACGTCTACCCGCTTACCCCCCTGCAGTCCGGGCTGTACTTCCACGCCCAGCTGGCCGGGGCGGCGGCCGACCTGTACACCGCGCAGCTGACCCTTGATCTGTCGGGTCCGCTGGACGTGGAACTCCTCGCCCGTTCGTGTACGACCGTCGTGCAGCGCCACACCTCGCTGCGCGCCGGATTCAAGGCCCGCCGCGCGGGCGGCGACCCCTTGCAGTTCGTCGTGCGCGACGCCGCGCCCGCCTGGTCCACGTCCGATCTGCGTGCGGTGGAACAGGCCCGAAGGGCCACCCACCGAGACCGACTGGTCGCCGCCGACCGGTGCGCCCCCTTCGACCTCGCCCGCCCTCCGCTTGTGCGCTTCAGGCTGATTCGGACCGGCGACGGGCAGTGGACCCTGGTGATGACCAATCACCACCTGGTGCTCGACGGCTGGTCGTTCCCGGTACTGGTCCAGGAGATCTTCCGCGTTTACGCCGTGGGCGGGGATGCCTCCACCCTCCCGGAACCCGCCTCGTATCGCTCGTACCTGGAGTGGTTGGCGGACCAGGACCACCCGCAAGCGGTCGCGGCCTGGGGAGAGTCCTTGGAGGGCTTCGATCAGCCGGCCATGGTGGCATCCAGCGCGCCGGTGGCGTCTCTGCGGCATCAGGAGCTGCCCCGCACCGTCGTATCTGTGCTGCCGGAGGCCGGGACCGAGGCGCTGGGCGATCTCGCACACAGTGGTCAGGTCACGTTGAACACCGTGGTGCAGGGAGCATGGGGTCTGCTGCTCGGGTGGCTGACGGGAAGCCAGGACGTGATCCTGGGGACCGTCGTGTCAGGCCGGCCGCCGGAACTCCCCGGTGTCGAGTCCATGGTCGGACTGCTCACCAACACCGTCCCGGTCCGGGTGAGGCTCGACGCCGACGAGTCCGTGCCCGCCTATCTCGGCCGGTTGCGCGACGAGCAGGCCCGACTGACGCCCCACCACCATCTGGGGCTTCAGGATCTGCACGAACTGACCGGACTGCCCGCCCTCTTCGACACGGTGACCGCCTTCGAGAACTATCCGGTCGATGCCACCGTGGGGGACGAGCTGGCCCCGGGGATCCGGCTCACCGGCGCGGACATCGCGGACGCCACCCACTACGCCCTCTCCCTCACCGTAGTCCCCGGCGCCACGCTGGAGATACGCCTCGGCTACCAGCCCCACCTCATGACGGCCGAGGAGGCGCAGTCTTGGTCCGACCGGCTGGCCGCGCTGCTGTCGATGATGGCCGCTGGATACGGGAGCAGTGTCCGGGATCTGGTTCCCCTGCTCCCGGGCGAGCGGGAGACCCTCCTGGAGCGCTGGCACGGACCGGTGCGCGACGTTCCGGCGGGAACCCTGTCCGACCGCTTCGAAGCGCAGGCCGAGCGCACCCCCGAAGCGCACGCGGTGGTGTACGGCGAGACCGCCGTCTCGTACCGTGAACTCAACAACAGGGCCAACCGGTTGGCGCGGCTTCTCGTCGGCCGCGGGGTGGGCTCCCGGGGGCGCGTCGCCCTGATGCTCCCCCGCTCGACCGACATGGTGGTCGCGCTGCTCGCGACCCTGAAGTCCGGCGCCGCATACGTACCGGTGGACCCGCACCTTCCGGCGGAGCGTGTGCGCTTCATGCTGGGCGATGCGGCGCCCGATGTCGTGCTCACCACGGAGGAACTGCTGTCCGTCGTCGGAGCGGACGTTCCGTCCCTCACGGCGGTGGAGGGCGACGACGGCTTTCGTACGCTGACGGAGGGGCTGTCCGCCGACAACCTGAAGGATGGTGGCCTCCTCGCCGCACCGACGGCTGCCGACCCGGCATGGGTCGTCTACACCTCGGGATCCACCGGTCGGCCCAAGGGCGTTGTCGGCAGCCACCGCTCCATCCTGAACAGGATTGCCTGGTACGCCGCTGAGTTTCCGTACGGTCCCGACGAGACGGTGATCGCCAAGACGACCCTCAGCTTCGTCGACGGCTCCGTCGAACTGCTGGGAGCTCTGCTGAACGGCGCCCGGATCGCGCTCGCCGACGGCGAGACCGCCCGGAGCGCGGTTGCACTCGCGGCGCTGATCGAGAGTGCGGGCCCGTGCCGCATCACGGTCGTTCCGAGTCTGCTGAGAGCCCTGCTGGAAGAGGCGGGTCGGCGTGACCTGACGACCTGCGGGCTCTGGGTATCCAGTGGTGAGGCCCTCGCCCCGGAGCTGGTACAACAGTTCGCCTCCCACCTACCGGCTTCGCGCCTGATCAATTTCTACGGCTCGTCCGAGGCCGGCGCGGACAGCCTCTACGCCGAGGTTGACGGCCCCGAGGTCCTTCTCGGCCGCCCTGTGTGGAACACCAGGACCTACGTGCTCGACGCCTGGCAGCGCCCGGTTCCGGTGGGCGTGGTGGGCGAACTGCACCTCGCGGGCGACTGCCTCGCCGACGAGTACCTCAATCAGGGGGAACTGACGGCAGAACGCTTTCCGCCGTGCCCCTTCGGGAACGAAGGCGACGGGCGGATGTACCGCACGGGCGACCTGGTCAGGCGTCGCCCCGACGGACAGCTCGAATTCCACGGGCGCGTCGACGGACAGATCAAGATCCGCGGCTTCCGGATCGAACCCGGTGAGATTGAGGCGGCCTTGGCGGCCCACCCGGACGTGGAAACGGCGGTGGTCGTCGACCGCCCCGGTCCCGAGGGCGGGCCGCGGCTCATCGCGTACGTCGTCCCCGCGCGCCCCGGTAGTGGACTCGACGGAGCGGAACTACGCGCACACCTACTCGGGCAGCTGCCTGACTACATGGTTCCTGCTCTGGTTCTCCCGCTCTCCGAGGTGCCGCTGACCGCCAGCGGCAAGATCGACCGCAAGGCTCTGCCCGCCCCCGACTTCCAGTCGGCCTCGTCCGGCCGCACCGCGCGGACACAACGGGAAGAACTCCTGTGCAAGCTGTTCGCCCAGGTGCTGGGGCTTGACCGGGTCACGATCGACGATTCCTTCTTCCACCTGGGTGGGCACTCGCTGCTGGCTACCCGGCTCATCGGCCGGATCCGGCTGGAAACGGGTGTGGAAGTACCGCTGCGGGCACTCTTCGAGACTCCGACAGTCGCCCTCCTCGCCGAAAGACTGGCGGAGCAGCCCGCGGCCACGCGTCCTGCGCTGAAGCCGATGGACCGGCCGGAGGACGTGCCGCTGGCTCCGGTGCAGCGCCGTCTCTGGTTCCAGAACAGGCTGGACGGCTCGAACGGCAACTACAACATGCCGTTGGCCCTCAGACTGACCGGACCTCTCCTCCGCGGGGCCCTGCACCAGGCGATCAATGATGTCGTCGCCCGGCACGAGAGCCTGCGCACCGCCTTCCCGGACTGGGACGGCGCTCCCCAGCAGGTGGTGCTGGAACCGGACGAGGCTCGTGTCGAGCTACCGCTCTTCGACACGGCCGAGGAGGACCTGCCGGGCCGACTCGCCTCCGAGGCCAGGTACCCGTTCGACCTCACCGAGGAAACACCGGTGCAGGCACGCTTGTTCAGGATCGCGGAGGAGGAGCACGTACTCCTGCTCGTGCTGCACCACATCGTCTGTGACGGTTGGTCGCTCACGCCGCTGGCCAGGGACATAGCCCGGGGCTACGCCGCATCGGCCGCGTGCACCCGGCCTATGTGGCCCGACCTCGCCGTGCAGTACCCGGACTACACCCTGTGGTGCCACGAGGTGCTCGGCGGAGCCGACCGCCCGGAGTCCGAGTTCAACCGGCAGACCAGATTCTGGGTGCGGGAACTGGCGGAACTGCCGGACCAGTTGGTGCTTCCCGGCGCGACCGAACGGCCGCAGACCCCCTCGTACCGGGCCGGGCACCTCCTCGCCCGGCTTCCCGCGTCCGTTCAGGAACCGCTGCAGGCGCTGGCGCACGACTGCAGTGCCAGCCTGTTCATGGTGTGCCAGAGCGCAGTGGCTGCCCTGCTCACCGAGCAGGGCGCGGGCACAGACATAGCGATCGGAACACCGATCGCCGGACGCACGGACGAGGCCCTCGACGACCTCGTGGGGTTCTTCGTCAACACGCTGGTTCTGAGGACCAGGACGGACGGAAGCCCTACCTTCCGGGAGCTGCTGTCGAGGGTCCGCGCCACCGACCTCGCGGCGTACGCCAACCAGGACGTGCCGTTCGACCACATCGTTCTGGCGGTCAACCCGGCCCGCTCGGTCGGCAGGCATCCGCTCTTCCAGGTCATGCTCGCTTTCCAGAACCACGGTGTGCCGGACCTATCGCTGCCCGGCCTCGTCGTGCGACCCGAACCGCTGGGCGAACAGCCGGCACGGTTCGACTTGCGGTTCGAGCTAGCGGAGCGCCGAGCCGCGGACGGCACGCCGGACGGGATCGAGGTCCGTCTCGCCTACGCGCTCGACACCTTCACCGCCGAAGCGGCGCAGGACCTGCTCAGCCGTTACACCATCCTGCTGGAACGGGTGGCTCGGGACCCCGATACCGTCGTAGGTGCGACGGCAGGTGGCTGACGGCCCCGGAAGAATTGAGGTGACGGCCCGCCGACGCGTTCGGCGGGCCGTCACCTTTTCGATCTCGGGCGACGGGCTTCTCCGCGCCGGGTGGCGGGTACGGGCCGGATTCCGACGGGCGAGAACCAGACAGCACGGATAGGCCTGGTGCCTGCCGGTCCCGGAGCCGGGACCCGGTCCGTGGCCGGACTGTCTGCGAGCCCGACGGGCACCGGGCCCGGTTCACCGGCCGACGCTTCTGGACCCTTTCCGGCCGTCACCGCCCGGGAACGGGCTCTCCGCCGTCTGCAGCCTGCGTCTCCCTTACCGGCAGGTTGTAGACCCTTCGGATGCTGGTGCCGAGTTGGCTGACGTCCGCTCCGTACACGTGGAGGGAGACGGTCCTTCCGACGGCTGTGCTGCGCACGTCGTGGATGTCGCCCGGGGGAGCGAGGGCCGTCACCGCGCCGACTCCGGTGGTGGTGGTGTCCACGGCGAGGAGGTGCCGCTGCTCCGGATCGCCAGTGAGGCGATAGACAGTCTCCTGCTCGGCACCCTCATGGATCCCGATGACGCACCAGGAGACGTGATCATGTATCGGAGTGCGCTGACCCGCCAGCCAGACGAGCGCGACGACGGAGAAGGAACCGTCCGCCGCGACGTACAGGATGTGCTGCTTGTATCCATCCCGGTCGGCTTCCTGCTGGGCGGGTGTCAGGAGGTCGTCGAGGCCGATGTGTGGGGCGAGCGCCGCGGCCACCCGCTGACTGATCTCCTCGGCCGACCCTTTCAGCCGGGTGCGCACAGCGCCGCGGACATCCGTAATGAGCCGGATCAGGCGAGGGTTGCGGGGCTGGGTGGCCAAGTACTCCGGTTCCGTGCTCACAGTGGCCCCTGCATTGCGTTCACCGGCATTGCTGCCTCCTTTCGCTTCACTGCTGACGGCGGCTACGCGAGCGGACCATACGGTTCTGCTGCTGACGGCGTCGTGAACCCGCGCGGTTCCTCACTTCCTCCAGCGAGGTTCTGGCGCTCTCGACAGGATCGACGCCACCCTCGTCGACCAGCGCCGCCAAGCGGGCGATCGTCAGGGCCTCGTAGAGCTGAGCCACCGTCAGCGCGGTGTCGAGGGACTTGTTGATGGTCGAGATGAGCTGAATGGCGACAAGGGAGCTCCCGCCCAGGTCGAAGAAGCTGTCGTCGATTCCGATCTGCTCGATGCCCAACAGCTCCTGCCACATGGTGCAGAGTTGGCGCTGGACCGTGCCGTGCGGTGCCACGTAGGCGCTGGACACCTCGGGGCGCGGGTGCACGGTCTGGGGTGCGCCCAGGCCGCTCAGCCGTCCATCGGCGTTCTGCCCCTGGCCGCGCAGGGTGAATGCCTGCTCGATCAAGTGACGCGCGTCCACGGGCGTCACGATCAGCTGGGGCTCGCGCGAGGCGGACAGACCGCGCTCCAGCGCCTCGATCGCGTCGGCGGGAGCCATTCCGCGCTCGGCGACGTCCTTGCCTCGCGCGTGCGCCAGGCCGTTGCCCAGATCAGTGGTGACGGCCATGCCAACCTCCTGCCAGGGTCCCCAGTCCACCGTGACCACGCGAGGTGAGGACTCTGCGGTCGACGCACGGGAATGGGCGTAGGCGTCGAGGAAGCAGTTGGCCGCCACGTAGTCCACGAGCCCGAAGTCGCCCACGTTGGCGGCGTTGGAACCGAAGAGTGCGATGAAGTCCGGCTCTAGCGGAGTCAGTGCCCGTTCGAGATTGAGCGTTCCCGCGACCTTCGGACCCATGACCGCGGCGGCCTCCTCCAAGGTCTTGAGCTGTGCGAGCCCACCGCCGGCGACTCCCGCGGCATGGAACACGCCGTCGATCCGCCCCCACGCGTCCGTCACCCGGGTCACCGCCGCTTCGGTCTGCGCGGGATCGCAGACGTCGGCCGCGATTATCAGCACCTCGGATCCCCGCTGCTTGATCTCACGCAGTTTCCGAGCCGTCCCCGTCGCACCGGGGCCCCCGGGCCGGGTGGCGAGCAGCTCTCCGTCGCCCTCCACCGGGACTGCGGTGCGGGCCATGAGGGCGAGCTTGCGGCCCGGCCGGGACAGATGAGCCGCCAGCACGAGCCCAAGGCCTCCGGTACCACCTGTGATCAGGTAGACGCCGTCGTCGCGCAAGGCCGAAGCCCCGTCTTCCGAGGGAGGCAGCGGAGCCGGAGCATAGGTCTGGGCCCAGCGGTGCGGCCCCCGGTGTGCCACCGCGGCATGTGCCGGCGGCACGGCGAACTCGGCGACCAGCCGTGCGGCGTGCGCATCGACGGGCGAACCGTCCAGGACGATATCGATGCTGCGGAAGGCCAAGCCGGGGTGTTCCCGCGGTATGACCCGGCACGGCCCGAGCACAGTGGCCTTGAGCGGCATGAGCGGTTCGGATCCGACCACGTCGTGGATCCCGTTGCTCACCACCCACACGGCGCGGTCGGCTTGGTCGAAGAGCCCGTTGAAGGCTTGGGAGAGCAACAACAGACTGTTGAAACCGAGCTGTAGCGACGTGGCGTCGTCCTGCGGCGTCTCCTGTGGCGCGGGAGCGTCAGTGACCGTCCAGCAGTGGGCGATTCGCGAGGGTACGGGTCCGTCCTCGGCAAGGGCCTGCAGGAGACGGCCGTAGTGGGACGAACTCTGCGGGTCGATCGTGAAGTGGCCGCCGGCCCACCGATTCCACGTCGGGCTCGCCGAGACCGTCATGACCGCGGCACCGGCTGCCCGCAGACGAGCCGCCACCGCCGCACCGAGACCGAGGGCATCGGTGAACACCAGCCAGCGCTCGCCCTCGCGGTCAGGCCGTGCGGATGGCAGCGCGGTGCGCTCCCAGGACGGGACCTGGAACCAGTTCGAGACATCGGGCCGTCTCACGGGTGGTCGCTCCGTGGTCGAGGGAGTGCGCCTCTCCAGCCAGTACCGCTGCCGCTGGAACGGGTAGGTGGGCAGGCCGACGCGGCGGCGCCGCTCGTGTCCGTAGAATCCGGTCCAGTCCGGTTCGCAGCCGTGCAACCACAGTTGGCCGAGCGCACGCTGTGCGGCCTCCAGAGGATGCCGCCCGTCCCGCCGGTGGGGCAGTGTCGCGGTGACCAGCCGTGCGGTGCCACCGGGGAGGATGCGTCGGACCAGGCTGCTGAGCGTGGGCCCAGGACCAACCTCGAGATATACCAGATTCGGTTCGCCGGCCAGGGTGTTCACCCCGGCGACGAAATCGACCGGACTCAGGATCTGCCGGCCCCAGTACTCCGGGTCCTGTGCCTGTTCGGCGGTGATCCAGGTACCGGTCACATTCGACACGAAGCGCACCCGGGGCGCCTGACGGGGGACTGCCGCGACGGCCGCCACGAACTCCTCGACCATCGGTGCCATGAGGGCCGAGTGAAAGGCGTGCGACGTTGCCACCGGGTGAGTGGGGATTCCACGGACCGCGAGCTGCCCGGCGAACGCCGTCACCTTGGGCTCCGGGCCTGCCACCACACAGTCCTTCGGGCCGTTGTGGGCGGCCAGCGAAAGGCCCTCCGGGAGCAGGGCCAGGATGGACTCGCGGTCCGCCACCACGCTCAGCATGGAGCCCTGTACCTGGCGCTGCATCAGCGCTCCGCGGAGCACGACCAGACGCAAGGCGTCCGGCAGAGTGAACACACCTGCCAGGCAGGCCGCGACGAGTTCGCCGAGGCTGTGCCCGAGCAGTGCCACGGGCTCGATGCCCCACGACTCCCACATGCGGGCCAGGGCGTACTCCAGAACGAACAATGCGGGCTGCGCGGCCTCCGTCTGGTTCAGCGCGGTCGCCGATTGCGCTGAATCCCGGTCACCGAGAAGGTGGGCCCGTATGGTCACACCGGTCCGACCCTCTGCCAAAGCCTGCGTACAGGCGTCGACGGCCTGGCGGAACATCGGTTCCTCGGCGTACAGCTCGGCCGCCATACCCGGGTACTGGCCACCCTGGCCGCTGAGCAGGAAGGCCACGTCCGGCCGGGCACCCTCGTAGTGGCCACCGACGACGCGTGCCGGGTCGGCGGCGACCAGGGCCTCCGCGACGGTCGGACCGTCTGGGCCCGTGACGATGCGGCGTACCGGAAACGCGTGGCGCCCCACTGCTGCGGTGTAGGCGGCGTCGGGCAGGGGCGGCGCCTCGCCCGCGCGCAAGGCCCCCGCCATGCGTTCACTGAGCTCCTCCAGCGCCTCCCTACTGCGGGCGGAGAGGACGAGCAGCTGCGAGGAGCGAGCCGAGGCCCCGGTGGCGAGTGCGGCCGGCGCTTCCTCCAGCACGATATGAGCATTGCTTCCCCCGAAGCCGAAGGCACTCACCCCGGCCAGCCGAGGCCGCTCCGAGCGAGGCCACGGGGCACGCTCGCGCTGCACGACGAACGGGCCGCCCGCGAAGTCGATTGCAGGGTTGGGGGAGTCGAAGTGCAGGGTCGGCGGCAGCGTCTCGTGCCACAGGGATAGCACCGTCTTCAGCAACCCGGCGATGCCCGCTGCCGCGTCCAGGTGGCCGATGTTCGACTTGAGGGAGCCCAGGGCCACGGTGCCGGGCAGCACCCCGTCGTACGCCTGAGTCAGGGCGCGGATCTCGATCGGGTCGCCCAAGGTCGTACCCGTGCCGTGTGCCTCGACGTAGCCGATGGCCGAAGGCGGGGTGCCTGCGTCACGCAGAGCATCACGGATCACCTCCGCCTGCCCGGTCACCGTCGGCGCGGTGAAACCGACCTTGACCGCGCCGTCGTTGTTGACGGCGGATCCCTTGATGACCGCGTAGACGGTGTCGCCCGCCGTCAGCGCGTCGCTGAGGCGCTTGAGTGTGATCACCCCCGCCCCGCTGCCGAACAACGTTCCGGCGGCTCGTGCGTCGAACGGCCTGCAGTGGCCGTCGGGAGAGAGGAAGGAGCCCTCCTGGTGCAGGTAGCCCTGGTTCTGTTCGGCATTGATGAAAACTCCGCCGGACAGGGCCACGTCACATTCCCTATCGCGCAGTGAGCGGCAAGCGAGGTGGACGGCGACGAGCGAGGTCGAACACGCGGTGCGCAGCGACACACTCGGGCCGCGCAGATCGAGCTTGTACGAGACACGGGACGCCAGGAAGCTCAATTCGTTTCCCAGGAGGACCTGGGTTCCGCCGGTGGCGTCGACGATCTCGGGGTTGGAGTAGATATTGGCCAGGTAATTGTTGGTGCCGGCACCCCCGAAGACACCGACGCGCCCACCCGCTTGGTCGGGGACGTAGCCGGAGTGCTCCAGGGCCTCCCAAGCGGTCTCCAGGAATACGCGGTGCTGCGGGTCCATCGTCTCAGCCTCGCGCGCGGTGTACCCGAAGAATCCGGCGTCGAACCCGGTGACGTCCTCGAGACAGGCGCCCGCCGGCACGAAGTTCGGCTGGTTGATGGCCTCGCGCGACGCACCAGCCGCGATCAGCTGCTCCTCGGTGAAGAACGAGACGGATTCCACCCCGCTGCGGACGTTCGCCCAGAACTCGTCCAGATTGCGGGCGCCGGGAAAGCGCCCAGCCATTCCGACAATCGCGATGTCGCGGCCCGCATGCTGCCCGAACTCGTGGTCTGCCACTGTTTCTCCGTATCAGAACAAGAAGGGGTGTCCCGTCGTCACCGAGCCCGCCCCGGCGGCGGCCGAGAGGCGAGGGGCCCATGCGCGGGAGGGGTCAGGCGGGTCCGACCATTCGGCTGCGTCCGGTCAGGTTGACGAGCACTGTCTGGTCCGGCCGGATCCGGCCGGCCGCTGCTTCGTTGCGCACTGCCGCGATAGTGGCTGCCGAGGCATAGCACACGTCGATCTTTTCGAGCTCCGCGAGCATGTGCCGTGCCTCGACGAGCTCCTTGCGGGGAGCGGAGACGATCGAACCACCGGACTCAGTGGCGATCGCATGCAGGTATGGGTAGTAGGGCGAGCCGTCACCGAGGAGGATCGCGGTGGCCAGTCCCGTCGGCTTCTCGATCCGGTCGTCCGCGGTGAGTTCCGTATGTCCTGCGCTCCAGCCGTTGGCCGCCGGCGCGCAAGACTCCTCCTGCACCATGAGAAATTGCGGCATCCGGTTGAGCCCGGCGAGGGCCAGGTACTCCCGCATGCCCTTGTGCGCGGCAAGCATGCCCATACCGCTGCTGATCGCCTGCACCACGATGTCAGGAGTGCCGTCCATCGCGTCGAGGGCCTCCAGGTAGGCCAGCTTGAGACCTTCCCGTCGGGCCCAGTTGAAGAAGCCGGCGTCCAAGTGGAGCCCGTGCGCGGTGGCGAACCGGCGGGCCGCAGCGGAGGCCTCTACGTAGTTTCCGGGGACCACGGTCAGCGAGGTTCGCTCGTCCTCCTCCACGGAATGGTTGGGGACGAAGTCCTCGCCGCAGAAGAAGTGTCCGCGCATCGCGGGATCCATCCGCACCGCCCGGGCGAGGGCAGTCGAGCTGTTTCCCGTGCTCGACGCGACGAACTCCTTGACGCCGAACTGGCGCAGCACGGCGAGTACGAGCGAGGCGAGACGGTCCTTGGTGGTACGAGTCGGCTGCTGGGATTCGTCCTTGACCCACAGGCCAGGGACTCCGATGGCGGCTCCGAGCCGGGGCGCCGGCCGGCAGGGTGTTCTCTTGGTCACACCGCTGTCCAGGAAGTCCCTCGACATCAGCGGCAGGAGGTCGAAGTAGACCTGTTCCGGATCCACGTGGTCGTACCGGTTCAGTCGTGTCAGCGAGTACCGGGGTTCCAGCGCACCCGAGCAGTCCGGACATCGGTATATCAGAGCAGGCGCGAACGTACTCTCGCAGCGCAGACAGACCAGTACGAACTTCTCAGCTTCGTCTTCGTCATTGTGTGTCATGGCAACCGTAGACAACGCAAGGTCCTTTCAGCCCGTTGGGAGCAGCGGGCGACAAGAGCGGTACGGATGCGAGAACGCCCCCCGGACAGGCTTGGGAGGCGTTCTCGTGGGATGTAGGTCAGCCTTCGCCGTTCCATGACCGCCATAGGGACGCGTACGGCCCGTTCGCGGCCGCCAGTTCCTCGTGGGTGCCTAGCTCGACGATGCGGCCCGCCTCCATGACCGCGACGCGGTCGGCATCGTGGGCCGTCTGTAGCCGGTGCGCGATGGCAATGACCGTGCGGTCAGAGCGAACGGCGGCCATGGCTCTCTCGGCCTGACGTGCGGTCGTGGGATCCAGCAGCGCCGTTGCCTCGTCGAGGATCAGCGTGTGCGGATCTGCGAGCTGGACCCTGGCGAGCGTGAGCTGCTGGGCCTGTGCGGCCTCCAGTTCGAAGCCGCCGGCGCCCAGCAGGGTGTCGAGCCCATCGGGGAGATCCCGTACCCAGTCGGCTTCCATCATGGCGAGCGCCGCGAGGATGGCTTCGTCCTGGGCGTCCGGAGCCGCCATCGTCATGTTGTCCCGGAGGGTTCCGATGAACACGTGGTGATCCTGTGTGATCAGGACGATGCGGTTACCCAGCTTGCCCGCCGCGGCCAGGTCGGCGACCTTCACACCGCCGACCAGGATGTCACCAGCGTCCGGCAGGTCCACACCGGACATCAGCTTGCCGAGAGTGGACTTGCCGGCTCCCGAAGGGCCGACCACCGCCAGTCGCTCGCCCGGCTGTACCACGAGACCGACATCGGTCAGCACGTCCTGCGTGCCGGTGTAGGAGTACCGGACTCCGCTGACCGTGATGCGATCGTCTTCGGGCTGCTGGACTGCGGACCGTTGTGGCTCCGCCACCAGGCCGACGCCCTTGACCCGGGCGAATGACGCTCCACTGCGCTGAAGCTGCTCGACCCAGGTAAGCGCTCGGTCGAGGGGGTCGACCAACTGCCACATGTACAGGCTGCCCGTCACCACCGTGCCCAGGCTCAATGCCCCGTTCAGGTAGCTGAGCCCGCCCACCAGCAAGATCAGCGCCATGGGCAGCGAGTGCGCGAACTCGGTGCTGGGGAACAGCACGGTTCGCAGGCGCAGGGTTCGTACACCCGCGCCGTACGTCGTGTCGATGGTTCTGTCGATCGCGCGGTTCTGCCGATGGCGCAGACCGAAGGCCTCGATGGTCCGGGCACCGTGGGCGGTGGCGTTCAGGGCTTCGGCCACGCCGCCCGCGGCGGCACCCTCTGCGAGGTATGCGTCTCGTGCCCGGGCGAGGTACCAACGGCTGACGAACCACACGATGGGCAGGCCAGCTAGCGAACACAGTCCCACGAGGGGGTCGAGGAGGAAGACCGCAACGAAGATGAACAGCACCTGCACGGCCGCGATGAAGACATCGGGCGCCGCGTTGCGCAGCGTGGCAGCCACAACGCCGACGTCCAACGACGAGCGTGTCACCAGGTCGCCGGTGCTGACCTGTTCCACGACGCGCCCCGGCAGTGCGAGAGCACTGTCGATGACCTCCTCGCGGAGCCGGGCGAGAGCGCGCTCGCCGAAGCGGTGCGAGAAGTAGCGGGCGTAGCGCGTCAGTACCAACTGCGCCAGCGCGAAGGCAAGGACCGCGGCGGCTATTGCGTCGACCTGAGAGACCGTCATGTTTCCGGCCTCAATGCGGGTAATGATGCGGCCCAGCAGCCAGGGGCCGGCCAGTCCTGCGAGAGAGGCGAGGCAGGTGAGGACCAGGACGCCCACCACGGAACGCCTGTCGTCCTTCAGCAGTTGCCAGCTGGCCCGTCGCACCGCTGCGGCGTCGGCGACCGGGAGGCTCCTGGCCTCGTTGGAATGACTCATCGGGTGTCTCCTTCCCGGGAGTGCGCTGGGCCGGCCGCCTGTGCGCTGTCGCTGTTGCCACGGAACACGAGCGCCGCGTAATTAGGCTGGGTGGCGAGCAGTTCGCCGTGACTGCCGGTGGCCGTCACCTTGCCGTCCACGAGGTAGACCACTTCGTCCGCGTGGCCGAGCAGAAGCGGAGACGTGCTGACGACGAGGGTGGTGCGGCCCTGACGGAACTCTCCGACCCGGGACGCGACCGTGGCCTCGGTGTGAGCGTCCAAGGCTGATGTGGGCTCGACGAGGACCAGTACTTCGGGGTCGGCGAGCAACGCACGCACCAGCCGGAGTCGCTGTCGCTGCCCTCCCGAGACGTTGCGGCCCTGACTGTCCAGACGGGAGTCCAGACCGTCGGGCATCAACGCGACGACGTCCCGTGCCACCGCGGCGTGCAGCGCATGTTCGATCTCCTTGGGGGAGCGGTCGTCGCGAGCGGAAAGAACGGATCTCAGCGGGCCGCTGAAGAGGTAGGAGTCGTTGTCGGACACCAGCAGTTGGCGTCGCAGAGAGGTGAGCTCCATGTCGGACAGCCTGGTGCCACCCCAGGTGGCGTCGGAGTCCTTGTACCCCCCGATGCGGTCGACCACATCGCGCATCTCATCGGGCCGCGCGCTGACGAGGGCGGTCAGCAGCCCCGGCCGCAGCATCAGGCCGGAATCAGGGTCGTGAAGCAGGGCGGGGCCACTGGGCGCCGTCACTCGTGCGCGCTGCGGCTCGAGGTCCGGCGTGAGTGCGAGGATGTCGACCACGCGCCGCGCGGACACAAGGCCCCGGGGGAGGTCGTCTGCTCCCTCGATGAAGAAGGACACCGGGACCAGGAGCGCCGCCACGTAACCGTACACCGCCACCAGCTCACCAACCGTGATGGAACCGTCGGCCGCCATGCGTGCACCGATCCATGTCACGAGTGCCAGGAAGAGGAGTGGCAGGCAGGCGCCGAGCGCCTGGACCCAGCTGGTGAGCGAGGCCACCCGGTACCCCAGGGGGACCAGGGCCTGTGAGCGCTCGCGGTAGCGCCGGGCGAAGAGCGACTTGCCGCCGATGCCGTTCAGCACGCTCAGTCCGGTGACCATGTCGCTGGCCAGGGCGGTGAGCGTCCCCTGCTGTTCCCGGTAATTGCCTTCGGCTCCGTGCAGCCTTTCCAGGACTGGGCCGACTGTGACCGCGAGGAGCGGGACACCGAGCAGGACCATGCCCGCCAAGATGGCTGAGATGTTGAACAGCAGTACGGCGGTGGCGATGTAGGCGACGGCTGCGCCGACTCCGGGGCCCGTAATGGTCAGGGTCTGTGCGATTCGGCTGATGTCCCCGGCCTGGAGCTGGGTCAGCTCACCCGCCGACACCTGGCGCGGCAGGGTGGAGCCGAGTTTGGTGACGTGCCGGGCGGTGACCTGAACTGTCCGGTAGGCCGCGTCCACCCGTATGAAGGTCATGGTGCGATGGCGCAGGATCCCGAGACACGCGATGGTGGCCCCGGCGGCGAGAACCGCCCCGACCCAGCCGACCAGCGCGCCGGTGTCCCGCGCGCGCAGCCCTTCGTCGATCGTCCTGGACATGAGGTAAGGCGGCAGCATCAGGGCACACATCCAGGTGCTGCCCCACAAGGAGCCGAGAAGGACCCGTTTGCGCTGCCTCACTACCAGCCACCACAGGAAACGCAGCGGGCTCCGGTGGTCTGGCTCCCCGGGATCGCTGTAGGGGACTCGGCGCGCCAATGGGGATGGGTCTGGTCCGTCGGTCATCTCGGTCGTCCTTGTTTCGGTTTAAATCGGCGGATACCACTGTGTCGGCACTCGTTGCGGGATCGAATCTGTCTGGGCGGCGGTCCTTCCCTACGCCGGAGAGAACGGAGACTGGCAGCGACTGCTGAGAAATGGCAGGGGAATATGAGGACGCCCCCGGTCGCCTCATCCCGGGTGAAGACGATGAGGCCGACGGAGTCTCAATTACGTCTTCAAGCCGCCCGCGCTACGGGCAGTTCGGGGTGAAGACCCGGCTGTCGCGCAGGAGCGCCCGCAACACGCCGGCCCCTTGCCGTGCCAGGGCGACGACGACTTGAACGTGCTGGGAACCCGGATCTGCTGGTCGATCCGGCTGAGTCGATCGTGTCGGGATCTGAGTGGCCAGGTCGCCAACGATCTGGACGGCGACATATCCACCGGCCAGGGCGGTCTGCTGGGCTTGGCCACCCTCCAGCGCCGTCGCGGCGACAGCGACCAGAATCCTGAACGCCACGT
The DNA here is from genome assembly GCF_044766265.1 of Streptomyces sp. NPDC102283. NCBI lineage: Bacteria > Bacillati > Actinomycetota > Actinomycetes > Kitasatosporales > Streptomycetaceae > Streptomyces > Streptomyces sp. NPDC102283. The sequence continues at coordinate 309,579 of NZ_JBIWLQ010000006.1, forward strand.
TCGGCCAGCCATGCCGTCAGCCTCACCCGGCCGCGGCAGTGGAGGGATGCCGACGCCTGATAGGCCGTCAGCAACACGAGCGCATCCTTCTGCGAGGTGCAAGGCCCGCTCCACTGGTTGATCCTTCGGCCTCGCTCGGTCACGAGGGCGGAGCGGTACCCCGTCAGAAGCGAGAGGTCGGCGACGAGCCGGCAGGTGCGTCGATCGCTGCGAAGTCCTGGCGGTTGCGCGCCGTTTCGGCGAAGACGTAGGCGTCGGTCCCGGTCTCGCCCCGGCCGGCGCCGACCATACGTTTGATGGCGCGTCCGGGCACGTGGACGGCCTGCTCGCCGGGGGCTGAGAGCCAGAGCCCGCAACAGCTCGGAGGGCACCGCCTGATGGACCTCGTCAGCGCCAGGTCGAGGATCTCGCCACTGTCGACCTTCTCTGACCCCGACGTCCCACCGGTCTCATCGACCATCGAGGCCCAGTGACGCCCCTCGCCTGCGTCGATGCTCGGGCCTCACGCTCGCTCACGCACTCGCCCTCCTTGCCCCGCAGAGCGTGCGGTGGGCCTGAGGAACACCCCGCTGTCATCTTCGTGAAAATCAAGCAGCAGCCAAGGCGCCCCAGAGAACCGGACGGCGGCTCCTTCGGAGCTACTGATCGCAGAGACCCATATGCCAAACCCGGCTCTCCTCGGCCGCCTAACGACTCACGGAGACCAGGAGAGGCGCGGGTAATGCCCGGTGGAAGGAGGCCGCTCCGACAGCGCGGATCAACAGAGCCCTGGACTGCTGGAGATGCGGTCAGAAGGGGCGGAGTGCCCTTGCGCTACGCACAATGCGCCATCGTGCGATCTATATTCTTAGGGCAACCCGGGCTTGTCAATGTCTGATTCCCGTGCGGGCCGAGAGTCGGGTGCGAAGCAGTCAATGGCAGGGCCCGCGCTGTCACCGCGCGGGCCCTGCCACGAGGTCCTGGACTGTTCGCTGTTCGCCGCGTGGCTCGGACGAGGAGGGTCACCCCCGAGGGAAGTCACCACGCAGCAGCCCGCTCCCTTCAGGTGCTTCCGCAGGATCGTGCCCGGTCAAGGACACCTGGTTCCGCTCATCGACGAAGACGACCCGCGGCTTGAGTCCACGAGCGTCCTTTTCAGACATCTGGGCGTAGGCGATGATAATGACGAGGTCTCCGGGGCTGATGAGCCGTGCTGCGGCACCATTGATACCGATTATTCCGGAGTTCCGCGGCCCTTCGATGACATAAGTGGACAGCCGGGCACCGTTATTGATGTCGACGATGTCAACCTTTTCGCCGGGTAGCAGGTCGGCTTCCTCCATCAAGTCGGCGCTGATGGTCAGGGACCCCACATAGTGGAGGTCGGCCTGCGTGACGGTCGCCCGGTGGATTTTGGACTTCATCATGGTGCGATACATGCTGGTCAACCCTCGAATCGTAGCTGGGATGAATGAGTCGGCGTGCTAGATGGCGACGGCGTGAAAGACGCAGCACGCCCCCAATAGAGAACTCATGGGATGTGCCGCTGAGTGGAATTGCGCTGCCTCTAGGTATGCGCGCCGATTATCAGGCCGCCGTTGAACTCGGCACCGAGACTCAGTAAATGACGGCAAGACGATCGTGGACGACCATAGAGGCACGGGCCGACTATAACCGGAGGCGTCACTCGGCTCGCTGCCCCGCGTGCGTCCGGTCTGCCTTGGTGGCTCGACCAGAGTGCTGAACTCCTTGACAAGGCGCGGGACGGCCTAAGAGGATGCAGGTCAAAGTGGCTGAAGTGTGCCGCCGTTCAGTGGCGCCCAGCATGGATAGTCCCACTCGCGGAGTGCTATTGGGTCGGAGAGTGGGCCCGTCGGGAGCCTCCGACCCCTGCACTGGCTTTGGTCCTCCTGCCGCAGTTGCGGCTGCCCGTGAGTCCGGGAGATCGGCATGGATTTCTCATGGGCCGAAAGCTCTCTAATGACCAGGAAGTTCCACAGTGTCCAAGTTGTCTCTTATCTGTGTCCCTTTCGCAGGCGCCAGCGCTTCCTACTTCCATTCGTGGCGGGTTCACGCGGCGCCCGATATTGAGTTGGTACCGGTGCAGATGCCAGGGCGTGGGCGGCTGATCGACCATGAGCCGGTGCGGAGCGTCCGCGAGGCGGTGGCCACCGTCCTCCCTCAACTGCTGCCGAGCGTCGGGGGAACGAGAGTGGCACTCTTCGGGCACAGCAGTGGGGGCGTGCTGGCTTTGGCTCTGGCTCAGGAGCTCGCTACTCGGACCAACGTCGAGGTGATCCGGCTCTTCGTGAGCGGAGCGCCGGGGCCCGGCAGCCGGCGAAACCAGCGCGCGACAGGTCTTCCGGACAGGGAGTTCATCGAGCGCATCGAGGACTTCGCGGGATACCGGCATGTGGCTCTGGAAAACCCCGAGATGCGAGAGCTGATCCTGCCCGCGCTTCGCGCCGATGTGGAGATGTACGAAGGGTTCGTCCACGATCCTGCTGTCGAGCTGCCTGTGCCGATCACGTCGCTACGTGGCCGGGAAGACGACCACGTGAGCCTCGCCGAGGCGCAAGACTGGTCGGAAGTCACCAGCGACGACTTCGAGTTCGTGGAGATGGAGGGCGGTCACATGTATCTGAACGAGTCGGCGTCCGAGGTGCTGCGCGTCGTTCGCCAGGCCACCCGGACGTCACCGTGAAGACTTGCTACTAAGGAAGCCAGGCGGGAAAATGAAAGAACTGCAATCCTGGAACGCGGCGCACTTGGCTTCCCTGGTGGATGTCTTTTTGAGCTCCGTTGCCAAATGTCCGGGCCAGGTCGCGGTCAAGTGCAACAACCAAGAGTTCACCTATGCCGAACTGGACCGAGAGTCTTCGGTCATGGCCTTGGGGCTGCAGAACCCGACGCTGTCGCCAGGGCAGCCCATCGGCGTCCTCCTGAGGCGCTCCGCGGGCCTGGTGGTCGCCGCGGCGGCCGTCCGCAAGGCTGGATTCTTCCCGCTTCACCTCGACCCTTCCTCTACGGCAGCCTGGTCCCAGTCCCTCCTCGGCGAGGAAGGACCGTCCGTCGTGGTGACCTCCGCCCAACTGGCGGACCGCGTATCGTCGGGCGTCGAGCGGTTCTTGGTAGAGGACGGTCGTCCGTCCGGGCTGGCCGTGGAAGTCTCCCACCAAGGCATTCTCCCAGGAATGTGGGGCGGCCTCCTTAGTGGTGACTGTGAACTCATTGCCCCCGGCAGCGTCGCCCAGACGACGACGGAGTCGGCACTGTGTTCCATCTTCGCCGAGGTGCTGGAGCGCGATTCGGTCGGCGTCGACGACGACTTCTTCCTCATGGGCGGTCACTCGCTTCTTGCCACTGACCTGCTGCAAAGGGTTCGAGCTGCCTTCAAGGAACCTCAGTACCGCAAGCTGCCGTTCTCCCAGATATACCGCACCTCCACCGTGGCAGAGCTCGCGCAGTGGTTGGAGGGTGCCGCGGCCGAGACCGCTCCGGCACCCGGGTGGTCGGGGGAGGGGCCCGTACCGCTGAATCCACAACAGGCCGACATGCTCGTGCAGTACGTCTTCGACCCTCAGGGGCTCAACCAACATTGCACGATGGGCTGGAGGGTCGCGGGCGACCTGAACCACGACGCGATGCGAGGTGCCGTCCGCCATGTCCACCAGCGGCACGAATCCCTGCGCGCCTCTTACCGGCTCGAGGAGGAGGCGGTGGCCGAACCGCTCAACGCGCCCGCACCGGACGTGACCATGCTGGCGGCGCAGACGCCCGCCGACGCCGACGCCCTCCTCCGCGCCACCCTGGCCGAGCCCTTCTGCCTGGAGAACGGCGAGATTTGGCGGGTGGTGACCATTGCGGTCGGCGGGACTACGTCCCATCTGATCGGCATCGCCGCGCACCACGTCGCGGTGGACGGCTGGTCCGAGTCGATCCTCGCAAGGGATCTCAGCCGGGCCTACCACGCGGTTCTCACCAACGCCCTCGTGCTGGACGAGCCTGCGCCGACCATGGCTCAGGTGGCCTCGGCGAGCCTGGCGTCGGTGGATGCCGCCGAGCTTGAGAGGCAACGCGCTTACTGGCAAGATGAGTTGGCTGGCATTCCCTTGCTGGAATACCCGGGAGCGCCGGCCGGGCACGTCACCTGTGCCCCGGAGGTGCTGGAAATCCCGTTGCCGACGGGCTGCCTCGATCGGGTCGAACGGCATGCCGAGGCGCTGGGCGTCACGCCGTACATCGTCCTGTTGACCGCCTACGGCCGGGCACTGGCGCAGGTGACAGGGCAGAGGGACTTTGGTGTCGGTACTCCCGTCGCTCTGCGCGGTGACAGCGTGCTTGACGGTGCGGTGTCGTGCCTGATCGACGTTGTATGCATCCGATTGCGTGTTACGGGCGGGACGTCGTACACAGAGGAGATCGGGCAGGTTGCCGCTACGGTCCGCCGCGCGTTTGCCGCGCAAGACGTGCCGTTGGCCGAGGTGGTGCAAGAGGTAAACCCGCCCCGCGGCCAGCGTCCGCCGCTGTTCCAGAACATGTTCGCGTTGCAGAACACCGCCCCCGCGGTGCTGGACCTGCCCGGGGCGCGGTCGGAGCCCTTCCGCCCCGCGCCCCTCGGACTGCCTACCGAACTCGTTGCCGAACTATGGCCGTTTCGGGTTGACGGCCCGCACTTGGTCGTCAGCTATCGGCCCAACCGCGTGTCGGCCGACTGTGCCCGTCTCCTGGGATCGAGGATGCTGGCCCAGCTCGACCACCTGGAGACGTTCTGAGCAGGCAGCTTGCCTATTCACGGGCTGACGGTGAGGTTGCTTCTGGCTCTTGACAATGGCTGGGCGGGCTAAGAATATGTAGCCCACAGTAGTTGCGGTGTGTCGCCGAATAGTTGTATTACGTAACTCTGGGACATCCCGCATTGGCCAGAGAAGCACTCCTCCACACTTCTGGGGGAGCTGATGTCGAACACGTCCCACACGGGCGTCGATTGTTGGTGGAACGCGCAGCCCGTCAGCGCCCCGGGCGAACTTTGGATCGTCCGGGACGGTCTTGCCTCTGATTACCACAACCGGCTGTCGACTGACCGCCGATCGTTTGCCCACCGACCTCATCAAACCGGGCCGTCACCTAGACCGCACTGGGGAGCACGTGCGCGGTTGCTGAATTCCGGCTCGGGGCCGACAGCCACCTCAAGAATCGCCTGGATGCGCGCGGCTGCTCGGGCGTGACCACTGCCGTGGCGATGCTGCGACTCGGGTCGGCGTCCCTACGACGTGGCGGCTCTTGGCAGCGGGATCGGCACCGCAGGGCGGGCAGTCCTACTTGTCGAGATATACCACCCGTGGTCATGTTGCGTGCCGTCTCCATAGGGCCCGGCGCTATCCCGCCGTCGGCGACGGGAAAGGTCAACCGCCCAAGAACTCCCAAGCCCGCTCCGGTACCTGTCGCCGCGGTAGACGCATTTCGACGCTGAGCTGGGCCGATGCCCTGCGATGCCGACTGGGGTACTCGGTTACTGCTCCGGGGCCGGCCTCGCGGATGTCCACGGCGGCAGCATGCTCACGAATCCGACGTGCGTACTGCTTAGCGACGAGGGCGAATGGGATGACGCGCGGGCTGGCGAGGTGTATCGCTTCCCGCGGACCCTGTGGCGGGTTCCGAGGTCGTGGAATCCGTTGCCGGGCGTTGCCGGCTGCCTCCTTCTGACCGGACGGTACGCGTCGTCCGGCCCCTACCGGATGGAACCGGCTGACCGGCTGGCCGGTAGACCGGCGAGCCGCAGCCCGCCCTCACCACTCATGAAAGAGGCGTCAACACATATGGAACCCACCTGTCCGTACCGGCGGAACAACGGGATGGTGCCGGTGGACCCTTGCATGGACTACCTCGCGCTCCAAGAGACCGAGCCTATCCGGCGGGACGACGACCTCGGCGTCTGGATCGTCACGGGGTTCGAACAGGTGAGAAAGCTGCTGCGGAATCCCGCGCTCTCCTCGGCATGGCCGGAGAACGGCACCACGCATCTTCACGACCAGCAGGAGAGCAGAGACGGCGTTCGACGCACCTCCGACATTGTTCGGCGCTGGTTCATGTTCAATGATGCCCCGAGGCATCAACGGCTGCGTGGCCTGATCGCACCGCTGTTCTCCACTTCCAGGCTTGCCGAACTCCAGCCCTTTGTTGAGGAGTCGGTGGATCAGCTGCTCCACGGTGTCGCCGGGCAGATCGACGTCATGCTGGACCTGGCGGTGCCTCTGGCGAGCCGGGTCGTATGCCGGCAGATCGGGCTACCGCCAGAGGTGGCCCCGCGCATCGCGGCCTGGGCCTCGGAGATCGACGCGCTGCTGGTTGCCGACTACCTGCCCGAGGTTGTGGAGCGGGGAACCAGAGCGCTGGAGGAGATCGAGCAGGCGGTGGCCACAGCCAGGGCCGGATCGGAAGTACCCGCGGGGTCCGCGCTGGAGATCCTGTCGCATGCGTTCGGAACAGGACTGATCGAGGAGCTGGACATCGCCGCCACGGCGAGCCTGTTGATCTTCGCCGGGTTCGACACCACTTCCACGTTCATCGGCAAGGCCGTCCGCGCACTCATGCACACCGAGCAGTGGAGTGCTGCGGCATCCGAGCGGATTACTTCGCTCGTGGAGGAACTCTTGCGGTTTGACACCTCGGTGCAACAGGTGGCGCGCATCGCGGTCGAGCCCGTCGAGATCGAGGGGCACCGAATCGAACGCGGCGAGTTGGTTCTGATGATGCTCGGTGTGGCGAACCGCGATACCGACGCCTTTACGAATTCGGACGTGCTGGACCCCGGGCGGCAGTCCAGCAGACACCTGGCCTTCGGCTACGGCGCGCACTACTGCCTGGGCGCTGGGCTGGCTCGGATGGAGGTCAGCGCGGCGTTGAACGGCCTCGTGAAGCGATTCAGCCACGCAGAACTGGCCGAACCCCCGGTGCTGCGGCCCCACAACGGTGTCACTGTCCTTGAGCACCTGAGGCTGAGCATCCGCAACTGAGATGAGCAGCCGCAGCTTGCCGAAACGCAGTTCCAAGAACCTCAAAGAGGCTTCAGACAGGAGTGGTTGTGACTACGGAGACCGCGCAGGGCACTGTGCCGCAGATGGTGGAGGAGAGAGCGCGCCTTACCCCTGACACAGTGGCCGTGGTCCTCGGGGGGCCGAGCGCCGATTCTGTCCGGCTGACCTACCGGGAGCTCTGGGACGCCGCCGGATCCGTCGCGGATCGACTGACACCGCTACCGGGCTTCTCCACCGGCGCGCTTATTGCGACCCTGTTCCCGCGCGGGATCCAGGGAGTGATCAGCCAACTTGGCGCATGGCGTGCGGGCGCCGCTTATCTGCCGCTGGACGGATCACTGCCCGAGGCTCGACGCAACGCCATCCTGAGCGATGCTCGGCCCTTCGCCGTGCTGTCCCCCGGAGCCGGGCCAGCAGGGGTGCTGGTGGAAACCGCCACAGAGCCGGGCTCCATCGAGAAGGCCGACGCCGAGGTCGCGTATGTCATCTACACTTCGGGCTCGACCGGCACCCCCAAGGGGATCGAGGTTGGCCACGCGAGTCTCGGCAACCTCGCACGCTGGCACCGGGACACTTATCCGACTGGACCCGGCGTGCGGATCGCGGCTTTCGCTGGACTGGGATTTGACGCTTCCGTGTGGGAGGTGTGGTCGACGCTCGCGAGCGGCGCCACGTTGGTGCTGCCCGTCGGCGTTGGTACGGCGGATATCCTCGCCGTGTGCCGCTTCATGGATGACTGGTCGATAGAGCAGAGCTTTCTGAGCACCCCGCTGGCGGAGCAGATGTTCGGGGTGGACGAGCCGCCCCGGTCGCTCAAGATCCTTACCACCGGGGGGGACAAGCTCCGGGTCGCTCCCCCCATCGGATTCCCGGCTGCCGTGTACAACCACTACGGCCCCACGGAGGCGACCGTCGTGACGACGGCCAGCGACGACCTGCGTAAGTGGGCGGCCCATGAGGCGCCTGCCATCGGGCGCCCCATATCAGGCGCCGAGGTCCGGCTGATCAACGACGACGGGGCAACAGTCACCGGGCCGGGCGAAGCGGGAGAGCTGCTCATCGGGGGCAGCATCCTCGCCATCGGCTACAGGCGTGACGAACCGTTGACCCGGAAGCAGTTCGTACGAGAGACGGATGGCAGCAGGTGGTACTCCTCGGGGGACATCTGCCGCTGGACCACGGACGGAGAGCTGGAGTTCGTCGGCCGCCGAGACTCGCAGGTCAGCCTGCGCGGATACCGGATCGAGCTCACGGAAATCGAGCAGGCATTCCTGCGCATCGCCGGCGTCCAGCAGGCTGCGGTAGCGGCGCGCTCGGACGCGGACGGCGGAGAGCTGGTGGGCTTCTACTCGGGCGAGAAGGCGGAGGACGCAGTACGCCGCGAACTCACGCTCGTACTGCCGGGATACATGGTGCCGAACACTCTGCTCAAGCTGGAGGAGATCCCTCTGAACGCCAGCGGCAAGATCAACCGTCCCGCCCTGCTCGCACTGCTGGCTGAGCCCTCCAGGACGCCGGACCCGGAAGGTCCTCCGGCCGACGACGCCGTTCAGGTGAAGCTGTCGGAAATCTGGAGCGGGGTCCTCGGCCGCGTGCCCGCCCCCAAGGACAACTTCTTCGAGATCGGCGGCCATTCGCTGAAGGCCGCCCGCATGCTGGGCTCGACTCGCAAGGCCTTCGGCATCCCGCTGCCGTTCGACGTGATATTCAGCAGCCCGGTTTTTGAGGACTTCGTCGCGCAGGTCGGCGAGCAGGTCCGGATCAAGGGGCTCTGACCGTGGAGACAATCTGGGACCTGGTGCTCGAACAGGCGTCGCGTACGCCCGATGCTCCCGCCGCAGTCGGCGAACAGGATTACTCCTACCGGGACATCGTGCAGCGAGCCGATGCCCTCGCGGCACTGATCCGGCAGTCGGCCGAAGCGGGGTCCCTGCTGGCACTTGAGACATCCAGCCCGGTGAGCGGGGCACTGGCACTGTTGGCGGGCGCGCGATCCGGCTGTGCGATCCTGCCGCTCAACCTCGACTCCCCGCCGACGCATCGAGAGCGCATCCTTGCGGACGCCCGCCCCGTCGCAGTGATCCGAGCGGTGAAGGAGGCCGTGTTCACGGTCGCCAACCCCGGGACGGAGGCGGTGAACGAGGGAGGCGGGCGGGAACTCCGTGACGTGGCCTACGTCATGTACACCTCGGGCTCGACTGGCAAGCCCAAGGGCGTGATGGTTCCGCATGACTCTCTCGCGTCGCGAATCCGTGCGCTGGCGGAGGTACCCGGGCTGCAGGCGGGGGAGACCATCCTCGCCATGACGGCGCTGTCCTTTGACATCTCTCTGGCCGAGATGTTGGTGCCGCTGGTAGTGGGAGGCAAGTTCGTCGCGGTGCCGGGCGAGGCCCGGCGGGACCCCGAGGTCTTCGCGGAGTTCGTGGCACGGCATGCGCCGGACGTCATCCAGGCGACCCCGAGTTTCTGGCGGCTATTGCTTGCCGGTAGTGACGACGACGCCATGTACCCGCACCGCATCTGGTGCGGCGGAGAGCCGCTCACCTCAACCCTCGCCGCCGACCTGCTCACTCGTGGCGGCGAACTGTGGAACCTCTACGGGCCCACCGAAGCGACGATCTGGGCCACCGCGGCGCACATCGAGCGCCCGGACGCCATCTCGCTGGGCGACCCATTGCCGGGCTGTGGGCTCTTCTTGAACGAGGAGGAGGAGATATTCCTCTACGGCGAGGGCCTAGCCTCCGGATACTTGGGACAGGAGAAGGTCACCGCCGAGCGGTTCTCCGTACAGAACACCCCGCGAGGCCCGGAGCTCGCCTACCGCACTGGTGACCGGGGCCGGTGGGCTGCTGACGGATCACTGACATACCTGGGGCGCGTCGATGGGCAGATCAAACTGCGCGGCCACCGAATTGAACTTGGCGAAGTGGAATGCGTGATCGAGGAACACCCCTCGGTGACAGAGGCGGTGGTGCTCGTACGGGACGCGGATCGCGCGGAGCGTGCATTTATGGCCGCTTTCGTCGTCACCGACGAAGGAGTGACTGCTGACGAGATGAACGCCTGGATACGTACCCGGCTGCCGGTCAGCCACTGCCCGAGCCGAATCCGTTTCGTGCGGTCGCTCCCCCGGAACACCTCGGGGAAGATCGACCGCGCCGGTCTGGCCCATGCTGACCTGTAGCGAAAGCGCCTGTGAATGAACTCTGAAACAGAATCCCTACGCGGTACGGTAGTGCGAGCCTGGCAGGAGACCCTGGAAGCCGAACCTGCGTCGGACGACGAGGATTTCTTCGCGGCGGGGGGAAATTCCATTCTAGTTGTCCAGCTACAGCGCAGGCTCGCCAAAGCGCTCGGCCGTCCGGTCTCGCTGCGGCAGATTCACGACGACCCGACGGTCGGCGGGCTGCTCGGGCTCGGGACCTCGCTCCTGTCTCCGGCGGAGCCTGAGACCGAGGTCCTGCCACCGGGCCTGACACTCTATTGCCTGCCGTACGCCGGGGCATCGGCCCGAATGTACGACCATTGGAAGGACCTGCTGCCCGCCTCGGTGAAGGTGGTGCCGCTGGAACTTCCGGGACGAGGCTCCCGCTGGTCCGAGCCGGCGCTGACCGAGCTTGCCCCGCTGCTCGATGACCTGATAGGCGCCATGGACGAGGCGCGTCACGCGCCCTACGCCGTGCTTGGCCACAGCTTCGGTGGCGTACTGGCCTTCGAGCTCGTCCGGCACCTGATGAGTCAGGGTTTTCCGACGCCGCAGCGGCTGTTCGTCTCCGCGTGTCTGGCCCCGCACGAGGCCACTCCGACCGAAACCAACTACGACCTTTCAGACGCCGATTTCATCGAAAGCCTTCGGAGGGTGCGCGGCACACCAGAGGAACTACTGGAGAACGAGGAGCTCATGGAGCTCTACATTCCCACGATTCGCGCAGATTACACGGTCCTGGACCTATACGAGGCGCCCCCGATCGCCCCATTGGAATGTCCGATATCTGTCTTCTACGGCGTTGATGACCAGGATGCGGCCAGGGAATCGATGGACGCATGGGGTAGCTACAGCGATGACGAGGTCGTCGTCGAGGGGATTTTTGGCGACCACTTTTTCCTGCGTGACTCCGAGGAAGAGTTCCTGGAGAAGTTGTGCTTTCATCTCGGGGCGAGTCGACCGAAGAGCAGTAAACTACTCGATAGTAAGGAACTGTCCGGATGACCACTCAGCTCACGACCCAGCAGCGACAGTCCTGGGCATCCTTTCGTAAGTTCGCCGATGCGTTCATTGCGCCGGAAGCCCAAGCCGCGGATGTGCAGGAAGGCATGCGGCGCGGACTCATCAAGGAACTCGGCAGCGCAGGCTGGATATCCTCGCTCCTCCCTGAGGAGTGGGGCGGTTCCTCGCTGGACATGGTGAGCTACGGCCTGATGGCGGAGGAGATGGGGCGTACCTGCCAAAACGTTCGCAACTTCGTGGCCTGCGCGGACATGGTCTCGTACTCTGTGTGGAAGTGGGGCGCCCCGGAGCTGAAGAACCGGTGGCTCAAGAGCATCGCCTCGGGTGAGACCATCGCGGCGTTCGCGCTGACTGAGCCGAAGGTCGGCAGCGACGCCAAGAGCGTGGAAACGGTGGCGGTGGCCGACGGCTCCGACATCGTCCTGACGGGCGGTAAGAAGTGGATCAGCTTTGGTGAGATCGCCGACGTGTACCTGGTCTTCGCTCAGTACGAAGAGAAGCACACGGCCTTCCTTGTCGAACGTGATACGCCCGGCCTCAGCGTCGAGCCGCTGCGGGGTCTGCTGGGGCTGCGAGGTTCGTCGCTCGGCGAGATCGCCCTCGACGGCTGCCGCGTACCGGCGAGCGCCATGGTGGGAATGCCCGGCGGTGGGCTCATGTTCGTTGCGTCCGCCGCGCTCGACATCGGCCGCTACAGCACGGCCTGGGGTTGTGTCGGGCTCGCTCAGGCCTGCCTCGAAACGGCGTCCCAGTATGCACAGGACCGCATGCAGTTCGGCACAGCGATCATCGACCACCAGTTGGTCCAGCGGATGCTTGCCGACATGCTGACTAGTACCACCGCGGCCCGGCTGCTGTGCCTGGAGGCCGGAGCCGTCAAGGCCGAGGGCGGCATGAGCGCCGTGAACCAGACCCTCATGGCCAAGTATTTCGCCTCGACCACGGCGAACCGGGTGGCGGCGGACGCCGTCCAGGTCCTCGGGGCGTACGGCATCGGTACTGATTCGCCGGTCGGGCGGCTGTTCAGGGACGCGAAGGTGATGGAGATCATCGAAGGAACCACCCAGCTCCAGCAGGCAATGCTAGGCAACTGGAGTGCCAGCGTGAAGCATCCCACGGACGGTGTCACATCAGCCTCCTGAGCAGTTGCGCCCGCCTGCTGGGCGGCGGACGACGTGAACCTCGGGATGTTCGGCTGTGCCTTGGTGCCGCGGGCGGTGATGGGTGACCGTTGCCGACTGGATCCGCGCTGGACGGGTCGCCTGACAGCCGCGCAACACAGGTGGTTGTAAAGTCGTCGACATTCTCGACTCCCGGGCACGTCTACGTGGTGCGCAGCGTCTTGCGGGCGGTCGCTGTCTGCGGCGCGGTGTCGCGATCGTCGGACTGGCCGATGGGCTGGGGCCGTACCACTTCGGGCCGTCATCCTGCTCGCCGTTTGGACAACGTGGGGCGGGCCGCGCTGTTCAAGTTCACCGCGTGACACGTCGATGCCGGCCACGGTGCCCCTCAACGGCCTGCTCAACGTGGCGCCCCTTGCGTTTGCCGTCGCGGACGTGCCGTCCCACCAGATCGCCGCCGTCTTCGTGGCCGGGACTGGCAACCTCAACAGCGTCGCCTGGCTGATCACGACGTTGCAGGAGCAGGCAGGGGCCGAGGAGGCAAGATGGCCTCGCTTCGGGTTTCGTCGATCGGCGTCGGCACTGTTGCCCTCGTGCCTCTGGTCGGCACACGGCAGCAATCTCCCTTGGTGGGTTCTTTAGAGCTCGTAACAGCTCTTACGGTTTCCGCCGTTGCCTTCGTCTTGCCGTGCTCTCGGTCGTCGTGAGGTATCGCCCCGCGGTTCCCTCGACCGACCTCCCTCTCACGCGGCAGAGCACATTTCGGCTCTCTCATGACGCAAGGTCATGGGTCGTGTCACACGGTGTTGAGGAGAAAATAATGCAGTTGTCGCTCAGCGGAACCAAGATGGCTGGGCTTTCCGGCCTGCGCAGCATCATGGAAGACGTCGCCGCGAGCACGGTCGAGGCTTCGGCTGAAGAATGGCTGAACCTGAGCGTGGGTAATCCCGCCCCTATTCTCGCTGTGCGTGATATGTGGCGGGCTGCCTTGACGGAATCAATCGCCGACGATTTCGATGAGGCTGGCTGCCGCTACGGGCCATCCCGTGGCAGCCATGTCCTCGTGGCGGCAGTTGCCGACTACTTCCACCGGGCTTACGGCTGGCAGCTCGGCCCTGAGAACATCGCCGTCGGCCCCGGTAGCCAGATGGTCTGCTTTGCGGCGGCCGCCCTCTTCGCCGGCCCGGGAGCCCACGGCGAGCGGCGGATCGTGCTCCCCATGGTGCCCGACTACACCGGCTACCAGGGATTGTGCATGCACGATGACGGCATCGCCGGAGTCGCCCCGCTGGTCCATCGGGAGGAAGGCCACCGTTTCCGCTACGCCCTGGACATCGAGGCGCTGCGGCGGCGCTCGGACATCGGCATGCTGCTGATCTCGAGTCCGGGCAACCCCACGGGACGCGCCCTGAGCAGAGCCGATTTGGACGAGCTAACGGCGCTTGCCGCGGAGCGTGAGGTGCCACTGTTCGTCGACAACGCCTACGGAGCGCCTTTCCCCCGGATCGCGGAGGTACACACTGAGCCGATGTGGAACGACAGCGTCGTTAACTGCTTCTCCGCATCGAAGGCCGGACTGCCCGGCGAGCGAGTTGGTTTTGCGATCGGCAACCCGAAATACATAGCACCTCTCGCAGCATTTATGTCCAACTCTGTCCTCCATGCTCCCCAACTTGCCCAGCATGCCCTTGCCCGGGTACTGGCCGATGGGCGCCTCGACAAGACCACCCGCGATGCGATCTCGCCGCATTACCGCGAAAAGAAGCACTTCGTTGAGGAACTGCTCAACGAACTTATGCCAACAGATGTCGACTGGCGCATGCACTCTGGGGACGGAGGCATGTTCTGCTGGCTGTGGGTGAACCACCCTTGGTTCGAGGACACTGCGCTGTACGAGCGGCTCAAGGAGAAGTATGTGTTCGTCGTACCGGGGCGGCACTTCTTCGTGGATCCGCTGCTGACCACCAGCCTCGCCGACCACGCAACCCGGTGCTTGCGCCTCAGCCTGAGCGCGCACGACAAGGTGATTGCCGAGGGCATCCACCGGCTCGCGGACGTGCTGTGCGAGATGAGAGATGGGGCGGTGGCCTGATCTGTGCCGCAGCAGTTCGCTACGCCGTCGTCCGGTCTCGTTGCAGCCCTTGTTCCGCCACTGGTCGAGGCAGAAGGGGGCCAGGGCCCGCGAACATCACTCAGCCCTTACCCCCTCGAGCTCGACACCTGCGGCGACGTGACCGACCTGTTCACCCCGCAGCAGGTCAACTACTACACGAGCAGTTCCGGTACTCGGCGCCGGCAGAAGAGGCGATGATGCGGCTGTCAGCGACAGACGCCGACTGCCGGTGACACTCCCGTGACGCGTGATGGGGGGCCGCTGCTCTTCGAGCTAGCCCTAGCGGACCTCGGGTATCCATTTCCGGTTGTAGAAGTTGGCATGCCTCCATGCTTTGCCCGTCGGCGTGCGGAAGACGATGGCCTCCGATGGCATTCCATGCGTCAGCTTCTGCGCGAGGTCCACCTGGGTCGGGGCAAGAGCGACCAAACGGCGGGCCTTCTTGGTCTTGGGGGGCCCGAGGAAGAAGGAGCTCTGCGCGCCCCTGGGGGACCTCTTCCAGGCCCTCTGGACGTTGGCTGTCGGTACGGGGCCGCCAAGTCGAAGATCTTGTACCTGGAGGGCCGTAGCCTCGCCCCAACGCATTGCTGTACCGATCAACCAGTCGGCGAGGTCTCGCGCCGCTGGGTCGGGGAGGTGCTTGCGGAGGAGTTGGTTCTCCTCCTGCTCCAGGAAAACCATCTCCTCGGACGTCCCGTCGTCCACGCGTGGAAGGCGGGTGCTCGCGCAGCAGTTCTTGGTGCGCAGCGGGGGATCGGCATCGATCGCCGCTTGCACGATGCACCACAGCAGGGCGTGGCGATTGGCTGCGGACTTCGGCGAGGCCGGTCGACGGATCCACCGACCCGCCTTCGCGTCCGGCTGGCCTGCTTCCTGAAGCCGAACCCAGTCCTGGACGTCGTCAGCGGTGATGTTCCCGATCGTGGCCGGCATCACCAGTCCCGATCGGGTGGTGTGCACCACGAGGGAGATGTGCCGGTCCACCTCGCGCCGGTAGTCGTCCCGGGTCCGCGGGTCGATGCCGGTGAGCCGGTCGACGTAGCGCGGGCCCAGCCGGTCAGGAGCACGTCGTCAGGGTCCTCGGGCTCGACGAAGCCCCGGCCGGGGACCCACCCGTAGGGCCACTGCTGCTTGTGGGCGTCGACGAGCTTCTTGAACGCGTCGGCCTGCTCCACGTCCTCGAACCTTTCGGCTTCCCAGGTACCGCCGCGCCCTCCCTGGAGCCAGCGGACCTGGTAACTCGCCGTTCCGTCCTTGCGGACCCGCTTCCTGATCGTTGCCATGGGGCGCACGTCAGGTCGAAAAGCCGGCCGCGTTTGGCCGTGGTTTGGCCAGCCTGGAACACGAAGAAGCCCCTGACCTGCGTTTCCGCAGGTCAGGGGCTTCCCCTTCAAGGGTGAGTAACGGGACTTGAACCCGCGACATCCTGGACCACAACCAGGTGCTCTGCCAGCTGAGCTATACCCACCATGTCGCCCGGTCGTTTCCGACCGGCCGAGAAAAAGTGTACAGGGTCCGGGAGGGTGCTCGCGCCCCCGTTTCCCGGGGCCGGTCCACGGGCGCTCGCGCGCCCGTGACCAGCGGGTTCCTACGGTGCGGCCGGGGCCGACAGGCGCGCCGCGATCTCCTTGGCGCGCTCCGAGTCCGGGCCGGGCTGCGGAACGAAGACCGCCTCCCGGTAGTAGCGGAGCTCCGTGATGGAGTCACGGATGTCCGCCAGCGCCCGGTGGTTGCCGTTCTTGGCCGGGCTGTTGAAGTAGGCCCGGGGATACCAGCGCCGGGCCAGCTCCTTGACCGAGGACACGTCCACGATCCGGTAGTGGAGGTAGCCCTCCAGCTCCCGCATGTCCCGCGCCAGGAACCCTCGGTCGGTGCCGACCGAGTTTCCGCAGAGCGGGGCCTTGCCGGGCTCCTTCACATGCTCGCGGACGTAGGCCAGGACCTGCTCCTCGGCGTCCGCCAGGGTGGTGCCCCCGGCCAGCTCGTCGAGGAGGCCCGAGGCGGTGTGCATCTGCCGCACCACCTCGGGCATGGTCTCCAGGGCCGTGTCCGGCGGGCGGATCACGATGTCCACCCCTTCGCCGAGCACGTTCAACTCCGAGTCGGTGACCAGGGCGGCCACCTCGATGAGTGCGTCGTCCGTCAACGAGAGCCCGGTCATCTCGCAGTCGATCCACACCATGCGGTCGTTCATGCGCCCCACCCTACGGGGCGCTCCGCTGTCCCGGCAGGGCCGGGCGTCCGGGAACGTACGCGTCGGGGCCCGGCAGGGACAGCTCCCCGGACCCCACCGACGCCGCCATGGCGACGGCCGAGGAGGACAGGGGCGAGCCCCGGCGTCCGGACGGTGGCCCCTGGCTGGGCACCATCGTCTCGACCACCGTCGCGGCGCTCTCCGCCACCCCCTGCGGACGGCGGGCCCGATAGGCGGCCCGGTACGCGGCGGGGGAGGAGCCGAGCTGGCGGCGGAAGTGCCCGCGCAGCGCGACCGGGGAGCGGAAGCCGCAGCGTCCGGCGACCTCGTCGACCGAATAGTCGGAGGTCTCCAGCAGCCGCTGCGCCTGCAGCACCCGCTGGGTGATCAGCCACTGCAACGGTGCGCTGCCGGTGAGCGAGCGGAACCTGCGGTCGAAGGTCCGCCTGCTCATGTAGGCGCGCGCGGCGAGCGTCTCCACGTCGAACTGCTCGTGCAGATGCTCCAGGGCCCAGGCCACGACCTCGGCGAGCGGGTCGGAGCCGATCTCCTCCGGTAAAGACCTGTCCAGGTAGCGCTCCTGCCCGCCACTGCGCCGCGGCGGCACGACGAGCCGGCGGGCGAGTGCCCCCGCGGCTTCCGTGCCGTGATCGGTGCGGACTATATGGAGGCAGAGATCGATCCCGGCGGCCGTGCCGGCGGAGGTGAGCACATCACCGTCGTCCACGAACAGTTCGCGCGGATCGACGTGCACCGACGGATAGCGCTTGGCCAGTGTCGGTGCGTACATCCAGTGTGTGGTGGCCGGCCGGCCGTCCAGCAGGCCGGCGGCCGCGAGCACGAAGGCTCCCGTGCACAGACCGACGATGCGGGCGCCCTCCTCGTGGGCGCGCCGCAGCGCGTCCAGAGCCTCGGCGGGCGGCGGCGAGGTGATCGACCGCCAGGCGGGCACCACCACGGTGCCGGCTCTGCTGATCGCCTCCAGGCCGTACGGCGCGGTGAGTTCGAGCCCACCGGTGGTGCGCAGCGGTCCTTCCTCGCCGCCGCAGACCAGCAGGCGGTAGCGGGGAACTCCCGCGTCCTGCCGGTCGATTCCGAAAACGGAGAGCGGGATGGAGCTCTCGAAGATAGGGCCGCCGCTGAACAGCAGCACGGCAACGACTTCCCGGCGTCGCCGCCCGGTCAGCTTGCGTGCGGCCTCCGTCGCGGCGGCGGAGTCCTGGCTCATGACGCTAAGCCCCCCTCGGTGTTCGCGTCTCCCTGGTCCTTACGGGCCTGTCGCTCCTGCACGTTTCCCCTCGGTGTCGCACGTGTCCCCAGTCTCCGATTTCCAAGATCGAATCTACTGCGTCGCGTGGTCCCGCCGTGACACCTTCCCCCACCAGCTCAATGTCGATAAGGAAACGTGGCGTGAAGCGTTCGATCACGAAGCGTTTCACCTGCGAAGCGCACAGGGAAGTGCCCTTCGACAACGTGGCCCGTCCGCGTCGGGTGAAAGCGTACCGCGCGGTCCGTTCCTGCCTGGTGGGCGGTGGGTTGTCCGGCCATCTCCGGAAGGGTTGGGCACCCAGGTGAAGTTGGCTGAAAACCATCGGTTGTGTGTGCTGTATCCGGTCACGCCGGGCGCACAACCGGCGCCTGACGGCCGCGCCGGTGCGCTCCCTCGACGCCGTGAGTCATGGCGTGTTCGGGCCGCCTCGGACGGATGCGGCGGT
The DNA here is from genome assembly GCF_044766265.1 of Streptomyces sp. NPDC102283. Lineage (NCBI taxonomy): Bacteria > Bacillati > Actinomycetota > Actinomycetes > Kitasatosporales > Streptomycetaceae > Streptomyces > Streptomyces sp. NPDC102283. The sequence continues at coordinate 327,966 of NZ_JBIWLQ010000006.1, forward strand.
CCGTGGCGACGGGGACGGGGGTGGGGCTTCTCGGGGGCCGGATTACCGACCGATGGGCCGTGGGGCACCAGAACCGCGGGCCTCGGCCGCCGGTCGGGCGCCGCCCGGGGGCCGTCCGGAGGGCCTTGCCGTCCGCCGCTCCGGGCGCTGTCGCCGGGTCCGTCTCGAACGGGAGTCGCGTCGGGCTCGTCGCGGCGACGTGCCCCGGGGTGACGGCCCGGTGGCGGTGTGGCCAACAGGGACCGGGTGCGGGCCTCGCCGCCGGGTGTGCCGGGTGGTCGCCGGCCGACCCGAAAAACAGGACGGCGGACCTTGTTCGCCCCCTCCGAGGCCCGTGTACGACACAACCGGCATTGCCATCGCGGACAGGCTCGGGCATGCTCCCTCCAGCGTCACGCACGCTTTTGCGGGGGTCTGGGCGGTGGAGGAGTGGCGCCGTACCCTTGGGGGTATGGGGTTGGGAAGATGATTCCCGGACAGAGCTTCACCACCAGCTGATGCACCGCTCGAAACCGTTCCCTCCTCACGAGGACTCTCTTCGCCGAGACACCGATGGCCGGTCACGAAATCCCTGAACCCAAAGACCGCAAGCCGGTAGCCGACCCAGGGTCGGAGCCGCGGACGGTCGAAGAAGCACGCCATGCGTGCGATCCCGCCTTCCGGCACGGAGTCGTGGTCGGTTTCGACGGCTCCACGTCCAGCGAGCGGGCTCTCGCCTACGCCATCGGCATGGCCGGACGCTCCGGCTCCGGTCTGATCATCGTCCACGTCGCCAACCGGCTGCCGACCACGGTCTGGGCGGGCTGCGAGCCCCCCGTCTTCGTCGACGTCCCCGATCACCGCACCGAGGTCCTCGGCCTGGAACTGGCCTGCGCGGACTACCTCTCCGAGGTGCCCTGGGTGCTCGTCGAGCGCGGTGGCGACATCTGTCACGAACTGGAGGAGGTCGGCCGGGAGTACGCTGCCGACGCGATCGTCGTGGGCTCCACGCACGGCATCGTCGGCCGGATCTTCGGGTCCGTGGCCGGCCGTCTCGCCCGCCGCGCGCAACGCCCCGTCATCGTCATTCCCTGAAGGCCTCGCATGCCTGAGGGCTTCCGCGCTTCCTGAGGGGTCGCCAGAAAGTCCTGGAGCGGCACGCGTTGGGCCCCGTACCGCCTTCGTGGCGGGTACGGGGCCCAAGGTCTGTGTACCGCCGTCTACTCGACCGTCACGGACTTCGCCAGGTTGCGCGGCTTGTCGATGTCACGGCCCATCGCGAGGGCCGTGTGGTAGGCGAACAGCTGGAGCGGGATGCCCATGAGGATCGGGTCCAGCTCGTTCTCGTTCTTCGGCACGACGATGGTGTGGTCGGCCTTCTCCTGCACCTGGTGGGCGACGGCGAGGATGCGGCCGCTGCGGGCCTTGATCTCCTCCATCGCGGCGCGGTTCTTCTCCAGCAGGTCGTCGTCCGGCACGATCGCCACGGTCGGCATCGCGGGCTCGATCAGCGCGAGCGGCCCGTGCTTCAGCTCGGAGGCCGGGTAGGCCTCGGCGTGGATGTACGAGACCTCCTTCAGCTTCAGGGAGGCCTCGCGGGCCACCGGGTAACCGCGCACCCGGCCGATGAACATCATCGACTTGGCGTCCGCGTACTCCGCCGCGAGCCGCTTGATCTCGTCCTCTTGTCCCAGGATCTCGCTGATCTGGTCCGGCAGCCGGCGCAGCCCGTCGATGATCCGCTTGCCGTCGGCGACCGACAGGTCACGGATCCGGCCCAGGTGCAGGGCGAGCAGCGCGAAGGCGACCACGGTGTTGGTGAAGCACTTGGTGGAGACCACGCAGACCTCCGGCCCCGCGTGGACGTACGTACCGCCGTCGGCCTCACGGGCGATCGCGGAGCCGACCACGTTGACCACGCCGAGGACCCGGGCGCCCTTGCGCTTCAGCTCCTGGACGGCCGCCAGGACGTCGTACGTCTCGCCCGACTGGGAGACCGCGACGTACAGGGTGTCGGGGTCCACGACCGGGTTGCGGTAGCGGAACTCGGAGGCCGGCTCGGCGTCGGCGGGGATGCGGGCCAGCTCCTCGATCAGCTGGGCGCCGATCTGGCCCGCGTGGTACGAGGTGCCGCAGCCGAGGATCTTGATCCGGCGCACCCCGCGCGCCTCGCGGGCGTCCAGGTTGAGGCCGCCCAGGTGCACGGTGGAGAACCGGTCGTCGATCCGGCCGCGCAGGACGCGGTCCACGGCGTCGGCCTGCTCGGAGATCTCCTTGTGCATGTACGTGTCGTGGCCGCCCATGTCGTACGACTCGGCCTCCCACTCCACGGTGGTCGGTGTGGCCGTCGTGGTCGAGCCCTCCGTGGTGTACGTACGGAAGTCGTCGGCCTTCAGGGTGGCCATCTCGCCGTCGTCCAGCGTGACGACCTGGCGCGTGTGGGCGACCAGGGCGGCGACGTCGGAGGCGACGAACATCTCCTTCTCGCCGATGCCGAGGACGACCGGGGAGCCGTTGCGCGCGACCACGATGCGGTCGTTGAAGTCGGCGTGCAGCACGGCGATGCCGTAGGTGCCCTCGACGTGGCGCAGCGCCTCGCGGACCTTCTCCTCCAGGGTGTCGGCCTGCGCACGGGCGATCAGGTGGACCAGCACCTCGGTGTCGGTCTCGGAGAGGAAGACGATGCCGTCGGCGGTGAGCTTGGCGCGCAGCTCGGAGGCGTTGTCGATGATCCCGTTGTGGACGACGGCGACCTTGTTCTCCGCGTCCAGGTGCGGGTGGGCGTTCTCGTCGCTCGGCGCGCCGTGGGTGGCCCAGCGGGTGTGGGCGATGCCGGTGGTGCCGGCGAAGCGCTTGGGGACCTTGGCCTCCAGCTCGCGGACCCGGCCCTTGGCCTTGACCATCTTCAGCGCGCCCGGCTTGCCCGCCGCCACCTTGCCGGTGATGACGATGCCCGCGGAGTCGTACCCCCGGTACTCCAGCCGCTGCAGGCCCTCCAGCAGCAGTGGAGCGACGTCACGCCTACCGATGTATCCGACGATTCCGCACATGTGTTCTCTGCCCCTCCATCGACGTACACGCATTCCCGTTCGGCGCCCCGCACGGGCGCCCGGCGGACCCGGGGGTCAGCCGTAGACGATGCGGCGCAGCTGGCGGAGCGACAGCTCCGGCGGCGCCACGGCGCGGTGCGGCAGCTCGGCCGCGATCCGCTCGAAGATCTCCGTGTTGACCAGGCCGCCGGACTGCAGTTCGCGGTGGCGGCGCCGGACGAAGTCGTCGGTGCTCTCGTCGAAGTACGCCAGCACGTCGAGGATCACCCGGGCCGCCTCGCCGCGCTGGAGCGCGGTGGAGCGTACGAGGTGATCGATGAGGTCGTCGTGCGACGAGCGGCGTTCAAGCACCCGTCGATATTGCTTGTCGAGGCGCGCTTAGGCAAGAAATCTGCCCGATATCGGGCAGGAGTGCTGGGGAAGGCCGCCCGAACGCGTTACATGCTACGCAGAACGGCCTGCTTCGCGACGCTGAACTCCTCGTCGGTGAGCACTCCCGCCCGGTGCAGCTCGCCCAGCTCCCGCAGCCGCCGCAGCAGCGTGTCGTGGTCACCGGCGGGCGGGGCGGCTGCCGGGGCCGGATCGGCCGCCTCGGCCAGGGCCGGGGCCGCCTCCGGGGCGGTCTGTGCCGCACGGGCCCCGGGCAGGCGCATCAGCACCGCCGCCGCGACCAGGACCGCCGTGTGCTCCTTCCTGGACATCCCCCACAGGTCCAGGGCGTACGCGTCGTACTTCGGCGGGGCCGAGACGGGCCCCTCGACCGGCTCGAAGCGCAGATAGCCGTTCTCCAGGCCGATCGACGGCATCCACCGCACGCCGGCGATCCGCGACAGCGGGAAGGTGGTCGGGCCCCCGGCGGTCTTGGACTCCTCCGCCTTCCAGTTCCAGGTCAGCCGGACGCTCTCGCCGTCGAAGGACGCCGTCCCGTCGCCGCCCCCGCCGGAGACCGGCAGCGCGGGGCCCGGCAGCAGGAAGCGGTCCACGGGGCCGTCCGGCACCTGCTCGATCAGCAGCGCGTTGCGGACCTCGTCGACGAAGTACTCCGCGACCCCCGTGCGGTCCTTCTCCACGGTCAGCACATAGGGGTCGGCGCCGTCCTTGAGGCGGCCGTCGGCGGCCCGCAGCACCGGGCAGGCGCCACCGCGCAGGCGCAGCCGCAGCCGTCCGCCCTTGCGGTCCGGTTCGAACGAGATGCCCGCCACCGCCTGCACGGGTACGGCTGTCTCACCCAGCTCCTGCCGGACGGGGTGCGCCTTTCCGCCGGGCACGATGCGCACGGTGTCCCCGTCGAATGTCCATGTGCCGTCCCGCTGGATGATTTCTGCCATGTCCGTGATTCTGCCAGCCCGGCTGCGGGCCGCGCCGAAGAAGGTGAGCGCCCGGGGGACCGTCCCCGGGCGCTCACCGGTCAGGAGGGCCGCCGCGGTCCGGCGGCGGGGGCCGGCTCAGAACCCGGCGATCGGGCTCTTCAGGCGGCCCACCAACTGAAGGGCTCCGGCAGGGTCGTTGAGGTCGACCATCTGCTGGTTGTTCCGCAGTTGGAGGCGGTTGAGGCAGGAGAGCGCGAACTCCGGCTCGAAAAGGTCGTACTGCTTGAACTTGTCCGCGAGATACGGCACCGATCCCTGGTAGTCGCGCACACAGGCGGCGACCGTCCGCCAGAAGGTGTCCTCGTCCAGGACGCCCTCGGTGTCCAGGCCCGCGCCCAGGAAGCGGAAGAAGCAGTCGAAGACGTCGGTGAGGACCGACAGCAGTTTCATGTCCTCGGGGACGTCGGCCCGGATCCGTTCGACCTGCGGCGGCAGCACCGCGTCCGGGTCCATCACCGCGATCTCCTCGGCGATGTCCTTGAAGATCGTGCGGGTGACGACGCCGTCCTCCACGACCAGGATCACGTTCTCGCCGTGCGGCATGTAGACGAGGTCGTAGGCGTAGAAGCTGTGCAGCACCGGCACCAGGTAGGCGTCCAGGTAGCGCCGCAGCCACACCCGCGGGTCCAGACCCGACTCGGCGATCAGCGCCCCGGCCACCGAGCCGCCCTCGTGGTCGGTGTGCAGCAGCGAGGCCATCGTCGCGACCCGCTCGCCGGACCGGAGGCCCGGCACGGGGCTCTCGCGCCACAGGGCGGCCAGCATCTTCCGGTACGGGGAGCCCTTGGCGGTGGCCGCCTCGTAGGACCGGTGGTGGTAGCCGATCGCGGCCCGCTCCCGGATGATCGAGAACCCGGTCCCGCGCAGCAGTGCGTCGCGCTCGATCAGACCGGCCAGCCAGTCGTTGATCGCGGGCGTGGCCTCCATGTACGCGGCGGACAGGCCGCGCATGAAGCCCATGTTCAGGACCGACAGCGCCGTTTTGACGTAGTGCTTCTCCGGGTGGTCGGTGTTGAAGAACGTGCGGATCGACTGCTGGGCGAGATAGCCGTCCTCGCCCTCGCCGAGCACCACCAGATGCCGTGCCGCCAGCTCACCGGCGAAGGTGACCGCGAGCTTGTTCCACCATTGCCAGGGGTGGACGGGCAGCAGGAAGTAGTCGGCCGGGTCGAGGCCGAGCCCGCGCAGCGCGCCGTCGAACCGCTTCCGGGCCGCCTCGCTCAGCTCGCCCTCGATCAGCGCGTCGTAGTCGAGACCGGCGCCGGCGGTGAAGGTGGCCCGGTCCCGGTGGGCGGCCAGCCAGACGAGCCGGATCTCCGAGGCCGCCTCGGGGGCGTACGCGCGGTACTCGTCCACGCCGAAGCCGAGCCGCCCGTTGTTGGCGACGAAGCACGGGTGGCCCTCGGTCATCCCGGTCTCGATGGCCTGGAAGCCCGCGGCGACGAGCTGGCCGGAGGTCGCCGGTTCCTTGGTGAGTTTGTAGGCGGTTCCGGCCAGGGTGGAGGAGACCTCCTCCAGGTAGACCGGCAGGACCTCCGCGGAGATCCCGAGCGTGTGCCGCAGATCGATGAAGAACTCCAGCGTGTCCAGAGGGAGTTCGGAGCCGTGTCGGTGTCGGGTGATGGTCCCGGCGTCGATCTGCCAGTGGTCCAGGGCGAAGAGGCGTGCGGTGAAGCGGTACTCGGTGGAGGCGTCGTCGCTACGGACGGTGTAGCGGTCGTCGCCGAGTGGCGCTGGGGTCAGGAGTCGTTCGTGGCTGAATTCCGCCAGTGCTTTGCGTACCAGCAGTCGGTTTGCTGTGGCCCAGCGCTCCGGGGAGAGGTGGGCGACGCTGTCGGTGAGGGCGGTCGTCATCGGTCGTTACCTCCGGTTGCTGCTTCGAACTGCGCACGGGTGCAGGCGCTGAGCAGGGCGTCCTTCTCCGGCTTGGCGATCTCCCGGAGCACCTCGAAGCCGACGGCCTTGTTGAGTGCCTGCACGGCGCTGTTGGTCACGTCGGGCTCGACGACGACCCGGCGCACCGATGGGTCGGCGAAGAGGAAATCCATCACGGTGGTGATCACGGCCCGGGTGAAGCCGTGCACCGGGGTGTCCGTGGGGGCGACCAGGAAGTGCATCCCGACGTCGCCGGGCTCCGCCTCGTACAGCCCCTTCAGCTCGACCTCGGTCGGGTCGTAGCGCTCGATCAGGAAGGCGGGCGCGCCGTCGTGCAGCCCGATGAACGCGTCGTGGTGCGGGTGGGCGGCGATGGACCGGTACTCCCGTTCCACGTCCGCGAGTTCGGCGTCGCCCATCAGCCAGAACGCGGCCTTGGGATGGGTCACCCAGCGGTGCACCGGTTCGGCGTCGGCGGCGGGGTCCAGCGGGCGGACGGCGAAGGCGCCGAGCCCGTCGGGGCGGCGTTCGTCGGGACGGTGTTTGTCGGGGCGGCTCATACGGCGAACTCCTGGAAGGCGATGGACTTCTCGACCGGGTAGACCTCACGGCCGAGCAGCTCGCCGATGATGTACGCGTTGCGGTAGGCGCCCATGCCGAGGTCGGGCGAGGTGATCGAGTGGGTGTGCACCGAGGCGTTCTGGAGGAAGACCCCGCGCCCGGTGGTGTCGATGCTGTAGTTGCGGGCCACGTCGAAGCGGCCCCGGCTGTCGTGGCGCAGCCGCCCGGTTATGGGCGCGAGGAAGGCGGGCGCCTCGTACCGGTAGCCGGTGGCGAGGATCAGGCCCTCGGTGGTCAGGGAGTAGTCCTTGCCCTGCTCCTCCTGGCGCAGCCCCAGGCTGTACGCGCCGCCCTCCGCGTCGTGACGCGCGCTGACGAGGGCGGAGTTGGTGAGCAGCCGGGTCGGCGCGGGTCCGCCGATGTTCTTCTGGTAGAGCAGGTCGAAGATCGCGTCGATCAGCTCCCCGTCGATGCCCTTGAACAGCCCCTTCTGGCCGGTCTCCAGCCGGTAGCGGGTCTCCTCGGGCAGCGCGTGGAAGTAGTCGATGTACTCCGGTGAGGTCATCTCCAGCGTCAGCTTGGTGTACTCCAGCGGGAAGAACCGCGGGGAGCGGGTGACCCAGGTGAGCCGGTAGCCGTAGGTGTCGATCTCGGAGAGCAGGTCGTAGTAGATCTCCGCCGCGCTCTGCCCGCTGCCGACCAGGGTGATCGACTTCTTCTTCTGGAGTTCCGCTTTCCCTTCCAGATAACGGGAGTTGTGCAGGAAGTCGCCGCCGAGTCCCTGGCAGGCGTCCGGGAGGTGCGGCGGGGTGCCGGTGCCGAGGACCAGGTGCCGGGACCGGAACAGCTCACCGGAGGCGGTGCGTACGGTGTAGAGCGCGGAGCCCTCCTCGTACGTCACCGTCTCGACGGTCCGGTCGAACCGGATGCTGCTCAGTTTCGCGGCGGCCCAGCGGCAGTAGTCGTTGTACTCGGTCCGCAGCGGGTAGAAGTTCTCCCGGATGTAGAAGGAGTAGAGCCGGCCGCGTTCCTTGAGATAGTTCAGGAACGAGTACGGCGAGGTCGGGTCGGCCATCGTGACCAGGTCCGACATGAACGGCGTCTGGAGATGGGCCCCTTCGAGGAACATCCCGGCGTGCCACTCGAAGTCCGGCTTGGACTCCAGGAAGACGCCGTTCAGCTCGTCGATCGGCTCGGTCAGGCAGGCCAGGCCGAGGTTGAACGGGCCGAGCCCGATCCCGATGAAGTCGTGGGGTTCAGGAAGCGCGGTCAAGGGAGTCTCCCAGGTACTTCTCGGCGTGGCCGGAGATCAGATCGAGGACCGCGGCGATGTCGTGCACGGTCGTTTCGGGGTTGAGCAGGGTGAACTTCAGGTACTGGCGGTCGCCCACCTTGGTGCCCGCGACGATGGCCTCGCCGGAGGCGAACAGCGCCTTGCGGGCGTGGAGGTTGGCGCGATCGATCTCGTCGGGGGAGGTGACGCCGGAGGGGATGTAGCGGAAGACGAGCGTGGAGAGCTGCGGCTCGACGACCACGTCGAAGCGCGGGTCGGCGGCGAGCAGTTGCCAGCCCTCGGCGGCCAGGTCGCAGACCTCGTCGAACAGTTCGCCGATGCCGTCCGCGCCCATGACGCGCAGCGTCATCCACAGCTTGAGCGCGTCGAACCGGCGGGTCGTCTGGAGGGACTTGTCGACCTGGTTGGGTATCCGCTCCTCGGCCATCCGGCGCGGGTTCAGATACTCCGCGTGGTACGTCGCGTGCCGCAGGGTCGCCCGGTCGCGGACCAGCACGGCCGATGAACTGACGGGCTGGAAGAAGGACTTGTGGTAGTCCACGGTGACCGAGTCGGCGTGCGCGATGCCTTCCAGCAGGCCGCCGCGCTCACGGGAGGCGAGCAGCCCGCAGCCGTACGCGGCGTCCACGTGCATCCAGACGGCGAACTGTTCGCAGAGCGCGGCGATCTCGGGCAGCGGGTCGATGGACCCGAAGTCCGTGGTGCCGGCGGTGGCGACGACGGCCATCGGGACGGAGCCCTCGGCGACACAGCGCTCCAGGGCGCGGGCGAGGGCCACGGTCCGCATGCGCTTGTCGCGGTCCACGGGCACGGAGACGACGGCGTCCGGTCCGAGGCCGAGGAGCCCCGCCGACTTCTGCACGCTGAAGTGGCTGCACTCGGAGGTGAGGATCCGCAGCCGGGTGAAGTGCTCCGGCCGGATCTTCGCCTCCTCCCGCGCCAGCAGCAGGGCCTGGAGGTTGGACTGCGTGCCGCCGCTGGTGAAGATCCCGTCGGCGGCCGGACCGAGCCCGATCCGCTCGGTGGTCCAGTCGATCAGCCGGCGCTCGATGAGCGTGCCGCCCGCGCTCTGGTCCCAGGTGTCCAGGGAGGAGTTGATCGCGGAGAGCACGGCTTCTCCGAGCACGGCGGGTATGACGACCGGGCAGTTGAGGTGGCCCAGGTAGCGGGGGTGGTGGAAGTAGACGGCGTCACGGAGGTAGACCTCGCCGAGCTCGTCGAGGGCCGCGGCGGCGTCGCCCAGCGGCCGGTCGAGGTCGATCGCGTCGATGACGGGGGAGAGCTCGTCGACCCCGACCCCGCTGAAGGGTCGCTCGGTGGCGGCGAGCGTGGCCGCGACCCGTTCCACTCCTGCGGAGACGGTGTGCCGATAGTGCTCCGCGGTCGTGTTGTTGAGCAGGTGCGAACGCATGGAGGGGTCCTCCCGGGTGAGGGGAACTTCATCGCGGCCCTCCGGGCAGGAAGGGGGGACGAGGGCGCGATGCCGAAGTAAGGCGAGCCTAACCTAACCTGGATTCGATCGTTTCCCTCGCCCCGGGGGTGCGCCGTTTGTCCCCCTCCCCTCCCCTTCCTCTGCCCCTTCCCTCCCTTGTCCCTCCACTCGCTCTCCCCACTTCCCCTTCTTCCCCTGTCCGCAGGGCCGGGTGGTGAGCGTCTGTCGCTGTTCACGCGAGCTCGTGAGGGATTCTCGGCGTGGACCGACGGGGCTCGTCGGGCGGCCGAGGAGCGTGTACGGCGTTCGGGTCCGGGGAGTCCCCACCTGGGACTTGTCGGGGGGACCGGAGCTGGGGAACAGCGACGGCGCGATGGGCCGGCCCAGCCGCTCCTCCCATACGGTCGACCACTTCTCGAGCTCCGGGAAGGCCTCCCGAACCGCCGTCCGGTTGATGAAGCTGTATTTCTGATGAACGAATCCCTTGCGGATGTCCTCATCGCTGAGCTTTCCCGTGCTCTTCAGCTCATCCCATTTCGCGCGGGCCTCAGCCACCATGACGTCGGACGAGATGTGGAAGTCCCCGTCGCTGGGTCCGAACGGCTTCCCGTTCTCGTCGAGCATCCCCAGTTTGTGCAACGCGTCGAACGGACGGCGTGCCGGGCGCTCGGCGGTGGGTGTGGAGCCCATCCACGCCTGGACCGCGCCGTCGCCACCGACTGCCCCGCCAGGTCCCGTTCGGTCGGGAAGTCCTTGTGGCGGCCCGAGAAGAAGAACGCCCATGATCCCTGGAGCCGTACGTCATAGTCCTGGGGGCGCTCGCAGGCGGAGCACAGGACCTTGAACAGGGAAGCCGACATGCGCTTGAACTGGTGGGGATTCGCACCCAACGGGGCCTGGTAGTGGCGCCACCACCTGACCTGCTGTTGTGTCAGCCCGAGGAATTCCAGGTCCCGGGGCTGGATGCGGTATCCCGTGTCATCGACCGGCCATGCGCGGCCCCCCTCGCTCTGGCTTCCCGGGACCCTGCCGTCGGCATCGATGAGCCCCTCGGCCTGGGCCTTCTGACGCCTCTTGAGGAAGCCCGGGTCCTCGTCGGCCGACGGACCCGCCAGGACGGCCTGCCCGTGCACGCTCGTGGTGACCGGCCAGGAGGTTACCGCCGCGGTCGGGGCGACCGCCGGACCTGACAGAACCAGTGCCGCAAGGGCCAGTACGGTCACCGGGGTGATCACGCGTGACCCGGGGGCGTCGGCGGCGTTCCCGGATGCCCACCGGAAAGGGTGAACCTCGGACGGGTCCGACGTCGGACCACGTCGAAGATGTCAGCAACTCACGTCTTCATGCCCGTGGGTTCTTCGGGACCGCCGCTGGCGGCGCCGGCCGTCACTTCCGCTTCCGCCCTCCGCGACTGCTCCTCGGGGAGACCGCGCCGCCAGTACGCGGAGGACGTCACCCGCTCCTGGTCGAAGCCCCGCTCGTGGACGAGGTGGTGGCGCAGTGCCCGCACTCCGGAGGCCTCGCCCGCGATCCACGCGTACGGAGTGCCCCCGGGCAGCGCGGCGGTGCGCACGGTCTCCACGCCGCAGGCGGCCCCCTCGTTCCGGACGAGCCAGCTGATCCGGGCCTTCGCCGCGGTGTTCAGCGCCTGCCGGTCCTCGGTGCACGGGACCTCCAGCCAGACCCGGGCCGGCAGCCCCGCCGGCAGCCATTCCAGGGCGGCGGCCGCGGCGGGCAGGGCGGTCTCGTCGGCCCGGATCAGCACCCAGTCGGTGTCGGCGGGCGGCCGGAAGCGTACGGCGGCGTTGTCCGCCGCGGCGGGGCCCAGCACGGCGAGCCGGTCGCCGGGGGAGGCCGTCAGCGCCCAGCGGCAGCCGGGGCCGCCGGCGGCGTGCAGCACGACGTCGACGTCGACCTCGGTGGAGCCGTCGGCCCGCAGTCGTTGGGCCCGCACGGCGTACGAACGCGTCACCGCCCGTTCGTCCTCGGGCAGTGCCCGCCCTTTCTCGTGCCACGCCCCGCTCCCGCCCGCCGGGACCACCGCCGCGCTCTGTCCCGGGCGGGGCAGCAGGACCGACAGGCTCTGGTCGCGGCCCCCGCCGTTGAACCCCTCGGCCCCCGGTCCGCCGAGCGTGATCCGCAGGATGGAGGGGCCCAGCCGCCTGGTCCGCAGAACGGTCAGCTCGAAGAGCCGGAACGGGGCGACTTCGGGGGCGGTGGCGGTCGTCGGCGTCAACGGGGGCTCCTCCGGGACGGGCCGGAGCGCCGGGCGGACGGGCCCGGCGCTCCGGCTGGGGTGATCCGAAGAAAGGTTAGCCTAACCTTGCTTGATTGAAGAGGGTGTGGCGCCCGCGTCTACTCCGGCAGATCCGCCCCGGTCTCCCGCAGGACGACCGAACCGGCCCCCGTCACCCCGCCCTTGGCCCCGGGCAGGATCCGCACCGTGTTCTCGCCCGGCACCGCGACCGCCAGATCGGCGCGCCCGTTCCGGTCGAGGTCCCGCAGCCGCAGGTCGTAGCCGAAGGAGTCCTGGGCCACCGTGCCCCCGGCCACGCCGGGCAGCGTCTTGTCGAACACGATCGAACGCGACCCCTTCAGCCCGCCCGATCCCCCGCGGAACACATACGCCGCGCCGGCCGCGCTCTTCTTCCCGGCCGCCTCGCCCGGTACGCCGACCGCGAGGTCCGCGTAGCCGTCCCCGTCGGCGTCCCCCGCCGCCAGCGACGCGCCGAACTCGTCGTTCGCCTCCGAGGCCCCCGCGATCCCGGCCGTCGACTGGCTGAACGTGACGCTCCGCGAACCCGGCCCGGCCGAAGCCCCGTACCAGAGGGTGACCGAGCCCCGGCCGCCGCTCGCGTACGGATTGCCGACGGCGATGTCCCCGTAACCGTTCCGGTCGAAGTCGCCGATGACCGCGTCGAGCCGCTCGTGCTGGTTCTTGCCGTCGATGACCTTGGCCGGGCCGGAGGAGAGGCCGGCGGCGGAGCCCTTCAGGAACCACGCCTCGGTCCGGAACGTGCTGCCGATGCCTCGGACCCCGACGGCGACCAGGTCGGTCCTCCCGTCACCCGTGACCTTCCCGGCCGCCAGGCTGTCGGCGTACCAGCCCTGCCCCGACCGGTCGTACGCGGTGACCTTCCCGAGGCCGCCGGACTTGGTGAACCCGCCCCGGTACAACAGGACGTCACCGGCGTTGACGGTCGCGATGTCGGGCCGTCCGTCCCCGTCGAAGTCGCCGGTCGCGATGTCCCTGCCGAACGCGCCGTACGCCCCACCACCCTTACGGGGCAGGGCCGTTCCGCCCTTGAGTCCCTTGGTCGAGCCCCAGACGACGGTGACCGAGCCCACGGGGGTCTTGCCGGACTCCTCGCCGGGGTTGCCGACGACGAGGTCCGCGTACCCGTCCCGGTCGAGGTCCGCACCGGCCAGCGCCGCACCGAACTGGTCGTTCTCCTCCCCGGCCCCGGGAACCCCCGGCGAGTCCTGGTGGACGAGCTGCGTCTTCGTGGTCAGCCCCTTCGGCCCGCCGAAGGTGACGAGCACCGCGCCGCCCGAGAAGGAGAGCGTGCCGTCGTCGACGGCGTTGTACGCGTACGGCACGGCCAGGTCGCGGTAGCCGTCCCCGTTGAAGTCGTCGTAGTGCTTGGCGGCGGCCGCCGACGCCGGAGCGGCCAGCAGAAGCGGGGCCGGGCAGGCTGCCAGCACGACGCCCGCGGCGACCGACGCCGCACGGAGGCGGGGGAGGCGCACGCGGGAGGCGCGGGCGCGGGGGAGAGGAGAGGTCTGGATCATGAAGGGCTGCTGCTCCTGCGTTTGAGGGCCGTGCCCGCGACGGGGCACGGCTGTCGACGGCACAGCGAAGACCCGTACCGGGGGCGAAGGGTTGTGCGCCGGGAAGCGGGAACCGCAGGTTCAGATCCCGAACTGTGCCCGGCAGGCGTCGAGTCCCTCCACCGACACGTCCACGCGCCGGTGCGCCTCCCACCGTGCCCGGTCCAGTCGCAGCCGCCGCAGGCCGACGGAAACCCCGCGTACGACTTCCGTCTTCAGGCCGTCGTCCGTGTACCCGAGCCGACGTGAGACCCCGAGCGAACGGGGGTTGTCGGTCATGGCGGCGGAGACCGCGTACCGCGCGCCGAGCCCGGCGAACGCGAGGTGGAGGGCGGCGGCGCGCATCTCCGTACCGAGCCCCTGCCCTTGGTGCGGGAGCCCGAGCCACGATCCGGTCTCGGCCTCCCGCCGCACGCCGAACCGCTGCCCCATCAGGTCCTGCCGCCCGATGACCTTCCCCTCGTGGAGGACGGCCAGGCCGAGCGTCCAGTCCTGCGCGGACCAGCCGGCCACGGTCCCCAGCACGTGCTGGAACACCGCCCGCCCCACCTCGTCCGGGGTCCCGTCGGTCCACGGCACGTTGAACGGCATGCGGTCCGGGTCGTGCACCCCGTGCGCCGCCACCGAGGACAACTCGTCCAGGAGTCCGAGGTCGGGCAGCCGCAGTTCGAGGCGCGGAGTGCGGAGGCGAAGCCCGTAGAGGGGCCAGTGCTGGTGGTGGGTGAGATCCATGAGGAGACTCTGCCGGACCCGCGCGCGAGGTGTCGAACCAGATACGAGGTGGGGCGGGGGCGCCGGCGTACGGCTGCGGGGTGCGGGCGGGTGGTCCCGCCCGGCACCCCGCAGCCGTACCGCCCGCCGGCGTCTTCAGACTCCGATCGTGGCGGGCCGCTCGACACCGCCCGTCGCCGCCGCACGCCGGGTGCGGAGACCGAACGCGCTGACGGCGGCGGCGGTCAGGGCGGCGGCCAGCGGGACGACCAGGGCCGCCCGGTATCCGTCGAGCAGGGCGGCGGCGGACGTGCCGTCCGTGGCGGCGATGTTGACGGCGGCCACCGCAGACAGCCCCAGCGCGGCCCCGAACTGGAAGGACGTGTAGAGCAGCCCGCCCGCCACACCCTGCTCCTCCTCGGCGATGCCGTCGGTGGCCACGATGGTGAGGGGCCCGTAGACCAGGGAGAAGGCCACGCCCAGCAGGAGCAGGCCCGGGAACATCGCCGCGTACGTCCAGTCCGCCGCGATCGGCAGGAACAGGGCGTACGACAGCGACGCGAGGAGCAGCCCGCCGAAGATGACCCGGGCGTTGCCGTACCGGGCCACCAGCTTCGGGGTGAGGAGTGGCGAGAGGACCGCGTCCACGCCGATCACGATCAGCGCGAAACTGGTCTGCAGGGACGACCAGCCACGCAGTTCCTGGAGGTAGAGGACGGCGATGAACTGGAAGCCGAAGAACCCCGCGGCGAACAACAGCCCCGACACATTGGCGCGCACCAGCGCCCCGCTGCGGAAGATGTCCAGGCGCACCAGCGGTGAGGACGAGGCGCGCTCGATCAGGACGAACGCGAGGAAGAGGAGCAGGGCCGCGCCGATCGTGCCGACGGTCCGGACGGCCGGGACGTGCGTGGCCCGCTCGACGCCGAAGACGAGCAGCAGGATCCCGGCGGTGACGGTGACCGCTCCGGCCAGGTCGACGCCCTGCCCGGCGCGCTGTGGACGGGGCGAGGCCGGGATGAGGGCGAGCGCGGCGAGGAGGATGCCGAACGAGAGGACGACCGGGGCGAAGAACACCCAGCGCCAGTCGATGGCGGAGAGCAGCCCGCCGACGACCAGGCCGATCGAGAAGCCCCCGGCGGCGGTGCCCGCGTAGACCAGCAGGGCCTTGTCGCGCTGCGGCCCCTCCGGGAAGCCGGTGGTGATGATCGACAGCCCGGCCGGTGTCATGAAGGCCGCGGCGATACCGGTGACGAAGCGGGCGACGACCAGCATCCAGCCCTCGGTGGCCAGCCCGCCCAGACCGGAGAAGAGCAGGAACACCACGAGCCAGAGGACGAACATCCGGCGACGGCCGAACAGGTCGGCCGCCCGTCCGCCCAGCAGCATGAAGCCGCCGTAGCCGAGGACGTACGCGCTCATCACCCACTGGAGCGTGCCGGTGGACAGGTCCAGGTCCTCGCGGATCGCGGGCAGGGCCACGTTGAGCATGGCCACATCGATGCCCTCCAGGAAGATCGCGCCGCACAGGACGAGCAGCACGCCCCAGGCGCGGCCGGTCATGCGGTCACTGCTCGATCTCGGAAGGGACGGTGATGAGGACATGGGACTTCTCCTTGAGCGCGGACGGAACAGGCATGACGAGGTGCCGCAACAGCGGTCGCCCGTAACAGGGTTGGCGTGCAGTGGCGTCAAGCGATGGGGAACGAGGATGAGTTACCGAAGTGCTGGTCGGTTCCCTCTTGTAACCACTCGAAGCTTGCGGCACCGTGGGGAGGTATGGAAGAAGGCACTTCGAAGTCACCGAGTAACTGCGCGGATACCGGAGCCGGTCAGGACTACGACATCAGCCAGTGGGACGTCCGCGAGGGATGCGAGGTGCGGCAGATCCTCGACCGCGTCGCGGACAAGTGGTCGCTCCTGGCCATCGCCCACCTGGAACGCCGCACGCTGCGCTTCTCCGAGCTGCGCCGGCTGATCGAAGGCATCAGCCAGCGCATGCTGACGGTGACCCTGCGCCAGTTGGAGCGCGACGGCCTGGTGCGGCGCACGGTCTATCCCGTCGTCCCGCCCCGCGTGGAGTACGAACTCACCGAACTGGGAGCGACGTTGCACACGACGATCAGGTCCCTGGTCGACTGGACCGAGATCCATCAGCAGGAGATCGCGCAGGCCCGTTCCGACTACGACTCCCGCAAGGACGCCGAGGTGTCGGTCTCCTGAGACCGCGGGGCCCGGACGCGTCCGGGCCCCGCGGCGCGTCATGGGCTGTCGATCAGTTTCCGGATCTCGGGCGGGAGCGTCGAGCCGGAGTAGGAGACGACGAACACGGCGTCCTTGGGTGAACCGCCCACGGCGATGGCGGTCTCAGGGGACAGGCCCTTGACCCCGTAGGCGCTTTCCCGGGTCGCCTTCTCCACGGTCGCCTCATCGCCGCCGGTGTCGTCGCAGGGCGACTGGGTGGCGGTGCCCAGCTTGTCGGTGACCGTGAACTCCACGTTCGCGACGTCCCGATAGGCCCGCCCCTGGTAGGTGACCTCGAACGCGCAGGACGCCTCCCCCTCGCCGCTGTCGCCGCCGGCGGTGCACCCGGCCGCCGTCATCACCATGGCCGCCGCCAGTAACGCGCTCGCGGATCTTCCGCACCAACTCATGTACCCGCTCCCTCGGTGGACGCTGCGAAGGGCGAGGACGTCGCCCTTGCCAAGGATCCTTGCCCCGGCCTCCGCGGCGGTGGTTTCCCGGCCATGTCCGCGAGCCCGTGGCAAGCGGGATTCGGACGGCAGGGCCTAGAGTGATGCGGTGAACTCACCCCAGCCGAACGGCGCTTCGCGCGTGAGCGAGGACGACCGTGAGAGCGCCGTGCGGCGCGTGCGTGAGGCGTACGCCGACGAGCACGTCTCGCACGAGGAGATGGACGAGCGCCTCGGCCGGGTGCTGGCCGCCACGACACACGGCGAGCTCGCGGCGGCGCTGGACCAGCTCCCGGCGGAGGACCCGGGCACCACCTCGACGATCGCCGCCGCCGGCGGACGGATCAAGCGGCGCGGCGTATGGCGGGTACCCCGCTTCCTCAAGGTCGAGTCCGCCTTCGGGCGGGTGCGGCTGGACCTGTCCCGGGCGATCATCGAATGGCCGGTCGTCGACATCGAGCTGAGCCTGGGCACCGGCAACGCGAGCATCACCGTGCCGCGCGACGCGATCGTCGAGGTCGAGGGAGTGACGACCGGCTGGAAGGACCTGCGCTACAAGCCCCGGCAGCCGACCCGCGCCGGAGCGCCGCGCATCCGCTTCTCGGGAGCGGTGGGATACGGACGGCTGAAGATCCGCCACGCCTGGCGCTGAGGCGGCCTGGCGGGCCCCGTCCTTCACCGCGACCGGGCTCAGGACCGGGCCTCCACCGTGACCGGGTCTCCACCGTGGCCGGGCCCCGGGCGGCCACCTGAATGACGGCTCCGGCATGCGGGGACGGGCGGACGGGCGTCTGCTGGGGGTGAACGGCTTCGGCCACGCCCCCTCGAAAGGCACCGCCCGATGGCTGACAAACCCGCGATCGTCCTGGTCCACGGCTTCTGGGGCGGCGCCGCCCACTGGGCCGGAGTCATCACCGAACTGCACCGCCGCGGCTTCGGCTCCCTGCACGCGGTGGAGAACCCGCTGACCTCCCTGGCCGAGGACGCCGAGCGCACCCGCAAGATGGTCCGGCAGATCGACGGACCGGTGGTCCTGGTCGGCCACTCCTACGGCGGTGCGGTCATCACGGAGGCCGGCGACCTGCCAGGCGTCACCGGACTCGTCTACATCGCCGCGTTCGCCCCGGACGCCGGGGAGAGCCCCGGACAGATCAGCCAGGAGAAGCCCCCCGCGGCGTTCGAGAACCTCGCCCCGGACTCCGACGGCTACCTGTGGATCAAGCAGGACAAGTTCCACGAGAGCTTCGCCCAGGACCTGTCCGAGGAAGAGGCCCTGGTGATGGCGGTGACGCAGAAGGCGCCGCCGGCCTCGACGTTCGGCGACAACGTCACCGCCCCGGCCTGGCGGTCCAAGCCCACGTGGTACCAGGTCTCCTCCGCCGACCGCATGATCCACCCCGACAACGAGCGCCGCATGGCGACACGCATGCAGCCGCGCAGGACGATCGAGCTGGACGCCGGTCACGCCTCCCTCGCCTCGCAGCCCGGACCGGTCACCGACCTCATCGAGGAGGCGGCCGCCGCCTCGGCCTGAGGACGGACCTTCCGCCGGCCCGGCCGCCGTGAACACATCCACGGCGGCCGGGCCGGCGGGCTCGGAGCATCGGGAGGCGGGAGATCAGCCCGGCAGCCCCAACTCCCGTGCGATCAGCATCCGCTGCACCTCGCTCGTCCCCTCGCCGATCTCCAGGATCTTCGAGTCGCGCCACATCCGCGCCACCGGGTACTCGTTCATGAAGCCGTAGCCGCCGTGGATCTGCGTCGCCTCCCGGGCGTTGTCCACCGCGACCGTCGAGGAGTACAGCTTCGCGATCGCCGCCTCCTTCTTGAACGGTTCGCCGGCCACCAGCCGCGACGCAGCGTCGCGCCAGCCCACCCGGGCCATGTGCGCGCGCATCTCCATGTCGGCGATCTTGAACTGGATCGCCTGGTTCGCGCCGATCGGCCTGCCGAACGCGTGGCGCTCGGCCGCGTACTTCACCGACTCGTCCACGCAGCCCTGCGCCAGGCCCGTGGCCAGCGCCGAGATCGCGACCCGGCCCTCGTCGAGGATCCGCAGGAACTGCGCGTAACCGCGGCCCTCCTCGCCCAGGAGGTTCGCCGCCGGGACGCGGACGTCCGTGAAGGACAGCTCCCGGGTGTCCGAGGCGTTCCAGCCGACCTTGGAGTAGGGGGCGGCGACCGTGAAGCCGGGGGTGCCGGCGGGGACGATGATCGCGGAGATCCGGGGGCGGCCGTCCTCCTTGCGGCCGGTCACCGCCGTCACCGTCACCAACTCGGTGATGTCCGTACCGGAGTTGGTGATGAAGCACTTCGAGCCGTTGATGACCCACTCGTCTCTGGCCTCGTCCAGGACGGCCGTCGTGCGCGTGCCGCCCGCGTCCGAGCCGCCGTCCGGCTCGGTCAGGCCGAACGCGCCGAGCGCCTCGCCCGCGCACAGCTTCGGCAGCCACTGCCGCTTCTGCTCCTCCGTGCCGAACAGGTGCAGCGGCATCGCGCCCAGCGAGACCCCGGCCTCCAGGGTGATCGCCACCGAGGAGTCGACCCGGGCCAGCTCCTCCAGGGCGATCCCGAGCGCCAGGTAGTCGCCGCCCATGCCGCCGTACTCCTCCGGGAACGGCAGCCCGAACAGGCCCATGCGGCCCATCTCGCGCACGATCTCGTACGGGAATTCGTGGCGCTCGTAGAAGTCGCCGATCTTCGGCGCGACCACGTCGTGCGCGAACGCCTCGACCGTGCGGCGCAGTTCCTCGTGCTCGGCGGTCAGCCGGTGGTCCAGGGACATGGTGTGGCTCACTCCTTGTGGGAGGGGGAAGAGGGAGAAGAGGAAGAGGTCAGGGCGCGGACCGTGCGGGATGGGCTCGGTCGGCCCAGGTGCCCGGCGAGCCAGAGACTGGTGGCGGTCAACTCGTCGAGGTCGACGCCGGTTTCGATGCCGAGGCCGTCGAGCATCCACACGAGGTCCTCGGTGGCGAGATTGCCCGTGGCGCTCTTCGCGTACGGGCAGCCGCCCAGGCCGCCCGCCGAGGCGTCGACGGTGCTCACCCCGTGCTGGAGCGCCGCCAGGGTGTTGGACAGTGCCTGGCCGTACGTGTCGTGGAAGTGGACGCCGATGGACTCCGTGGGGACGGACGCCTCGTTCAGCGCTGTCAGCAGGGCGGTTACGTGGCCCGGCGTCGCCACCCCGATCGTGTCGCCCAGCGACAGCTCGTCGCAGCCCAGGTCCATCAGCGCCTTCGCGACCCGGACCACCTGTGCCACGGGCACCGCGCCTTCCCACGGGTCGCCGAAGCACATCGACAGATACCCGCGCACCTGGGCCTTCTCCGCCTTGGCGCGGGCCACCACCGGCTCGAACATGGCCAGCGACTCGTCAACGGTCCGGTTCAGGTTGCGCGCGGCGAACGTCTCCGTCGCCGAGCCGAACACCGCGATCGACCGGGCCCCGAGCGCCAGCGCCCGGTCCAGTCCGCGTTCGTTCGGCACGAGGACCGGGAGGGAGACGTCGCCCACGTCCGCGATGTCCCCGAGGAGAGGGAACAGCGCTTCCGCGTCCGCCAGTTGGGGTACCCACTTCGGGTGCACGAAGCTCGTCGCCTCGATGGTGGTCAGCCCGGCCACGGCCAGGCGGCGGATGAACTCCGCCTTCACCTGCGTGGGAACGGTCTCCTTCTCGTTCTGGAGGCCGTCGCGCGCCCCCACCTCGTGGATCCGGACGCGGGCGGGGAGGCCCGGGGCCGGGACCTGCATGGGCAGTGCACGCGCCGTCATGAGTCCTCCAGGGGGACCACTACCGCCAGGATCTGGTCCATCGCCACCGTCGCGCCCGCCGTGATGTCCAGCTCGGTGACGGTCCCCGCGTGCGGGGCGGAGATCACGTGTTCCATCTTCATCGCCTCCACCACGAGCAGGCTCTGCCCCGCCTCGACCGCGTCCCCGACGGCGACCTTCACCACCGTGACCGTGCCCGGCATCGGGGCCGCCAGGGTGTCCGCCCCGCTCCGCCCCGCCCCGCTCAGGGACGCCTCCACCGGATCGTGGTCCTGGACGTGCCAGGTGTCGCCGTCCCGGCCGAGCCAGTCCCCGGAGCGGTGGAAGTGGCCCACCGCGCCGTCGAGTTCGACCGTGACCCGGTCGGCCGTGACCGTCGCGGAGGCCGGAGCGCCGTACGTCACCGGGTCCGCGCCCGCCACCCGCAGCGGGAAGAGCAGCGGCGCCGGAGCACCCCCCGTCCGCCACCCGCTCGGCACCGAGAACGGGTCCGTCCAGCCCCCCGCGTCCGGCCGGGGCTCCAGCGCCTCCCGGCGGACCGCGGCCGCCGCCGCGTACACCTCGTCCGGCACCCCGTCCGGCACCAGGCCCTCCGCCTCGCGCTCCACGAGCCCGGTGTCCAGGTCGCCGGAGACCACGTCCGGGTGGGCCAGCAGGCGGCGCAGGAAGCCCGCGTTGGTCGGGACACCCAGGATGACCGTGTCCGCGAGGGCCGCCCGCAGCTTGCGGATGGCCGTCGCGCGGTCGGGGCCGTACGCGATGACCTTCGACAGCATCGGGTCGTACAGGCTGCCCACCGGCACGCCCTCGCTGAGACCCGAGTCCGTCCGCGCCCCGCCGCCCTGCGGCTCGCGCAGCGCCAGCACCGTACCGCCGGAGGGCAGGAAGCCCCGGGCGGGGTCCTCCGCGCAGACGCGGGCCTCGATCGCCCAGCCGGTCAGGGTGATGTCCTCCTGCGCGTACGGCAGCCGCTCGCCGGACGCCACCCGCAGCTGCCACTCCACCAGGTCCAGGCCGGTGATCAGCTCGGTGACCGGGTGCTCGACCTGGAGGCGGGTGTTCATCTCCATGAAGAAGTACGAGGCCGGGTCGTCGCCCGGGACGATGAACTCCACCGTCCCCGCGCCCGCGTACCCGCAGGAGCGCGCCGCCTGCACGGCCGCCTCGCCCATCGCCGCCCGGGTCTCCTCGTCGAGGAAGACCGAAGGGGCCTCCTCGATGATCTTCTGGTGGCGGCGCTGGAGCGAGCACTCGCGCTCGCCGAGGTGGATCACGTTGCCGTGGGTGTCGGCCAGCACCTGGATCTCGATGTGGCGCGGCCGGTCGATCCACCGCTCCACGAGGAGGGTGTCGTCGCCGAAGGAGGCCCGTGCCTCGCGGCGGGCCGCCGCGATCTCCTCCGCCAGCACCGAGGCGTCGCGGACCAGGCGCATGCCCTTGCCGCCGCCGCCCGCGCTCGGCTTCAGCAGCACCGGGGTGCCGATCTCCCGGGCGGCTTGCTCCAGTTGGGCGTCGGTCAGGCCGCTTCCGGAGGACCCGGGGACCACCGGGACACCGGCCGCCGCGACCGTCTCCTTGGCCCGGATCTTGTCGCCCATGAGGGAGATCGCGGAGGCGGGCGGGCCGATGAAGACCAGTCCGGCGTCCGCGCACGCCTGCGCGAAGCCGGCGTTCTCCGCCAGGAATCCGTACCCGGGGTGGACGGCCTGCGCGCCGGTGCGGCGGGCCGCCTCCAGGAGGGCGGGCACGTTGAGATAGCTCTCGGACGCGGGCGGCGGGCCGATCCGGATCGCCGTGTCCGCCTCCCGTACATGCCGGGCGTCCGCGTCCGCGTCGCTGAAGACCGCGACCGAGCGCACGCCCTGCTCCCGCAGGGTCCGGATCACCCGGACCGCGATCTCGCCGCGGTTGGCGACCAGAACGGTGTCGAACATCGTCATCTGTTCCTCACATCCGGAAGACGCCGAAGCCGGGCCCGGCCGGGTCCTTCTGGGGCAGCGGGGCATTGGCGCAGGCCGTGAGCGCGAGGCCCAGGACCTGCCGGGTGTCCACGGGGTCGATCACACCGTCGTCCCAGAGCCGGGCGGTCGCGTAGTAGGCGTTGCCCTGGGTCTCGTACTGGGCGCGGATCGGGGCCTTGAACGTCTCCTCGTCCTCGGCGCTCCAGTCGTCGCCGAGCTGGTCGCGCTTGACGGTGGCCAGCACGGAGGCGGCCTGCTCGCCGCCCATCACCGAGATCTTGGCGTTCGGCCACATCCACAGGAAGCGGGGGCTGTAGGCCCGGCCGCACATCGAGTAGTTGCCCGCGCCGTACGAACCGCCGACCACGACCGTCAGCTTCGGCACCCGGGTGCAGGCCACGGCGGTGACCATCTTCGCGCCGTGCTTGGCGATGCCGCCCGCCTCGTAGTCCCGGCCGACCATGAAGCCGGAGATGTTCTGGAGGAAGACGAGCGGGATGCCGCGCTGGTCGCACAGCTCGATGAAGTGCGCGCCCTTCTGGGCCGACTCGGAGAACAGGATCCCGTTGTTCGCGACGATCCCGACCGGGTGGCCGTGGATGCGGGCGAAGCCGGTGATCAGCGTCTGCCCGTACTCCGCCTTGAACTCCTGGAAGCGCGAGCCGTCGACCACGCGCGCGATCACTTCGCGTACGTCGTAGGGCGTCCGGGAGTCCACGGGCACCGCCCCGTACAGCCCGGCCGGGTCCACCTTCGGCTCCTCGACCGGCTTGACCGACCAGGGGAGCGGAGCGCGGTCCGGGAGGGTCGCGACGATGTTGCGGACGATCCGCAGCGCGTGCGCGTCGTCCTCCGCGAGATGGTCGGTGACCCCCGACGTACGGGAGTGGACCTCGCCGCCGCCCAGCTCCTCCGCCGTGACGACCTCGCCGGTGGCGGCCTTCACCAGCGGCGGGCCGCCGAGGAAGATCGTGCCCTGGTCACGGACGATCACGGCCTCGTCGCTCATCGCCGGGACGTACGCCCCGCCCGCCGTGCAGGAGCCCAGCACCGCCGCGATCTGCGGGATGCCGGCCCCCGACATCCGGGCCTGGTTGTAGAAGATCCGCCCGAAGTGGTCCCGGTCGGGGAAGACCTCGTCCTGCATCGGCAGGAACGCGCCGCCCGAGTCGACCAGATAGAGGCAGGGAAGACGATTCTCCAGCGCCACTTCCTGGGCGCGCAGGTGCTTCTTCACGGTCATCGGGTAGTACGTGCCGCCCTTGACGGTCGCGTCGTTGGCGACGATCACGCACTCCCGGCCGCCGACCCGCCCGATCCCGGCGATCACGCCGGCGGCCGGGGCGGCGCCCCCGTACAGCCCCTCGGCGGCCAGCGGGGCCAGCTCCAGGAACGGCGAGCCCGGGTCGAGGAGGGTGTCCACCCGGTCCCGGGGGAGCAGCTTGCCGCGCGCCTCGTGGCGGGCCCGGGCCTTCTCACCCCCGCCCAGCCGTGCCGTGGCGAGGCGTCCCGCCAGCTCGTCGGAGAGCGCGCGATGAGCCGCCTCGTTGGCCTGCCAGGCCTCCGAGGCGGGATCGGCCGCGCTCGCCAGGACCGGTGCCTGCTGCATCGTGTCGAGCCCCCTTGCCCGTACCGCGATAGTCAACCGCTGCTGTCGCTGCGGTTAGTGCTGTCACTGCTGTTAGTGATCGTTAACGCGTTTCCCTCAGGTTAACGAGCGCTAACGACCCTGTCTAGAATGAATCCTCATGAGCACCCATGCCGCCGCCCGCGTCGCGGCCCCCACCCGCCGCGAGCAGATCCTCCGGGAGGCCGCCCGCCTCTTCGCCGAGCGCGGCTTCCACGGCGTCGGCGTCGACGAGATAGGCGCCGCCGTCGGGATCAGCGGTCCCGGCCTCTACCGCCACTTCCCCGGCAAGGACGCGATGCTCGCCGAGCTCCTGGTGGGCATCAGCGAGCGGCTGCTGGAGGGCGGCCGGATGCGGGTGTCGGAGGACGCCGCCCGGGGCGGCGGCTCCCCGGAGGCCCTCCTGGACGCGCTCATCGAGGGACACATCGACTTCGCGCTCGACGACCGTCCCCTCATCACCCTCCACGACCGCGAGCTGGACCGGCTGCGCGACACGGACCGCAAGCGGGTGCGCCGGCTCCAGCGCGAGTACGTCGAGGTCTGGGTCGGCGTCGTCCGCGCCCTCTACCCGTCGCTGGCCGAGAACCGGGCCCGCGTCACCGTGCACGCCGTCTTCGGCCTGCTGAACTCCACTCCGCACCTGGCCCGCCCGGAGGCCCTGCCCGGCCGCGCCGTGACCGCCGCCCTGCTGCACCGGCTGGCCCGGGGTGCCTTCGCCGCCGCGGAGCCCTCCTGAGCAGCGGTTTCGCCTCACGAGCAACCCCGGGCGGGGTTCACGCGTCTGTCCAGTGGACGGGGAGTGGACACCCACCCGTCCGGTCGACACGCAAGGAATCGGGGAGCCGCACCATGGCCGTCTCGCTGGGCGAAGAGATCATGCTGCTGTCGCTGGACGACACGACCGGCGCGGCGAAGGGGGAGACCGCTGCCCGCTGGGGCGTGGCGGCCGGGATGCTCCTGGAGCTGGTCATGGCGGGCCGCGTCACGGTGAAGGGCGGCCGTGTCGAGGTCTTCGACCCGTCCCCGACGGGCGATCCGCTCCTGGACGGGCGGCTCGACCGGCTGGCGCGCTGGGTCCACGGGGCGTCCAGCAGTCGCAAGGTCACCGACTGGCTGACCCGGGACCACGCCAAGGGCTCGCAGGACGTCGTGGAGAGCCTCGTCGCCCGCGGCCTGGTGACCGAGGAGAAGCACCGGGCCCTCGGCGTCTTCCCTGTCCGCCGCTACCCGGAGGCCGACGGGACCGTCGAGCGGGAGCTGCGCGCCCGGCTGGCCGACGCGGTGCTGCACGGGGCCGAGCCGGACGTCCGCACCAGCTCCCTCGTCGCCCTGCTGCACGCCACGGGCATGCACCCCCAGGCCTTCCCCGGCCTGCCGAAGAAGCAGGTCGCCCCACGCATGGCCCACATCGCCGAAGGCCACTGGGCGGGCGTGAGCGTGCGCGAGGCGATCGGCAACCTCCAGGCGGCGATCTCCGTGGTGACGATGGTGACGGTCCTGACCGTGGTGACGTAGGGCCTCTCGTTCGGACCGTGGTGACGTAGGGCCTCTCGTTCGGATCGTGCCGGGCTCGCGGGGTCCGGGGCTGTCAGGCCTCCGCCGTCAGGTTCCGGTGCGCCCAGTCGGTGAACGAGGTCACCAAAATCCCCAGCTCCGCGGCGTACTCGGGGCGGGCCGGCTGGGTGATGGCGTTGCTCCACAGGTGTCCGGCGCCCCAGGCCGGCATCCCCGCCGCGAGTGCCTCGTCGAGATCCATCGAGGGCGCTTCCACCGGGACGCCCCACACGTCCGACAGCACTCCGGCCACCTGCTCCATCGTGAGCCGGTCGCCCGCGAGTTCCAGCTCCACCCCGTGGAAGCGGTCGGGGTCCCGTACGGCGTGGGCGACGGCCGTGCCGATGTCCTCGCAGGCCACCAGCGCCAGGGTCGTGTCCGGCCGGATCACCGTCGCGAGACCGCCGCCGGGGCCGTCCGGTGCCAGCTGGGGCAGGTTCTCCATGAAGAACGCGGGCTTGACCACGGCCCAGCGGGCGAAGCCCGCCCCGCGCACCTTCTCCAGGATCGCCTGCTTGGTGTCGAAGTAGGGCTCCAGCGCCGCCCAGTGGCCCTCGGCCCAGCCCGGGGTCTCCGTGTGCCGTCCGGCCCCGCTGGTCGAGGACTGCACGAACTGCGGCACGCCCGCGGCCCGCGCCGCCTCGATGAGGTGCGTCGCCTGCGCCAGCTCCCCGGCGAAGTCGACGCCGCTGTCGCTCATCGGCGGCATCTGCACCGAGAACACGGCCCGGACGCCCGCGCAGGCCGCGTCCAGCGAGGGCCGGTCGGCCAGGTCCCCGGTCACCAGCTCGACACCCAACGCCTCGACGTCCTTCGCGCGCCGCGTGTGCGGGTCGCGCACCAGGGCGCGCACCGGGATGCCGGCGGCCAGCAGGGCCCGGGCGGTGGCCCCGCCCTGGCGGCCGGTGGCGCCGGTGACCAGGACGGGGGCGGATCGTGGTGCCATGGCGGTGTCTCCTCGCGAACCGGGGAACGCAAAACGGCGGGTCCCGCCGTTTACTTCCCGGCTACGATATGGCGGGGCCCACCACTTAGCAACTGGAGTAAGAACGTGACCGGTCAGCGCGCGGACGCCCGCCGCAACTACAGCCGCATCCTCGCCGTGGCGGAGGCCGAGGTCGCCCAGCACGGAGCCGCCGCCTCCCTCGAACAGGTCGCCCGCACGGCAGGCGTCGGCTCCGCCACCGTGCGCCGTCACTTCCCCACTCGCCAGGCCCTGCTGGAGGCCGTCTTCCGGGAGCGCATCCAGGCCCTCCGCGGGCGCGCGGACGAGCTGGGCCGGACCGAGGACAGCCGCGCCGCCCTGCTGGACTGGCTGCGCGGCCTCGTGGGGTACGCGGTCTCCGCCCGGGGGCTCGCCGACGCGCTGACCTACGAGCCGCCCACCGACGCACCCGCCGGCGACGCCCCGCACTCCTGTGGCGCGGTGCTCGAAGGCGCGGCCGCACCCCTGCTCCGGCGCGCGCTGGACGAAGGGACGGTCAGGCCGGGCGTCACCTTCCACGACCTGATCACCCTCGCCGTCGGCATCGCCCTGGCCACCGAGCACCACGCCGAACCTTCGGTCCAGGCCGACCGCCTCTTCACGCTCGCGGTCGAGGGCCTCAGCCCCAGCCCCTGAGGGGGCGCGGTTCCCCGGTCGGTCCGCCGCGCCCCTGAGGGGGGTGGCTTCGTATCAGCCCGCCGCGCCCCTGGTGGAGACCCTGACCCGGTCGACCCGCATCGGGTGACCCGGCTCGGTCGCGGGGCCCGCCGTCGCCCCGTCGGCCTCCGGCAGCTTGCCGCCGACCGCCACGTTCAGGATCAGGAACACCCCGTGGTCCACGGCCCGCTTCCAGGTCCCGGCGTCCATCGCGTCGGCCCGCACCCGGTGGTACACCCGGTCGTCCAGATACCAGCGCACCTCCCGCGCCCCGGGGGAGAGGTCGACCTCGACGGCGTACGTGTGGAACGCCTTACGGCAGTCCGCGCACGGCTGAGGTCCCGACGTCAGCCCCACGGGCTCCTCGCACGGGCCGCCGTCCAGGACCCCGCAGTGCATCGAGCCGAAGACGGTGCCCCGGCCGTTGACCGACTCCATCACGTCCAGCTCGCCGACCCCGGGCCAGCCGGTGTACCCGTCGCGCAGGTCCGCGCCCAGGGTCCAGAACGCCGGCCAGTAGCCCGCAGCCTTCGGCCCCGTCACGTCCGGCAGCGCGATCGACGCCTCGATCCGCAGCACCCCGCCGGGCGGCGGCGCGAAGTCGGACCGCACGGTCGTGATCCGCCCCGAACTCCACTGCCCGCCCTTCCTGGTGGGCACGATCTCCAGTGCGCCCTTCCCGTCCAGGCGTACGTTGTCGGTCGAGTCGGTCATCGTCTCGATCTCGCCCGTGCCCCACCGCGGTGCCGGGCAGCCGGGATAGCAGGTGCCGAGGTCGTGACTCCAGTTCGCGGGGGAGGGGCGGCTGTTCGCCGGGCCGTCGAATTCGTCCCGCAGCAGCTCGGTCCAGCCGTCCGCCCCGGGTGTGGCGGAAGCGGCGGGCGTGAGGGACCCGGCCGGTGGAAGTGCGCCCGACTCCGTCAGCAGCCGCTCCAGCCGGGGGGCCAGCACGATGGCCGCCGCGTTCGTCAGATGGGCGTCGTCCCGGTAGAGCAGGATCCGGTCCCGTACCGCCGGGCACGTCGGGCCGTCTCCCGGGCACAGCACCGGGTTCACGCTGACGGACCGCACGCCCGGCACCGCGCCCGCCGCGATCCGCCGCGCCAGCGGGTCGGCCACAACCGCCTCCGCCCGGCTGAACGCGCAGGCGGCGGCGTCGTTCGGAGCGCCGGACACGCACGCGGGAACGTCCGTCCCCGGTACGGGGGTGTCCTCGATGTACACGATCGGCGCGCCGGTCGCCCGCAGCGGTTTCAGCGTCTTCTCCCAGGCGGCGGTCAGGACTTCACGGTCGGCCGTGTACCGGTTGAGCGAGGCGATCACGATGAGCCGGGGCTTCGGCCCCGTACGCAACCGGTCCAGGGCATCGGCCCGCCAGGTGTCGCACTCCCGGTACTCGCGCCCCAGCTGGGGATTCTTGACGGTCAGTTCCGGCAGCGGGCACCCCTGCTTCACCAGTTCCTGGAGCGCCCAGCCGCGCTGGGAGGCCAGCGCGAGCAGCGGCGAGAACCACTGCCCGGCGTGGGAGTCGCCGAGCAGGACGACACGGTCGGGGCTGTCCACCGCCCCGAACAGGCACTCCGGGCTGCGGGTCACCGCAGGTGCGACCTGGCAGGCCCCGTCCGGCGGGAAGTCCTTGCGCGCCTGCGCCGGGCCCGGCACGAGCGGGCCGTCCGCGAGCGGGGAGCCGTCGGCCCGGGCGAGCAGCGAGGGACCGGCGGCCGCACCCGGCGGGAGGCCCTTGGCGTCGACGGGGGTGGCCGGGCCCATCAGGTGCAGGGTCGTGGTGCCGACGACCAGCGCGAGCCCGACCGGCAGGACGATGGCGGAGATCCCCACCGCCAGTCCCCGGCGCGGGAGTTCGGAGACCGTACGGCTGCGGCGCAGTGGTTGCTCGACCCAGCGCATCGTGGCGAGGGCGGGCAGCGTGGCGGCCAGCGTCAGCGCCGTCTTCGCGGGCCAGCCGAGCGCCCCGAGCCGCGCCTCGGCGAGGACGAGCACCGGCCAGTGCCACAGGTAGAGGTTGTAGGAGAGCCGCCCGAGAGCCCGAGGGGCCCGGCCGCTCAGCAACCGGCCGACTCCGTGGGCCCCTTGGACCTCGCGCTCGCCCCGGCCCGGGATCGCGGCGAGGATCATGGCGGCCGTCCCCAGGGCGGGGACGAGCGCCGCGTGGCCGGGGTACGGGGTCGACGCGTCGTACGACACGACGCACCAGACGATCGCCGCGGCCCCCGCCCACCCGCAGACCAGCCGCAGCGGGCGCGGCCCGCGCAACAGGTGCCAGGGCAGCAGCGCCAGCAGCGCGCCGACGGCGAACTGCCAGACCCGCGAGGGAGTTCCGAGGTACGCGAGCGAGACGGAGTCCCGCGTCCAGTGCAGGGACAGCGCGAACGAGGCGAGCGCCACGGCGGCGGTGGTGAGCGCGACGACCGCGCGCACGGCCCGGCCCCGGCGGACCGCACGGGCGGCGACCAGCACGATCACCGCCAGCAGCGGGGCCCAGAACAGGTAGAACTGCTCCTCGACGGCGAGCGACCAGAAGTGCAGCAGCGGGCTCTGGTCGTGCCCGGCGGCCAGATAGTCGGTCTGCTGGGAGACGAACCGCCAGTTGGCGACGGACAGGGCGGCCGCCAGGACGTCCTGCTCCAGGTCGGCGCGGAGCAGCGGTACGGTCAGCCACGCCCCGGCCACCGCGACCGCGGCGAGGACGACGGCGGCCGAGGGCAGCAGTCGGCGGGCCCGACGGGAGAAGAAGTCACCGAGCCGGATCCGGCCGGTGGTGATCGCCTCCCGGACCAGGAGCCCGGTGATCAGATAGCCGGAGATGACGAAGAAGACGTCCACACCGACGAAGCCGCCCGCGGTCCCCGGTATCTGTGCGTGGAAGGCGAGGACCGCGAGGACGGCGACCGCGCGCAGCCCCTCGATGTCGGGGCGGAACGTGGACCGGTGCGGACTGGGCCCGGACTCGCTGCCCGAGCTGCCCGGGCCGACCGGGGCCCCCGGGCGCGGGGGTGTGGCCGATGGCGGCGGGGGAGCGGACCGCTTCCGGCGGGGGCCGTGGGTGAGGAGGAACGGCATCGGGTGGCGCCTTTCGGTGTGGCTCAACTCAGCCACGGGAGCATCGGGTCGACCCACCCGGAGGCGAGCAGGCCGGTGAGCAGGAGGACGGCGGAGGCGGCGAGGGCCTCGGGCCAGCGGCGGGGCAGCACACCCGCCCGGGGCCGGGGCCGGGGCCACGAGCGGTGGCCGGCGGGCGACTCGACGGCCTCGGCGGGCGACTCGACGGCCTCGACGGGCGCTCGGCCGTCCGGCCGCAGTTCGGTCAGCAGGTCCCGGATCAGCGGGACGTTGATCTGGAGCTGGACCAGGAGGTAGAGGCCGAGGCCCCAGGCGGGCTCCCAGCCGTTGCGGGCCACCACCAGCGCGA
The DNA here is from genome assembly GCF_044766265.1 of Streptomyces sp. NPDC102283. Classification (NCBI taxonomy): domain Bacteria; kingdom Bacillati; phylum Actinomycetota; class Actinomycetes; order Kitasatosporales; family Streptomycetaceae; genus Streptomyces; species Streptomyces sp. NPDC102283. Next base: position 358,750 of record NZ_JBIWLQ010000006.1, read on the forward strand.
GGCCCCCGGCTGCGGCCCCGTTGGACAGGACCAGCCAGACCAGCGAGACGCCCACGACCCGGCGGGCCATCGAGCCCGAACTCCCCTTGCTCCGCACGCCCGTGGGCACCCAGGCGGCGCTGCGGCCCCGCAGGGTGTGCCAGAACGCGGTGGCCGCGGCCACGCTGGTGAGGACGTTGGCGCGGATCACCTCCACCCGCCACCGGGTCCGGCTGATCCGGGGCAGCAGCACATGCCACAGCCACAGCGGGGCGAGCAGCGGCAGCACGTGCCAGGGGCGGATGTGGTCCGGGTACCAGAACATCATCACCAGCGGCGGCAGCGGGGCGGCGAAGGTGTTCACGGCCGTGGTCAGGTAGCCGACGACGCCCTCGTAGAAGCAGAGCCGCATCCGCCAGGGCGCGCCCATGCGCCCCAGGACCGGGGTGCCGAGGAGGTGCAGGTTGCCCATCGCCCACCGGTACTGCTGGTTGACGAACGAGGTGACGGTGTCGGGCGAGGTGCCCTTGGCGACCAGGACCGGGACGTACTGGGTGCGGAACCCCCGCTCGTGCAGGGCGAGTCCGGTGTACAGGTCCTCGCTGTGGTCGAGCCGGGCGAAGCCGCCCGCCAGGTCGATCGCGGAGCGCCGGTAGACGGCGTTGCTGCCGCAGCAGATCGCCGCGTCGCTGGCGTCCCGCGAGGGCTGGATCCAGCGGAAGAACCACTCCTGAGCGGCCCCGGCGGCGCGCTGGATCCAGTCCATGCCCGCGTCGGTGTCGAAGCACTGCGGGCTCTGCACGATGCCGACGGCCGGGTCCGCGAGATACGGGACCAGATGGCGCAGGAAGTCCGGCCGGGGCGCGAAGTCCGCGTCCAGGATCGCGATGAACTCGGCCCCGGACAGCGTGAGCGCGTGGTTGAGGTTGCCCGCCTTCTTCAGGTGGCCCCGGTCGGGGCGCACGACGTACCGGTAGCCGTGCTCGGCCGCCAGGGCCGCCACCTCGGCCCGGTCGGCGTCGTCCAGCACCCAGACGGTGAGCGCGTCGGGCCAGTCGAGGGCGGCGACCGCGCGGTAGGCGTTGGCGAGCACGGGCAGCGGCTCGCCGCAGGTCGGCAGATAGAGGTCCACGCCCGGCAGTCCGGCGGGCCGCCAGGCGCGGACGAGCACCTCGTGCGAGGCCCGGGTCAGCCGGCGCTGACGCAGGCTGTTCACGGAGGACAGCAGCAGGGCCACGACGTTCAGGCCGAGGATCGCGAGGAACGCCCAGAGCGCCGGGGTCCGCAGCGCGAAGGTGAACATCGTCGCCGCCGTGAACACGAAGGCCAGCGAACTGCTCACCAGCACCCACCGGCGTTGCGGCCCGAAGTACCAGTAGAGCTCGTCGTCGGACGGAGGTTGCGGAAGGTGATGCACGGTCATAAAGCCCCCCACGGCTGTGTATGTGCCCGTTTCAGGTGGCCCACCCTAATGTCAAAGGTATAGACCACTTACCCGAGAGCGCCCCAACGGACAGAATCGGACACCGGTTTGGCGCGACTCAATTGGTCCAGACCTCTGGGTGATCCCATTCGAGCTCCACCCCCGTCCGACGGGGGAAGAAGCAGGTCACGCGGGGGTGAACAGTCCCGGAAGACTTGCCCGGCCGGACGTCGACCCGGACGCCTGGCCGGCCACCTGCCCGCACGTCCGGGCCGGAAGCGGACCTTCCGCAGCGCGGAACGCCCGGCGCCCCCGTCCGCCCGGCAGGACACCGGGCACGCCCCGCACACCGGACGGCACAATGGGTCCATGCCGATACCCAGCCGCGCCGCCCTCGTCGACCACCTCGTCCGTACGCGTATCGCGGGGGACGTCGCCACTCCACGCGACAACAACCTCTCCCACTACCGCAAGCTCGCCAACGGCGACCGCCACTACTGGCTGGGCCTGGAGCTGGGCGACCGCTGGACCGACGAGCAGGACGTGCTCGCCGTGATGGCCGAGCGCTGCGGCGTCAACGACGACCCGGCGCACCGGCAGGGCCAGGACACCATCGACCCGGAGCTGACGGTCGACGCCCTGGAGCGGATGGCGGCCCGGCTGCGCAAGGCCGCGGACGGCCGCGAGCGGGTCCTGTTCGCCACCGGGCACCCCGGCGGCATGCTGGACGTGCACCGGCAGACGGCGGACGCGCTGCGCCGCGCGGGCTGCGAGATCGTCCGCATCCCGTCCGGGCTGATGGCGGACGAGGGCATGGTCTTCCAGTTCGCCGACGTCGCGATGCTGGAACGCGGGGCGACCCTCTGGCACACCCACTCCCCGGCCCCGATGGCCGCCATCCTGGACGCCATGGCCCACCTCGGCCGCCCGCTGCCCGACCTGGTCGTCGCCGACCACGGCTGGGCGGGCTGCGCAGGACAGCGGGGGCTGGACGCGATCGGTTACGCGGACTGCAACGACCCGGCCCTGTTCCTCGGCGAGGCGGAGGGCACCCTCCAGGTCACGGTCCCGCTGGACGACCACGTCACCGACCCGCGTTTCTACGACCCGATGACGGACTACCTGCTGCACGCTGCGGGGCTGCTGGAGGAGGAGCCGGCGGAGCCCGAAGAGCCCGTGGGGCCGGCAGAGCCCGGGGAGCCCGTGGAGGAGCCGGCCGCGTAGCCGACCGGGGGGAGCGAAGGCGCGGGAGGCACGGGAGCGGCGGATCGCGAGGACGGTGGCGGAGCTGACGCCGTAGGGATCAGGGGCCGGTGTCCCATTGCCGCCGCACCCGCTGTGCCCGCCCCGGCGTCGGGTCCAGATAGACCCGCCGCACCGACGGGAACCGCTCGCGCAACTGCGCCTCCGCCTCCTCGCAGGCCCATTCGACCTCCGCGGCGGTGGCCATGTCCCGGAAGTCGATCTTCGCGGCGATCAGGATCTCGGACGGCCCCTGGATGAGCGTGGTCAGCTCCAGTACGTCCACGATGTGCGGCACCGACAGCAGCTCCTCGCGCACCCCGGCCCGCATCGCCGGGGGCAGCGGCCGTCCGATGAGCAGCTGCGCGTTGGTGCGGCCGAGCACCCAGGCCACGTACACGAGCAGCAGGCCGATCAGACAGGACGCGATCCCGTCCCAGACGCCCGAGCCCGAGAGCTGCCCGCCGAGCAGCCCGCCCGCCGCCAGCAGCAGCCCGATCAGGGCAGCCGAGTCCTCCATCACGACGGCCTTGACCGCCGTGTCCGGGGTGTGGCGCAGGTAGTACGTGTCCGGCACCCGCAGCCGTGACGCCTCGCGCCGCACCTGCTTGACCCCGGTGCGCAGCGAGTAGCCCTCCAGGAGGAAGGCGACGGCCAGGACGAGGTAGGAGACGAGCGGGTCGCCCAGCTCCTCGCCTTCGACCAGGGTGTGGACGCCGTCGTAGAGGGAGAAGACGGCCCCGCCGACGAAGGTGGCGATGGAGGCGAGCATCGCCCAGATGTAGCGCTCGGGGCCGTGGCCGAGCGGGTGGTCCTCGTCGGCCGGCTTCCCGCTCCGCTTGAGCGCGGCGAGGAGCATGACCTCGGTGACGGTGTCGGCGACCGAGTGGGCCGCCTCGGAGAGCATCGCGCTGGAGCCGCTGATCAGCCCGGCGACGGCCTTCGCCACGGCGATGCCGAGGTTGGCGACGGCCGCCACGATCACGGTGAACGTGGACTCCCCGCCATCGGTTCCGCTGCTCGCTTCCGCGTCACTCATGGTGGGGAGTATGTCCGAAATGACGCTTCAGGTGGTGCTCATCCCCGGGGGACGCGGACGACGCCTTCCTGGATGACGGTGATGGCGAGCCGCCCGTCGGCGGTGTAGATACGGGCCTGGCCCAGTCCGCGCCCGCCGGAGGCGGAGGGCGACTCCTGGTCGTACAGCAGCCACTCGTCCGCCCGGAACGGCCGGTGGAACCACATCGCGTGGTCCAGGCTCGCGCCGACCACGTCCCCGACCGCCCAGCCGCCCCGCCCGTGGGCGAGGAGCACCGAGTCGAGCAGGGTCATGTCGGAGACGTAGGTCGCCAGGCAGACGTGCAGCAGCGGGTCGTCCGCGAGCTTGCCGTTCGTGCGGAACCACACCTGGGACCGCGGTTCGCGCGCCTCGCCCACCGTGCCGAACGGCGGCGCGTCCACGTACCGCAGGTCCACCGCGGCCCGAGCCTCGATCAGCCGGTCCACGACCCCCGGATCGCTGAAGCGGTCCGCGTACCGGGGCAGCATCTCGGCCGCCGTCGGCAGGGTCTCCGGGTCCGGGGCCGCCGGCATGGGCGCCTGGTGCTCCATGCCCTCCTCGTGACTCTGGAAGGACGCGGAGAGGTGGAAGATCGGCTGCCCGTGCTGGACGGCGACGACGCGGCGGGTGGTGAAGGACCGGCCGTCGCGGATGCGGTCCACGGTGTAGACGATGGGCGCGCCGGGGTCGCCCGCCCGCAGGAAGTAGGAGTGCAGGGAGTGGGCTCCCCGGTCGTCCGGGACGGTGCGGCCCGCGGCGACGAGCGCCTGGGCCGCGACCTGGCCGCCGAACACCCGGGGCACGACCGCGCTGCGGCTCACGCCCCGGAAGATGTCCCGCTCGATCTGCTCCAGGTCGAGCAGGTGGAGCAGATCGAGCAGGGGGTCGGGACTCTCGTTCATGGACGGAACGTAACCCCTTACAGGCCCATGGACTTGGCGATGATCGACTTCATGACCTCGCTGGTACCGCCGTAGATGCGGTTGACCCGGTTGTCCGCGTACAGGCGGGCGATCGGGTACTCGTTCATGAAGCCGTAGCCGCCGTGCAGCTGGAGGCAGCGGTCGATGACGCGGTGGGCGACCTCGGTGCAGAAAAGCTTCGCGGAGGCGGCCTCGGCCGCCGTCAGCTCACCGGCGTCCAGGGCCTCCAGCGCGCGGTCGGCGACGGCCTGGGCCGCGTCCACCTCGGCCTGGCAGGCGGCCAGCTCGAACTTGGTGTTCTGGAACGAGGCCACCGTCTTGCCGAAGACCGTGCGCTCGCGCACGTAGTCCGAGGCGAAGCGGACGGCGGCCGCGGCCTGGGCGTACGCGCCGAAGGCGATGCCCCAGCGCTCGGAGGCCAGGTTGGTGCCGAGGTAGCCGAAGCCCTTGTTCTCCTCGCCCATGAGGTCCTCGACCGGGACCTTGACGTCGACGAACGCCAGTTCGGCGGTGTCGGAGACCCGCAGGCCCAGCTTGTCGAGCTTGCGGCCGACCGAGTAGCCCGCGGACTTCGTGTCGACGGCGAAGAGGGAGATGCCGAAGCGGCGGTCGTCCTCGCGCGGGGCGGCGGTGCGGGCGCAGACGATCACGCGGTCGGCGTGGACACCGCCGGTGATGAAGGTCTTTGACCCGTTGAGGACGTAGTGCGTGCCGTCCTCGGAGAGCTTGGCGGTGGTCTTCATGCCCGCGACGTCGGAGCCGGTGCCCGGCTCGGTCATCGCGAGGGCCCACATCTCCTCACCGCTCGCGAACTTCGGAAGCCAGCGCTTCTTCTGGTCGCCGGTGGCCAGCATCTTGATGTACGGGAGGCCGAGCAGCGTGTGCACACCGGAGCCGCCGAAGGAGACGCCCGCACGGGCGGTCTCCTCGTAGATCACGGCCTCGTACTTGTGCGAGTCGATGCCCGCGCCGCCGTACTCCTCGTCGACCTCGATGCCGAAGACGCCCAGCTCGCCCAGCTTGAGGTAGAAGTCGCGCGGCGCCTGGCCGGCCGCGAACCACTCGTCGTAGACCGGCACGACCTCGGCCGCGATGAAGGCGCGGATGGTCTCCCGGAACGCCTCGTGGTCCTCGTTGAATACCGTACGGCGCACGGGATGCCTCCTAGGTCGGCAGTCGATTCGATCTCGTTGTTCTCGCGGTGCTCGTCGTGCTCGGCTAAGCGCTTGCTCAGACCTGCTTCGAAGTTACCCGCCGGTTGTGGTCGCTGTCCAGGGTGATGCTCGGCACGCGGAGCCCCGGAGGCACCGGCCCGGAACCAGTGTGCGGGCCGATTGTCAGTGGCGTGGGGGAGTATCGGAACGACGGCGACGGAACTTGACGGCGACGGAACGTACGGACGTATGCGGGAGACCATCGTGACCATCACGCGCGAGCAGCTGGCGGAGTACACGTTCCTGGCCCTGTTGTACGAGGACGACTATTTCCCCGACCACGTCCTGGACAAGGGCACGGCGGTCCTGCGCGCCCTGTGCGAGCGGATCGAGGCCGAGAGGCCCGCTGACCTCACCGCCCTGTACGCCCTGACCGCCGCGCCGACCCGGGCCTTCAACGACCTGGAGGCGGAGTTCGAGGCGGCGGGCAGCGAGATCGAGACGGTCGCCCGCGAGGAGATAGGCGAGGCCTTCTGGATCATCGCGACGGCGTACGGCTTCGTGGACGCGGACCCGGAGAAGCTGATCGCCGAGCGCGAGTGGTGACCGCCTCCAGCCTCCTGCCTCCGGGGGACGGGCTGGGCGCCGGCGGCCGTGGGAGGGTGAAGGGGTGAGGCTGGAGGACCTGGCCCGGTTGCGTCGGGCCCGCGACCGCATGGACCGCGCGTACGCCGAACCGCTCGACGTGCCCTCGCTGGCCCGTGCCGCGCTGATGTCGCCCGGACACTTCTCCCGCAGCTTCCGGGCGGCCTTCGGCGAGACCCCGTACAGCTATCTCATGACCCGCCGCATCGAGCGGGCCAAGGCACTGCTGCGCCGGGGCGACCTGTCGGTCACGGACGTCTGCTTCGCCGTCGGCTGTACGTCACTCGGCTCGTTCAGCTCCCGCTTCACCGAGCTGGTCGGCGAGAGCCCGAGCGCCTACCGGGCCCGCCCCCACGACGCGGGCGAGACCATCCCGGCGTGCGTCGCCAAGCTGCTCACGAGACCGGTCAGGAATGGAGAAGCGGATCGCAAGGCCCGCCCGTAGCGTGAAATGCATGAACATCAAGCTCTCGCAGTGCTTCATCGCCGTCGACGACCACGACAAGGCGCTCGCCTTCTACCGCGACGCCCTGGGAATGGAGGTGCGCAACGACGTCGGATTCGAAGGAATGCGCTGGGTGACCGTCGGGTCTCCCGCGCAGCCCGACGTGGAGATCGTCCTGGAGCCCCCGCTCGCGGACCCGAACGCCCCGGAAGCCGACCGCCGGACCATGGCCGAGCTGCTCGCCAAGGGCATGCTGCGCGGCGTGATCCTCTCCTCCGAGGACGTCGACGCGGCCTTCGAGAAGGTCCGCGCGGCGGGCGGAGAGGTGCTCCAGGAGCCGATCGACCAGCCGTACGGCGTCCGCGACTGCGCCTTCCGCGACCCCGCCGGCAACATGCTCCGCATCACCCAGGCCAAGAAGTAGCACCAGCCCATCAGCCCCTGAGGGGCCGGGGCCGAAACAGGCCCCGGCCCTCACGCACGACCAGTAGGCTCCGCGCACCAACGGGCGCCCGTACCAAGCCCCACGAGCCGCGTTACCAAGCCCCACGAGCCGTACCAGCAGGGCCCCCGCACCAGCAGGCTCCGCGCACCAGTAATGGAGAGACGACGAGCATGGCTCCGCGAACGAAGACCCAGCAGCCGCCCGCGCCGCACGCTGCCGACAGCCACGACCTGATCCGCGTGCACGGCGCGCGGGAGAACAACCTGAAGGACGTCAGCATCGAGCTCCCGAAGCGCCGGCTGACGGTGTTCACCGGGGTCTCCGGCTCGGGCAAGAGCTCGCTCGTCTTCGCCACGATCGCCGCGGAGTCCCAGCGGCTGATCAACGAGACCTACCCCGCCTTCGTCCAGGGCTTCATGCCCACGCAGGCGCGACCCGACGTCGACGTCCTCGACGGGCTGACGACCGCGATCATCGTCGACCAGCAGCGGATGGGCAGCGACCCCCGCTCCACGGTCGGCACCGCCACCGACGCCAACGCCATGCTGCGCATCCTCTTCAGCCGGCTGGGCGAGCCGCACATCGGCCCGCCCGGCGCGTTCGCCTTCAACGTCCCCTCGGTGACGGCGAGCGGCGCGATCACCGTCGAGCGCGGCAACAAGAAGGCGGTCAAGGCGACCTTCAGCCGTACCGGCGGCATGTGCAACCGCTGCGAGGGCCGCGGCTCGGTCTCCGACATCGATCTCACCCAGCTCTACGACGACTCCAAGTCGATCGCCGAGGGCGCGTTCACCATCCCCGGCTGGAAGTCGGACAGCTGGTGGACCGTGCGGATCTACGCGGACTCAGGCTTCCTCGACCCGAACAAGCCGATCGCCAAGTTCACCAAGAAGGAGATGCAGGACTTCCTCTACCGGGAGCCGACCAAGGTGAAGGTCGAGGGCTCCACCCTCACCTTCGAGGGGCTGATTCCCAAGATCCAGAAGTCGTTCCTGTCCAAGGACCGCGAGTCGATGCAGCCCCACATCCGGGAGTTCGTCGACCGGGCGGTCACCTTCGCCACCTGCCCCGAGTGCGAGGGGACCCGGCTCACCGAGGGCGCCCGCTCCTCGAAGATCAACAAGATCTCGATCGCCGACGCCTGCGCGATGGAGATCCGCGACCTCGCGGAATGGGTCCGCGGCCTGGACGAACCCTCGGTCGCCCCGCTCCTCGAAGCCCTCCAGCAGACCCTGGACTCCTTCGTGGAGATCGGCCTCGGCTACCTCGCCCTGGACCGTCCCTCCGGCACCCTGTCCGGCGGCGAGGCCCAGCGCGTCAAGATGATCCGCCACCTCGGCTCCTCGCTCACCGACGTCACCTACGTCTTCGACGAGCCGACCATCGGCCTGCACCCGCACGACATCCGGCGCATGAACGACCTGCTGCTGCGCCTGCGCGACAAGGGCAACACGGTCCTGGTCGTGGAGCACAAGCCGGAGGCCATCGCCATCGCCGACCACGTGGTCGACCTCGGCCCCGGGGCCGGTACGGCGGGCGGCACGGTCTGCTTCGAGGGCACCCTCGAAGGACTCCGCGCCTCCGACACGGTCACCGGCCGCCACCTCGACGACCGGGCCGTGCTCAAGGAGGAGGTGCGCAAGTCCACCGGGGCGCTGGAGATCCGCGGCGCGACCTCGCACAACCTCCGGGACGTCGATGTCGACATCCCGCTCGGCGTGCTCACCGTCATCACCGGAGTGGCGGGCTCCGGAAAGAGCTCGCTCGTCCACGGCTCGATCCCGGCGGGCGAGAACGTCATCTCGGTCGACCAGAGCCCCATCAAGGGTTCCCGCCGCAGCAACCCGGCGACGTACACGGGACTCCTGGAGCCGATCCGCAAGGCCTTCGCCAAGGCCAACGGCGTGAAGCCCGCCCTGTTCAGCGCCAACTCCGAGGGCGCCTGCCCCACCTGCAACGGCGCGGGCGTCATCTTCACCGACCTCGGCATGATGGCGAGCGTCTCCAGCCCCTGCGAGGACTGCGAGGGCAAGCGGTTCCAGGCCTCGGTCCTCGACTACCACCTGGGCGGCCGTGACATCAGCGAGGTCCTCGCGATGTCGGTCGCCCAGGCCGAGGAGTTCTTCGCCTCCGGCGAGGCGGCCATCCCGGCCGCACACAAGATCCTCGACCGACTCGTGGACGTCGGCCTCGGCTACCTGAGCCTCGGCCAGCCGCTCACCACCCTGTCCGGCGGCGAACGCCAACGCCTGAAGCTGGCCACGCACATGGCCGACAAGGGCGGCGTCTACGTACTCGACGAGCCGACCACCGGCCTGCACCTGGCGGACGTGGAACAGCTCCTCGGCCTGCTGGACCGGCTGGTCGACTCCGGAAAGTCGGTGATCGTCATCGAGCACCACCAGGCGGTGATGGCCCACGCCGACTGGATCATCGACCTCGGCCCCGGCGCCGGCCACGACGGCGGGCAGATCGTCTTCGAGGGCACCCCGGCGGACCTGGTCGCCGACCGCTCCACGCTGACGGGCGAGCACCTGGCGGAGTACGTGGGGGAGTGAGCCCCGGGCCCTTTCCGCTTGTCTCTCGGGTCAGGCGGAAAGGGCCCCGCGCTTGACCGCGTCCACGAAGGAGGTCCACCCGGCGGCGGGGATGAGCAGGGCGGGCCCGCCGGGGACCTTGGAGTCGCGGACGGGGACGGCGGTGGGGTGGTGGTCGTGGACTTCCAGGCAGCTGTCCTTGTCCGGGCCGCTGTAGGTCGACTTCCGCCATGTGGCGAGCAGGTTGGTGCCTTCACTCACGGTATCCGTACTCCTTCGCCGCTGCCCTGAGCACGTTCAGCGACTCGGGGAGGGACAGCGCGTCGCTCATGGCCAGAGCGTAGGCGGCCTCGATCCGCTCGACCAAGTGCGGTGCATCGTGCACCTTGGCCACCTGCGTGCCTTCGGAGTACGCCACTGGTGGCTGATCCTCGAAGTGCATCAGCGTCACCATGCTCTGGTGCAGATTGCAGATGGGACCGCCCAGAGGCAGTACATGGGCGCGGATTCGGCCATGCTCGGTCAGACGCACCACATGCATGATCTGTTCCGCCATGATGTCCGCACTCCCCGCCACGCGCCGGAGGACAGCTTCATCCAGCACCGCCCAGACTACGGGCGACGTGGGACGCTCCAGGATCTTGGCCCTCTCCAGTCGTGAGACGACGGCCTTGTCACGTTCCTCATCGCTGTACGGCGGAAATGCTGTGCCCAGCACCGCATCCGCGTACCGGGGTGTCTGGAGGATTCCGGGAAAATAGGCGATGGCGAACTCGCGGATGAACGTCGCCTGTTCCTCAAGTTTCCGAGCAGCCTTGAATCGTTCCGCGACGGAACGGTCATCTGCCTGGGGCCGGAAAGTGGTCAGCACATCCCCTGTGCCCAGCGCTTTGTCCAGCCGCAGGGCGTCCTCCTCGCTCGGCATGCGACGCCCTGCCTCGATGTGCGAGATATGCGACCGCGTCATGATCGCCATGTCCGCAACCTGCTGCTGCGTCAGCCCGACCGCCTCCCGCTGAGCCTTCAACCATGTGCCATAGGTATTACTCACAGCCAACTCCCGTGCGACGAGCGCGATGTCACCCCGAACCCCCTGGCGAGCCTAGCCGCGTCGCTCGCACTCTGTGAGTGGATCGCTACGCAGCGAAGAATTCACCCCCACCGCGCACGGAGTTGGCGCCCCCATGAACGAACAGCCCCAGAACGCCGCACGCCTGCTTCCCTGGACCGGAACGGAAGGCAGGCCCTGCTACGTGGTCGGCGACGGCGACGGGCAGGTCTCGCGTACGGCCGACCGGGTCGAGGCCATGCAGCTCGGCATGGCGTACGAACTCCTGGACCACGCGGACGACATGGTCGCGGACGACGGGTCCACGAGCGTCCAGCTCCGCCACGTCGCCGCCGCTCTGGCGCACTCCCTGCGGGACGTCCACCGGGTCGCCCGGAGCCGGGGCCTGAGGCTGGGGATTCCCGATGCTTTCGAGCCCGGTCACCCGTCAGGCCCGGGGCTGGTCCGGCTGCGGCCGTGAGGCGTGAGGCGTGAGCGGCCGGCCGGGACCGCTCCGGTACGGTCGCGGCATGCCGTTCTACGTTCACGCCCAGGACCAGCCGGATGTGGCCGACCAGTTGATGGAGCTGTCCGAGGAGCACTGGTCCTACGTGACTCCTCCCCCTCGTGAACGAGGGGGCTTCTCGCTATGCCTGGTCGGCGTTGCGACGGACCAGCCCGGCCCGTAGAACGTTCAGGGCGCCCACCGTGTCCGCGTGCGCTGAGTGGCCGCACGAGACGCAGTGGAACTTCTCCTGTGTGGGCCGGTTCTCCTTGTCGGTGTGCCCGCATTCGGGACACCGCCGGGAGGTGTTGCGGGGGTCTACAGCAATGGGAGCGTCCACGTCGTCGACGTCGCGGACCGTGCGGCCGCCGAACGGTTCGCGACCGAGGAGCCGTTCTGGAAGGCCCGTCTCTACCGGGCGTTCACGGCGGACGCGACGGTGGTGCTGCTGCGCCGCGAACCGGCGGCGGACGCCCCGTACACGCTGATCACCGCCCGGTGGCCTGCGCAGGACCGTGCCTCGGGCCCGGTCGAGCAGGGGCTGCTGGGCGCGGAGCCGGACGGGCGACTGAGCTTCGTGGCGGTTCTGGTCGACGACGAGGGGGCCCGCACGACGGGAGTGGTCGCGGCCGTACAGGCGCTCCCGGACGAGGCACGGCACCTGGTCCAGCCGTTCGCGGACCGGCTCTCGGGCGGACCCACGCTCCTCGGGGCGCAGCGCTGGCAGCGCGGCGGACGCTCCTGAGAGGGCGGGACACGGGCACTCAGACCCCGGCCGAGCAGAACACGCACACGTCCCAGAACGGCGACCCGTCCAGCACCCGGTGACGTACGCACGAGGCCATCGCGGCTTTCTCCGGCCCGGGCAGAGCAGCCGCGTCGGCCTTCGCTGTCGCAGGGTCGAACTCCTCCAGCATCGACCGGTACGTGCGCAGGTAGCCCTCGGCGCGGGGAGGCTCGTACGTCAGTTCCTCCCATCGGTGGCGGGAGAGCGCCAGATCGAGGACGCGGAGCAGGAAGTCCTTCGCCGCGGCCCGCTCCTGCGGAGTGTCCCCCCAGTCCAGGTCCGCCAGGCCGAAGCCGACCACCCCGCGCCCCATGAGGCTCTGGTCCTGGAGCGTCAGCAGAGCGGCGAACCGGAAGTCCCACGGGTCGTGGGCGAGCGTGGACACGGCGAGCATCAGCACATTCACGAACACCGCCGTGCCGCCGTTGGTCATCTCCAGGTATCGGCCGTTACCGCCGTGGAACGTGTTCACGCGGGAAGCGTAAGGAGAATGGGAGCCATGACCCGCGTCCTGTCGACACCGCCCACGATGATCTCCGGCTGCCTCGCCGGTGCTCCGCAACCCGTGCTCCCGGTAAGCGGCGGCGACGGCCTGCTGCTGCGCCCCTGGGAGCGGAGGGACGCGGCGGCTTTCCTCTCCGCGTACGAGGACGAGGAGACCCGCCGCTGGCACACGCACCGGCCCTCGACCGAGGACCGGGTCCGGGAGTGGTTCGACGGCTACCGCCGGGACTGGGAGCGGGAGAAGGGCTGCCACTGGGCCGTCGCCCGCGACAGCGGCGAGGTGCTCGGCCGGATGGCGCTGCGCGGCCTGGACTTCGACGACGGCGTCGCGAACGCGGCGTACTGGGTGCTCCCGGACGCACGCGGCGCGGGGGTCGCCACCCGCGCACTCGCGGCGGTCAGCGCGTGGGCGCTGGACGACATCGGCTTCCACCGCCTGGAGTTGGACCACTCGACGCGCAACCACGCCTCGTGCGGGGTCGCCACGAAGGCCGGCTACCGCCTGGAGGGCACCAAGCGCAACGCGGCCGTGCATGACGACGGCCGGCACGACATGCATCTGCACGCCCGGGTCAGGGGCGACTGATCCTGTCGCGCAGCCAGGAGTGGATGCCTTCGAGCGCGGTCGCGGCCAGCGCGGTGGGGTGGCCGGTGAAGCCGTGGGGCGCGTCGGGATAGACGCGCAGCTCCACGTCGTTGCCGGCCGCCGACAACCGACCGGCCAGCGTCAGGTTGTCCTCCAGCAGGATGTCCTCGCTGCCCACGACCAGCAGCGTCGGGGGAAGCCCGCTCAGGTCGGCGTAGAGGGGCGAGATGTCGGGAAGGGTGCGGTCGGCCACGTGGCCGGCGTACGCCTGGAGGAAGTACTCGTCGGCGATGAGGCGGCCGCCCGGGGTTCCCGCGCTCAGGTCCCACGTACCGAAGCGGAGCGCGGCCCCGACGAACCGCTCGACGACGCCCCGGTCCCGCAGCCGGAGCAAGGTCGCCAGGGCGAGGGTGGCCCCGGCCGAGCTTCCGCCGATCGCGAGCCGGGAGGTCCCGAAGCGGGCCTCGGCCTCCTCGACGAGCCAGAGCGCGACCGCCGCGCAGTCGTCGGGCGCGGCAGGCCAGGGGTGCTCGGGCGCGAGCCGGTAGTCGACGCCGACGACGGCGATCTGGAGCGCGTCCGCGAGTTCGCGGTGGCGTTCGTCGCCCTGTGCTGCTGAGCCCATGTAGAAGCCGCCGCCGTGGATGCCCAGGTAGACGGCCCGGGGCGGGCCGCCGGCGGGGAGGAAGATCCGGACAGGGACCCGTACGCCGGCGGCTTCGACCGTCTCTTCGGCGGCGGGCGGAACGGCGGCACGAGGAGTGGGCTTCTTCGCGCGGGCCTCCTCCAGCTCCTCGTACGAGGCGGGCCCACGGCCGGCCACCCTCGACCGGTAGAAGGCGCGAGCCTCGGCGGCCTGCTCGTCCGGCACGTCGACCAGCAGTGCTTCCAGCGCGAATCGCACGCGTCGCTCCTCATCCGTCGTCCTGGCCCAGCCGTCCTGGCTCAGCCGTCCCGGCTCAACCCGGCTGCCCGCCCGGCAGCCAATGTAGCGGCGGATCGTGGGGCGCGGTTCGGCACCGCTGCGGTGATCGCCGCTGCCACGACAGGGCGATCGATCCGGAGGTCAAGCGTCCACCCGCTCCTCCAGGACGACGGTCACGCTGTCCCCTTCCTCCTTGCCGATCGCCTTGCGTACGTCCGCCTTCACCGGCAGCTTGTGCGTGCCGTCGCCCAGGGCCATGAACGAACTGCGGAACGGGTGACCGTCGATGGTGCCCCGGACCTTCACCAGGCCGCGGGTGCCGAAGAACTCGGCCGACCCGGGCCACACGACGTAGGTCCAGCCACCCTTCTCCGGGCTCTTCCGCAGGATCGCGGTGAACTGCTTGTTCATCGTTTCGGTCATCGTGGATACCGCCTGTCCGGGAGCTTTCGATGAGGAGGGGGCTGTTGCCCTCCACCAGTAGGACCGAGGCGGGCGGGAAAACTCATCGAGACCACAACGACCGCCGGACCCCGCACGGCCTCTGTTCATGACGTCTGTCATGAACAGAGGTGACAGCCCACACCGCCCCGCCCGCTCCTCGCGGGGCAGGCTTGAGAGGAGAGAGCCGGGTTCATCCGACGCCGACGGTGGGACATGACCATGCAGACCGAGAACGAGACGCTCATCGTCGAGGACCTGACGCTGCTGATGATGGACGACAGGTCCGGAGCCATCGCGGGGGCGGGCACGCTGTACTACACGCTGGGCGGCGCGGCCCTCGTCGAGCTGGGCCTCGGCGGCCGGATCAGGGCCGACGAGGACGACCAGGGGCTGAACGGCGTCAAGGTCCACGCCGTGGCCGGCCGTGCGCCGTTCGATCCGCTGCTCCGGGCCGCCCACGCGAAGGTCGGGGAGCGCGTGCGCGGCGTACAGACGCTGCTGATCGAGATCGGTACGGGGGTGGTCACGCGGGAGGCGGTCCTCGACCGGCTCGTCGAGCGCGGCGCGCTGCGCCAGGAGACCAAGAAGACGCTGGGCCTGTTCCGTACGACGTCGACGACGGTCGCGGACACCGGGTACAAGAAGGCCTTGGTGGAGAGGGTCCGGGCCGTCCTGATCGACGGAGCGGAACCCGACGCCCGTACGGCGGCACTGGTCGGACTGCTCTCCGCGAGCGGCACACTGCCGACCCTGCACCGCTCCATCCCGTGGTCCGGCAAGGTCTACACGCGGGCGAAGGAACTGGAGCAGAGCAGTTGGGGCGCGGAAGCGGTGAACGCCGCGGTGATGCGGACCGTGGCGGCGGTCTCGGCGGGAACGGTCGTCGCGGTCACCACGTGAACGGAGCGCACCGCTCCGCGGAAGCCGTCGCAGACGGGCCGGTGGCACCTTCCACGCATCTGTTAGCGTCGCGGTGTGCCGCATCGCATGGCGGTCTTCCCTCACTCCACTCCAGAGGATCGCCATGTCCTTTTCACCTGCCGTGCGCACCTTCCGCCGCAGTGACCGCCACCAGCTGACCGACCTGGTGAACCGCCATGTCGCCGCGGTGCTTCCCGGCGTCAGCACGTCGGTCAACACTGTCCTGAGCAGCCTTGAGTCCCGGCCCGACGAGTACATCGTCGATCCGTGGGTCGCGGAGCGCCTCACGCTCGTGACCGAGCACCGCGGCCGCGTCGTCGCGGCGGCCCATCTGCACCGCTACCGCGACGAGCCGGACGTCGGCCCCGACTACCGGGGAGCCGCGGCCATCCCCTGGGTCGTGCACCACCCCGGCGACGGCGACGGCGACACCGTCTCCTCGGACGCGGCGGACCTCCTGCTCTCCGCGTGCCTGGCGACCGCCACCCGGTGGCGGGCGCGCAGCGTCCACGCCGACGGAACGCTTCCCTGCCCGGGGGTGTACGGCGTACCCGCCGCCTGGCCGCACGTCCGCTCAGCGCTGGAGCGGGCTGGTTTCGTGCACACGGGCGCCACGGAGGTGCTGCTGCTTGCCGATGTGAGCGGCCTTCCCGACACCGGTGAGCAGGCCGGGCGGGAAGGTCCGACCCTGCTGCGGACGCTCGGCTCCCTCGGTACCCGCTTCACCGCCCTCGCCGGTGACCGCGTGCTGGGCCACCTGGAGCTGGACACCACGCTCGACCGCCCCGAACGTGTCGGCCGTGGAGGCGGGTTGGCGGAGTTGGCCGATGTCGACCTGGTCACCGACGCCCCGGAGGAGGCCGAGAAGACTCTCGCCCGGCTGCTCGCCCAAGCCCGGGACTGGCTGACTCCCTGCGGCATCGACCGTCTCATCACCTGCGCGTACCCCGAGGACGTCGACGAGATCGACGCCCTGCACCGCCACGGCTTCCGCGAGGTCACGCGAACGGCCCGGGGATGGGAGCTGCGCACGGTCTGAGGCCTGACCGGGGCCTGATGCCGGGGCCGGACCGGGACCGGCCCCGGCATCAGGCATCAGGCGGGGCGGCGGGCCATCCACGTCTCACGGATCGACCGCACCACGAGGTCGTCCCGGTGGCGTACGTCCTCGGGCCCGCCGCCGATGAGCCGGTCGAGCGCGGCCAGGTCCGCCGGCGAGATGCGCCCGACCAGGTTGCCGCGGATGCGCTCGAAGACGAGATAGGCGTACCGGCCGGCCCCCTCGGGCAGCGGGGCGCGCAGCTCCCACGGCTCGGCGCGCTCCTGCTCGACGGAGAAGCCGGCGGCCGTCAGCAGGGAGCCCCAGTCGGCGCCCCGGTGCGGCAACTGCTCGGCATGCAGGCCGTCGAGGGCCTGGCGGCAGCGGCGCTCCAGCGCGCCCGGCTCCCCGTCCTCGGGCAGGAAGGTCGGCATCCCGTCCACCTCCGCTACGGCCAGCAGCCCGCCGGGACGCAGCGCGGCGCGGATGCCGGCCAGGGCGGTGGCGGGATCGTCCAGGTGGTGCAGGGACGCGGACGCCCAGACGAGGTCGGCGTCGACGACCCCGGGCAGCCCCGTACCGGCGTCGGCCTCCAGCGTGCGCACGCGGTCGCCGAGCCCCCGGTCCCGGGCCGCCGAGGCGAGGCGCTCCAGCATCTCGGGGGAGCTGTCGACAGCGGTCACCCGGGCGGTCGGGAACCGCTCCAACAGGGCGAACGTGCCGGTCCCGGTGCCCGAGCCGAGGTCGACGATCCTCCGGACGTCGTCACCGGCCAGGCAGGCGATGCGCCCGGTGAGTGCGGTCAGGTGGGGCGCGAAGAGCGCGGCGTCGAGGTCGAGGATCTCGGGGAGGCCGTTCGGCGTCGCGTCGGAACCGTGGGAGTGAGCCGCATGTCCGTGCTGGTGCTGGTGCTGGTGCTGGTGCTGGTGCTGGTGCTGGTGTTCGTGAGCCATGAGATCGAGCGTACGGATCCTTGCGCGAGATGCACGCAAGCTTGCCGATAACGCAAGGAGAAGGCTCTGGAGCCATCCTCGCGCGCAAGGAGATCGGGCTGGTTCCGGAGTGCACAACCATTCGGGGTGTGGATGGTCTTCCTAAGCACGTGAGCACGTGCTCACGTGAGCACATCTGGGGGATGAAACAACGATGAAGACTTCTCGACTCCGCACCGCGTCGGCGATCTTCGTGACGCTCGCGGCTACGGCGGCCGCACCGGCCTTCTCCGGTACGGCGGTGGCGGCCGCACCGGTCTCCGCCGAGCGTCAGCAGGTGGACTTCAACGGGGACGGATACGAGGACATGTACGCCTCGGTGCCCGACGGGACCGTGTCCGGTCTCAAGAAGGCCGGGTACCTGGTGGTCTATCCGGGCGACGCGAAGGGCATCAGCCCCGCCCGCCACCGGGTGATCAACCAGAACACGTCCGGGATCCCCGGCACGGCCGCCGCGAACGCCCGCTTCGGGGCGGGAACGCCCGCGGACATCGACCGCGACGGGTACACCGACCTGCTGGTCTCGCCGGGCAGCGGCCCGAAGGCCATCCTGTTCGGCGGCAAGAGCGGCCTCGGCACCCGGGCCGTCGAGTTCCGGGGCCAGGGATACGCGCTGGGCGACTTCGACGGCGACGGCCGGACGGACGCGGCCGGCATCGACCGCACCGAGTGGGTCGGAAAGATCGTGCTGGACGAGAACATCGGCGCGGACGGATCGGTCGGCAGCACGCGCACGGCGCTCACCGCCGACGGCGTCACCGTCTTCGAGCGAGTGCAGGTCGTGGACATGAACAACGACGGCAAGGACGACCTGCTGGTGAGCAGTGGCTGCGACGACGAGCCGGACTGCGGCGGGCGGTCGCTGTACCTGTCGACGGGTACGGGCTTCACCTACACGCCCATCGTCACCGCGCCGGGGACGTACCTGCAGCACTCCACGGTGACAGTCGGTTCGGTCAACGGCGACGCCTACCCGGACCTGGTCTTCACCCGCCGGCCCACCGGCGGGGACAGCGACCTGGACTTCCCGAGCAAGGGCGGCGCGGTGGCGGTCGTCCTCGGCGGCCCCAAGGGCCAGAACACCGCGGTGAAGCCGAAGTGGATCACCCAGGACACCACAGGTGTGCCGGGTGCGGACGAGGCGGGCGACGACCTGGGCGCGAGCGCCTCGGTGGGGGACCTGGACGGCGACGGCTACGGCGAGGTCGTCGTGGGCCTGCCGGGCGAGGACGTGGGCACGGCCAAGGACGCCGGCGGGGTCCTGGTCTTCAAGGGCCGCGCCTCGGGCATCACGGGAGCCGACACGAAGGTGATCGGCCAGTCGACGGCGAACGTCCCCGGAGCCGACGAGCAGGGTGACGCGTTCGGCGGCGAGGTCCACGTGGTGGCCCCGGCCAAGGGCGTACCGGCCACGCTCGCGGTGGCGGCCCCCGGGGAGAACACCAACCAGGGAGGCGTCTGGCTCCTCAAGGGCAGCCGCACGGGCCCGGTCACGAAGGGCAGCGTCTCCTTCGGCGAGTCGAGCCTGGGCGTGACGCCGTCGGCGGTCCGCTTCGGGGGCCTGCTGGGCTGAGGGGTTCAGGAGCCGCGCGCGTCGGCGGAAGCGGTGGCATCGCACGTCACGTGGGTGTCGGTGTCGGTGGCGGAGCGCGGACCAGTACAGGGCACTTCTGATCTCGTGCAGAGGTTGGCCGAAGGGAGATGGGGGCCGGATCGGGTGCCTAGCCGAGCACTGCGTCGGTGAGGTCCGGGCCCCGCCCGTCAATCATCTCGGGCGCCTTCAGCCCGTATCCCTCCGCTCGACCGTAGTACGTCGGCTCTCCCGGTTCCGCCTCGGCTCCGAGCACCTGAACAAGCTCCTGGAGGGCCGATGCGAGCCGCGGCGCGTTGGCGGCGTGGATGGCTGGATGCGGCTCGCCCCGGAAATCGCACGGACCCCAGACATCGTGGTACACGGACAGTTCGACCCAGAGGTCCGTCTCGTCCGGCGCCACCATGAGTTCCACCAGACGGTGTTCCCTGTGCCGTTCCCCGTCCGCGTTGAACCAGGCGCCCGAGCCGAGCACGAGGATTCCGCCGATCTCTGCCCGCGGGTGACCGGTCGGCCGACAGGCGCGGAGCGCATCGGGCAACGCAGGATCGTCGAGCGAACGCGTGCCGAGGTCCAGGCGGCTGTGGACACCGAGGCCGCCCCTGCCGGTCTCGAACCAGGCCCACTCAAGTGAGGACGGCACCAGCAGGCCGTGCTTCTCCAGCACCCCGCTCATGCGTGCCGCAGTCACGAGCGCGAACTCCGGACCAGGCTTCGTGACGTCCTCCAGGTTCCAGGACCACGAGCCACTCTCGCTGGGCGCGCGCATCAGCATGGTCGGCAATCTCCTGAATTCTCCGGATCAGAATCCACGCGGTGGATCGAAGGCCGCCGGGCTGCCGCCACCGTGGCCCCCCGCCTGCGTTTCGGGGCCCTCTGGCCCATAGGGCCCCGACGGTGGGGCTGATGAGCCGCCTCCGCGGTGCGCGTCGCCGTTTGCGTCGTCCAGATTGTGTGCCGGCCTCTCGTGGCCGACACCCTCGGCGGTGATCCCCCCGCCCGTGACCTGCCGGCGTCAGTTGTTCGGCAGGCGCGAAGCTGCCTGCGGGTGGGTTCTCGTGTTGAGAGGCGGTGTGGTGCTGCTTGAGCGTGCCGTCTTTCCCGAGGATGTTGCCCTCGCGGTCCACGTGGACGATGTTGCCGTCCTTGTCGGTGCCTTTGAAGACGGGGAGTTTGAGGGCGCCTTCCTGGATCGGTAGGGATCCTGCGGGCGGGGTCATACCTTCGGGGAGGTGGACCACGCCGTCGCCGAGGTCGATCGCTCCGGCGGGGATCTCCGCTCCCTCCGGGAGCTTGACCGAGTTCCTCGGGATGGTGAACGCGGCCTCAGGGACGGTCGCACCCTCGGGAAGGTGCAGAGTGCCGTCCGCGAGTTTGAACCCGCCGTCCGGCAGGGTGATCGCGCCTGGCGGCAGCGTCGGGATCTCGACGCTGCCCGTGCCCCTGAGGCCGGCCATGACGTCGCTGATCTTGGTGAGGCCGGCGCTCGACGTACCCGGCGCAGAGCACGGCGGTGATGGCGATGCCCGCGAATACCTTCCCGAGCCGCTCGTCGGCGGTGCGCCGTGCGCGCCCCACGCCGAAGAGCAGAGCGTCCCGCGTTCTGCGGCGGCGTACCCCCACCGATTCCAGCAGCTGACTGTCGTAATCCCGTGCCACACAGTCCCCCTTTGCCACTGCAACATACCGAGGGACGGTTGTGGAGTACACACCAGGGCGCCGGGACGTGAGGGAAGCGGTGTTCACCCCCGGCCGGGGCGCGTCCAGTCGTGGTTCTCGCGTACGAGCGTGAATCCGGCCGATCGGTAGAGCGCCGCCGCCGCCTCGTTGGAGGCCGGCGTCAGGACGGCCACCGTGCTCGCGCCCCGGTCGGCGAGTGCCGCGCAGGCACCCCGTACGGCGTCGCGGCCGTAGCCGCGGCCGCGGTGTTCCGGGTCGGTGCCGACCGGTTCGAGCAGTCCGCACCTGCCCGCGCCCCCGAACCAGCCGGTCGCGGCGGCGGCGGGGTCACCGGAGGGTGTGCGGACGAGCGTCTCCACGGCGAGGTGGCCCGCGGGGGACTCCTTCATCCTGCGCCAGTGGTCGACGGAGAACGTGGATCCCGCGAAGGCGGCTCGATGCACCAGTGCCCGGTCGGCGGCGTCGGACCCGGTGATTTCCACCGCGCGGTTCGACACCGGCTCCGGGGTCCAGGAGAAGACGAGCCAGGGCTCCTCCGTGTCCGGTTCCCAGCCGGGTACGGGCAGGCCGTCGGTCGCGTCGTTGCCGGGTGCGAGCAGGTCCTCCGCGTCCGCCGCGAGCGCTCCGAAGTCGGCCCCCGGCGCGGTGGTCACGCGCAGCACGGGGCCGTCGAGGAAGCCGACCGCCACGGGTGCCGCCTTCGCCGCGGCGTCGGGCCGGGCCTCGGCCTGCGAGGAGGTCTGCGCGTCGGTCCAGAGGTAGACGGTCGCGTCGTCCAGCCGCAGCAGCCAGCCCACGTCCCCGGGGTGCAGGCTCCCGGACGGGGCGTCGGGCGGTGTCCACGCGCGCAGTGCGCGCAGCGCCGGGCCGGTGTCGGCAGGGGACAGGCGGTGCCGCGCGAGTGAGGCCATGCGCGGGAGACTAGTCAGCGCGTCACGGAGGCGCGAAGGCTTTTGCCTCCGGGGCGGTGGTCAGGCCTGCCGCAGCGCGAACCACAACTCCGCCCGCACGTCCATGTCGTCCAGGTCCGCGCCCAGCAACTCCACGCACCGCCCGATGCGTTGGCGGACGGTGTTGCGGTGGACGCCCAGGGCCACCGCCGTACGGTCCCAACTGCCGTGGAGGGAGAGCCAGCAGCGCAGGGTGTCGGCCAGCGGCGCGGTGAGCGGGGCGAGGAGGGCTCGGGCGTGGGCGGCCGCCTGTTCGGGCGGGACCAGTGCGGCGAGGCCGCTCGTGGGGGCGTCCACCGTCAACGGGGCTCGGGTCGCCCGCGCGTGGGCCAGGGCGCGGGCGGCCAGGGTGTCGGCGGCGGCGAGAGCGGTGACGGGGGTGGGCGCGGACGCGCCGAGCGTCCAGCCTGGCTGCGGGGTGAGCCGGTCGGCCCGGTCGGACCGGCGCCGTGAATCCGTCCTCGCCGGATCGTCGTTCAGCGGCTCCCCGCCCGCCGCCGACCCCTCCTCGTCGCACGGCAGCAGCAGCCGGACCGCCTCGCCCGCCCCGCCCCCCGCGTCGACCAGGGCCGTGCCCAGGGCGGCGCCGAGGGCCCCGGCCGTCAGGGCGTCCGCCGGGGCCCCGTCCGTGCGGCGGGCGTGGATCACCGTCCAGGGGCCGGTGGCGCCGAGAAGCGGGGCCGCCTCGGCGGGGGAGGCGCCCAGGAGCATCCGGACCAGGGCCGCCGAACGGCCCGCCGCGTCCGCGCCCTGGTGGGGGGCGGCCAGGAGGGAGAGGAGGACCACCGCGATGCCCGCCACCGTGTGGTCGCCGGACTCCCGTTGCCGGGTCGCCAGCGCCAGGACCAGGCCCTCGCCGCCGCCCAGCGCGTACGCGGACAGGTGGGTGCCGCCGTGGGTGTCGGTGGCCGAGGAGGGGGAGCCGGGGCGTTCGCGGGCGACCACCCGGGCCAGCCGGGTCAGGGCCCCCGCCGCCTCCGGGCCCGGGCGGCGGCCCGCCGCGTGGACCTCCTCGCCCCGCGCCGTCAGCAGGACCGCCCGGCCGCCGAGCTGCGTCGCGAGCTGGTGGAGGACCGCCGGTACGGGATCGGGGCGGGCCGCCGCCGTCGCCAGCGCCTGCTGGGCGCGGGTCACCCGGCGCAGCTCGCCGTGGCGCGCCTCGGCCATCAGCCGCCAGACCGCCCGCGCGATCGCGGTGAACGGGGTTTCCGGCGGTACCTCCAGCAGCGGCAGGCCCTCCCGGTCGCACGCCTCGATCAGGGCCCGGGGCACCGTCTCGTGCACCGGCCGGACCCCGAAACCCAGCGCCGCCGCCCCCGCCTCCACCAGCCGGCCGACGTAGTGGTCCGGGTCCGTCAGCAGCACGCCGGCGCTCAGCAGCAGTTCGCCGCCGAGCAGATACGGATACGGGTCGGCCATCTCCGAGGTGTGCACCCAGAGCAGATCGGCGTCGGCCGGGCCCGCGATCCGGCGCAGGCCCAGCTCCTCGCGCGCCAGAAGCTCCGCCAGCGGGATGGGCGGGGTCGGCGGACCGGGCGGCGGAGTCGGCTGCGAGGTGCCCGCGGAAGGGTTCGGCATGGACGGTTCATCCATTCAGTGCGTCGTGAGTGGAGGAAACGTACTCTTCAGTGTCGGCTTTCGGCCACCTACCGTCTTCCTCGCATGTGCGCCGCGCCCAGGCGAAGTGCGACGGCTGGCAGGCCGGGGTGGGCCGGACGGATCGGCGGGCCCGCACACGTGACACCGTAAGAAACCGAAGGAAAGGCACACCTCCATGAGCAGCACCGAATCGCCGCGCGGCCCCATCGACTCCTCCCGCGTCCCGCGGTACGCCGGGCCCGCGACGTTCGCCCGGCTGCCCCGGCTCGACGAGGTCGGCCGGACCGACGTCGCCGTGGTCGGCGTGCCCTTCGACAGCGGGGTCTCCTACCGGCCCGGCGCCCGCTTCGGCGGCAACGCGATCCGTGAGGCGTCCCGGCTGCTGCGCCCGTACAACCCGGCGCAGGACGCCTCCCCGTTCGCCCTCGCGCAGGTCGCCGACGCCGGGGACATCGCGGCGAACCCGTTCAACATCAACGAGGCCGTCGAGACCATCGAGGGCGCGGCCGACGACCTGCTGGGCACCGGCGCACGCCTGATGACCCTCGGCGGCGACCACACCATCGCCCTGCCTCTCCTGCGGTCCGTCGCCAAGAAGCACGGGCCCGTCGCCCTGCTCCACTTCGACGCGCACCTGGACACCTGGGACACCTACTTCGGCGCGGAGTACACCCACGGCACCCCGTTCCGCCGGGCCGTCGAGGAGGGCGTCCTCGACACCTCCGCCCTCTCCCACGTCGGCACCCGCGGCCCGCTGTACGGCAAGCAGGACCTGACCGACGACGAGAAGATGGGCTTCGGCATCGTCACCTCCGCCGACGTCATGCGGCGCGGCGTCGACGAGATCGCCGACCAGCTGCGGCAGCGCATCGGCGACCGGCCGCTGTACATCTCCATCGACATCGACGTCCTGGACCCGGCACATGCCCCCGGCACCGGCACCCCCGAGGCCGGCGGCCTCACCTCCCGCGAGCTGCTGGAGATCCTGCGCGGGCTCTCCTCCTGCCACCTGGTCTCCGCCGACCTGGTCGAGGTCGCCCCCGCGTACGACCACGCCGAGATCACCTCCGTGGCCGCCTCGCACACCGCGTACGAGCTGACGACGATCATGTCCCGCCAGATCGCGGCGGAGAAGGCGAAGGGGGCCGCGTCCAAGTGAGCCACGACCACGACGACCGGCCGCAACTCACCGCCGCCCAGGCCGCCGCCGTACTGAATCCGCCGGCCGGCCGCAACGGCGGCGACCTCGTCGTCGAGTCCCTCCTGGGGCTCGGCGCGACCACCGTCTTCGGGCTGCCCGGCCAGCACGCGCTCGGCATGTTCGACGCGCTGCGCCGCTCCTCCCTCCGCTACGTCGGACTCCGCGTCGAGAACAACGCGGGCTTCGCCGCCGACGCGTACGGCCGGATCACCGGTGAGGTGGCCCCGCTCCTGCTCTCCACCGGGCCCGGCGCGCTCACCTCGCTCGCCGCGCTCCACGAGTCCGCCGCCGCCTCAGCGCCCGTCCTCGCCATCTCCAGCCAGATCCCCACGGCGGGGCTCGGAGGCGGGCGGCACGGCTATCTCCACGAGCTGCGTGACCAGCAGGCCTCCGTCCGCGACATCGTGAAGTCCGTCCACACGGTGCGCAGCGCCTCCCAGATCCCCTCCGCCATCGCCGCCGCCTGGGAGTCCGCGCTGACCGCCCCGCACGGGCCGGTCTGGGTGGAGATCCCGCAGGACGTGCTGCTCGCCGGGACGATGCTCCCGGTCGTCAGCGCCATGGACGCCACCCCGCGCGAGCTCTACCCGCGCCCCGAGCTGACGATCGCCGCCGCGCACCTGCTGTCGAACGCCGAGCGCCCGGTGATCATCGCGGGCGGCGGAGTCGTCCGCTCCGACGCCTCCGGCAAGCTGCGCGCGCTGGCCGAGAAGCTCGACGCCCCCGTCGTCACCACCTTCGGCGGCAAGGGCGCGTTCCCCTGGGAGCACCCGCTCTCGCTCCGCTCGTGGCTGGAGGACCGGCACACCACCGACTTCCTGGAGGACGCGGACGTCCTCCTCGTCGTCGGCTCGGGGCTCGGCGAGCTCTCCTCCAACTACCACACCTTCCGCCCGCGCGGCCGGGTGATCCAGATCGAGGCGGACGCCGGGAAGCTGGAGTCCAACCACCCCGCGCTCGGCATCCACTCCGACGCCCGCGAGGCCCTGTCCGACCTCCTGGAGGCCGTCGAGCCCCGCGAGGACACGGGCGCCGCCGAGCGCGTGGCCACGGTGCTGGAGAAGGTACGGGTCCGGATCGACGCCCAGGACCTCACCCTGGAGCAGCGGGTCCTCGCCGCCGTCCGCGAGGCGCTGCCCGACACCGCGCCCAGCTTCTGGGACATGACGATCCTGGCGTACTGGGCCTGGTCCGGCTTCGACGCCCGCCGCCCCAACACCATGCACTCCGCCCAGGGCGCGGGCGGCCTCGGCTACGGCTTCCCGGCGGCCGTCGGCGCCGCCGTCGCCGACCCGACGAAGCCCGTGCTCGCGGTCTCCGGCGACGGCGGCGCGATGTACTCCATCGCGGAGCTGGCCACCGCCCGCCAGTACGACCTGCCGCTGACCTGGCTGATCGTCGACGACGGCGGCTACGGCATCCTGCGCGAGTACATGTCGGACGCCTTCGGCGAGGCCACCGGCACCGAGCTGACCCGCCCGGACTTCGTCGCGCTCGCCGAGTCCTTCGGCGTCCCCGCCGTCCGTACGGCACCGGAGTCCCTCGCCGCCGACCTCGGCAAGGCGCTGGCGGCCCCGGGGCCGTCGGTCGTCGTGCTCCCGGCCCTGCTGCGGATGTTCGAGCCGACGCACCTGTAGACGGCGCACACGCGGGCGTGGTCCGCCGGAGCGCGTGCATCCTCGCGTACGCGCTCCGGCGGCGCGTCGGCTACGCCTTGCCCGCCGGCGTCGTGTTCCAGGCGTGGAAGCCGTCGCCGAACTGCTCCTGCTGTGCGTCGCTGAG
This sequence comes from Streptomyces sp. NPDC102283, assembly GCF_044766265.1. Classification (NCBI taxonomy): domain Bacteria; kingdom Bacillati; phylum Actinomycetota; class Actinomycetes; order Kitasatosporales; family Streptomycetaceae; genus Streptomyces; species Streptomyces sp. NPDC102283. Next base: position 385,157 of record NZ_JBIWLQ010000006.1, read on the forward strand.
CGTGCGCGGCAGATTCAGCGAGTCCGGCAGCAGACCCGGTATCGCGAGGAACAGCGCCTCGGCCTCCGCTCCCTTCCGCCTGACCCGCGCCGCCATCAGGAACTCCACCGCCCGGTTCAGCGGCTTGTGCAGGAACTCGTACGGGCGCTTCGCCGCCCGGGCCCGCGTGCCCGGCTGGTCCAGGGCCGACCTCCCGTTCGGCGAGGCCAGCTTCTCCAGGGCGGTGATCACCGCGTAGAGCTGTCCGCAGCGGTAGGCGTCGGTCGGCTGAGCGTTGGCCATGGGTTCCCTCCCAATCGTTCGCGATGCCCATCACTACCCGTGCCCGACGCCGGTCGAACCGGTCCCGGGACTCCGGCCCCGCGCGCCTCCGGCCATCGGCCCGGTTCGCCGCCCCGTTTGTTGCGGCGGGATGAAATCCGCAGCCCGCCGCGTTGGAGCCTTCCGGAAGACAAGGCCCGCGGGTCCGGGGGACCGGATGCGTGCGGACGGGGCGAACGGGAGGCAACGCGTGACGGGCGCAGAGCAACAGGGGTGGGGCCGGCGGCTGACCGGGTACGCGTGGCGATACCGGCGCAACGTCGTGCTCGCTCTCGGCTCGTCGCTCGCGGGAATGGCCGTCATGGCCCTCGTACCGCTCATCACCAAGGTGATCATCGACGACGTGGTCACCGACCACACCCGCTCCCTCGCCGTCTGGACCGGACTGCTCATCGGCGCGGCCGTCCTCGTCTACATAGCCACCTACATCCGCAGGTACTACGGCGGCCGACTCGCCCTGGACGTCCAGCACGACCTGCGTACGGACATGTACACGACGATCACCCGGCTCGACGGGAAACGTCAGGACGAGCTGTCCACCGGGCAGGTCGTGGGCCGCGCCACCAGCGACCTTCAGCTGATCCAGGGCCTGCTGTTCATGCTCCCGATGACCATCGGGAACGTCCTGCTCTTCCTCATCTCCCTGGTGATCATGGCGTGGCTCTCGCTGCCCCTGACCCTCGTCGCCCTCGCCGTCGCCCCCGCCCTCTGGTTCATCGCCCGCCGCTCCCGCACCCGGCTCTTCCCCGCCACCTGGTACGCCCAGAGCCAGGCCGCCGCGGTCGCCGGAGTCGTCGACGGGGCCGTCTCCGGGGTCCGGGTCGTCAAGGGCTTCGGCCAGGAGGACCAGGAGACCGGCAAGCTCCGCGAGGTCGGGCGCCGGCTGTTCGCCGGGCGGCTGCGCACCATCCGGCTGAACTCCCGCTACACCCCGGCCCTCCAGGCGGTGCCCGCGCTCGGCCAGGTCGCCATGCTCGCCCTCGGCGGCTGGCTGGCCACCCGCGGCGAGATCACCCTCGGCACGTTCGTCGCCTTCTCCACCTACCTCGCCCAGCTCGTCGGCCCGGTCCGGATGCTCGCCATGGTCCTCACCGTCGGCCAGCAGGCCCGGGCCGGTGTGGAGCGGGTCCTGGAGCTCATCGACACCGAGCCCTCCATGCGGGACGGTACGAAGGAGCTGCCCGACGACGCCCCGGCCGGCATCGAGTTCGACGACGTCCGCTTCGGTTACGAGGAGGAGCGCCCCGTCCTCGACGGCTTCTCGCTCACCGTCGAACCCGGCGAGACCGTCGCCGTCGTCGGCGCGTCCGGCAGCGGCAAGTCCACCGTCTCTCTCCTGGTGCCCCGCTTCTACGACGTGTCCCACGGGGCCGTCCTCATCGGCGGCCACGACGTCCGTGAGCTCACCCAGGCGTCCCTGCGCTCCGCCATCGGGCTCGTCCCCGAGGACAGCTTCCTGTTCTCCGACACCATCCGCGCCAACATCGCCTACGGCTTCCCCGACGCCACCCAGGAGCAGATCGAACAGGCCGCCCGCGCCGCCCAGGCCGACGGGTTCATCGCCGACCTGCCGAAGGGCTACGACACCACCGTCGGCGAGCACGGGCTCACCCTCTCCGGTGGCCAGCGCCAGCGCGTCGCCCTGGCCCGCGCCATCCTCACCGACCCCCGACTCCTCCTCCTCGACGACGCGACCTCCGCCGTCGACGCCCGCGTCGAGCACGAGATCCACGAGGCCCTCAAGCAGGTGATGGCGGGCCGTACGACACTCCTCATCGCCCACCGCCGCTCCACCCTCCAGCTCGCCGACCGGATCGCCGTCCTGGACGGCGGGAAGCTCGCCGCGATCGGCACCCACGAGGAGCTGGAGCGCACCTCCGCGCTCTACCGCCGCCTCCTCACCGACCCCGACGAGCTGGGCGGCGCCTCGCCCGGCCACCGGCCGCCGGCTCCGGAGGCCGGCCCCGAGGACGACCGCGCCCTCCAGGAGGAGCTGGAAGCGGAGTTCGACGCGGAGCGCGGCATCACCCCCGCGCTCTGGATCCGCGAGGAGGAGAAGCGGGACACCACCGTCGCCGGCATGCCCGCGACACCCGAGCTGCTCGCCCAGGTCGAGGCCCTGCCGCCGGCCACCGACACCCCCGAGATCGACGAGACCGCCGCCGTGCGGCCGGAGGACTCCTACGGGCTGCGCCGGCTGCTGCGCGGCTTCGGCGGGGTCCTGCTGATCAGCCTCGGCCTCGTCGCCGTCGACGCCGGCATGGGCCTGCTGCTGCCGGTCCTGATCCGGCACGGCATCGACGAGGGCGTCTCCCAGCTCTCCACCGGCGCGGTGTGGGCCGCCTCCCTGATCGCGCTGGTCGTCGTGCTCGTCCAGTGGGTGGCGCAGACCGGCGAGATCCGGATGACCGGCCGGACCGGCGAGCGGATCCTCTACGCGCTCCGACTGAAGATCTTCGCCCAGCTCCAGCGGCTCGGCCTCGACTACTACGAGCGGGAACTGACCGGCCGGATCATGACCCGGATGACGACGGACGTGGACGCGCTCGCCACGTTCCTCCAGACCGGGCTCGTCACCGCGTTCGTCTCCGTGGTCACCTTCTTCGGCATCATGGTCGCGCTGCTCGTCCTGGACCTCCAGCTCGCCCTGGTCGTCTTCGCCACCCTGCCCGTGCTGATCATCGGCACGGTCTTCTTCCGGCGCAGCAGCGTCAAGGCGTACGAGCTGGCCCGGACCCGCATCAGCGCCGTCAACGCCGACCTCCAGGAGTCCGTCTCCGGCCTCCGGATCGTCCAGGCCTTCGGCCGCGAGCACGACGGGGCCGCCCGCTTCGCCGAGCGCAGCGCCCACTACCGCCAGGCCCGGGTACGCGGCCAGTGGCTGATCTCCGTCTACTTCCCGTTCGTCCAGCTGCTGGCCTCGGTCGCCGCCGCCGCCGTGATCATCGTCGGTGCGGGCCGGGTCGACAACGGCACGCTGACCGTCGGCGCCCTGGTCGCCTACCTCCTCTACATCGAGCTGTTCTTCGCCCCCGTCCAGCAGCTCTCCCAGGTATTCGACGGCTACCAGCAGGCGACCGTCTCCCTCGGCCGCATCCAGGAGCTGCTGCGCGAGCCCACCTCGACCGCCGACCCGGACGCGCCGCTCGACGTGCTCTCGCTGCGCGGCGAGATCGCGTTCGAGGACGTCTCCTTCGCGTACGGCTCCGACGAGGAGGCCCTGACCGGTGTCGACCTGCGCATCCCGGCCGGTCAGACGGTGGCGTTCGTCGGGGAGACGGGGGCCGGGAAGTCGACCCTCGTCAAGCTCGTCGCCCGGTACTACGACCCCACGGCCGGCCGGGTCACCGCCGACGGAGCCGATCTGCGCACCCTGGACATGACCGCCTACCGGCACCGCCTCGGCGTCGTCCCGCAGGAGGCGTACCTCTTCGCCGGCACGGTCCGCGACGCCATCGCCTACGGGCTGCCCGACGCCACCGACGCCAAGGTGGAGGCCGCCGCCCGCGCGGTCGGCGCGCACGAGATGATCGCCACGCTGGAGGACGGCTACCTCCACGAGGTCGCCGAGCGCGGCCGGAACCTCTCCGCCGGCCAGCGCCAGCTCATCGCGCTGGCCCGCGCCGAACTCGTCGACCCGGACATCCTGCTCCTGGACGAGGCCACCGCCGCCCTGGACCTCGCCACCGAGGCCCTGGTCAACCAGGCCACCGACCGCATCGCCGGCCGCCGCACCACGCTGGTGGTGGCCCACCGGCTGACCACCGCCGCCCGCGCCGACCGCGTCGTGGTCATGGACCACGGGCGCGTCGTCGAGGACGGCACGCACGACGAGCTGCTCGCCCGGGGCGGGCGGTACGCCCGGCTGTGGCGCGCCTTCATAGGCGAGGGCATAGGGGAGGACGAGCCGGCGGGCGTCTGAGCGGCCACCGGGTCCACCGGGTCCACCGGGTCGCGGGGACGGTCCAGGCCTTCGGCCGCGAGCACGATGGGGCCGAAGGGGTGCTGCCGTGCAACCTCCCGCCGGTCTGCTGCGTCGTAGCCAGAGACGCACGGGTGCGTACAGACGTCAGGTGGGGGCGAACGTGTTCGACAAGGCTGCGGGGCCGACGGGACCGGCGCTGCCGGACGGGCCGGGGACGGCCCCCGCCGGACCGGGCGGGCCGAGCGGACCAAGAGGACCGGGCGGGCGGAGGACGCGGCGCCTCCTCGTGCGCCTTCTCGTCCTTCCCCTCCTCGCCGGGCTCGTCCCGCTGCTCGCCGTCCCCGCCACCGCGCAGGCCGCCGCCGGCTGCTCCGGCCGCCCCGCGAAGACCGTCGAGTTCTCGACCGGAGAACTGCGCGTCTACAAGAGCCGCGCGCAGGCGTGCGCCGTGACCGTCGCCAAGAAGCCCGGCAAGCGGCGGACGATGAGCGTCACGCTCCAGGCGCGCGGCGGACGGGCCGTCACCGACAAGGGTTCGTACACGAAGATGGCCGGGCCCGTCACCGTCAGCGCGCTGAACCGCTGCGTCCGGGCCACCGGCGCGATCGGCAAGAAGTCCGGCTCCACCGGATGGATTCTCTGCTGATCCGGCCGCCCGGCAGATCTTCCCCACGGGCACGGACCTTCCCCACAGGGACAGATCTTCCCCACGGGCACCGATCTTCCCGACTGACACGAACAACCGGGTCTGGCGTGGCGTGTGTTGCCCCGATAAGTTCACGGCGACTGTTGTGAATCAAGGGGAGTGTGCATGCGCAAGTCACTCACAGGGGTCCTCTCGCTCGCCGTGCTCATAGGCACGGTCGGAGCCACGGGGGCCTCGGCCGGTGCGGCCACCGCCGCGGAACCGGCCGCGAAGCGGAGCAGCGGAACTGTCGCGGGCAGCGAAGCGAGCAACGAGGACATCAAGGACCGCATCCTGGCCATCCCGGGCATGAGTCTGATCGAGGAGAAGCCGTACCCGGGCTACCGCTACTTCGTCCTCAACTACACCCAGCCGGTCGACCACAAGCGCCCGTCCAAGGGCACGTTCCAGCAGCGCCTGACCCTGCTGCACAAGGACGTGAGCCGCCCGACGGTCTTCTTCACCAGCGGCTACAACGTCTCCACCAACCCCAGCCGCAGCGAGCCGACGCAGATCATCGACGGCAACCAGGTCTCGCTGGAGTACCGCTACTTCACCCCGTCCCGGCCGGCCCCCGCCGACTGGTCCAAGCTGGACATCCGGCAGGCCGCCGGCGACCAGCACCGGGTGTTCACGGCGCTCAAGAAGATCTACGACAAGAAGTGGCTGGCCACCGGTGGGTCCAAGGGCGGCATGACCGCCACGTACTTCGAGCGCTTCTACCCGAAGGACATGGACGGCGTCGTCGCCTACGTCGCGCCCAATGACGTCGTGGACAAGGAGGACTCGGCGTACGACCGGTTCTTCGCCGACGTCGGCACCAAGGAATGCCGCGACAGGCTGGCCGGTGTGCAGCGCGAGGCGCTGATCCGCCGGGCCCCGCTTCAGAAGAAGTACAAGGAGCTGGCCGCCGCCAACGGCTGGACCTTCAACACCGTCGGATCCCTCGACCGGGCGTACGAGGCCACGGTCATGGACTACACGTTCGCGTTCTGGCAGTACAGCCTGCTCGCCGACTGCGTGGACATCCCGGCCGACGCCAAGAAGGCCACCGACGAGGACATCTGGAACTCCGTCGATGCCATCGCCGGCTTCTCCGGCTACATCGACCAGGGCCTTGCGACGTACACCCCGTACTACTACCAGGCGGGCACCCAGCTCGGTTCGCCGGACATCAAGCAGCCCTGGCTCGGCAACCTGAGCCGCTACGGCTACCAGCCCCCGCGCAACTTCGTGCCGCGCTCCATCCCGATGACGTTCGACCGGGGCGCGATGCGGGACATCGACCGCTGGGTCAAGCGCAACGCCCGGCAGATGATGTACGTCAACGGCGAGAACGACCCGTGGAGCGCGGAGCCGTTCCGCCTCGGACGCGGCGCGAAGGACAGCTACGTCTACACCGTCCCCGGCGGCAACCACGGTTCGAAGGTCTCCGGTCTCCCTGAGGCCCAGAAGGCGAAGGCCACCGCCGACATCCTGCGCTGGGCGGGCGTCGCCCCGGCGGCCGTCGAGGCCGACCCGGCCAAGGCGAAGCCGCTGGCGAAGTTCGACAAGAAGCTGGACAGGCGCAACGGCGAGATCGAGCGCGACGAGGCCACGCTGCGCCCGTAGCGGACCCCGCACGGTCTCCGCGTCGGCGTCTTCGCATCGGCGTCTTCGCGTCGGCGTCTTCGGCGGCTCGCACGGGCTGCGTCCTTCGGTCACTCTCCCGGTGACCGGCGGGCGCAGCCCACCGGCCTCTGCCCGCCCAGGGCGACGAACAGGTCGGTGGTGTCCGGGCACTGCGCCCGTCGCCGCACCGCCGACTCCACCCGGTAGCGCGGGGCGCGTCCGGCCGTGTCAGCGCAGGCGGTCTCGGTGACCTCGCCCGCGCGGGAGGCCGTGACACAGTCCCCGACCACCGTCAGCGGGCCGCCTCCCCGCCCCGGATCGCCCGGATGCGGGGGCTCCAGATTCCGCATGCAGGCGTAGCCGGTGGTGAGCCGGGAACGGGCTCCGCTGCCCGTCTCCGACACGTGCAGGACGAAGTCCGTCCCGTCGGGGCAGGGCGGGCCCGACGACGGGGTGCCGAGGTGCCGGGCGAGCACGGTGGCCACGGCCTTCTCGCTGCGGCAGAACACCTCCCGGATCTCCGGGCCGCGCGAACTGCAGTCGCCGGGGCCGAGGAACACCACCCCGTACGGTGACGGGCCGGGCGAGAGGGGAGCAGGGGCGGGGCCCCGGTCGTCGGTGGCCGCTCTGTCCGGGACCCGGCAGGCGGTCAGCAGGAGTGCGGCCATGGGCAGGGCCACGGCCAGGACCGCGACCCGGACCGCGACCCGGACCCCGACCGGGACCCGCGAGGGAACCGGCGGTCGACGCCGGGCCCCTGGGGAAGTGTGGTCGTCCATGAAGAAACCCCCGATACGTCCGTACAGACGTACACCCGGCGTGGCCCGCCGGAGCGGGGCCACGCCAGGTGCGCGGGGTGCTTTGCGTCCCAGGCCGGAGGGCGGGGCCGTCCGGTCGCCGTAGGGCTAGTACGACAGTCCGTGGCCCACCGGATACAGCACCTGCGTCGGGTCGTCCGCGCGTTGCACCGGGACCGGGAGGGTGCCCTCCGGATCGGCGTGGCCCGCGATCACCCGGGCGGCGGCGCGCAGTTCGACGTCGGTCCAGGAGTACGCGGCGAGGCTCGCGGCGACTCCGGTTCCGGTGAGGTGGGCGACGTCGTACGGGTTGCGGACGGCGACGGTGACCACCGGGACGCCGGTCGCCACGAGGGCCGTGGCCAGGGTGCGCTGCGAGCTGGTCGCCGTGACGTTGTACGTCGCCACGACCACCGCGTCCCTGCCCTCGGCGGCGGCGACCGCTTCGGCGATCTTCGCCTGGTTCGGAGCCGTACCGGTGGACAACGCCCGTGCGGTGAAGCCCAGTTCACCGAAGGCGTTGGCCAGGGTGCTGGTCGGCGGGCCCGTCGTCCCGGAGGGGGAGGCCGGATCGGCTCCCACCACCAGGAGGTCGCGGTGGCTGCGGCGGGAGAGCGGCAGCAGGGCGCCCGGGTCGGCGAGCAGGGTCGTCGTGCGCTCGGCGATCCGGTCGGCGGCGGCGCGGTGGGCGCGGCTGCCGACCGTGCGCTCGACGCCCCGCCGGCTGACGAACGGGTCGCGGAACAGGCCCAGTCGGCTCTTCAGCCGCAGGATCCGCAGGATCGATTCATCGACGCGCGCCTCGCTGATCTCGCCGCCCCGCACCGCCTCCAGCACGGCGTTCCAGGCGACGGAGAGGCTCGGCGGGTTCAGCAGCTGGTCCACGCCCGCCAGCAGCGCGAGGACCGGCACGCGGTCGTCGCCGTACTTCGTGCGCACGCCCTCCATGCCGAGCGAGTCGGTGACCACCACCCCGTCGTAGCCCAGCTCCTCGCGGAGGATGCCGGTGAGGATGGGCCGGGAGAGCGTGGCCGGGTCCTCGGACGGGTCGAGCGCGGGCACCACGATGTGCGCGGTCATGATCGAGTCGATACGGGCCCGGATCGCGGCGCGGAACGGCGGGGCGTCCAGCTCCTCCCACTGCGCGCGGGTGTGGCTGATGACGGGCAGCCCGGTGTGGCTGTCGGTGCTGGTGTCGCCGTGGCCGGGGAAGTGCTTGGCGGTCGACGCGACGCCCGCGCCCTGATAGCCCTTCACCTGCTCCGCGACCAGGGCGGCGACCGCGTCGGGGTCGGAGCCGAAGGACCGTACGCCGATGACGGGGTTGGCCGGGTTGACGTTGACGTCGGCGTCCGGCGCGTAGTTCTGGTTGACGCCGAGCGCGGCCAGTTCGGCGCCCGCGATCCAGGCCGCCCGGCGGGTGTCGGAGCGTGAGCCGCCCGCGCCCAGGGCCATCGCGCCCGGGAGCAGCGTGGCGGGTTCGCCGACCCGGCAGACGATGCCGTGCTCCTGGTCGGTGGAGACGAGCAGCGGCAGCCGGGAACGCCCGGCGAGCGCGGCGCGCTGGAGGCCGTTGGAGAGGTCGGCGATCTGGTGCGGGTCGCGGGTGTTGTGCGCCCAGGTGAAGTAGATGATGCCGCCGACGTGGTACGTGGAGATCAACTCGGCGGCCGTGCGGACCCCGATCTCCTTGAGGTTCGCGTCGATGTCGGCCTGGTCGGGGTCGGTGGCGGAGTGCCCGTAGACCCGCGTCACGAACAGCTGGCCGACCTTCTCCTCCAGGCTCATCGCGGCGATGATCCGCCGCAGCCGGCGGTCGGTGGAGGCGTGTCCGGAGTCCGCGGATGCGGGGGAGGGGACGCCGAGGGCGCCGGTGGCCGCTGCCGCCGTGGCGGCCGCGGTGGCGGTGAGGAGGGTGCGTCTTGAGGTGCGGTGGGGCACGTGAGCTCCTTCCCGGGGTGAAAGAAACTTCCAAGGAAGTACGCTTATAGGGAAAATAACTTCCGGTCAAGGGGCCGCGCCGCCCCGCACCGACACCCGAGGGCGCGCGCACGCCGCCCCGCACCGGCCCCCGCACCCTCGTGCCGGACCCTTCCCCGGCCCTCGTGCCGCCCCGCCGCTACTGCTTCGGCGCGCCGAGCCGCAGCAGGTGTTCGCGCCCCGCGCCCAGCAGGCCCGGCAGCTCGGGCGCCCCCGGGTGCCAGCGCTTCTCGTACTCCCAGCACACCCACGTGTCCGGATCGAGCCCGTCCAGGCAGTCCGCCAGCGGAAGCACCCCGGAGCCCAGCGCCACCGGAGTGAGGTCGTCCGCCGACGCCACGTCCTTCACCTGGACGTATCCCAGGTGCGGGGCGAGCACCGCGTGGCTGGCGGCCGGCTCCTCGCCGGCGAGCCAGGTGTGCAGCACGTCCCAGATCGCGCCGACCCGGGGGTGCCCGACCGCGGCGACGACCCGGGCGGCGTCGAGGCCCGCCCGGTGCGAGTCATGGGTCTCCAGCAGGATGCTCACACCCATGTCGGCGGCGGCCGGCGCCGCCGCACCGAGCCGCCGGGCGGCCGTCGCGTCGGCCTCCGCCTGCTCCTGGTCGCCGCCGCCCGGGAAGACCCGGACGTAGGACGCGCCCAGGTCCCGGGCGAGCTTCACCAGCTCGGACAGCTCCGCCAGGACCGGTTCGTCGTCCCCCTCGGCCGCCGCCCGCACATACCCGGCGAGGGCCAGGATCTCCACCCCGCCGGCCTTGAACGCCTCGACCACATCGGCCCGTTCCAGCGACGAAAGCCCCAGGTGCACCGGCTCCTCGGGGTGGACGCGCAGCTCCACCCCCCGGTAGCCGTTCCCGGCGGCGAGCCGGACGACCTCGGAGACCGGCGTTCCCGGCACCCCGAGCGTGGAGAATGCGAGCTTCATCGTGGAGGTCCTTCCCTAGTGCCTTCGCCCCGCTCCTGCCCGCCGGGCCGGTGGTCACTCCCGGGCGGGGGCCGGTGGTCGCACCCGGCCGTCGGCCTCCTCAGCCGACGCCGCGCAGCAGTCGCTCCAGGCTACCCAGCAGCTTCAGCGCGTCCTCGCGCCGCGCACCCTCCAGCAGGCCCGCGCCGGACGCCGCGCGCTGCTCGGCCTCCCGCACCCGCTCCGGGGTGACCACCCGCAGCGCCGCGGCGGCCTGCCGGGCGAACATCGCGAGCAGGTCCAGCTCCCTGACCCCCGACCGGGCCTGCGGGGAGGGGTCCAGCACCTCCAGCACGCCGAGGATCCGGGAGTCGCTGATGAGCGGGGCCGCCATCAGGGCGTTCGGTACGTACGCGGTCGACTCGGCCAGCGAGCGGTCGAAGGACGGATCGGCGCTCAGATCGTCCACCACCATCGGCTCGCCGGAGGTCGCCACCCACCCGGCGATCCCGCGACCGGCCGGGAACCGGCGGCCCACGAGGAACTCCTCACCCTGCCCGGACACGGCCTGGAAGACCAGCTCGTCCGCCTCCTCGTCGAGCAGGAAGACCGAACTGGCCTCGGCCCCGAAGATGGCACGGGCCACGTCGACGACCGACTGGAGCAACTCCCGGCGCGGCGCGTCCGCCACCTCGGCGTCGGCGACCGGGGCGGCGGTGGGGGAGAGGGAGGGGGCGGAATCAGATCTCTGAGTCATCACGGACATCTCCTGCCGCAGTGGAAGGACGCGGCGCGTGGCGCACATTGGCCGCGGACAGATAGAGGGCGTTCTTGAGCTGGAAGGCCGTCATCCGCGGATGCGCGGACAGCACGCGGGCGCAGAGCCCGGCGACGTACGGCGTGGCGAAGCTGTTCCCCGTGGTGCGGATCGTCCGGCCGCCCAGCCACGGCACGGTCACGTTCTGGCCGGGACCGAAGAACTCCACCGGGGGATCCGGGTTGTACAGGTGCAGTTCGGGGTCGTCCTCCTGGTGGCTGCCCACCGAGATCACCGACGCGAACCGCCAGGGGAAGCTCTCCACCGGGGTGTTGTGGGCCGAGGCGACGATCACCGTACGGGCGAAGTAGGCGTTGTCGGCGAGGCTGTGCAGCTCCTGCGCGAACCGCGTGCGGGTGGTCGACAGGCTGAGGTTGACCACGTCGAAGCCCTGCTCCACCGCCCAGCGCAGCCCGGCCATCAGGACCTCGCCGGTGCCGGAGAACCGCTCGCCGAGCACCCGCACACTGTGGATCTCGCACTCCGGGGCGGTCCGGCGGACGATGCCCGCGCACGCGGTGCCGTGCCCGCAGGTGTCCCCGGTGGTCGTCGGCTCGACCGTGATCTCCCCGCTCTCCGCGTCCTTGACGACCACCCAGGAACCGGCCAGCGGGCCGATCAGCGGATGGTCCCGCTCCACGCCCGAATCCACCACGCACACCCGTATCCCGCGCCCGGTGGCGGGCCCGGCCGGGCGGCCGAGCGGCGGCCCGGGGTCCGCCAGCACCGGTACGTCCTCGGGGCCGCGCCCGCGCAGACTCCAGGTCAGCCCCTGCCCCGGGGCCCTGCGTGCCCCTGGGGCCGTCCGCGGCTCTCCCGGCCCCGTCCGTTCCGGTTCCGTGGTCGTCATCGGTCAGCTCCTCTCCCTCGTGGTGGCCATGGGCCGGGGCGGGTGCGCGAGGAACCCGGCGACCCGGCGCACCCCCGGCAGGTGCCCCTTGCCCGTGAAGTGCGCCCCGGCCGCCCGGGCCGAGGCCCCGGCCTCCGGCCACCGGCCCAGGGCGGCGAGCGCCTGCGCCCGGTCCAGCTCCGCCGTCGCCTGCACCAGCGGGGAGTCCGTGAGCAGCGAGGCCCGGACCGCCCCGTCCGCGTGCTCCGCCGCCTCCTCCGGGCGGTCCCGCACCGCCAGCCGGGCCCGCAGTCCCGCCAGGTCCACCGCGTCCGCACGGCTCAGCCCCGACGTGTCCCCGACGCCCGCCAGCCGGGCCGCCGCCCGGTCCTCCCGGCCCGCGTCCAGCTCCAGCCGGGCCGCGTCCAGGGCCACCGCCGTCCGCATCCCGACCGCACCCGTGCGCCGGGCCGCCGCGTCCGCCCTGCCGAGCAGGCCCAGGGCCGCCGTGCCGTTGCCGAGCAGCGCCTCCACCGTCGCCCGGAACACCGGAAGGAAGACCTCCGCCTCGGCGAACCCCAGCTTCCCGGCCAGCCGTTCCGCCTCGGCCAGACAGCGGTACGCCTCGTCGGGCCGGCCGTGGAGCGCGTACAGCACCGCCAGCGGGCAGTTGAGGGTGACCCGGACCGTGGGCCGGCCCGCCCCGTGCGCCGCCAGCAGCGCCCGGCAGCGGACCACCGCGGCGGGCACCGGGACCGGCCCCCGCCACAGGGAGACGCCGATCGCGCCGAGCGCCCCGGCCCGTTCCGGCTCCGCACCGGCCAGCACCGCGTGCTCCAGGGCCCGCGCCTGGTCCCGCTCCGCCTCCTCGTGCCGCCCGGACCGCTGGAACTGCTGGGCGAGCCGCAGATGGGCCCGCGCCCGGCCCGCCGAGTCCCCGGCCGCCTCGAACACCGGGAGCACGGCCCGGGCCACAGCGGCGGGGCCGGGCCCCGGGCCGCCCGGATCCAGCACCGCGAGCGCCAGGCGGGCATGCGCGGCCTCCACGGGATCGGCCCCCGAGTCCCTTACCTGGCGCAGCAGTTCGGCCCCCTCTCCGGTGCGGCCCAGCGCCACCCGGACCTCGCCGAGCCGTCGCGTCGCCGCCGGTTCCCCGGGGCACAGGCCCACCGCCCGCTCCAGCAGGCCGTGCGCCCAGTGCAGGTCGGACCGCGCGGCGGCCTGCGCCCCGGCCCGGCCCAGCGCCGCGGCGGCCCGCTCGCGCAGCCGCCGGGCCGGATCGTCCAGCAGGCCCAGCTCCGCGCGGTAGCGGTAGGCGCGCTCCAGATGGCCGCCCACCGCGCCGTCGCCGCTCCGCAGCACACTGGGCAGCTCCGCCGCCCAGGCGTGGCGTTCCGCCTTGGCCCGCTTGGACAGCGACGCGTAGGCGACCTCGTGCACCAGTCCGCTGCTGAACCGGTACGCCGCCGCCTCCCGGCCCCCCGACGGCCCCGACTCCACCAGGCGGCGACGGCCCAGCACCGCCAACGCCTCCTCGACGTACCGCCGTTGTTCCGGGGCCGCCCCGGCCGCGCCGGTCGCCCCGGCGAGCGGCCCGGCGTCCTGGCCCTCTCCGGCCCGTACGGACAGCTCCAGCCGGACCAGCTCCGGCGCGGTGAACTCCCGGCCGATCACCGCTGCCAGGTCCACCACCCCGCGCTCCGCGCGGGCCAGGGCCCCGATGCGCGCGCCCAGCAGGGCCTGGAGCGTGGGCGGCAGATCCTCGTGGGCGGCCGGTTCCCCCGGGCCGTCGGCGACCGCCGGGTCCGCCCGGTCGCCGACCAGGAGCTGTTCCAGGTAGAGCGGATTGCCCCCGGCCCGCGCCAGGAGCCGGTCGTCCACCGGGGCCGGCCCGCCCTCCGGACCGGCGAGACCGGCGGCCAGCCGCGCCGCCTCCTCGGGCGGCAGGCCGGTGAGCTGGAGATGCGCCTCCGCACCGGCGGAGGGCCCGGCCCCCTCGCCCGGCCCACCGCTCTCGTCCGGTCCGTCGGGCCGCCCGGCGCAGAGCACCAGCACGCCCGCGCACCCCGAGCCGTCCGTCAGCCGGCGCACCGTGCGGACCAGCAGCGGGGCCGCCGCGTGCCAGTCGTCCAGCACCAGGACGGCCGGGCGGGACCGGGCGGCCCGTTCCAGGACCGCTGTCAGGGCCGCGCACATGTCCTCGAAGGGGGCGTTCGGCGTGCCGTCGCGCAGCAGGCCGCCGGACAGCAGGGCCATCGCGTCGTCGACCGCGAGACCGCCGCCCGCGTCCCTCTCGTCGCCCGCAGAACCGGACGAAGGACCGGACGCGGGGTCGGACGCGGGGTCGGACGCAAGTACGGGGTCGGACCCCGCACCGGGCCCGGGCGTGGGCGCGGTCCCGGCCGTCACCAGCGAACGCACCGCGTCGGCCAGCGGGGCGAGGGTGCCGTGGTCCCCGTAACTGCGGCACCGCCCCGCGCCGTACGTGAGCGCCCCGGACGCCGACCGCCGCGCCAGCCACTCCCGTACCAGCCGGGTCTTGCCGATGCCCGCCTCCCCGGTGACGCGCAGCAGCCCGGCCCCGCCGGCGCGGGCGGACCGCTCCAGGGCGGCGTCCAGTGCCCGCCGTTCGGCGTCGCGGCCGACGAAGGGGACGTCGAAGCGGCGCAGCAGCTCGGGGTCGTCCGCGCCCAGCGCCAGCAGCCGGTAGGCCTCCACGCTGTCGCGCTTGCCCTTCAGCCGCAGCGGCCCGGTGGGCTCGGCGCTCACCGTCGGGCCGGCGGCGAGCAGGGTCCCCGGGCCGATCAGAATCTCGCCGCGGCCCGCGTTCTGCTCCAGCCGGGCGGCGATGTTGACGGTCTCCCCGGAGACCAGGGCCTGCCGGGCGGTGTTGTCCGAACCCGCGACCACCTGACCGGTGTTGACGCCGATCCGGGTGGCCAGCTCGATGCCCAGGGTGGCGCCCAGCTCCTCGTTCAGCCGGGCCAGCGCCCGGCGCATCCCGAGCGCCGCCGCCAGCGCCCGGCGGGCGTCGTCGTCACGGACCACCGGTACGCCGAACACCGCCATCACCGCGTCCCCGATGAACTTCTCCGGAGTGCCCCCCCGCGCCACGATCTCCGCGCTCATCGCCTCGAAGTACCGCAGGGTCACCGCGCGCAGCGTTTCCGGGTCGAGCGCTCCGGAGAGCGCGGTGGATCCGACCAGATCGCAGAACAGCACGGTCACCGGCTTGCGTTCGTCCCCGGGCGGCGCGGCGGGGGCCGGGCCGGACCCGGCGGCCCCGCCGGTCGCGCACGGCGTCCCGCAGGACGAACAGAACCGGGCCGTGGGCGGCAGATCCTGCTGGCACGAGGAGCAGTTCATGGCGGGTCCTTCTCTCCCGGGGGCCGTGCGGTCGGGGCTGTGCGGTCAGGGGGTGGCGGGCGGGTCACCGGGCGCCTGCGCCCCGGCGGGCACGGGTCCGGCGGCGGTGAACCCCGGCGCCGGGCCCGTCACGGTGAGCGGTCACCGGCCGCCGGTCAGAACAGGGCGCCGCCGGCTATCTCGCCGTGCGCCTGGACCTCCGGCCCCACGGCGTCCAGCCGGCCCTTGACGTCCAGCAGCACCGCCAACTCCTGTGGGGTCAGCCCGATCAGCACCTCGCGCTGCTCCTCGGTGAGCAGGTCGACGGGGAAGCCCGCCTCGTACAACGCGGCGGGCAGCGCGGGCTGTTCGCCGTTCTCGGGTGGTCCGGTCATGGTGTGACTCCCATCAGTGGGGCGGGTCCGGCTCCCCGCAGCGACGGCGCCGGTGCGGAGCGCCCGAGCCGGACGAAAAGCCGGGTGAGCGCGTCGAGGGAGTGCAGCGCGCTGACCGCCACGGCCGCTTCCGGCCCCCGGCCGAGCGGCAGCCGGTCCAGCAGCGCGTACAGCTCGTCCAGGTGCTCCGTGTCGATCACCGAGTGCTCCCGCACGGTCCGCAGCGCGGCGGCGGGCAGCCCGGTCAGCCGGGCGATACGGCCGGTGAGACCGGGCGCGGGCGCGTAGCCCTCCAGCACGGCGATGTAACCGAGCAGGGCGACCGGGTGGTGGTGCTCGATCCAGTAGTACTGGGACCCGACGAGCGAGGCGACCAGCGGAGAGGGCAGCGGACCGAGCGCGTCCCCGGGTTCGCCGCCCGCCGCCCGGAGGTCCTCCAGCAGCCAGGCGTCATGGCCCTCCTCCTCCCGGATGTGCTCCTCCAGGTAGGCGGCGAGCGGCGCAGCCAACGGATCGCCGGACGCGGCCAGGCCCCGGGCGCGGTCGAGAGCCAGCTCCATCAGCGGGACGGAGGCGCGGATGACGGCGTGCATGGTGCACAGATACGTCCGGTAGCGCGGCAACAGCCCCTCGGCACGCCACATGTGGTGCGTGGCGTCCCGGAACTCCGGCTCCAGCAGCAGGAGTTTGACCCGCAGCCGCGCGGAGGCCCCCGCGCGCCCGAGCCGCGTGCCGCCGGTCGCCGTGCTCATCGGACGTCCCGTCCGCCGGTCTCCGGCAGCGGTGGTCCGCCCGTGACGACCAGCGGCGCGTACACCGCGCAGCCGTGGCGGCGCACGACGCCCTGCGCGCCCTCCCGGGAGCCGCGCACCGCGGCCGTCAGGTCCAGCAGCGCTCCGGCCGCCCCGCCCGCCACGGCCCGGGCCCCGGCCGCCGCCGCCTCGTCGCCGCCCAGGGCCCGGCAGCCGTCGCAGTAGGAGCCCGCCCCGGCGCCCGAGCCGTAGCGGGCGGCCAGATGGGTGGGCCCGACCGTGCGGAGCATGCGCAGCATCGGGGACTCCAGTGCCCGGCCGCGTACGGTCGCCCAGTCGTCGACGCCGATGTGCCCGAGGTCCAGGTGGGCCGGGACGGGCCGCTTGTCGACGGTGTCCTGGTTGCAGCAGGCCAGCACCCGGCCGTCGAAGGCGACCACCGGCCAGGCGGCCATCGAGCAGGGCGAGGCCGCCGCCGGGTCGGGGCCGGTGCGGGCGGCCCTGGCCCAGGAGGCGGCCCGGCCGAACGGCCGCACCTCGTTGACCAGGCAGGGGACCCGGCCGCCGAACTCCTTGTCCACCGCCCGGGTGATGTCGGCGAGATACGGGTCGGTCGCCCCGGTCCCGGTGAGGTGGAAGCTCACGGCCACGCCCTCGTCCCGGATCCGGTGCAGGGCGCGGAACACGTCGGCGCGCGGGACCTCGCGCTCGTGGTGGACGTCGAGGGAGGCCGAGAAGTGGTCGACGGAGCGGATCGCGCGCAGGATCGCGGGGGGAATCGCCTTCCCGCCCCGGCCGCCCCGACCGCTTCGGCCCTCCCGCCCGCTCCGCAGGCCTCCGGACCGGGCGAAGAACATCCCGCTGAGCAGCGCGGTACGGGACCCGGCGCGGCGCGCCAGCGTGCTCAGCCGTTCGGCGAGCGCGGGCAGCAACAGCGGCTCCCCGCCGGTGAGCATGACGACGTCGGGACGGTTCTCCGCGCTGAACGAGCCGACGAAGCGCTCCAGTTCACCGCCGTCCGGCTCCTCCCGGGTGAACAGGTCCGACCCGGTCGAGCAGTGCGCGCAGCGCAGCGGGCAGCGCCGGGTGAGGCCGAGGAGCAGACCGGCGGCCGGGAGGGGCCGCCGTGCGACCAGTTCGGCGAGTTCCATGCGGGCCGCCTCCTTCGGGGCCGGGGCGCGTAGGGCGCGTACTCAAGGCTCCGCCGCGCCGGTTCGCGGACGGTCCGCCGATGCTTCGGCGGCGGTATGGGCCCAGGTCGGGGCGGGTCCCCGGGCCGCCGGCGAGGGCCGCGGACCGGTCAACTACGCCGTCAGCTGGCCCGATACCGCCGCCATACCGCCACCGAAGCGATCGCCAGGCGCGGCTTCCTAACGTTCTCGGCAACGGCAGGCAACGGCCGGCCGCACCGGACACCGAGGGGCGATCCCCGACGGAACCCGGGCCCCGCTGTGACGAGTGGATGGAGACCACCATGTCCGAGAACACCAAGCCCGCCGCCGACGACGCCGAGGAGACCCCCGAGGTCGAGGCGCACTCCGTCCTGGACCTCCAGGAGACGGCCAACAACCACGACATCATCCAGCCCCCCGGCAACTGCGTCAGCACCGTGAGCCTCGTCCTGGGCTGATCCGACGGACCATCCGGTCGTAGCCACCTCCGACGGGGCCCGAGCCCCGCAGACGTGGCGCCGGCCGAAGCCGGGGCGGCCTCCGCGCACCATGGAGGCCGCCCCGTCCCGCGCAGCCGACGACCACGGACGACAGGAGCCCCCGATGGCCGAACCGCTCCGTTCCAACCGGGATTTCCGGCTGCTCTGGCTGAGCGGCCTCTTCGCCGCTCTGGGCGGCCAGATGAGCGCCATCGCGCTGCCCCTGCTGATCCTCAAGGAGACCGGCTCCGCCGTGCAGGCCGGCGCCGTGGGAACGGTGGCCGTCTGCGCCGTACTGATCACGATGCTGCCGGGCGGGGTCATGGCCGACCGGGTCGAACGCCGCCGTCTGATGCGGCTGTGCGACGTGGGCAGCCTGGCGGCCGTCACCGCCCTGGCCGTCGCCGTGTGGAACGGGCACGCCCCGATGGTCCTCGTCCTGCTGGTCGCGACCTCCGGCGCCGTACTGAACAGCGTCTACGCCCCCGCCGCCTTCGGTCTGATGCGCGCGGTCGTGCCGCCGGACCAGATGAGCACGGCGACCGCCCGGCTCCAGGCGCGCAGCTCCACGGCCCGGCTGGTCGGCCCGCTCGTCGGCGGCGCGCTGTTCGGCGTGCACGAGGCCCTGCCCTTCACCGCCCAGTTCCTCGGGCTGTTCCTCTCCACCGTCTGCGTGGCGCTCGTGCGGACCCGCTCGGAGGCCAGGACCAGGGCGGGTTCGGTGTTCAGCCGCCGGGAACTCACCGCAGGGCTCTCCTTCCTGTGGCGACTGCCCTATCTGCGGACGGTGCTGCTCGTCTTCGGGCTGGGCATGAACTTCTCCTTCGGCGCCCTCACCTTCACGGCGCTCGCCGTCTTCTCCGACGGCGGGCGCTCCGGCCTCGGCGGCGGCTTCGTCATCACCTGCGTCTCGGCGGGAGCCCTCGCCGGGGCGCTGATCGCGCCCCGGTTCGCGGCGGAACGCCATGTCCGGACGCTCATCGTCATCACCTGCTGGAGCTGCGTGGGGACGGCCGCCGCGCTGGCCTGGCTCAGCAGCCCGCTGGTGGCCGGACTGCTCTGCGCGCTCTGCATGGGCCTCTCGACGGTCGCCAGCATCGGCTTCCTCTCGACCCTGCTGGTCGTCACGCCCGAGGACCGGATCGGGCGGGTGCAGAGCGCCGCGGGCTTCCTCTCCTCGGTCGTCCAGCCGTTCGGCCCGCTGGTCGGTGGCTTCCTGCTGACCACGCTGGACAGCAGTACCGCCTTTGTCGTGATCGGCTGCGTGCTGGCCGTCTCGGCGGCCGTCGTGACGCTCGCCCCCTCCGTCCGCGCCGGGGCGGGCGCGTCCCGGGAGAAGCCGGACGCGGCTGCCGGGGAACCGGAGCCGGCGGAAGGGAAGCCGACGCCGCCGACGCCCGAGGAGCCGGACCACCCGGAACCGGCCGGAACCCTTCGCCCCCGCCCGGCGACCGCCCCGGAGCGGGCCGCGGCAGGGCCGGCCCCCGACGCCGCGGGTCCCGGCGCACCCTGAGGAGGAACCCGTGCCCGGTCTCCACCAGACCCAGCTCTACTGCCTCGCCGACCGCACGTACTACGAGACCCCCGCCCGGCTGAAGGACGCGGGCACCCGCTACCCGCTGGACTCCGAACCGCCGGCCGACGGCTGGCGCCGGGTCGCCGGCGGCCTGTGGACCTCCCTGCTCCCCGAGGACCGTGAACCGGCCGGGCAGGGCTGGAAGATCCATGTCTCCACCGTCCCGGAGGAGGCCGAGGAGACCCTGCTCGACACCGCCCGGATCTGCCGGGCCCACGGAGTACCGTTCAAGTTCCTCCGCAGCGAGCGGGCACTCCTGCTGATGTCCGGCAAGTACATGTCCCGTGCGGGCGCCGGGAAGTTCATCACCCTCTACCCGCCGGACGAGACCGTGTTCCTGCGGGTGCTGGACGAGTTGACCCGCGCTCTCGCCGGCCGCCGCGGCCCCTACATCCTCAGCGACCTGCGGATCGGCGACGCCCCGGTGTACGTACGCTACGGGGCGTTCGTCTCCCGCTGGTGCCTCGACGAGGACGGCGAACGGGTGCTGGCCCTGCGCCACCCCTCGGGCGAGCTGGTGCCCGACGAGCGCGGGGTGGTGTTCCGGGTGCCGCCGTGGGTCACCGTGCCCGACGAGCTGCGCCCGCACCTGGCGGCCCGCGCCGCCGCCGGGGACGCCGCCTTCCCCTACGACGTCTCCGAGTCCCTCCAGTTCTCCAACGCGGGCGGCATCTACCTGGCCCGGCACCGGGAGACCGGCCGGCAGGTGGTGCTCCGCGAGGCCCGGCCGCACAGCGGCCTGGACGAGGCGGGCGACGACGCGGTGACCCGGCTGCACCGCGAGCACCGGGCCCTGACCGCGCTGGCCGGGCTGGACTGCGTTCCCGAGGTGCACGGCGTACGGACCGTGTGGGAGCACCACTTCCTGATCGAGGAGCACATCGAGGGGACCACCCTCCTGGAGGAGATCGTCGGCCGCTTCGCCCTGCTCCACAGCACCGGCACGGCCGCCGAACTCGCCCCGTACATCGCCTGGGTGGACTCCGTGACCGGGCGGCTGACCGAGGCGCTGGCCGCCGTCCACGGGCGCGGTCTGCGCTTCGGCGACCTCCACCCCTCCAACATCATCATCCGTCCCGACGGCCGCGTGGCCCTGATCGACTTCGAGTACGCCACGGCCCTCGACGACCCGGACACCCCGGTGGCGGGCGCCCCGGGGCTCCAGGCGCCCGCCGGGACCATCGGCGCGGAGGCCGACGCCTACGCGCTCTGGGCGACCTGGCTCTACATGCTGATGCCCATCATGGAGATGGCCGGCCACGACCGGGCCAAGGCCCTGACCCTGGAACGGTGGGCCCGCCGGAGGTACGGCCTCGACGCCGGAGCGGGACCGCGCAGGCCTGCGGCGCTGCGGGCCGCGGAGAGCACCGACGGCCGCGAGAGGGAGACCGCCGCGCTGCTCGACGGACCCGAGCCGGACTGGGCCGGGCTGCGGGAGAGGCTGCTGCGGGGCGTCCACGCGGGGGCGACGCCCGAGCGCACCGACCGCCTCTTCCCCGGGGACCCCGACGTCTTCTCGACCGGCGGGAGCGACGTCGCGCACGGGGCGGCCGGGGTGCTCCACGCCCTGCACCGCACCGGCGCCCCGGTGCCGCGCGCCTGGACCGACTGGCTCGCCGACACGGCCCGGCGACGGGACCCCGCGGCGCCGGGCGGCCTCTACGGCGGGCTGCCGGGCACCGCGGTGGTGCTGTCCGCGCTGGGCCGCCGGGAGGAGGGCCGGGAACTCTACGAACGGTCCGCCGCCGCGCCCCTGTCCGCCTCGGCCGACCTGATGAACGGCCGCGCGGGCATCGCGCTCGCCGCGCTGCGCCTGGCCCGGCCGGCCCGCGCGGGGGACGGGCCGGCCGACGCCAAGGTCGACCACGACCTCGTCGACGCCGCCGCCCGCACCGCCCACGACCTGGACCGGCTGGTGCGGGGCGAGTCCGTGCCGGGGCTGCGCGCACCCGCGTCGGCGGGGCTGCTGCGCGGGCTGAGCGGAGCGGCCCTGCTCCACCTCGAACTGCACGCCCTGACCGGCGACGAGCAGTTCCTGGCGGCCGCGGGCCGGGCCCTGGAGGCGGAGGCGGCCCACTGCGTGACCATGCCGGACGGCACCGTCCAGGTGAAGGACGGCCGGCGGCACTTCCTCTACCTGGACCAGGGGAGCGGCGGTTTCGCCCTGGTGGCCCGGGCCTATCTGGCCCGCCGCGACTCCCCCGAACTCGCCGCCCTGCTGCCCGGGGTGGCCAAGGGCTGCGCCTTCGAGTTCGTCCGCGAGCCGGGCCTGTTCACCGGTCGGGCGGGCCTCATGGCCGTGGCGGGCTCCCTGTCGCCGGACGGTCGTACGGACCCCGGGGTCCTGGCCTCCGTACGCAACCTGTCCTGGCACCTGGTCGCCGACGAGGACCGGCTGCTCGTCCCGGGGGCGGGCCTGCTGCGCTGCTCCGCCGACCTGGCCACCGGAGCGGCGGGGCTGCTGATGTCCCTGCACTTCCTGGCCGGCGCGGAAGCCGGCGGACCCTCCCACGGGACCCCCGCCGGCGACCGGCCGAACGACCTGCTGGAACTGCTCACCCTGGGATGAGCGCGGAAGCCGGTACGCCCGGCCGGTCGGGAGCCTCCCCCTCGACCGGTACGCCCAGCCGGTCGACAGCCTCCCGCCGGACCCCTCCGCCCAGCCGGTCAGGCGCCTCCCGCCCGGTCCGAACACCGTGCCGGGCGGGGGTTTCCCGCTCGGCCGGCACTTCTGGGAGGTCCGAAGCCTCCCGCTCGCGTGCGTACAGGCCGAGCAGGCGCGGCACCTCGTACAGCGCGGCGTGCGCGGTGACCTCCCCGGCGGGCGAGGTCACCGCACCGGCGTCGATCAGCGACTCGACGGCCCGGATCGCCGCCCGCTCCCCGCAGCCCAGTGCCTCCGTGGCCCGGTCCAGGGTGAAGCACCCGTCCTCGGCGAGCCCCGCCAGGCGCCCCAGCGCCGACCGGTCGCCGTCCGCCAGGTCCTGCCAGCCGGACGCGATCCGATGCCGTACGGACACGTCCCCGGCGACCAGTTCGTCCAGCGCGGCCGACGGGTCGCCCAGCCGGGCCGCGTACTCCGCCAGCGGCAGATGCCGCAGCACCGCCAGCCGCATCCCGCTCACCTCCACCGCCAGCGGCAGCCCCCCGCAGGCCCGCACGATCCGCAACGCCGCCTCCCGGTCCGCCCGCAGCCGCCCCGCCCCGATCAGCTCCCCCAGCAACTCCAGCGCCTCACCGTCCGCCAGCGCGGGCAACGCGATCCGGTGGACCGGGGCGAGGCCCGCCAACTGCCCCCGGGCGGTGATCAGTACGGAACACTTCCCCGAACGGGACAGCAGCCCCCGTACGGACGCCTCGTCCGGCACGTCGTCCAGGACGACCAGCGCCCGGCGCCGGGCCTGCCACTCCTGCCAGGCGTCCGCGAGGGCGGCTGTCGCCACGCGAACGTCCGCCGGCCCGCCCTCCGCCCCCGCGGGGGCGGCGCCGCCCACCACTCCGCACAGCCGTCCCAGCTCGGCCAGGACCTCCGCCCGGCTCCGCGCCGTACCGTCCTCACGGCGCACCCGGACGCGGACGCGGCCGTCGGGGAAGCGGTCGGCGAGCAGATGGGCCGCCCGGACCGCGAGAGCCGACTTGCCCGCCCCGGCGGGGCCCGAGACGACCACCACACGCTCCTCGCCGCCGCCCAGCACGCCGAGCAGGTCCCGCAGTTCGTCGCGGCGACCGGTGAAGGCCCCCGTACAGGCGGGCAGCGCCCTCGCGCTCCCCGCCTCCCGGGCGGCGGGCCGCCGGGCCTCGCGGCCCCGGCCGAGCATCGCACGGTACTGCGCCGCCATCGCCGGACTCGGCTCCAGGCCCAACTCCCGGGCCATCAGCTGCCGGTAGTCGTCGTACACCGCCAGCGCCTCGGCCTGCCGGCCCGACTGGTGCAGGGAGTTCATCCAGGCGGCCCGGAGCCGCTCCCGCAGCGGATGGCGCTCCACCAGATCGCGCAGCCCGTCCACCGCGACGGCGGCCCGGCCCAGCTCGATCTCGGTCTCCGCCCAGTCCTCGAACACCGTCAGACAGCGGGCCTCCAGCCGGTCGGCCTCCTCGGTGACCTCGGCGGAGTCCCGCAGATCGTTCAGCGGCGGCCCCTCCCACAGGTCCAGCGCCTCGCGCAGCAGCCGGGCCGCGCCGGGAAGGTCACCCCGCCCGGCCGCCGCCCGGCCCGCGCGGGCCAGCGCCCCGAAGCGCAGGGTGTCCAGCTCGCCCTCGGCGATGCGCAGCAGGTAGCCCCCGCAGCCGTGCACCACCCGCTCCCGGCCCTCCTCCCCGGCGGGACCCAGGAGGGCACGGGCGGCACTGACGTAGACCTGGAGGTTCTTGCGGGCGGTACGGGGCGGATCGTCCGGCCACACCGCGTCGGTCAGCACGCCCACCGGTACGGGAGTGTTGGGGCGGGCCAGCAGGGTGGCGAGGACCAGGCGCTGCTTGCGCGGGCCGAGCGGCAGCTCACGGCCGTCCAGCCTTGCCGTGAGCGGGCCGAGCAGGGAGACGTACACCGCACCTGCGGAACCGGTACGGGCGGGAGGTCGGGTCATCAGCGGGCCTCCGGGAGGGGGACGGGCGGCGGACTGGGCCGTACGTACGCCCCGATCCTGCTGCCGCCCCGGCCCCCGCACATCGGGGCCCCGCACGCATTTTCCGCCCGGCCACCCGACCGAAACCGTCCGGCGCCCCCATGTTGCCCGACCCGGCCCCCATGGCCCCCGGAGCGGACCCTGCCTCGGGGCGGTTCGGGCGGCCCGCCCGGGCCGGTTCGGGCGGCCCCCGCCTCAGGCCGGTTCGACGGCGCACTCGGCGGCGAACTCGCACAGCGCGGCCCGGTCCGCGCGCCCGGTCTTGCTCAGCAGACTGGCCATGTGCTTCTCCACCGTGCGGGGCGAGATGGACAGCCGCCGGGCGATCTGCTGGTTCCCGGGCCGTTCCGGCAGCAGCACGAACACCTCGTACTCGCGCGGGGTCACCCCGCCGGCCCGCAGCGGTGACGGGATCCGGTCCCAGCCACCCCGGTGCTGACCCACGCTCGCCCCGGCCTGCCGCAGCGCGGCCCGGCACGCGGAGGCGACCGGCTGCACCCCGGCCCCGTAGAAGAACTCCTCGGCGGACCGCAGCCACGCCACCGGCTCGCCCCACCCGTCCGCGCGGGCCGCGTCCGCGACCAGCCGCAGGCCCAGGTGGCGGGCGACCGGGAAGGGTGCGGACCGCACATCGAACGACGCCATCAGCCGGGCGGCCCCGGCAGGGTCGCCCTCCCGGCCCAGCAGCACCGCCTCCGCCAGCTCCAGGAACTGCCGGTTCCAGGCGAGAGCGCCCCCGGGAGCACCCCGCGCCTCCGCCAGCTCCGCCCGGCCCGCCTCGCCCGACAGCACCCGCAGCAGCGGGCGCAGCCCGTACCGCCCGCTCAGGTAGTAGTAGCTCGGGTGGTCCGCCTCCCAGGCCAGCGCCTCGTCCAGACCCGCCGCCGCCCGCTCCCGGTCCTCCTCCAGGAGCGCCCCGAACGCCCGGCAGAGCCCCGACCGGAGCGGCACCAGCAGCGACTGCTCGCCCCCGGCCCGCCGGAACGCGGCCAGCGCCCGGTCCATGTCCCGCCGCCGCCCCCGGTGCGCGGCCATCGTCGCCCCGGCCAGCAGCAGATAGCGGTGGGCGGACCGGTCACCGACCCGGGCACTTGCCTCCGCCGAGCGGTCGATGATCTCCTGCGCCTCCTCCCACCGGGCGCACATCACCGCGTTCATCGCGAGCAGCCCGTCGACCGTCCGGGTCAGCAGCAACGCCCCCAGTTCGGTGGCCGCCGCCCGCGCGGAGAGCAGCCGGGCCGCGTCCCCGGTCCGCATGAAGGCGTTCGCCCCGAGCCGCACCAGCGCCTCCACCCGCCAGACCGGCAGGGCGTGTTCGGTGGAGATCGACAGCATCCGCTCCAGTGCGGCGTCCGCGGCGTCGAAGCCCTCCTCGCGCCGCAGCAGCGCCAGCAACTGCCAGGCCTGACAGGCCACCACGGGCAGCCCCTCGGCCTCGGCGGTCTCCGCGGCCTCCCGCACGGCCCGCTCGGAATCCGCCGGATCCCGGGGCTCGTGCCCGCGCTGCCGGTGCCCGGGAAGCAGTGCCAGATACCCGTCGACCACCACGAGCGCGGCCCGGCGGCCCGGCGGCGGAGACGGGCCCAGCAGGACCCGGGCCGCCTCGACCTGGAGCGCCGCGTCGGCGGGGCGCTCCGCCATGACCGCCGCCCAGGCCAGCTCGATGTGGATCAGGCCGCGCCGGGCGGCGGCCTCGGAACGCGCCGGAACCGGCGGCAGCGCGTCCGCCAGCGCCAGTGCGCCGTCCAGATCGCCGCCCTCGGCACGGGCGACCGCCAACGACTCGGCGACGGCGGCCCGGTCGGTCTCGGCGGCCAGCGGGTGCGCCCGCTCCAGCAGCACCACGGCGGAACCGTGCGCTCCCGAAGCGAGCATCCGTCTTCCCGCCTCCGCGAACTGGCGGGCCGCCCCCGTCCGGTTGCCGGCGGCCAGTTGCAGCGAGGCCACGAGCTGCCGGCCGTCCTCGTCCAGCGGCTGCCCGGAGCGCTCGATGGCCGTGGCGGCACGCCGGGCGAGCGACGCGCGCTCGGCCGGCGCCAGCGAGGAGATCAGGGCCTCGGCGGTCAGCGAGTGCCGGAAGGTGTAGCGGTCGGGGGCCGCTCCGTCCGGGGCGATGACACCGGCCTCCACCGCCGACCGCAGATGCGTGAACAGCGCCCGGTCCTCGAAACCGGTGACGGTCTGGAGCACGGTCACCGAGAACTGGCTGCCCAGGGTGGCCGACGCCAGTAAGAGGTCCCGCACCGGCTCGTCCAGCCGCTCCAGCCGACGGGCCCAGCTGCGGACGATGTCCGAGGGCACCGCACCGCCCGGCTGCTCCGCCGACTCCCACCCGTCGTCCGTGCGCCGGAGCCGGCCGGTGTCCAGCAGGTCCGCCAGCAGCACTTCCAGCAAGTAGGGGTTGCCCGCCGCGCGTTCGGCCAGGCGCCGGTGCACCGACTCGGGTATCTCCTCCGGACGCGCCTCCAGACACGCGCCCGTCAGCGCCCGCACCCGGTCGTCGCGGAGCGGGCCCAGCTCCCGCACCCCCGCGGTGT
Organism: Streptomyces sp. NPDC102283; assembly: GCF_044766265.1. Taxonomy (NCBI): domain Bacteria; kingdom Bacillati; phylum Actinomycetota; class Actinomycetes; order Kitasatosporales; family Streptomycetaceae; genus Streptomyces; species Streptomyces sp. NPDC102283. The sequence continues at coordinate 411,910 of NZ_JBIWLQ010000006.1, forward strand.
GCCGACGCTCGGCGGAGCGTACGAGGTCCAGGGCGGCGCCCGGCTCCGGACGCAGGGTGCCCAGGAACAGGATGGGCAGATCGGCCAGGTTGTCGATGATGTACTCGACGACCGCGACGGTCTCCGTGTCGCAGTCGTGCAGATCCTCCAGCAGGATCGTGCAGCCCGCCTCCCGGCCCAGCACGGACAGCAGCCGCAGCAGAGCCTCGGCCAGCTCCACGACCGTCTCCGGATAGCCGGGGGACCCGTCCCTGCGCCACTCCGGGACCAGCCGGGCCAGCGCCGGGTGGTAGGGCGCCAGCTCCGGATCGGTCGGCGTGCCCGCGGCCCGGAACCGGGAGGCCAGCGCCTCCGCGAGCGGACGGAAGGGGACGACGAGCCCGGTCGAGGTGGCCCGGCCGCGCAGCACCGGCATACCGAGCCCGTACGCCCGGTAGGCGCACTCGCCCACCAGCCGGGACTTGCCGATACCGGCTTCCCCGAGGAGGAACAGCGCGCGCCCCGAACGCCGTTGTACGGCGTCCAGGGCGCTGCTCAGCAGTCCGATCTCCTCGTCCCGCCCGACGATGACCGGCGAAGTGGCTCGCATGGCCGCAGGTTACTGGAGCCCCAACCCCTACGGCAGCGGGCCAATTCGGCTCATTTGCGGTTGAGTTGGCTGGAACCGTTCACCAAGGGGCCGTCATGGTGGTCCACGGCAGGTCGTGGCTGTAGCCGCTCTCACCCTCCGAGGCGCTGAGAAGTCTGCCGCGCGCACCGAGGCCTCCGGTGGATCCCAAGGAGATCTGCCCGGCCGGGTGCTCGGACGTGCCCTCGTGCGCGATCTCGACGGACGCCTGCAGGGTCGCTTCACCGAACTGCTTCATCTCTGCCTCATCCTCTGGGTGATGGTGATGGTGATGTTGGTGGTGATGTTGGTGGTGCTGCCGGTCGTGGTCGTTGTGGTGGTGATGTGGTCGTCGTCAGAGCCGTGGTTCGGTCAGGGGGCCGGAGGGGCGCAGGAGCAGGGTGGACCCGATCCGCTCGGGGAACCCGGCCCGCAGCAGCCCGTGCCCGATCCCCGACAGTCCGGTGAGCAGCCCCGGGTGCGGTACGCGGCCGGGCGTCCCGCACTGCGGGCCTGCCCGGTCCGCCGAGGCCAGCAGCGTCCCGGCGCGGCGTATCCACGCGGGCCGTGCGGCGGGCAGCGCGCTGTGGCCGAGGAGTTCGAGCAGCCCCGACTCCCCGTGGCACAGGCTGTCGTCGACGAGCGGCCCGATGCCCGCCAGCTCGCCGGAGCGCGCCGCGAGCCAGCCGGACAGCCCCGGGTCCGCCAGCGCGTCGGGGCTGTCCGCGATCGCCAGCGCGATTCCGGCCACCCCGTCGCACCAGGCGGACCCGGCGGCCGCTCCGGCTGCCGTTGCGTGGGCCGTACCGTTCGGCGATCCGGCGGCGGTGGCGACGCTCACGCGGGTGGCTCCGGCCGTCGCCCGGCGCAGGGCCTCCAGCCCGGCGCTCCGGTGGCGGGCGTCGCCCCCGGCCCCGGCGAAGCGCAGCAGCGCCCAGCCGATCCCCGCCGCCCCGTCGGCGAAGCCCCCGGTGCCCGGGAGCGGGGCGGCGGCGATCCGCTCGGCGCAGCGCTCGGCGCCACGCCAAGCCTCCGGGCGGCCGGTGGCGTGGTGCACCGCGAGCAGCGAGACGAGCCCGCCCGCCGCTCCGCCGCGCACCCCGTACCCGTCCTCGGCCGCGCTCGCCGCGCAGCTCAGCCGGACGGCCGGACCGACCTGGTCCAGCACCTCCCGGTCGCCCAGCAGCGTGCCCACCTCGGTCAGCGCGTACGCGATGCCGCCGAGGCCCGCGAAGGCGCCGGAGCCCAGGGACCCGAGCTCGTCGGCCCGCCCGTGCAACGCGTCCAGCAGCCCCGGCACCGGGGTGAGCGCCTCGCGGGCCGCCTCCGCGTACCGGGAGGCGCCGGTGAGCGCGGCCAGCTGAGCCAGGAAGAGCGCGGGCCCGGTGTAACCGCCCGCGAGGTCCGCCGCCATCGGCGTGAGCCGCCAGTAGCGTTCGCCGAGCAGTTCGAGCCCGATCCAGTTGGTGCGGCGCTCGTGCCGGTAGGCGAGGGAGACGAGCTGGTCGCCCACCGACCGTGCGGCGGAGAGCAGTTGCTCGGGCTCCGGTGCGGTCGCCCCGCTCCGCGACCGGCCGCCCGGTGCCGCCCGGTGCGGCGGCTCGGGCGAGGTGCTCACCATGGCGGCCCGGATGATCCGTTCCTGGTCCTGGCGGTCCACGGTGTCCATCGCGCGCACCTTCGCCTCGACGCGAGCCAGCCCGGTGGGGCCGACGGGGTCGCCGCCGGGCTGCCCCGGCACCGTACGGCCGGTGCCGCTCCACAGCTCCGTGGAGCCCGGCCGGGTGCCGAAGACCGGTACGTCACCGCACCACAGCTCCGCGACCTCCTCGTCCTCCACTCCGGGCAGCGCGGGCACACCCAGGAGGGGGGTGCGCAGCAGCGAGAGGACCTGGTGCCGTTCGGTGGCGTCCCGCATCAGGTCGGGGTGGGTCGACTCGTCCAGCAGCGTCGTGTACGTCCAGGTCGGCCGGGGTACGACGCGCACCTCGTCCCGCGCGAAGAGCCGCAACAGCCCATCCGCGCCGAGAAGTTCGCTGCGATGCTCGCTGATCGCGGTGTATCCGGCGCGGAAGCCGCCGCACAGGGCCTCGGTGTACGCGGAGGGGTCGGCCGCCACTCCGCCCAGCCGGGGCCGGTTGGCGGACTCGGTGAAGCGGCCCGCCCGCCGCACCAGCCGCATGCGGTCGGTTCCGGCATCCGCCCAGTCGGCGGTCTCGATCGGCGACGACGCGGCCCGGCCCCCGCCGATGGCGGACATGTCGAGCGCGGTGGTGTCCCCGACGAGCAACTGGGGCAGCAGACCCACCCGGTGGACCGAGTCGTGCAGGGCCCGGGCGGCCGGATCGGTGGACCGGGCCGGCCCCAGCGGCGGGTGGAACAGGGTCTCCACATCGACCAGCACCGGGTGCGGGCCGCAGGCGATCAGGTTCTCGTGGTGCAGATCCGTACCGTCCAGCGTGTGCAGCAGGGCCAGCAGCGCACCCTGGCGCCCGTAGAACTGCCGGGTCTCCGACGCCGAGGCGCAGGGCCGCTCCTCGATGAACTCGGCCCAGCCGTACTCCCCCCGGTCCAGGACGCGCAGCACCCGCAGCTCCGGGGCGCCGGGCAGCGAACCGAACCACTCGGCCAGGGCGTTGAAGTGCCGGTGCGCGGCGAGCGGGCGCGGCTTGTACACGAGCCGGGCGCCGTCGGCGAACCGCAGCAGCATCACCGACCGGCCCCCGCGATGACTGTCGCCCGCCCCGGCCTCGACGCCCGTGAGCGCCCCGGGCTCCGAGCTCCCGCCGAGCCCGCCCTCCGGGGAACCGGCCCGGTCGCCGAGCACCCCCGACGGGGCCAGCAGGTGCCGGTCGGCGGCGAGCCGCGCGACCATCTCCGCGAACGCGTCCCCGGCGTTCAGACAGGCCGTCGCGAGGAGGCGGGCCAGCACGGGGTAGCCGGTGACGAGCAGGGCGAGGCCGTCGCGGCGGGCGGTCCGCCGCACGAAGTCCCGGAAGCGTTCCTCGGATCCCTCGCCGCTCAACCGGCCCAGCCGTCGGGCCTCGTGCAGTTCCGTGACGAGGGTGCGTGCCGCGATCCGGGACAGCCGACGCGTCAACTGTTCCCGGAAGTCAGCCAGGACGGGCGAGGAGCTGTCTGCCGCCGGGCGTCCTGCTACCGCGCCTCCTGCCGCCGGGCGTCCTGCTACCGGGCCTCTTCCCAGGAGGCCCTCCGTCGCCGGCCCGCCCTTCGCGAGCGCGTCCCGGAGCCGCCGGGCCGCCGCCTCGACGAACGGGGCGACGACCGGCCCGAAGCCGCTGAGCCCGGGGTAGGCCCCGTCGGCGACCGCCACGTCGCGCGGCGCCGAGGCGACGGCCTCCCGGGCGAAGAGCGCCCAGTCGGGTTCGCCGGAGGGGCTGCCGCCGACGACACCGGGCAGCCACCACGGCTCTCCTGCCGCGTCCCCGAACGGGGAGGGGGAAGGGAAGGGGAGCGGGGAGGACGCGAGAAGCGCGGGTGAGGGCGAGCCGTCGCCGGCGGCGACGGCCGCGACGGCCGCGGCTTCGCGGGTCACGACGGCAGCAGCGGGGGCGAGACGACGACTCGTACCTCTGTCGATCAGATCCTTCTCCGCCATCGCTCCGCACCTCCCCTGTCCCGGGACCGGCCCGGTCGGGCCGCCCGGGTCCATCGTGGTGGGGGAGTGGGTGCGGGCGCATGGGGGAGTCGCCCCCATCTTTCGCCCTCCGGCCCGCAGACACCGGCAACAGGCATCTCAAGCAGGTGAATTGGCCATTTCTCGACTGCCGTCCGAGGTCGGACTGATGCTTAATGGGGCTCCCCCGCGGAGCGGGGTGAGTGACGAGTGCACGGGGGAGCACATGGACACCACGGGGAGCTTCGGGCAGCCGGAGAGACCTACGCCACCGTCCGGACGGCTGTCCGGGCCACCACCGGCGCCGCCGGCCTCGCCACCGCAGCAGTCCTCACCGCCCGCCCCGCCGGGCCCTCCGGCCGGACCTCCGCAGGAACGGCCGCCCATACCGCCGATGCAGCGCCCTGGCGGCGTCCTGGAGGTCTCGGTCAACCGCCGGATGCTCTGGATCGGCTCGGCCGCCTTCCCACTGGACAACCTCACCCGGGTGGAGGCCACCAAGCTCAAGCCGCGACGGGGCGCGACCTTCCTCGGCTTCCTGAAGTGGCTGGCGCTCACGGGTGTCGCCTATGTGCTGGTGATCGCGGCGAGCGACGGCGACACGGAGATCAAGGAGAGCGGGAATCCGATGTTCCTCGTCTTCACGATCGGTCTGGCCATCTACTTCATCAAGGAACTCCTCGAACCGGCGAAGCCGATCCTGGCCGTGGAGACGGCCGGCGGCTCCCTGGCGGTCGTGACGCTGCCGACCGTGGAGGAACTGCGGACCATCGCCGGACAGATCGTCCATGCGATCAACCACCCGGAGGCCGAATTCACCGCGTACGTGAACGAGTTGAACAACTACAACGGCCCCGTCTTCAACCAGAACGGCGGGACGAACACGGGGATCAAGCTGTGACCGAGCCGACGCACCACACCACCTACAACGGCCCCGTCTTCAACCAGCGGGGGGAGCAGGTGATCGGGATCAACCACGGCATCGTCGGAGCCACCACTCAGGACCCGGAACTCCGAGCCGCCGTACAGGAGTTGACCGCCCGACTCCGCGACCTCACCGCCCACCTCACCCCGGAACAGGCCCGCACGGTCGAGGAGACCCTGCCCGTGCTCGCGCTGGACCGCGAGGCCATGACCGAGCGGGGCCTCACCCTGGCCAGGCTCGGCCAGATCGCGAGCAGCGTGGGCCCGGTGGCCCAGCCGGTCGCGGACGCGCTGGGGCAGGTGCTCGGCCTGCTGGGCTAGAGGCTTCCCGCGGAGCCCGGAGCCCGGAGCCCGGAGCCCGGAGCCCGGAGCCCCGAGCCCCGAGCCCCGAGAATCCGAGAGACCGGGCCTTGGGCGCCCCCGGCCCTGTTCATGCCAGGGGCTCCCGGCCCCGCTCACCCCCCGAGGGTGCCCCGGCCCCGCTCACCCCCGAGGGTGCCCCGGCCCGCTCACCCCCGAGGCGCCGCCGTGGACCCTCTGATCATCAGCTCGGCCGCGATGGTCGCGATGCCGCCGGGCGGCGGGTTCTCCTTGCCCATCGCCAGCCGCCCGGCCCGCGCGCCCGCCTCGAAGAGCGGTAGCCGCACCGTCGTCAGGGCCGGCACCGCGTCCACCGAGAACGGCAGGTCGTCGAAGCCCGCGACCGAGATGTCCTGGGGGATCCGCATCCCCTGGTCCCGTACGGCCGCGCACGCGCCCAGCGCCACGGTGTCGTTGGCGGCCACGATCGCGGTCACGTCCGGTGCCCTGCGCAGGAGTTCGAGGGTGGCTTCGTAGCCGGATCGCCGGTCGTAGGGGCCGTGCACGGTGAGCAGCTCCTGATCGTCGGAGCCCGGGTGCCCGTCCGCCTCGCCCGGGGCGGCGTCCAGTCCGGCGGCGCGCAGCGCCTCGCGGTGGCCCTCCAGCCGGTGCCGGGTGGTGGTGCGCTCCGGGGGCCCGGCGACGTAACCGATCCTGCGGTGGCCGAGTGAGATCAGGTGCTCGGCGAGCCGGCGTCCGCCGCCCCGGTTGTCGAACGCGAGCGCGGCGACGAGCGCGTCTCCCTCGGGCAGCGGGGGCCGCCCGCAGAAGACGATCCGGGTGCCCGCGTCCGCGAGCTTCGCCAGCTTCGCGGACATCGCGGCCTGGTGCGCCGGATCCTCGACCGCGCCGCCGGTGAGGACGACGGCGGCGGCGCGCTGGCGCTGGAGGAGGGTGAGATAGGTGAGTTCGCGCTCCGGGGAGCCGCCGGTGTTGCAGATGACGGCCAGCTTCTCGCCGCCCGCCCGTCCGGAACCGTCCCCGGGGCCGCCGATCTGCGTCTGGGCCGCCCCCGCCATGATCCCGAAGAACGGGTCGGCGATGTCGTTGACCAGGATGCCGACCAGGTCCGAGGTGGCCGCGGCGAGCGAGCTCGCGGGCCCGTTGAGCACGTAGTCCAGGTCGTCCACCGCACGCAGGACCCGCTCCCGGGTCGACGCCGCCACCGGGTAGTTGCCGTTCAGCACACGGGAGACGGTGGCCGGGGACACCCGGGCGCGGGCCGCCACATCCGCCAGGGTGACTGTCATCGCTGTCCTCCGTGAGATCACGTGCGGCCCCCTCTTGTCCGGCCGCTGTCGGCAGGCTAGCGTCATCTCGGATAGAAAGCGCTTGCTACGGCTGTATGGAGGGACCTTCGTGACACGCAGGACAGTGCGCATCGCCATGAACGGCGTCACAGGACGCATGGGATACCGGCAGCACCTGGTGCGCTCGATCCTCGCGATCCGCGAGCAGGGAGGCCTGGATCTCGGCGACGGCGAGGTGTTGTGGCCCGAGCCCGTGCTCGTCGGCCGCCGCGCCCACGCCCTGGAGGAGCTCGCCGAGCGCCACGGCCTGACCGAGTGGTCGACCGACCTGGACGCGGTCCTCGCGGACGACACGATCGACATCTACTTCGACGCCCAGGTCACCTCGGCCCGGGTGGAGGCGATCAAGAAGGCGATCGCGGCCGGCAAGCACGTCTACACCGAGAAGCCGACCGCCACGGACGTCGAGGGCGCCCTCGACCTGGCCCGGCTCGCCCGTGACGCGGGCATCAAGCACGGCGTCGTCCAGGACAAGATCTTCCTGCCGGGCCTGCTGAAGCTGAAGCGCCTGATCGACGGCGGCTTCTTCGGCGAGATCCTGTCCGTGCGCGGGGAGTTCGGATACTGGGTCTTCGAGGGTGACTGGCAGGAGGCCCAGCGCCCGTCGTGGAACTACCGCGCGGAGGACGGCGGCGGCATCGTCGTCGACATGTTCCCGCACTGGGAGTACGTGCTCCACGAGCTGTTCGGCCAGGTCACCTCCGTAACGGCCCATGTGCAGACGCACGTTCCGCAGCGCTGGGACGAGGGGGGCAAGCCGTACGAGGCGACCGCCGACGATGCCGCGTACGGCATCTTCCAACTGGCGGGCGGGGCCGTCGCGCAGATCAACTCCTCCTGGACGGTGCGGGTCAACCGCGACGAGCTGGTCGAGTTCCAGGTCGACGGCACCCACGGCTCCGCCGTCGCGGGCCTGCGCAACTGCCGTGTCCAGCACCGCTCGTCGACCCCCAAGCCGGTCTGGAACCCGGACCTCCCGGTCACCGAGTCGTTCCGCGACCAGTGGCAGGAGATCCCGGACAACCAGGAGTTCGACAACGGCTTCAAGGCGCAGTGGGAGCTGTTCCTGCGCCACGTCACCCTGGGCGAGCCGTACACCTGGGACCTGCTGGCCGGCGCCAGGGGCGTCCAACTGGCCGAGCTGGGGCTGAAGTCGTCCGCCGAGGGCCGCCGCTTCGACATCCCGGAGCTGACCCTGTGACCCGCGCGGCCGGATCGCGCCGCCGGAGGCCGCTGACATGACGATCCACCTCCCGCAGGGCCCCTACACACCCCGCGCCACACCGCTCGACCTCGCGCCGGGAGCGGCGGCCCCCACCTCCCGTACGGTCTTCTCGGCGGCGCACGTGGTCGCCTCCCCGTACGCGGACATCAGCCCGGACGACCCGGCCGCCGTCGACTGGGAGTCGACCCTCGCCTTCCGCCGCCACCTGTGGGCGCACGGCCTGGGCGTCGCGGAGGCCATGGACACCGCGCAGCGCGGCATGGGCCTGGACTGGGCGGGCGCCGCCGAACTGATCCGCCGCTCGGCCGCCGAGGCGAAGGCGGTGGGCGGCCGGATCGCCTGCGGCGTCGGCACCGACCAACTGCCCGACGGCCCCGCACCCACCCTGGCCGAGGTCACGGCGGCGTACGAGGAACAACTGGCCCTGGCCGAGGAGAACGGCGTCCAGCCGATCCTCATGGCCTCCCGCGCGCTGGTCCGCGCCGCACGGGGCCCGGAGGACTACCTCGCCACCTACGCCCACCTCCTGCGCCAGGCCTCGGAGCCGGTGATCCTGCACTGGCTGGGCCCGATGTTCGACCCGGCCCTCGCGGGCTACTGGGGCAGCGCCGACCTCGACGAGGCCACGGGCACTTTCCTCAAGGTCATCGCCGAACACCCCGACAAGGTCGACGGCATCAAGATCTCCCTCCTGGACGCGGCCCGCGAGATCGACGTACGCCGCCGCCTCCCGGGCGGGGTGCGCTGCTACACGGGCGACGACTTCAACTATCCGGAACTCATCGCGGGCGACGAACGTGGCTTCAGTCACGCGCTGTTGGGCATCTTCGACCCGCTGGGACCGCTGGCGGCGCACGCGGTGCGTGTGCTGGACACGGGAGACGTGGACGGCTTCCGGGCCCTCCTGGACCCCACGGTCGAGCTCTCCCGCCACCTCTTCCGGCCGCCCACCCGCTTCTACAAGACGGGCGTGGTGTTCCTGGCCTGGCTCTCCGGCCACCAGGACCACTTCACGATGGTCGGCGGACTCCAGTCGGCGCGCTCGCTCCCGCATCTGGCGAAGGCGTACGAACTGGCCGACGGGCTGGGCCTGTTCCCGGACCCGGACCTGGCCGAACAGCGGATGCGCTCCCTGCTCGTGGTCAATGGAGGCGCACGATGAGCGACGACCACCTCTCCCGTCTCTCGCTCAACCAGGAGACCATCAAGCAGTGGTCGCTGCCCGAGCTGGCCGAGGGCTGCGTCAAGGCGGGCATCGGCATGGTGGGCCTGTGGCGGGCCCCGGTGCAGGCGTACGGCGTCGAGCGCACGGCCAGGCTCCTGGCGGATGCCGGGCTCACCGTCACCAGCCTCTGCCGGGGCGGCTTCTTCACCGCACTCGACCCGGCGGCACGCGCCCGCGCCCTGGACGACAACCGGGCGGCGATCGACGAGGCGGCGGGCCTGTCCACCGACACCCTGGTCCTGGTCTCCGGCGGCCTCCCGCCCGGCAGCCGCGATCTGCACGGGGCCCGGGAGCGGGTCGCCGACGCGCTGGCGGAGCTGGCCCCGTACGCGGCGACGCGCGGCGTACGCCTGGCGATCGAGCCGCTGCACCCGATGTACGCCTCCGACCGCTGCGTCGTCTCCACGCTCGGGCAGGCCCTGGACCTCGCGGAACGCTTCCCGGCCGAGCAGGTCGGGGTGGTCGTCGACACGTACCACCTCTGGTGGGACGACCGGGCCCCGGCCGAGATCGCCCGCGCGGGTGCGGGCGGCCGCATCCACTCCTTCCAGTTGGCCGACTGGATCACCCCGCTCCCGGCGGGCGTCCTGCTGGGCCGGGGCCAACTGGGCGACGGCAGCGTGGACTTCCGCGCGTTCCGCCGCCAGGTGGAGGCCGCCGGCTTCGACGGCCCGATCGAGGTGGAGATCTTCAACGAGGCGCTGTGGGCCCGCGACGGGGCTCAGGCCCTGGCGGAAGTGGCGGAGCGCTATGTGCGACACGCCTGCTGAGAGCCCCGCGCAGGGCCTCGGGTAAAGAGATCGTCAAGGGATGCAACCTTTGCGTACCCTCCCGTGTCACACATGGCGTCGGGACTTCCGGGGAGGGGTCCGGGGGGAACGGGAAGGCCCGACGGGAGGGGAAAGCGAGGGGGGTCCGGCCGCGAGGCCGGGCCCCATTCCGCTGTCCGGGGCCGCTCTGCCGTGCCGGCGCTGACCCCGTCGACCGACGGGCCGGCGGGCGAAGGCCCATCGGCGTGAGCGCGACTGAGCGGGCCGCCTCGGGGTAATCGACGGGCATGGCCCTCATGAAGCGTGTAGCCCTCGCCCCTCGCGCTGTGCGGCAGCTTCGGCGCATCCGTTCCGTGTATCTCGGAGGGGCGGTGCTCTCCCTGCTGGGGCTGGTTCTGCAGGCGGAGCAGGGCTCAGGCGGACGGCAGGCGGTGATCGTGGCGGTGCTCCTGGTCGCGTTCTCGGCCCTGTTCGCCCTGACGGTCACACAGTTGTGGAGGCACGCGCGGACCAGCCACTGCAGTACGGCGCAGAAGCTGACGCCGTCCGCCTGACGGTCCCACTCGGGCGGCCGCCGTCCATCAGCTCCGCAGTTCGGCGAGCCTGGACAGGGTGTCGGCGGCGGCTTCCCGCTCCTCGGCCCCGAGCCGGATCCCCGCAGCCTCTTCGAGCAGCGCAGCCGCCCGCTCCGCGTCCCCCGTCCGCTGCGCGATGTCCCCGCGCAGGACGAGAAGGCGCAGCTTCTGCACCGCAGTCGGGTGCTCGTCCGTCAGCCCCAGTGCCCGGTCGATGATCTTCGCCGCGCCCGGCAGATCCTGCTTGGAGTCCGCGAAGAGGTCCGCCAGGTGCAGGGCGCGGGCGAAGGTCTCCTTCGGTGCGGGACGGTGGTTCTGGTCCTCGCTGATCTGCTGACCGATCCGGATCGTGTTCCCGGTCGGGTCGGTCACCAGGAACTGCCGCACCCCGTACGACATGTCCTTCAGCGGGCCGATGCGCGGCAACCCCCGGGCCGGGACGCGCCCGTAGGCCGCCTTGAGGCCCGCCCGGAACGCCGCGTGCAGGCCGTCCGCGTCATCGGTGAGGACGTAGCACCCGGAGTGGGAGGACGCCGGGTCGTACTCCTTCATGCCGTACAGCTGGAGCTCGACCGATCCGCGCTCGACGACGGCGTACGCGTACGGGCTCTTCTGGAGGTACGTGGTCTCGAAGCCCAGGGCGGTGTAGAAGCCGACGGTGGTCTCGATCAGCGAGGTGCGGCAGGGCAGCATGGGGATGGTCGTCTCGGTCATGCGAACAGCGTAGTCAAATTTGAGTAGCCGGGAAAGGTGCGGTCGGTGGCCGACCGTCGCGCCCGCGCGTTCGGGCGCCTGCGTGGCGCGGAACCGGGCGCCGGGGCCTTCAGGGGTGAAAATTCTCGGCGCTTCGGCGCGTTCTCGCAGGTGGGGCCTGACGGCACAGGTCTAGACCGAATGGCCTCTTTACGCCTTTCTCCGCCCGTGCGTTACTCATGACATGTCCATGGCGTCCGGTTATCGGATGGCGGTCGGATGCCATGGATCTCTTCCCGTCAACGTGCCCGGAGGTTGGCCATGCCCGCGTACCGTTCTCCGTCCCGCCGGCTCAAGAGATCCCGGAGGGCCCTGCTCGCAGCCGGCGCCCTCACCGGCGCCGCGACGCTGATCCTGACCGCCACGAGCACGGCCGCCGCCGCGCCGCCCGCACCCGACGAGCCGGTCCGGTCCGGGCAGGCGTGGATGGGGGCGGGGACCCGCATCGAGCAGGGCCAGGCCTCCTCGACGGCGGGCGGCATGACGCCGATGGACACCAGTGGCGTCCAGGGCATCGACGTCTCCCACTGGCAGGGCGCGATCAACTGGGGCTCGGTCAAGGCCGCGGGCATCGACTTCGCCTACATGAAGGCAACCGAGGGCACGTCCTTCAAGGACAGCCGCTTCAGCGCGAACTACACCGCCTCCTACAACGCCGGCCTGATCCGGGGCGCCTACCACTTCGCCCGCCCCGACGTCTCCAACGGGGCGACGCAAGCAGGCTACTTCGCGGGCAACGGCGGAGGATGGTCCAGGGACGGCAAGACCCTCCCCGGGGTGCTGGACATCGAGCACAATCCGTACGGCGCCATGTGCTACGGCCTCTCCACGACCCAGATGCGCACGTGGATCAACGACTTCTACACCACGTACAAGGCGCGCACCACCCGTGACGTCGTCATCTACACGACGGCCGGCTGGTGGAACACCTGCACCGGCGGCTGGACCGGAATGGCCGCGAAGTCGCCGCTCTGGGTCGCCCATTGGGGGACCAGCAGCCCGAGCATCCCCAGCGGCTTCCCCACCTGGACGATCTGGCAGTACACGGCCACCGGCCGGGTCGCCGGGGTCTCCGGCGACGTGGACCGCAACAAGTTCAACGGCTCCATGACCCGGCTCCAGGCCCTCGCCGACAACACGGCGTAGTCTCCCCCGCCCCACGGCGGCCGGGTCGGCCCGGCCGCCGGAACGACCACAGATCAGGAGTCCGCCGTGAACCTTCCGCAGCCGTCCCGCCGCCACGTCCTGCTCGCCGGTGCCGGTGGCCTCGCCGCCGCCGCGTTACCGAGCACGGCCCACGCCCTCGACCCCGTCGAACCGGACATCGACGGCACCTCCCGGTGGAAGGCCCGTCCGCCGCAGGGCCCGATCGAGCTGGTGGGAAAGCGGCCGACCATGATCGTCGTGCACCACACGGTCAGCGCCAACACCTCCGACGTCTCCCGCGCCCAGGCCCACAGCCACGCCCACTGGGTCCAGGACCTGCACATGGACAAGAACGGCTGGACCGACACCGGCTACCACTTCCTCGTCAGTCGGGGCGGCTGGATCACCGAGGGCCGCCACCAGAGCCTCAGCACGCTGCGGGGCGGCAGGGACTTCGTCCTGGGCGCGCACACCTCAGGCCAGAACGGAGCGGGCATCGGGATCGCCAACGAAGGCGCGTACCACGACGGCGCACAGCCGCCCCGGGCGCAGTGGGAGGTCCTGGTGGCGATCTGCGCGTACACCTGCGGCCAGTACGGCATCGCGCCGAGCCGCATCTACGGGCACAAGGACTTCGGCGACACGCTCTGCCCGGGCGTCCTCCACGACAAGCTGCCGCAGCTCCGCAGCGAGGTCGCGGCGAGCATGGGCTGAGTGGCTGAGCACCCGGTCGGGGCCCGCGTACTCCGGTCGGTCGGGGGCTCCGGCTCTTGTGCGGTAGAGGGCCGGCGCCGGCTCGGACCGACCGACGTCAGAGCTGTTCCGGTTCCGTGAAGGACTCTGCGGGATTCGGCGACCAGTGGTGGAGCACCGCCTTCACTCCGTGCGCCGCCCCAGCGATCCTGGAGCCCAGGGAGGGGTCGCTGTCGCGCTGCCGGAACGCCGTGTCCAGTTCCAGGAGCGGTGATGCCAGCACGTCCAACTGCCGTAGTCGGGCGAGGAGCTCGGAACGGGCGTGCTCACCCCGGCCGGCGCCGATCACCAGGGCCCGCCACCGCAGGTCCTGCAGCTTCAGACGCAGATCCGACGTGTTGACGAAGTCGCCGTCCCTGATCGCGCGGGAGTGCTCGATGGCCTGACACCCCTGGTATATCTCAACCGCCAGTTCGCCGTCCGGGCTCTTCAGGTCCCGCAGGGTCACGTAGCCGTGGTGCAGGCGGCGCAGAATCTCCGCCTTGGAGGTCACACCGCGCACCACCGCCTTTCCCCGGCTGGGCACGGTGTCGTTCCACAGCGGAGCGTCCCCGAACGGCCTGCCGCGCCCTTGCTTGGCCCGATGCAGGTGCTTCCACCGCGCGTAGGAGAGATCGGGGTCCATCATCAACGGGTCGTCGTCCTCGCGAAGGTGGCGCTCGTAGTCCGGCAGATACATCTCCACCAGCTCCTCACGGGCCGATCCCGGCCGAACCGGCGCGTTCACCGTCGTGCTCTTCGTCCGAGGAGGGGCGTCCTGGACTTCGGGCTCGCCCGGCCGGGCGGTGCCGGCTTCCCCATCCACTCGGGGCAGGACGTCGTTGGTCAACACCCGCGCCGCCGCAGACAGTTCTCGCGCCCGTACGCCGTCCGGATGATCGGCCGCCGCTTCGAGCAGCCCCGCGGCCATCCGCCGCAGACCTCGGCTCAGCTCCTCGACCCGTGCGTCGATCTCCCGCTCGTCCATGTGGCCCCCCTCGCTCTCCGGGGCCAGTGTGCCAGGGCGGCGGCTTCTTCTTCGGGCGGGGAACGCGCCCCTTCGGAGACTCTCGGTGAGCGGCGACCCCGCTCACCGCCGGGCGGCCAGCACCGCCGCGAGCCCCTCCCGCAGATCGGCGACGAAGAGTTCGGGCATCTCCAGCGACGGGAAGTGCCCTCCGGCCTCGGGCGACCGCCACCGCACGATGTTCCGGTACCGCTCCTGGGCCCACGGGCGCGGCGTCTTGTCGATGTCGCGGGGGTACATGGTGATCGCCGCCGGGACGTCGACCCGGAGTTCGGGGTCCAACGAGTTGTGGCTCTCGTAGTAGATGCGGGCCGCCGACGCACCCGTCCGCGTCAGCCAGTACAGGGTGACGTTGTCGAGGATGCGGTCCCGGGAGATCGTCTCGAACGGGCTGTCCTCGGTGTCCGACCACTCGGCGAACTTGTCGAGGATCCAGGCGAGCAGCCCGACCGGTGAGTCGACGAGCGCGTAGCCCACGGTCTGCGGCCGGGTCGCCTGCTGCTTGGCGTAGGCCGCGCGGTGGCGCCAGAAGTGGTGGGTCTCCTCGGTCCACCTTCGTTCGGTCTCCGTCAGGCCGTCCGTGGTCAGACCGGGCGGGGCCTCCGCGAACGTGGAGTGGACGCCGAGCACGTGATCGGGGAACCTGCCGCCGAGAACCGTGGTGATGTTGCCGCCCCAGTCGCCGCCGTGGGCCAGGAACGTGCTGTAGCTGAGCCTTCCCATCAGCTCCACCCACGCGGCCGCGATCTTCTCGGTGCCCCACCCGGTGGTGGCCGGCCGGTCGCTGAATCCGAAGCCCGGCAGCGACGGGGCCACGACGTGGAACGCCGGCGCTCCCGCGTCCTCCGGATCCGCCAACTCATCCATGACGTGCAGGAATTCGGCGACGCTGCCCGGCCAGCCGTGCGTCAGGATCAGCGGGGTGGCGTCCGGGCGCGCGGACCGGCGGTGCAGGAAGTGGATGCCCAGGCCGTCGATGACCGTACGGAACTGGCCCACGCGGTTGAGGCGCTCTTCGAACGACCGCCAGTCGTAACCGGTGCGCCAGTGCTCCACGACCTCGATGAGATCGGCGAGCGGAACGCCCTGGTCCCATCGGCGGGGGCCGGGCGGGGCGCCCTGGACGGTCTCGGCCTCCGGCAGTCGCGCCGCGGCCAGCCGCGCCCGCAGATCGTCGAGGTCGGCGTCGGTCGCGTGCGTCTCGTGGGCGTGGACGTCGCTGGTCGGGCGCGGCATGGGGGCCTCCTGGCTAAGGCGGGGGGACCGGCGTCGGTCCACCGCGAGCCCGTGCGGACCCGCCACCGAACCGACGCCGACTCGTCGTGAACCGGCTAAGACGGTTCTAGCAGCTCCCCGGCGCGGGACGCAACCGGCTAAGGTGGTTCCATGCGTGCCGCCGCCTTTCCTGACTTCCGCCTCGGCAACGTGCTGGCGACGAGCTTCACCGGGACCTTGTCGGAGCGATTCGGCGAGGCCGTGGAGCGCATCCCCGTTCCGCAACGGCTCATCGACTGGCTGGCGGTGTACGGCCTCGTCGTGGACTCCTGCACCCCTGCCCAGCTCGACCGCGCCCGGGAGCTGAGGGAGTCGGTCCACGCCGCCGCGACAGCCGCCGCGCTGCACGAGCCTCTTCCCGCCGCCGCGGTGCAGGTCATCGGCGACCACAGCATCCGGGGGCGCGCCGCGGCGGTCCTGACGCCCGGGGGAGAGCGGCGCTGGCAGCTCGACTCCTCCTCCGTGGAGGACGCCCTCAGCGTGATCGCCGCCGACGCGGTCGACATCGTCTCGGGCGAACGGGACGGAAAGTTGGCCCTCTGCGCGTCCCCGACCTGCCGGGCCGCCTTCTTCGACACCAGCCAGAGTCGTACGCGCAAGTGGTGCGACATGAACACGTGCGGCAACCGCCAGAAGAAGGCGCGCTTCAACGCAGGTCGGCGTACGACCCCGAGCTGAGGAACCCGGCCCCCGCGGGAAGGCCGGCCCCCCACAGTGAAGCCGGCCCCCCTCGTGCGAAGCGGCTGACCGCCGCCGCCCCACGATCACCGCCGCAGTTCCGCCCGCGCCGGCAGGGTGACCGCCAGCAGGGCCAGGCCACCCGCCGCCGCGACGAAGGAGCCGTACAGCAGCAGCGGTACGTACGGGGCCTCGCCCGTCAGGCCGCGGATCATCGGGGCCGGCGTGGCCGCGGCGATCGCGGGGCCGAGGACCACGTCACCGTGGCCAGGCCGAGGCCGCGCCCGTACACCGCGACGACCTCGGGCGCGGTCTTCGTACCGTCGGGGAGGTGGAGGGGGAGCCGGTCACCGACGCCGACGTCCGCCGAGGTCGCCGGGGTCCGGTCGATGGCGATCCGGCAGCAGGTTGAAGGCCTGGAAGACGAAGCCCAGGGGGCTGCGGCGCAGCTCGGTCAGCTCGTTCTCGCTCATCCCGGTGATCTCCGTGCCACCGAGCCGCACGGACCCCGCCGACGGCCGGTCGAGCCCGGCGGCGCACTGGAGGAGCGTGGACCTACCGGAACCGGACGGCCCCATGATCGCGGTGAACGTCCCGCGCGGCAGGGCGGGATCGACGCCCGCGAGCGCCTGTACGGCCCCGGCGCCACGCCCGTACAGCCGGCGCACCCCGCGCAGCTCGACGGCGAGGCCGGGGGGGCGGGGTCCGGCCGTTCGCCCGCCGTGTGCCGCTTGCCCCCGCGTAGCCTCATGTTCCGTCCCGCCCTCTCACGATCCGCGCGTAGCGATGTTCCGACGGGACGCAGAGTGCGGGGACGGCCGTGCGCGGGTCGTCATACCCGGGTGCCGACGCGGGGGTGCTACCGCGGTAGAGGGTGGCGGGTCGGAGCGGGACAGGGGCGCCACGGGTCAGTCGAGGAGATCGATCAGCCCGTTCACCCAGATCGCCAGGAACGCGACCACCGCGATCGCGCAGCCCACGGCCGCCGCGCTCTCCC
Source organism: Streptomyces sp. NPDC102283 (assembly GCF_044766265.1). NCBI lineage: Bacteria > Bacillati > Actinomycetota > Actinomycetes > Kitasatosporales > Streptomycetaceae > Streptomyces > Streptomyces sp. NPDC102283. Next base: position 429,151 of record NZ_JBIWLQ010000006.1, read on the forward strand.
CGACGGTCGTGCTCCCGTCCTCGCGGGGGCCGGGCTCTCGCCGCCCGGCGGGGAGGCCGTCCCAGTCCAGCGGGCAGCCGATCTCGTCCGACGCCGCGGTGCGCAGGGACGTCAACTGCTGTGCGGCGAAGGCGGGAACCTCGTCCGGTGGCTCCGGATCACGCCAGGCGACGGCCATCATCCGGCGCAGGTGGGTGGCGTACCGCTTCTCGAAGGCCGCCGTCTCTTCCGGGACGCGGTCCTCCTCCAGATACATCCAGCGGCCGGCCTCGGCGCCGTCGCCGTACAGACGGTAGACGGCGGCCAGTCGGCGGCGGGGAGCCGGATCGTGGGGGTAGGAGGAGACCAGTCCGCGCAGACGCTGCCTCGCCACCGGTATCCGGCCGGCGGCGAGGTCCGCGTCCACGCGGGCCAGGGTGTCGTTCAGGGGCATGCGGCCATCATGGTGTCGGGGGAGCGGCGTCGACGACCGGATTGTTCGCGGCGGTCGCCGCACCGGGCCGTGCGCGCCGCGCCTCCGGGTCCGCAGGGTCCTTCGCCCTCATCGCCCTCATCGCCCTCGGCGGCCTCGGTGTCCTTGCCGTCCTCGGCTCCATGAACAGCGTCGCCGCCAGCGCCAGGAGCAGCAGCCCCGCGCAGACGTACCCGGAGACCTGCACGCCGACCGCCATCGCCTCGCGGGCCGCGTCCGCCGCCGAAGCCGTACGCGGCTCCGATGCGAGCGTCTCGATCACCGATCCCGCGCTGTCCGTCACCACGCCCCCGAGCCGTTCCGCTTCGTCCGCCGGGACTCCGTCACGGGTGAGCCGGTCGGTCATTCCGGAGGCCAGAGTGCTGAAGAACAGCGTGGTCAGGAGGGCGATTCCGAGGGCCGACCCGAGCTCGCGGGCCGCGCTCTGGATGCCCGACGCCTGGCCTCCACTCCGTTCCGGTACGTCGACGAGGACGATGTTGGTGACCTGCGCCGTGGCGAAGCCGACGCCGATCCCGTACACGAACAACGCAAGCGCGATCAGCCACCAGGAGCTGTCCGTGGACGCGATCAGGGCCAGCGTCGTCAACCCGGCGGCCTCCAGCACCAGACCGATCCGGACCTGCGCGAGCGCGGGCACCGTCGCGGCCATCGGGAAGCTCGCCCCGGAGGCGGCGAAGCTGCCGGCGGCCAGGGCGACGAGGGCGAGACCGGCCTCGAACGCGCTGTAGCCGAGGGCGAACTGCAACCAGAGCGGCAGCACCGCGATGATGCCGAACTCCCCGAGGCCGACCATCAGCGTGACGAAGTTGCCGTTGCGGAACGAGCGGATGGAGAGCAGCCCGACGTCCATCAGCGGCTCGTCGCCCGCCCGGCTCAGCACGGCCTGCCTGCGCCAGAACGCTCCCAGCGCCAGGACGGACAGGAGCAGGGCGACGAACACCGGCGAGAGCCCGCCGGACCAGGAGAGGCCCCCGATCTCCAGCGGCTCGGTCGTCATCAGCCAGCCATGGGTACGTCCCTCGATCAGGACGAAGGAGAGAAGTCCCAGGCCCACCGCCGACAGCACGGCGCCGACGCCGTCGATACGGCCCCGGGTGCGGGGCGACGCGTCCAGATACCTGAGCACCCCCACGACGATGAGGGCGACCAGCGGGATGTTGATGCCGAAGGCCCACCGCCACGAGATGTCGGCGAGCCAACCGCCCAGCAGCGGGCCCACGGCCGCCGCCGCTCCGATGGTCGAGCCCCACACGGCGAACGCCTGGCCGCGCGCCCGGCCCGTGAACGTGGCGTTCAGCAGGGCCAGCGAGGTGGGCAGCATCATCGCTCCGCCGACGCCCTGGACGAACCGGGCGAGGATCAGCAGACCGCCGCCGGGGGCCAGCGCGGCCAGCAGGCTCGTCACGCCGAACACGGCGAGGCCCAGCAGGAAGATCCGGCGTGCGCCGTACAGGTCGCTGAGGCGCCCGGTGACCAGCAGGAGCGCCGCGAACGTGATCGCGTACGACTCCTGGATCCACTGGGCCTCCGACGAGCCGATGGAGAGGTCCTCGATGATCGGCGCCAGGATCACGTTGACGATCGTCAGATCGACGACGATCAGGGCCACGCCGAGCGCCACGGCGACGAGGCCGAGCCACTGACGTGCTGTGGGAGGGATTTCCGCTGGTTCGGGCACAGTGCTTCGACTCCCCAAATTGCCTTTGCCGCAAAGAAAGATATCTTTGCGGCAAAGGTATGTCTGGCGGGGTAGGTTGTCAAAGCGGGCGGTGGGAGACGCGGCCGGAGGGCCCGCGACGGAGCCGGAGCCGGAGCCGGAACCGGAGCCGGAACAGGACCAGGAAGAGAGCGGGGCAGCGCCAATGCCGAACGGGCACGGAGCCGACGGGAACGTCACGGTGGACGGGAACGGCGGGGCGAACGGGAACGTCACGGCCGACCACGAGGCGCTGCGCGTCGACCGCGTGATGGACGGCCTACGCGCCTTCGGGGCCAACTACACCGAGTTCACCCGCCGCTTCGCGGCCTGGCTCGGGCTGCACTCCACCGACGCCGCCGCCCTGGTCGAGATCCTCTACGCGGAGGACCAGGGCGCCCCCCTCTCGCCGGCCCGGCTGAGCGAGCGCGTCTCCCTCTCCTCCGGCGCGACCGCCATCCTCCTCAAGCGGCTCGAACAGGCGGGCCACATCGTCCGCACCCGCGAGAGCACCGACCGCCGGGTCGTGACCCTGCGCAGCAGCCCCGACATCCGGCCGAGGGCCATCGCGTTCTTCGGCCCGTACTCCGAGCGGATGGCCGGGGCGATGGCGGCCTACTCGCCGCGGGAGATCCAGCGCTTCGAGGAGTTCCTCGGCACGCTGCGCACCACCATGGACGCCTTGTTGGCGGACGAGTACGAGGGAGGCGGGCCGACACCCCCCGCCCCCTGACGGGAGTCCCGTCCGCGAACCGCGCTGTCAGCGCCACCCGGTAGCTGTACACGCCGACTGCGGCTCGGTTTCCACGGCCAGTTCCCTGACGGTGACCGCAGGCCCTGACTCGCCGTCCAGCGCGACCTCGAAGGCGAAGCACCCCGTCACAAGCGTCGCGCCAGTGAGGAAGGCCCCCGGCCCGACGCCCAGCAGCTCTGCCGTCACCGTGAGATCAGGGCCCTGCCGCTCGACGCCGACCAGGCCTTGAGCCGGCTTTCCCCGTGGGAAGACCCGAGCGATCTCGCTGTCGTCCAGCACACCGTCGGCTGCCGCCCCGGCGAGCCGATCCCGCCGAGTCTCAGCAGCACTCCGCATATCGGCGCGGGCCTCTGCCTCGGCGCGGTCGTCCGCCGTGGCCAGCCAGACCCACAGCCCGATGACACACACAAGAAGCAGCACGAGCACGGCCAGGCAGCCGTCGAGCAGATACCTTCGGGCCGTTCCCCCGCCCACCCCGTCGCGTCTCCCCATGGCCTGAGCATGCAGGCGTCGAGACATGCCGGGGCGGCGGGATCTCACATCGTTACCTCACGGGGGCGGCCCTGCTGTCGCCACACACCGGACATCCATCTCGCGGAACACGGTCGAGACCGCCCTGTCGGTGGCGGGCGGTAGCCTCCCAGGGACAGCGGAGACCGAATGAGCAGGTGGGGCGGTGCCCGGTAGGGGAGTTGACGCCAAGCGGGGCAGCCGCGAAGGCGTCTGTGAAGTGACTGGGGTCCTGGAGCGGATCACCTACGCCAACGAGGAGAACGGGTACACGGTCGCCCGCGTCGACACCGGACGCGGAGCCGGGGACCTCCTCACCGTCGTCGGCGCGCTGCTCGGCGCGCAGGTCGGCGAATCGCTGCGGATGGAGGGCCGTTGGGGATCGCACGCGCAGTACGGCAAGCAGTTCACCGTGGAGAACTACACCACCGTGCTGCCCGCCACCATCCAGGGCATCCGCCGTTATCTCGGCTCCGGGCTGATCAAGGGGATCGGTCCGGTGATGGCCGACCGGATCACCACCCACTTCGGCGTCGACACCCTCGACATCATCGAGCAGGAGCCGAAGCGCCTCGTCGAGGTCCCCGGCCTCGGCCCCAAACGCACGAAGATGATCGCGACCGCCTGGGAGGAGCAGAAGGCGATCAAGGAGGTCATGGTCTTCCTCCAGAGCGTCGAGGTCTCCACCTCCATCGCCGTCCGCATCTACAAGAAGTACGAGGACGCCTCGATCTCCGTCGTGAAGAACCAGCCCTACCGGCTGGCCGCCGACGTCTGGGGCATCGGCTTCCTCACCGCCGACCGGATCGCCCAGGCCGTCGGCATTCCGCACGACAGCCCCGAGCGGGTCAAGGCCGGCCTCCAGTACGCCCTGTCCCAGTCCTCCGACCAGGGGCACTGCTACCTCCCCGAGGAACGGCTCATCGCGGACGGCGTCAAACTGCTCCAGGTCGACACCGGGCTGGTCATCGAGTGCCTCGCCGAGCTGGCCGCCGATCCGGAGGGCGTCGTACGGGAGAAGGTGCCGTCCCCCGAGGGCGGCGAACCGATCACCGCCGTCTACCTCGTCCCCTTCCACCGGGCCGAGCTGTCGCTCGCCGGGCAGGTGCGCCGCCTGCTGAGCACCGGCGAGGACCGCATGCCGGCCTTCCGGGACGTGGACTGGGACAAGGCCCTGGCCTGGCTCGCCACCCGCACGGGGACCGTTCTCGCGCCCGAGCAGGAACAGGCCGTACGGCTCGCGCTCAGTCGGAAGGTGGCCGTCCTGACCGGCGGCCCCGGCTGCGGGAAGTCGTTCACCGTACGGTCCGTCGTCGAGCTGGCCCGGGCGAAGAAGGCCAAGGTGGTGCTCGCCGCCCCCACCGGGCGCGCGGCCAAGCGCCTCTCGGAGCTGACCGGGGCCGAGGCGTCCACCGTGCACCGGCTTCTGGAGCTGAAGCCCGGTGGGGACGCGGCCTACGACCGGGACCGCCCGCTGGACGCCGATCTGGTCGTCGTGGACGAGGCGTCGATGCTCGATCTGCTGCTCGCCAACAAGCTGGTGAAGGCGGTGGCACCCGGTGCCCACCTCCTCCTCGTGGGTGACGTCGACCAACTGCCCTCGGTCGGCGCGGGAGAGGTGCTGGGCGATCTGCTCGCGGAGGGCGGCCCGGTCCCCGCCGTCCGGCTCACCCGGATCTTCCGCCAGGCCCAGCAGTCCGGCGTCGTGACCAACGCCCACCGGATCAACGCCGGGCAGCCGCCGCTCACGGAAGGACTGAGCGACTTCTTCCTCTTCGTGGAGGACGAGACGGAGGACGCGGGCAAGCTCGCCGTAGATGTGGCGGCCCGGCGCATTCCGGCCAAGTTCGGCCTCGACCCACGCCGTGACGTGCAGGTTCTCGCCCCGATGCACCGGGGCCCCGCAGGTGCGGGAAATCTGAACGGGCTGCTCCAGCAGGCCATCACCCCGGCCCGCCCCGACCTCCCCGAGAAGCGGTTCGGCGGCCGGGTCTTCCGGGTCGGCGACAAGGTCACCCAGATCCGCAACAACTACGACAAGGGCGAGAACGGCGTCTTCAACGGCACGGTCGGCGTGGTCACCGGCCTCGACCTGGACGAACAGAAGCTCACCGTCCGCACCGACGAGGACGAGGAGATCGGCTACGACTTCGACGAACTGGACGAGCTGGCCCACGCGTACGCCATGACCATCCACCGCTCCCAGGGCAGCGAGTATCCGGCCGTCGTCATCCCCGTCACCACCAGCGCCTGGATGATGCTCCAGCGCAACCTGCTCTACACGGCCGTGACACGGGCCAAGAAGCTGGTGGTCCTGGTCGGGTCCCGTAAGGCGATCGGCCAGGCAGTCCGCACGGTTTCCGCAGGCAGACGCTGTACGGCACTGGATTTCCGGCTCCGGGGCGGCTCCGGAGAAGACTTCGCGTGAGCCGTGCGCAAAAATGATCGATCAAATCGGTGGGAAACATCACGGAGGTCTTCCGGAACCGCAGTCAAGGGGGCAGGATGAGTAAGTTGGCGGCACTCAGTGCCGCCAATGAGTCCAATGGACGACCCCGAGTGCACTCTCCTGAGCCGAATGGGGGAGGGTGGAAGACAGTCAGGGCACCTCGAAGAAGAGGCACTACGTCGGTGAGGGATGACGTGAGCGAGCACACCAACAACGCTGTAGTACTGCGGTACGGCGACGACGAGTACACCTACCCGGTGATCAACAGCACCGTCGGCGACGAGGGCTTCGACATCGGGAAGCTCCGGGCCAATACCGGCCTGGTGACGCTGGACAGCGGATACGGCAACACCGCCGCCTATAAATCCGCCATCACGTACCTCGACGGTGAGCAGGGCATTCTGCGCTACCGCGGATACCCGATCGAGCAGCTCGCCGAGCGCTCGTCGTTCCTCGAGGTCGCGTACACGCTGATCAACGGCGACCTGCCGAAGGTCGACGAGCTGGCGACCTTCAAGAACGAGATCACCCAGCACACGCTGCTGCACGAGGACGTCAAGCGGTTCTTCGACGGCTTCCCGCGCGACGCCCACCCGATGGCCATGCTGTCCTCGGTCGTCAGCGCGCTGTCCACGTTCTACCAGGACAGCCACAACCCGTTCGACGAGCAGCAGCGTCACCTCTCGACGATCCGCCTCCTGGCGAAGCTCCCGACGATCGCGGCGTACGCCTACAAGAAGTCGATCGGGCACCCCTTCGTCTACCCGCGCAACGACCTCGGGTACGTCGAGAACTTCCTGCGCATGACCTTCTCGGTCCCCGCCCAGGAGTACGAGCTGGACCCGGTCGTCGTCTCGGCGCTGGACAAGCTGCTCATCCTGCACGCGGACCACGAGCAGAACTGTTCGACCTCCACCGTGCGTCTGGTCGGCTCCTCGCAGGCGAACATGTTCGCCTCGATCTCCGCCGGCATCTCGGCGCTGTGGGGCCCCCTGCACGGTGGCGCCAACCAGTCGGTGCTGGAGATGCTGGAAGGCATCCAGGCCAACGGCGGCGACGTCGACTCCTTCATCCGCAAGGTGAAGAACAAGGAGGACGGCGTCCGCCTGATGGGCTTCGGCCACCGGGTGTACAAGTCCTTCGACCCGCGCGCCAAGATCATCAAGGCCGCCGCCCACGACGTGCTGTCCGCGCTCGGCAAGTCCGACGAGCTGCTCGACATCGCGCTCAAGCTGGAGGAGCACGCGCTCTCCGACGACTACTTCGTCTCGCGCAACCTCTACCCCAACGTGGACTTCTACACCGGTCTCATCTACCGGGCCATGGGCTTCCCGACCGAGATGTTCACCGTGCTCTTCGCGCTCGGCCGCCTTCCCGGCTGGATCGCCCAGTGGCACGAGATGATCAAGGAGCCGGGTTCCCGCATCGGCCGCCCGCGTCAGATCTACACCGGCGAGGTCCTGCGCGACTTCGTCCCGGTCGAGGGCCGCTGACCCGGACCTCACCCCCTGTAGTGCCCGGCCTCTTCGGCCGACTGCCTTCGCCCCGCGTACCGCGCTTCGCACAGAGCGCGGTGTCCGGGGCGATTCGGCGTTGTACGGGGCTTTGGCTTCGCGCGGGACGTTGTGCGGGGTTCGCCGCGCGTGTGGGGCGTGAGCCGGCCCCTGCGGGGCGCGTCCGGGGCTTCAACGGGCCCCTGCGGGGCGCGTGCGGGGCTTGAACGGGCTGGAAAGCGAGAAACACCCCGCCGCCGATCCCCCCACGGGTCGACGGTCGGGGCGTTTCCCATATCCCGGAGCGGATTCCCCCCACGGGATCCGGCCGGGCGTCTGCAGGGAGCCGAAGCTCCCGGTGTTCTGTTGTGCCGCGGTCCGCCGGGGTACGTACGCACGGGAGGGCCGCTCAAAGCTCCCCGGTGCACGTGCCCCGGCCAACGCCTGCCACAGGAGCGTCCCCCAAGACACTCCATCGGACGTCCCCCAAGACGTCCTTGGCTCGCACTCTAAGACTCGTGAACCCACCGGATGGTTACCCTGAAACCGGTGTGATCTAAGTCTCTTTGTGGAAGTTACGTGAAGGCACGCAACCGTAGGCTGTTCGTGACGACGAACACGGACGAAAACGCCATGGCGGCTCCCGCGATCATAGGGTTGAGCAGGCCACTTGCAGCCAGGGGCAAGGCCGCGACGTTGTACCCGAAGGCCCAGAAGAGGTTGCCCCTGATGGTGGCCAGCGTACGCCTGGAGAGACGGATTGCGTCAGCCGTCACCTTGAGATCTCCACGAACCAGTGTGAGGTCGCTCGCCTCGATCGCCGCATCCGTCCCGGTGCCCATCGCCAGCCCCAGGTCCGCCGTGGCGAGGGCGGCCGCGTCGTTGACCCCGTCGCCGGCCATCGCGACGACCCGGCCCTCGGCCTGAAGACGCTTCACGACGTTCACCTTGTCCTCGGGAAGCACCTCCGCGAGGACCTCGTCGATGCCCACCTCGCGGGCCACAGCCTCCGCCACCGCCCGGTTGTCGCCGGTCAGCAGGACGGGCCTCAGCCCCAGTGCGCGCAGCTCGCTCACAGCGGCGGCGCTGCTGTCCTTGACCGCGTCCGCCACCCCGAACACGCCCCGCGCCTCCCCGTCCCAGGCGACGACGACCGCCGTACGGCCGTGCTCCTCGGCCTCCGTCAGGGCACCCGACAACGCGGGCGGGAGGGGGATCGCCGCGTCGACGAGGAGGCGGGGCCGCCCGACGAGGACGGCGTGGCCTTCGACGATGCCCTGGACGCCGAGTCCGGGGATGTTCTGGAAGTCCTCGGGGGTGGGGAGGGGGCCGGTGGT
>NZ_JBIWLQ010000007.1:0-138908 GCF_044766265.1 Streptomyces sp. NPDC102283
GAAGCTCCGCTGCAGCACCAACCGAATCACCGACGTGGTGAAGGCCGTCCTCGTCCTTCACCACGCATCAGCGTGAGGTTGGAAAAGGTTCACTGGCGAACGTCGGTGTCGATGTTCACCCGGTGAACTCGACGTCGCTCACGCCCTGCTTGTAACCATCTGTGCTGAACGCATCGGCCGGTGACCTCGGCACTTCTGTGATCCACACGAGGACGAACCGCGTGCTCACGGGCTCCTTCGTCGTGAGAGTGGCCTTGGATCCCGTGGTATCCGTCTCGGCGATCTTCTCCATGGAGGTCAGGGGCGCCGACGTGGAGAGGGAATCGGCGGCGTACAGCGCGATCTTGGTGCGCTCACCGCTGAATTTGAGATCGATGGTCGCCGACGAGACCTTCTGACCTGCACCGATCTCGTACATGATGCCGACCCCCTGCTTGAACGGGGCCAGCCGGGGCCCGTCCACGAAGGTCTTGGACCTCCAGTAGGTCGAGGAATCGCCGTCATGGGTCAGCCCGACATCACCGGGGTCCTGTGCTTTCCCGTCCGGGGAGTACTCGACGGCGTTCTCGATGGGCAGCGGCTTCAGGGCCGCCCTCCCCTTGCCGTCATCGTTCGGCTCGGAGGGGCCCTGCGTGGGAACGGAGTCCTCCGCGTTGCCTCTCCGGTCGAGCAGGGCCTCCGCGAGCTGCCAGCTGCCGAGGCCCAGCGCGGCGATGAGGAGCGCCGAGACGGTCCACTTGAGCGCGCGGCCGGCACGGCTCTGCAGTGGAGCCGGAGGGGCCGCCATCACGGGCTGGGCGACAGCGGACGGGTGGGAGGACGGGCGCCCGTACGTGCCCTGCTGATAGGTCGTGCGCTGGTACGCGGGTGGCGCGGTGAACGTGGGTTCCGGAGGAAGGACGCGCGGCATGGCCGCGACGGCCTTGGCCAGCTCGTCCGGGGTCGTGCAGGGCGGTTCCTGCCGGGAAGCGGTGGCGCCGTCGTTGGCGAGTGCCCGCATGGCGAGCTCGGAGAGGCCGCGGTGGACGCCGGCGCGGACCTGGTCCGGGGCGATGAGCCCCATGCCCTTGGGGAGCCCGACGAGTCCGTGGGCATCGTTCCCGTACGGCCAGCGGTGGGTCAGTGCGGCGTACAGGAGGGCGCCGATGGCCTCGGTGTCCGTCCGCAGAGGGCGCTCCGCGGTGATGCCGCGCAGGGCGGCGTTCACGGCGAGGCCGCGGATGCGGTACTGCCCGGTGGAGCTGCGCAGGACCGCGCCGGGGGTGAGGCGCAGATGGGAGAGGCCCTCACGGTGGGCGGCGGCCATCGCCTGGGAGAGCTGGCTGACGAGCTGGTAGGCGTCGTGCGCCTCCATCGGCCCGGTGGCCAGCAGAGCGGTGAGCTCGGTGGCGTCCGGCAGCCATTCGTGGACCACGTAGACGAGGTCGTTCTCCTCGACGGCGTCCAGGACCTGGACGAACCGGGGGTCGCCGAGCAGGGCCGAGGAGCGGGCGGCGGCCAGCACCGAGCGGGCCCGCGGGTGGTCCGCCGGCAGCAGGTGCACGCCCACCGCCCGGCGGAGCTTCTCGTCGACAGCACGCCAGCTGCTGAACCCGTCCAGTCGGGTGACGCACTCCTCCAGGCGGTAGCGCCCGGCGAGTTTGTGACCGCTGTGCAGATCGGGTGACGCCGGAACGGCCTCGGTGCGCTTTTGCCCACCGTCCGTCTTCTCGGTGTCCTTGGGGCTCGCGCCCTCGGTTTCCTCGGCTTGCGCCGTCCCGTCGGTCGTGGCTTCGTCCGCCTTGGCGGTCAGCGGCTCGTCGCCGCTGTTGTCAGCCACGTCGACGGCAGCCGTGCTACGTTCCGCCACCGTCGTTCCTGCCTCCCCATCCGTTGCGCGATGCCAGCCAGCTCTGCACAGTCACGCCAATTGTGCCCACACTCCGGCGCTATGCACGACACGCGGAGTGCGGCGATGGTTGTGCGGGCGAGTGCTCATTCAGCGTCCGAGCCGTCCACGGACCATGCCCACCAGGCCGTTGACCTCTTCGATGCGCATCTTCTTCGCCGCGACGAAGAAGATGCCCAGGAGGAGGAAGCCACCACAGATCAACGCGGCCAGCGAGCCGAGAGCGCCGGTGCCGACAAGTTCCAGGATCCCGAACCCAGCGGCGCCGCCGACGAGGGCGGCGGGCACCGCGGCCATGCAGAGGCGGGCGTAGGTGCGCACGATGTGCGCGCCGTCCAGGTCGCCGCCCAGCCGGTTGCGCAGCCGGCGCCAGGCGACGCCGACGCCGACCGCGTAGGCCAGACCGTAGGAGAAGGCCATGCCGACGACGGCCCAGCGGGCCGGCAGGACGACGTAACAGAGTGCGGAGGCGGCAGCGTTGACGGCGGCCACGATGACCGTGTTGTAGAAGGGGGTGCGGGTGTCCTCGTAGGCGTAGAACCCGCGGAGGACGACGTACTGCACGGAGTACGGGATCAGGCCGAGCGCGAAGGCCATGAGGATGAAGCCCATGGAGCGGGCGGCCTCGATGCCGCTGGAGGCGTACAGCAGGGTGGCCATCGGCAGGCCGAGGGCGAGGAAGGCGAAGGCCACCGGCACGATGGCGACGGCCGAGTTGCGCAGCCCCTGCGAGATGTCGTCGCGGACCGCACCCGGGTCGTTGTCATGGGCGGCCCTGGAGATGCGGGGCAGCAGCGCGGCCATGACCGAGACGGTGATGATGGCCTGCGGCATGCCCCAGATCAGCTGGGCGTTGGAGTAGGCCAGGAATCCGGTGCCGTCGTGGCCCGAGGCCGCGCCGGCCGCCGTGGACAGCTGGGTGACCACCAGCACACCGGCCTGGTTGGCGAGCACGAAGAGCACGGTCCACTTGGCCAGCTTGATGGTCTTGCCGAGCCCGTGGCCCTTCCAGTCGAACCGGGGGCGGAAGCGGAAGCCCGTCTCGCGCAGGTAGGGGATCATCGCCAGGGACTGGACGACGAGGCCGAGCAGGGTGCCGATGCCGAGCAGTCGGACGCCTTCCGGCGGGATGGTGTCGACGCCCATCCGCGACTCACCGGATGTGCCGTAGACCCAGATGAACAGCCCGAACGTGATGATCATGACGATGTTGTTGAGGACCGGGGTCCACATCATCGCGCCGAACTTGCCGCGGGCGTTGAGGATCTGACCCATCACCACGTGCACGCCCATGAAGAAGATGGTCGGCAGGCAGTAGCGGGCGAAGGTGACGGCGACGCTGTTGGCGTCGCCGTTGTTCGCGATCGTGGGGGACAGCATGTGGATCAGCGCCGGCGCGGCGAAGACCGCGACGGCGACGATCGCGCCGAGCGTGACCATCACCAGGGTCAGCAGCCGGTTGGCGAAGGCCTCGCCGCCGTCCTCGTCGTTCTTCATGGCGCGGACGAGCTGGGGGACGAAGACCGAGTTGAGGCCGCCGCCGACGGTGAGGATGTAGATCATCGTCGGCAGGGTGTAGGCGATGGTGAAGCTGTCGCCGAGCAGTACGGCGCCGAGCGCGGCGGTGATCACCAGGGACCGCACGAACCCCGTGAGCCGGGAGACGAGCGTGCCGGCGGCCATGACCGCGCTGGACTTGAGGAGCCCGGAGACCTTGCCGCCGCCCTTGGCGGGCGCTGGTGCGGGAGCCGGTGCGGGCTGGGGCGGTACCGGGGGCTTCCCCGATCCCTCCTGGTCCCGGAAGAGGTGGGCGAAGGCGTCCGGTTCCTGCCGGTCGTCCGACGCCTGGGTGACGAGCGCGTCGACGCCGACGAACTGCGTGGTCGCCGGGCGGTCCCCGTACGGCAGGTGCCGCGAGGGCCCCGCCGGCTCGGGGGGCGGAGTCTGGGCCCAGACGCGCGGGTCGGGGGCGTACGGAGCGGCGGGCGGCTGCTGGTAGAGCGGGCCCGGCTCCTGGTAGGTGCCGGGAGGCGGCGGCGGGTGCGCGGCGCGGTCGTAGAGTGCCTCGCCCACCGGGTCCTGGGCGGCCAGGTCCTGCGCCCGGTAGGGGTCGTCCTCGTAGGCGTGCTGGAGGTACGGGTCCGGCGGCACGGAGCCGTCCTGGCCCGCGTCAGGAGGAACCGGAGGCCCGCCCGGAGACGCTGCTCCGCCCGCGCCCTGCCCGCGGTCACCGTCGTACGGCGCGTTCATCGAAACCCCTACCTCATCGTCCCCGGCCGACCGGCCACGACAGACATCGCTCAACGGTCCACTTTCTCACCCGTTCCCGACGGGGCCCCGCTTTCCGGACCGGTGTCCGGAGTCGGGTCACTCGGCTGCTCGGGTCCGTCGCCGTTGCCGTCCGCCGTGTCGCTTGCCACGGCGCGCTTGCGGTGGCTGTACATCCTGATGCCCGCCAGCACCAGGAGCAGCAGGCCGCCGGCGATGACGAGCAGCACGGTGGGCGTCACCTCGGAGACCTTCACGGTGAAGGTCATCTCCTCGCCGTACTGGGTGCCGTCCTCCGTGTACAGCCGGGCGGTCACCTGGGCGCGGCCGTTGGCGCTGGTCGCCGTGTCGAACTTCACCGACTGGCTGTGGCCGCCCGCGATGCTGACCGGCAGTTCGGCCATGCTCCCGTCGTCGTTGAACTTGAGCCTGATGTTGTCCGAGGTCAGCTGGAGAACCAGTCGGTCCACGCCCTGCACCAGCTTGTTCTGCACGGTGACCGGGATCGTCGCGCTGCGCCCGGAGAGGGTGACGTCGGACTTCTCGATGAGCTGCACTTCGGAGGTGAGGCTCTGCAGGTAGTCGCGGACCGCGTCCCGGTACTGCTGCGCCTCCAGGGACCGTCCGCGCCAGGACGTCGACATCGAGCGGTTGACGGCGTTGCCGAAGGGCGTCACCACGCGCTCGGGCTGCGTCAGGATCGTCTCGAAGCTGTCGAGCGAGCCCTGGGTGGTGCGGATGTCCTGGAACGCCTGCGTGGGCAGTTCCTGGGCTCGGAGCTTCTTCGGGTACGCGGAGGCCCGGGGGACCTGGGTGGTGGCCCGCGGGTCGGGCTTCACCTCGGCGGCGGCGACGAGGTCCAGGGGCTGCGTCCAGCGGTTGCCCGCCAGGCCCTCCAGCGCGCGGGCCATCGTCTGGGCCTGTGCGGCGGTGGGCATCCGCGGCGGGGCCACGACGATGCTGCGCTCGTTGTCCGGCGCCTGCTCGGTCAGCGCGAGGGTCTGGGCGAGGAACCTTTGGACCGCGCGGGTGGAGGAGCCCGCCCTCGACATGTCGCCGTCGAACAGGGTCGACAGCCGGGCGTCCGCGACGACCGCGGTGGTGCCTCCGCCGATCGGCCGCGCCGCGGTCGGCGTGTAGGGAAGTTCCGTGGCGGTCTCCCGGAAGCTGTCGCTGCGGGCGATCACGTTGTGGGCCCCCGCCGAGGTCGCCACATCGACGATGGACGAGTCCACGGCGCCGTTCACGGGCCAGGCGAAGTCGGTGGACGGCTTCACGTGGAGGATGGTCTCCACCGTGGTCGCGGCCACGGCGGAGGCGTTCTGCAGATGGCGGAGCGTTCCGGAGACGTTCTTGCCGCGGTGCGCGATGGAGGCCAGATCGGGGTCGGCGAAAGGCAGCGCGACCACCTTGCCGTCCTCCACCACCTTCTCCAGCGCGGTGAGCCACTGCTTGGCGACAGCCTGGTTCTTGCCGGGGACGGTCGTGTCACCCGACTCGACCTCGTACTTCCCGGCCATCGCGGCGACGCTCGCCAGGAGGTCCGGGTCGACGACCCAGGTCACGGGGAGCCGGCTGCCCAGGGAAACCAGCTGCTCCAGCCGGCCGCCGGGCGCCAGCTCCTCGGCCAGGTCGTCGTTGGTGAACACGGGGGTCTGCTGTTCGTCCGAGCGGGTCTCCGCCGTGACGTGCGGTGATGCGACCAGAGGCCAGAGGAAGGTGAGCTTCGTCCTGCTGTCGCTCGTCTCGGGCTGCCAGGGCAGGTACGAGCGCTCGATGCCCAGCACCTGCTCGTAAGGGGTGGTGGTGGTACGGCCGGAGACCGAGACGCCGAGCTGGTAGACGCCCGGGTCGTCCAGGCCGAGCTTGTCCACGGGCACGGTGAGCGTGAAGTCCTGGCTGATCCCCTTGGCGAGCTTGGGGAACTTCACCGTGTACTTGTCCCCGACGGTGGCCGGGTCGACGCCGGGAACGTAGGCGGAGCGCTTCGCGGCGTCGTCGACCTCTCCGCGGCCGGAGAGCCGGGGCCCGACCCGTAGATCGACCTCGGCGCTGCTGATCGTCTCCTTGCCCTTGTTGGTGAGCGTTCCGGAGACGGTCAGGGTGTCGTCCTCCGCGGGGACGCTCGGGGAGAGCGTGTTCAGGGACACATCGACCGTACGGGAGCCGGTGGGGGCCTTGACGGGCGCGGCGGCCGGGGTGGCACCGGCGGCCGGAACGGCCAGGAGACCGGCCAGCAGCGGCGCTCCGAGCACCGTCGAGGCCGTGCGCCGGAGCCACCGGCGGGCAGGAGAGGGACGAGTCCCCTGGAAGTCTGCCGCCTCGGCCACGCGTCTACCCGTCCCTCGTCGTCATCAGATGCTGTCGATCGTTCGGTCCTGCGTCCCCGCATGGTAACGAGGTGCGGCGGGCCGAAGTGCTGGGGTCCATTGCACATGATCGCGGGCATCCCGCAGGGTCCCCGTAAACGATGGCGCCGCGGCCGGTCCGTGCACGTACCCTTTTCTGTTGTGCCGAACGCCAACGAAGAGAACCCCAGTGCACTGAGCCAGGTGCAGCACCGCGCGGTGAGTGAGCTGCTGCGGGTGTCCCCGGTCGCCGACGACCTCGCCCGTCGATTCCAGGAGGCCGGATTCGGTCTCGCACTGGTCGGCGGATCGGTCCGCGACGCACTGCTGGGCCGGCTCGGGAACGACCTGGACTTCACCACCGATGCCCGCCCGGAGGACGTGCTCAAGATCGTCCGTCCCTGGGCCGACTCGGTGTGGGAGGTCGGGATCGCCTTCGGCACCGTCGGCTCCCAGAAGGACGGCTATCAGATCGAGGTCACGACCTACCGGTCCGAGGCCTACGACCGGACCTCGCGCAAGCCGGAGGTCTCCTACGGCGACTCCATCGAGGACGACCTCGTGCGCCGCGACTTCACGGTCAACGCGATGGCCGTGGCTCTGCCGCAGAAGGAGTTCGTCGATCCGTACGGAGGCCTGGAGGACCTCGCCGAGCGGGTGCTGCGTACTCCTGGCACGCCCGAGGCGTCCTTCTCCGACGACCCGCTGCGCATGCTGCGCGCGGCCCGCTTCGCCGCGCAGCTCGACTTCGAGGTCGCCCCCGACGTGGTCACCGCCATGACGGAGATGGCCGCGCGGATCGGCATCGTCTCCGCCGAGCGGGTCCGCGACGAACTCAACAAGCTGCTGCTCTCCCAGCATCCGCGCAAGGGCCTGGGGCTTCTGGTCGACACAGGACTGGCCGAGCAGGTGCTGCCCGAGCTCCCCGCTCTGCGCCTGGAGAGTGACGAGCATCACCGTCACAAGGACGTCTACGAGCACTCGCTGACCGTCCTGGAGCAGGCCATCGGCCTGGAGGAGGACGGGCCCGACCTCGTGCTGCGCCTGGCCGCGCTGCTCCATGACATCGGCAAGCCGAGGACCCGTCGCTTCGAGAAGGACGGCAGGGTCTCCTTCCACCACCACGAGGTGGTGGGCGCGAAGATGACGAAGAAGCGCATGACCGAGCTGAAGTACTCCAACGAGCTGGTCAAGGACGTGTCGAAACTGGTGGAGCTGCACCTGCGCTTCCACGGGTACGGCGATGGTGAGTGGACCGACTCCGCGGTGCGCCGGTACGTGCGCGACGCCGGTCCGCTGCTCGAACGCCTCCACAAGCTGACCCGGTCGGACTGCACGACCCGGAACAAGCGCAAGGCGAACGCGCTCTCCCGCACCTACGACGGGCTGGAGGAGCGCATCGCCCTGCTGCAGGAGCAGGAGGAGCTCGACTCGATCCGCCCCGATCTGGACGGCAACGAGATCATGCGGATCCTCGATGTCGGCCCCGGACCGGTGATCGGCAAGGCGTACGGCTTCCTGCTGGAGCTGCGCCTGGAGCACGGACCCATGGAGCGGGACACGGCGGTGGCGGCTCTCAAGGAGTGGTGGGCGCGGCAGGACTGAGCCCAGCGGCTGATGTTTCACGTGAAACATCAGCCGCTGGATGTGCCGAGGGGCGTTGTTTCACGTGAAACAACGCCCCTCGGCACAGCCGCGACCTGCTACCGGTAGGCGTCGGTGCGTCGTCGGCGGTACATCGTCACCGCGACCACCGCGTACAGCGCCGACACGACCGCCACGACAGCGACCGATCTGCCGTCCGGCGGGAGCATCAGTGCCGCCACCCCTGCGGCGCTCACGAACGCGACGTTGAAGAGCACGTCATAGAGCGAGAAGACCCGGCCGCGGAAGGAATCGTCGACCGAGGTCTGTACGACCGTGTCGGTCGCGATCTTCGACCCCTGGGTCACGACGCCGAGTACGAACGCGGCGATCAGCATCGGAGCGGGCGCGAAGGAGAGGCCCAGGGCGGGGACCAGGACCGCCGCCGCCCCGGCGCAGCCCACGATCCATCCGTACCGGCCGAGCTGCCCCACCGCCCACGGAGTGAGGACGGCGGCGACGAAGAACCCCGCACCGGAAGCCCCGACCGCCAGGCCGAGCAGGGCCAGACCGTCCGACTCGGTGTCCGACCACGCGTAGCGGCACAGCATGAGCACCATCACGGTGAGCGCGCCGTAACAGAAGCGGATCACGGTCATCGCGGCCAGTGCCCCGGCCGCGTGTCTCCGCTGCGCAAGATGGCGCAGCCCGGCGACGAGCCCGCGCGCGGTGACGGCCAGAGCGGCCCGCAGTCGCAGAGGGCTCCCGTCGTCGTCCGGCCCCAGCAGGGTGCGGGGCAGGCTCAGGGACGCCAGTGCGGAGAGCAGGTAGAGCATCGACCCCAGCAGCACGACGGCCGCGTCGGACTCGTCGGCGACCAGCCGTACGACGAAGGCGAGGCCGCCTCCGGCGGTGGCCGCCAGGGTGCCCGCGGTGGGGGACAGGGAGTTCGCGACGACGAGACGATCGGTGTCGACCACCCGGGGCAGGGCGGCGGAGAGACCAGCCAGCACGAAACGGTTGACGGCGGTGACGCAGAGGGCCGAGGCGTAGAAGAGCCAGTCGGGCACCGAGGCGAGAATCAGCAGGGCCGTGGAGCAGGCCAGGGCGGCCCGCAGGAGGTTCCCGTAGAGGAAGACCTGCCGTCGGGACCAGCGATCCAGCAGAACCCCTGCGAAGGGCCCGACCAGGGAGTAGGGCAGGAGAAGCACCGCCATCGCGGAAGCGATGGCGGCGGCCGACGTCTGCTTCTCGGGGGAGAAGACGACGTACGCGGCGAGGGCGACCTGGTAGACGCCGTCGGCGGACTGGGACAGCAGCCGCACGGTGAGCAGGCGGCGGAAGTTCCGCAGGCGCAGCAGCGTGCGCAGATCACGCGCGACAGACATGGCAGCAAGCGTCACACACGTCGGGGGTCCGCGGGCGGATTGCCCGGGGACCCCCGACGTGCGGCAGGAAGAGGTGAGCGTCTCCGCTCAGCGCTCCGATGAGGATGTCGGCAGAGAAGGCCGGTTCAGCTCTCGGTGTCGCCGTTGATGAACCGCTCGACGTTCTCGCGGGCCTCGTCGTCGAAGTACTGCACCGGCGGGCTCTTCATGAAGTAGCTCGAAGCCGACAGGATCGGGCCACCGATGCCGCGGTCCTTGGCGATCTTCGCCGCGCGGACGGCGTCGATGATGACACCGGCCGAGTTCGGGGAGTCCCACACCTCGAGCTTGTACTCCAGGTTCAGCGGAACGTCGCCGAACGCGCGGCCCTCGAGGCGCACGTAGGCCCACTTGCGGTCGTCCAGCCAGGCCACGTAGTCCGAGGGGCCGATGTGGACGTTGTCCGCACCGAGCTCACGGTCACGGATCTGCGAGGTGACGGCCTGCGTCTTGGAGATCTTCTTGGACTCCAGGCGCTCACGCTCGAGCATGTTCTTGAAGTCCATGTTGCCGCCGACGTTCAGCTGCATCGTGCGGTCCAGGATGACACCGCGGTCCTCGAAGAGCTTCGCCATCACGCGGTGCGTGATGGTGGCGCCCACCTGGGACTTGATGTCGTCGCCGACGATAGGGACACCGGCCTCGGTGAACTTGTCCGCCCACTCCTTGGTGCCCGCGATGAACACCGGGAGAGCGTTGACGAACGCGACCTTGGCGTCGATGGCGCACTGCGCGTAGAACTTCGCGGCGACCTCGGAACCGACGGGCAGGTAGCAGACGAGAACGTCGACCTGCTTGTCCTTGAGGATCCGGACGACGTCGACCGGGGCGTCCGCGGACTCCTCGATCGTCTCGCGGTAGTACTTGCCCAGGCCGTCGTGGGTGTGGCCGCGCTGGACGGTCACGCCCGTGTTCGGCACGTCCGCGATCTTGATGGTGTTGTTCTCGCTGGCTCCGATGGCGTCCGCGAGGTCGAGGCCGACCTTCTTCGCGTCGACGTCGAAGGCGGCGACGAACTCGACGTCGCTGACGTGGTACTCGCCGAACTGGACGTGCATCAGGCCGGGCACCTTGCCGGCCGGATCGGCGTCCTTGTAGTACTCGACGCCCTGCACCAGCGAGGCGGCGCAGTTGCCCACGCCTACGATGGCTACGCGAACCGAACCCATTCCGGTTGCTCCCTGTGTAATCGGTGTTTCCGATGAAGTCGCCGCGGAGTGCGATGACTTCACTTGGCGGTGTCGTCGGACGGATCCGGCCGGGTGTTGTCCCGATGCCGGGGCAGGCCGCCCGTCTCTCCAGGTGTGTCCTGCTGAGCAGAGCCCTCGGGCGAGGATCGTCGCCGATCCCGTCCCGACCGCTCGCTCTCGATGAGCTCGTTCAGCCAGCGCACTTCGCGCTCCACGGACTCCATGCCGTGCCGCTGCAGCTCAAGTGTGTAGTCGTCGAGTCGTTCACGGGTGCGGGCGAGAGAGGCGCGCATCTTCTCCAGGCGCTCCTCCAGCCGACTGCGCCGGCCTTCGAGCACCCGCATCCGCACCTCGCGTTCGGTCTGGCCGAAGAAGGCGAAGCGTGCTGCGAAGTGCTCGTCCTCCCAGGCGTCCGGACCGGTGTGCGAGAGCAGCTCCTCGAAGTGCTCCTTACCTTCTGCCGTCAAGCGGTAGACGATCTTCGCCCGGCGCCCCGTCAGCGAGGACGAGGAAGCGGCCGAGCGTCCGGCGACCGGCGCGGTGTCCGCCGGATCACCGGCGGGCTCCTCGATCAACCAGCCGCTGGCTACCAGCGTCTTGAGGCAGGGATAGAGCGTTCCGTAGCTGAACGCACGGAAGATTCCCAGCGAGGTGTTGAGGCGTTTGCGCAGCTCGTAGCCGTGCATCGGCGATTCGCGGAGCAGGCCGAGAACAGCGAACTCGAGGATGCCGGAGCGTCTGCTCACCGGTGCCTCCTCCTTCTTCCGCTGCTTCCGTCAGCACGGTCCACCGGAACCATCAGGTGTACTTATGCCGTGCCGATGTATCGACTCGATACATCAGCACGATAGATCGCTCCGACCTGTTCGACAAGGGTGACCTTCGTGAACGGCGTCACATCAGCAATTCCCAGGGTTCGACTTGCGTTGTTTGGGGTGAAGTTCGGCCCTAGGCGGGTTTTGACCGTGCGTAGTCTGTGCGGCATGCAGACCACCGGGAACCGCGAGGCGCTTTCGCGCGTCAGTCATCGCGGACTGCCGGATGTACTGCGGACGAGCCCTCCGCAGTGGCTTGTCCGTAATTCGGGGGGACCGGATCTCAACTGCCGCTTCCAGGCGCTCTCGCCTGCCCGAGGAGTAGTCGTTCCATGAGCGAGCACCGTCGCAAAACGCCTCAGCCACAAGGCGGCGGGCGTGCCGCGGCCAGACGAGCCGCCCAGCAGTCGACCGGACGCCGAGCAGTCCCGTCACGCAGAGCCACGTCGGCGTCACCTTCCGAATCGCCGTCCGAGTCGCACGGCGATGATCGCCAGTACGGCAGTCGCGCCGAGGCCCGCCGCGCGGCCCAGCGAGGCGGCCGACGCCGGGGCGCCGACGGCGGGGGCCAAGGCGCGGGCGGTGGTGGCCGACGCCGCGGTGGTGGTGGCGGTTCCGACGGCCCGGGGGGCCGGGGGCGCGACCACGGGGACCCCGGCAAGAAGCGCTTCATCGACTACCCGCGCCACGACAGGTACGGGTTCCGCCGCTGGGTGCCCTCGTGGAAGCTGATGTCGGGGCTTTGTCTGGGGTTCCTCGGCGTGATGATGGGCATCGGCGGCATCGCCTACGCGTTGGTGGTCCCACCGAAGCCCAATGAGACGGCCAAGGCTCAGAACAACGTCTACTACTGGGCCGACGGCACGCAGATGGTGGCGACCGGCGGTGAGGTCAACCGCCAGGTGCTCAAGTACGAGCAGATCCCGGAGGAGATGCGCAACGCCGTCATCTCGGCCGAGAACAAGAGCTTCGACACGGACAAGGGCATCGACCCGGTGGGTATCGGCCGTGCGCTGCTCAACATGGCCACGGGCGGTGAGACCCAGGGCGGCTCGACCATCACCCAGCAGTACGTGAAGAACTCCATGCTCACCCAGGACCAGACGCTCAAGCGGAAGTTCCAGGAGCTCTTCATCACGCTCAAGGTCGCCGGCGACGTGTCGAAGGAAGACGTGATGGCCGGCTACCTCAACGTCTCCTACTACGGACGTGGGGCCTCGGGGCTGCAGGCGGCGGCCCGCACCTACTACAACAAGGACGCCGACGAACTGGACGCGAGCGAGTGCGCCTTCCTGGCCACCCTGCTCAAGGGCGCGAGCTACTACGACCCCGCCGGCGCGATCGACATCGACAAGGACAACGCGACCCCGGAGAAGAACACCGAGCGGGCCAAGGACCGCTGGAAGTGGATCCTTGACGAGCAGGTCAAGGACGGGCGCATGACGGCGGAGGACCGCGCCAAGTACACGAAGTTCCCCATGCCGCTGCCGAAGAGGAAGGACGCCAAGCTGGGCGGCCAGACCGGCTACCTGGTGGAGCTCGCCAAGAAGTACTTCCTCGCCAACAACGACCGCGACATCGACGCCAAGAAGCTCGAACTGGGCGGCTACGAGATCCACACCACCTTCCAGAAGAAGAGGGTGCAGGAGCTCGAGGCGGCGGTGGACAAGGTCTACAAGGCCAAGATCCGGCCCAAGGACCGCCCCAAGACGGACACGCACGTCGAGTTCGGCGGTGCGTCCGTGGACGCGCGGACCGGCGCGATCATCGCCACGTACGGCGGCCAGGACGCCACCACGCACTACACGAACAACGCCGACGCCACCGGAGCCCAGGTCGGCTCGACGTGGAAGCCGTTCGTGCTGGCCGCAGCCATGCAGTACGGCGTGCGCAACCCGTCCGGCGGGCTGGAGCAGAGCAACACCGAGCGCACCCAGATCTCGCCGGAGAGCATCTACAACGGCGACGACGGCCTGCGGATCAGGGACTACACCGGCAAGATCTGGCTGAACGAGGACGACAAGGAATGGCGCCAGACCAACGACGGCAACTATGACTACGGCGAGATCGACCTGCGGACGGCCATGGAGAAGTCGGCCAACTCCCCGTTCGTGCAGCTCGGCATGGACGTCGGTACGGACAAGGTCAAGGACGTCGCCGTCGCCTCCGGTCTGAAGGACGACACCTTCATGGCGAACTCCACCGTTCCCTCGTTCTCCATCGGCACCTCGTCGCCCAGCGCCATCCGCATGGCGGGCTCCTACGCCACCTTCGCCACGAGTGGCCAGCAGAACGACACGTATTCGGTCACCGAGGTCAAGGAAGGGGGCGTGACCGTCTTCAAGCACGAGAAGAAGCCGAAGCGCGCCTTCAGCCCGGTCATCGCGGACAACGTGACGGACGTGCTCAAGAACGTCGTGGAGAACGGAACGGGTGAGCCCGCCCGCCTCGAGGGCCGTGAAGCCGCGGGCAAGACCGGTACGACGGACGGCAACCGGTCCGCCTGGTTCGTCGGGTACACCCCGCAGATCTCGACCGCCATCAGCATGTTCCGGTACGACGACGACGAGACGAACCAGAAGCGCGAGTTCCTGAAGATGTTCGGCACCGGGGGTGAGGAGAAGATCCATGGAAACTCGTTCCCGGCCTCCATCTGGCACGACTACATGACCAGTGCGATGAAGGGCAAGAAGGTCATCTCCTTCCCGGAGCCGAAGGACCTGGGCGACGTCGTGTGGGGCGGTGGCGCGGTCAGCCCCAGCCCGACGCCCAGTCCCACCCCGTCGCCGACACCCTCCGAGGAGGAGACGACGCCGACGCCGACGCCGACGCAGACCACTCCGACTCCGCCGACGCCGACGCCGACCAAGACCTGCGGCATCTTCGACCCGAACTGCCAGGAGGCCAACGGCGGGGCGAACGCCGGAGCTGACGGTGGGGGTGACAGCGGCGGAGCCGACGGTGGCGCCGACAGCGGTGGAGCTGACGGTGGCGCCGACAGCGGTGGAGCTGACGGTGGCGCCGACAGCGGTGGAGCCCAGGGAGCGAGCGGCAATCCGGGCGGAACCGGTTCGATCTGGGGCAACTCCGGATAGCCGGACGCCCCGGCCGGCCCCTCTCGGGCCCGTCCGGCACAGCGGAGAGGGCCGTCGTACCCACCCGGTACGGCGGCCCTCGCCGCGTTTCCGGCGGCGGCCTGCGGCAGCCCGGATCCGTGCCCGTGTCCCCCGGGCGGTCCTTGCCCCGGGCACAGCCCCGTACGGCAGGATGTGCGGCATGCCAAGCCCCAGCGCAGAAGACACGAGCGTGCACCAGGAGCGGCCCGTCGTGCGGCCCACCGATCAGGACGAGGTCGCGGCGGCGGGCAGCGAGCTGTTCGGTGGCCGGGTGGGACGCTGGGCGCGGCTCGGCGACGGCCCGCTCACGCCCGTGCGCGTCGTCGCGCTGGTCATGATCGGGATGTTCGCCCTCGGCATGGTGCAGAAGATCCCCTGCTACGAATGGGCCTGGTTCCGCGGGGCCACCTCGCAGTACACCCACGCCTGTTACTCCGACATTCCGCACCTCTTCATGGGGCGCGGCTTCGCCGACGGCCTCGTGCCGTACTTCGACCGGCTGAGCGGGGATATGCAGTACCTGGAGTACCCCGTGCTGACCGGGGTGTTCATGCAGGTGGCCGCCTGGCTGACGCTGACGCCCGACAGCGACCCCATCCAGCAGCGCGAGCAGATGTACTGGATGGTCAACGCGGGCATGCTGATGATCTGCGCGGTGGTCATCGCCGTGTGCACCGTCCGCACGCACCGCCGCCGCCCCTGGGACGGCCTCCTGGTCGCGCTGGCTCCCGCGTTCGTCCTCACCGCGACGATCAACTGGGACCTGCTGGCCGTCGCCCTGACGGCCGCGGCGATGCTCATGTGGTCCCGGGGCCGGGTCCTCGCGTTCGGCGTCCTCATCGGCCTGGCGACGGCCGCCAAGCTCTATCCCGTTCTGCTGCTCGGCCCGCTCCTGGTGCTCTGCTGGCGGGCGGGCAGGATGCGCGAGTTCGGGACGGCCCTGCTGGGCGCGGGGGCGGCCTGGCTCGTGGTGAACCTGCCGGTGATGGTCTTCGCCCCCGAGGGGTGGCGGAAGTTCTACACCTTCAGCCAGGAGCGGCCCATCGACTTCGGTTCGTTCTGGCTGATCATCACCCAGCGCACCGGCAAACCCATCGACGTGGAGACGGTCAACACCGCGTCGGTGGTCCTGATGGTCGTGTTCTGCGCGGGCATCGCGGGCCTGGCGCTCTCCGCGGCCCGCCGGCCGCGCTTCGCCCAGCTGGCGTTCCTGGTGGTGGCCGCGTTCATCCTGACGAACAAGGTCTACTCACCGCAGTACGTGCTCTGGCTGATCCCGCTGGCGGTCCTGGCCCGGCCACGCTGGCGCGACTTCCTCATCTGGCAGGCCTGCGAGGTCATGTACTTCCTCGGGATCTGGTTCTACCTCGCGTACACCAGCGGCGGCGACCAGCACCAGGGGCTGCCGCAGGAGGGCTACCAGGTCGCGATCGCCCTGCACCTGCTGGGCACGCTGTACCTGTGCGCGCTGATCGTCCGGGACATCCTGCGGCCGGAGAAGGACCCGGTGCGCGGGGACGGGGCGGACGATCCGTCGGGCGGAGTCCTCGACGGGGCTCCGGACACGTTCGTGCTGGGGCCCGAGGCCCGTTCGTCCGGACACCGGATCCTGACGGTCACGGGGCCTCGGGTGGAGTGGGGCGGGACGCCCGCCCGGGACGCCTGACCCGGGGCCCGGCGCGGCTGTTCAGGGCCGCGCCGGGGCGACTCAGCGGTCGACGAGCCGGTCGTACTGCGTGGTGGTGTGGCGCAGGTGGGCGACCAGTTCGTCACCGACCCGCGGCTCCTGGGCGTCCGAGGGCACGAACAGGATCGACACCTGCATGTGCGGCGGTTCGGCGAACCACCGCTGCTTGCCCGCCCAGACGAACGGCGACAGGTTGCGGTTGACCGTGGCCAGGCCCGCGCGGGCGACGCCCTTGGCCCGCGGCATCACGCCGTGCAGCGCCTTGGGCGCCTCCAGGCCGACCCCGTGGGACGTACCGCCGGCCACCACGACCAGCCAGCCGTCGGAGGCGGCCTTCTGCTGGCGGTAGCCGAACCGGTCGCCCTTGACGACGGGGGTGACGTCCAGGACGGCCCCCCGGTACTCGGTGGCCTCGTGGTCGCCGAGCCAGAGCCGGGTGCCGATACGGGCGCGGAAGCGGGTCTGGGGGAACTGCTGCTGGAGCCGGGCCAGCTCCTCGGCGCGCAGATGGCTGACGAACATGGTGTGCAGCGGCAGCCGGGCCGCGCGCAGCCGGTCCATCCAGCCGATGACCTCCTCGACGGCGTCGGAGCCGTCGGTGCGGTCCAGCGGCAGGTGCAGGGCGAAGCCTTCGAGCCGTACGTCCTCGATCGCCGCGTGCAGCTGCCCGAGCTCCTCCTCCTTGACGCCGTGGCGCTTCATGGAGCTCATGCACTCGATGACGACCCGGGCGCCCACCAGCGCGTGCACTCCGTCGACGGAGGAGACGGAACGGATGACGCGGTCCGGGAGCGGTACGGGCTCCTCACCGCGCCGGAACGGGGTCAGGACGAGCAGGTCGCCGCTGAACCAGTCCTTGATCCGGGCGGCTTCGTAGGTCGTCCCGACGGCGAGGGTGTCGGATCCGAAGCGGATCGTCTCGTCGGCGAGGCGCTCGTGGCCGAAGCCGTAGCCGTTGCCCTTGCAGACGGGTACGAGACCGGGGAACTGGTCGATCACGGACTTCTGGTGCGCCCGCCAGCGCGCGGTGTCGACGTAGAGGGAGAGCGCCATGGCCGGCCCGGAACCTTTCTGGTGGCTGCGGTGAATCAGGAACGAACGGTGTGTGCCGAGATGTGTGCGGCCCAGATGTGCAGTGAAGCGGATCAGCGGCGCGACATGTAGATGTCGAGCGCCTTGTGGAGCAGCTTGTTGAGCGGGAAGTCCCACTCGCCGACGTACTCGACGGCCTCGCCGCCGGTGCCGACCTTGAACTGGATCAGGCCGAAGAGATGGTCGGTCTCGTCCAGCGAGTCGCTGATACCGCGCAGGTCGTAGACGGTCGCGCCCATCGCGTAGCTGTCGCGCAGCATGCGCCACTGCATCGCGTTGGACGGCCGGACCTCGCGCCCGATGTTGTCCGAGGCGCCGTAGGAGTACCAGACGTGTCCGCCGACGACGAGCATCGTGGCCGCGGAGAGGTTCACGCCGTTGTGCCGGGCGAAGTAGAGACGCATCCGGTTGGGGTCCTCGGAGTTGAGGACGGTCCACATGCGCTGGAAGTACGAGAGCGGGCGCGGCCGGAAGTGGTCGCGCACGGCAGTGATCTCGTAGAGCCGCTGCCACTCGGCCAGGTCCTCATAGCCGCCCTGGACGACCTCGACGCCGGCCTTGTCGGCCTTCTTGATGTTGCGGCGCCACAGCTGGTTGAAGCCCTTGAGGACGTCCTCGAGCGAGCGGTTGGCCAGCGGCACCTGGAAGACGTAGCGGGGCTGGACGTCACCGAATCCGGCGCCGCCGTCCTCGGCCTGCTGCCAGCCCATCTTGCGCAGCCGGTCCGCGACCTCGAAGGCGCGCGGCTCGATGTGCGTGGCCTCGACGTCGCGCAGGCGCTTCACGTCCGGGTCCTGGATGCCGGACTTGATGGCGGTCGAGTCCCAGCGGCGGATGACCACCGGCGGGCCCATCTTCACGGAGAAGGCGCCCTGCTGCTTGAGGTGCGTGAGCATCGGCCGGAGCCAGTCGTCCAGGTTCGGTGCGTGCCAGTTGATGACCGGGCCCTCGGGGAGGTACGCCAGGTAGCGCTTGATCTTGGGCAACTGGCGGTACAGGACGAGGCCGGCGCCGACGATCTCGCCGTTCTTGTCGAACCAGCCCAGGTTCTCCGAGCGCCATTCGGTCTTCACGTCAGCCCACGCCGGGACCTGGCAGTGACTGGCCGAGGGCAGGCTCTGGATGTACGCCAGATGCTGCTCTCGGCTGATGGTCCTCAGGGTCAGGCTCATGCGGGGCGCTCCTCGGCAGGTGTGTCCCCATCGGTCAGGGGCTCCGGCTCTCGCGCCGAAGCCTACTGTGACCGAGGGGCGCCCGGCCTGGCCCCGGGGGCCAGGAACGCACGGCGGACCGGCGCGGGCGCCTGGGCACCCGCGCCGGCCCGTTCTCCGGCCGGTGCTCCGGTCAGGTGATCACGCCGCCGAAGAGGCCTCCGTGGGCCATGCCGAGGTAGAAGCCGACCGCGGAGGCCCCGATGCCCATGATCAGACCGAACCGTTCCCAAGTGGTCTTCGAGATGTACTGGCCGTAGACACCGGTCAGGATCCCGACGAGCCCCGCCCAGGAGCTGATCAGGTGCAGATGGTGGAACATCGCCGTGACGAACGCGAGGACGCCGAGCACCCCGGTCACCACCATCAGGACGTCCTGGACGGGATGCGGTCTGCCGTCCGTCGCGAAGAGCGAACCGGTGGCGCGGCGGCCGGTCGGGGACCGGGAGCCGACGGGGCGGATGGTCTGTGCCATGGAGTACCTCCTGGCCGGACGGATGGGGCGGTGGATCCAGCGCCCTGCGCACCGCTGCGGGTGTAGCGCCTCTCACACCGCGTCTGTCTCGATTGTGCCCTCTGAGCTCGTGATTTCAACCGGAAGCCGGTCTACGGGTAGTCTGTACGGTCTGCACCGGTGTCTGCCCAGGCCAGCACGGCGAGCCTCCCCCCGAACCCCGTCTCCGGGATCGTTCGGGAGCTGGTTGTCAGTGCTGGGTGTTCTCCTCGGGAACGCCGTTGCAACACGCATCACGACCCTCCTGCCACGGAACGACCGTGGCCGCTGAGTCCAAAGGAGGTGGGTTCCACATGCGTCACTACGAGGTGATGGTCATCCTCGACCCCGATCTCGAGGAGCGAGCAGTCTCCCCGCTGATCGAGAACTTCCTCTCCGTCGTCCGTGAGGGCGACGGAAAGGTGGAGAAGGTCGACACCTGGGGCCGTCGTCGGCTCGCCTACGAGATCAAGAAGAAGCCCGAGGGCATCTACTCGGTCATCGACCTGCAGGCCGAGCCTGCGGTCGTCAAGGAGCTCGACCGCCAGATGAACCTGAACGAGTCGGTCCTCCGGACCAAGGTCCTCCGTCCCGAGATCCACTGAGCATCTAGCTCAGCGGTTTTCGGGTCCGAGTAGCAGCAAGCAGCCAGAAGCAATCCCCGCCGAGAGGTTCACCCATGGCAGGCGAGACCGTCATCACGGTCGTCGGCAATCTCGTCGACGACCCCGAGCTGCGCTTCACCCCGTCCGGTGCGGCGGTCGCGAAGTTCCGTGTCGCGTCCACTCCCCGCATCTTCGACCGGCAGACCAATGAGTGGAAGGACGGCGAAGGCCTGTTCCTCACCTGCTCGGTCTGGCGTCAGGCGGCGGAGAACGTCGCGGAGTCGCTTCAGCGAGGCATGCGCGTCGTCGTGCAGGGCCGGCTGAAGCAGCGGTCCTACGAGGACCGTGAGGGCGTCAAGCGCACGGTCTACGAGCTGGACGTCGAGGAAGTCGGCCCCAGCCTCAAGACCGCCACGGCCAAGGTCACCAAGACCACCGGTCGCGGTGGTCAGGGCGGCCAGGGTGGATACGGCGGCGGCCAGCAGGGCGGCGGCAACTGGGGCG
Source organism: Streptomyces sp. NPDC102283 (assembly GCF_044766265.1). Classification (NCBI taxonomy): domain Bacteria; kingdom Bacillati; phylum Actinomycetota; class Actinomycetes; order Kitasatosporales; family Streptomycetaceae; genus Streptomyces; species Streptomyces sp. NPDC102283. The sequence continues at coordinate 20,229 of NZ_JBIWLQ010000007.1, forward strand.
GCGGTCCCGGTGGCGGTGGCCAGCAGGGCGGCGGCGGTGCACCCGCCGACGACCCGTGGGCGACCGGCGCGCCGGCAGGCGGCCAGGGCGGCGGGGGACAGCAGGGTGGCGGTGGAGGCGGTTGGGGCGGAAGCTCCGGCGGCTCCGGCGGCTCCGGCGGTGCCTCTGGCGGCGGCTACTCGGACGAGCCTCCCTTCTAGGGCTGCTCGTACCCCCACTTCTTGATCACACAGGAGAAACACCATGGCGAAGCCGCCTGTGCGCAAGCCTAAGAAGAAGGTCTGCGCGTTCTGCAAGGACAAGACCCAGTACGTGGACTACAAGGACACGAACATGCTGCGGAAGTTCATTTCCGACCGCGGCAAGATCCGTGCCCGCCGCGTCACCGGCAACTGCACGCAGCACCAGCGTGACGTCGCCACGGCTGTCAAGAACAGCCGTGAGATGGCGCTGCTGCCCTACACGTCCACCGCGCGATAAGGGAAGGGTGACAACAGCATGAAGATCATCCTCACCCACGAGGTCTCCGGCCTCGGCACCGCCGGCGACGTCGTCGACGTCAAGGACGGGTACGCCCGTAACTACCTGGTTCCGCGTGGCTTCGCCATTCGCTGGACCAAGGGTGGCGAGAAGGACGTGGCGCAGATCCGCCGCGCCCGCAAGATCCACGAGATCGCGACGATCGAGCAGGCCAACGAGATCAAGGCCAAGCTCGAGGGCGTGAAGGTCCGTCTGGCTGTTCGCTCCGGCGACGCCGGCCGTCTCTTCGGCTCGGTCACCCCGGCCGACGTCGCTGCGGCGATCAAGGCTGCCGGTGGTCCCGACGTCGACAAGCGTCGCGTCGAGCTCGGCTCGCCGATCAAGACGCTCGGCGGACACCAGGTGTCCGTCCGTCTGCACCCCGAGGTCGCAGCGAAGCTCGGCGTCGAGGTCGTTGCTGCCTAAGGGCAGAGCTCAGCTGAGTCAGTGAAGGGCCGCACCCGTCGGGTGCGGCCCTTCCTGTCTCGTGTGACCTTGTCTCTTGGGACCTTGCCTCTCGGAGTGCGCGGTGTTTCACGTGAAACAGGCGACCTGCTTCACGTGAAACGGACGGCGTGTTTCACGTGAAACGGACGGCGTGTTTCACGTGAAACGGACGGCTTGTTCTACGGGAAGCGGGGCGGCCTGTTTCACGTGAAACACGCCGTGAAGCGTGCGGATGGGTCAGCGCGTGGCTCCGGTGACGATCCACCGGCCCGACCGGGTACGCAGCCAGAGCGTGACCAGGCGGACGGCCATCATCAACGTCATCGCCCACCAGAGCGCGGTGAGTCCGCCGCCGAGGGAGGGCACCAGGAGTGCGACGGGTGCGAAGACGGCGAGCGTCGCCAGCATCGCCCAGGCGAGATAGCGTCCGTCACCGGCTCCCATCAGGACGCCGTCCAGAACGAAGACCACGCCGGCGATCGGCTGGGATACCGCCACGACCAGGAGTGCGGGGAGCAGGGTGTCCTTCACCGAGGGATCGCTGGTGAAGAGCGGGATGAACAGAGGCCGGGCGAGCACGATCAGGACGCCGAGTACGATGCCGCAGCCGATGCCCCACTCGACCATGCGGCGGCAGGCCTCGCGTGCGCCCTTCGCGTCGTTCGCCCCCAGATAGCGGCCGATGATCGCCTGCCCGGCGATGGCGATGGCGTCGAGCGCGAAGGCGGTCAGGCTCCAGAGGGAGAGGATGATCTGGTGCGCGGCGATGTCGACGTCCCCGAGCCGGGCGGCGACGGCGGTGGCGATCATCAGAACGGCGCGCAGCGACAGGGTCCGGATCAGCAGCGGTACGCCGGCCCGTGCGCTGGCCCTGATGCCGGCCGCGTCGGGACGCAGGGAGGCGCCGTGCCTTCGGGCTCCACGGATCACCACCACGAGATAGACGGCGGCCATACCGACCTGGGCGATCACCGTTCCCCACGCGGATCCGGCGATGCCGAGACCGGCACCGTAGACGAGGACCACATTGAGGGCGGCGTTCACCGTGAAGCCGCCGATGGCGACGTACAGCGGGGTGCGGGTGTCCTGGAGGCCTCGCAGTACACCGGTGGCGGCGAGCACGACGAGCATGGCCGGGATACCGAGGATGGAGATTCTGAGGTAGGTGATGGCGTACGGAGCCGCGGTGTCCGATGCGCCGAAGATGTCGACCAGCCAAGGGGCTGTCGGGACCGCGAGTGCGACGACGGCTGCTCCGAGCAGAAGGGCGAGCCAGATGCCGTCCATGCCCTGGCGGATGGCGGCGGGGAGATCGCCCGCCCCCACGCGGCGGGCGACGGCCGCCGTGGTCGCGTACGCGAGGAAGACGAAGATGCTCACGGCCGTCATCAGGAGGGCCGCGGCGATGCCGAGACCGGCCAGTTGCGGGGTGCCGAGGTGGCCGACGACGGCGCTGTCGACCATCACGAACAGGGGCTCGGCGACGAGTGCGCCGAATGCCGGGACGGCAAGGGCGATGATCTCGCGGTCGTGCCGTCGGCGGCCGTTCTTCGGGGTCGCGGGGGCCTTGGTCATGGGGGCCAATCTAATCTTCCACAGGTAAGAGATGCAATCGCTCTGGGGTCCTTACTTTGGTCTCGGTGGGGCCCTCCTGTCCGCGCCGTCTGTGGTGATCTTGAAATGAGGGCGAAAGTTTTTCTCCCCCACAGTCGGTGGATGGAGAAAGGCCAGGTCAGAGTGGTCACGCCGCTGTCGCTATGAGTTTGTCCACAGTGCTGTCCCCTGGTCCGTGCACAGGTTCGGCAGGGTTCTCCACAGCATCTGGTCCGTCGTCCACATGCCCTGTGGATAACCAGATTGGCTGACGGTGCGGAGGGGCCTACCGTGGTGCGGCGCCCGCACTCCGTTCCGGCACCGGAATCCACCGAACCAGATGCGCCGGAAGTGGAGTCGGGCGACCTGTTTGTCGGTGCCGTGCCGTAAGAAAGAGTGGCACGGCTAGGTCCGCGATGCGGACGGGAGGAGGCGGCCCGGTGAGCATTCCCGAGCCTTTGGACGACCCCTGGACCGAGACCGGTCCCGGGGACCGTCTGCCCGTCTCCCGCCAGCGTCGTGGGGACCGCAAGGGGCGTGAGGACCGCCATGACCGCGGCTCGGACGAGGCGTGGGAAGGCGGCTCCCCCGGGTTCGAGCGGGTGCCGCCCCAGGATCTGGACGCCGAGCAGTCGGTACTCGGTGGCATGCTGCTGTCCAAGGACGCCATCGCTGACGTCGTGGAGATCATCAAGGGGCACGACTTCTACCGCCCCGCCCACGAGACCGTCTACACGGCGATCCTCGACCTCTACGCCAAGGGCGAGCCGGCCGACCCGATCACGGTCGCCGCCGAGCTGGTCAAACGCGGAGAGATCACCAAGGTCGGCGGAGCACCGTATCTGCACACCCTGGTGCAGTCCGTGCCCACCGCGGCCAACGCCTCGTACTACGCGGAGATCGTCCACGAGCGCGCGGTGCTCCGGCGGCTGGTCGAGGCGGGCACGAAGATCACGCAGATGGGATACGCGGCAGACGGGGACGTCGACGAGATCGTCAACTCCGCGCAGGCCGAGATCTACGCGGTCACCGAGCAGCGCACCAGCGAGGACTACCTTCCCCTCGGTGACATCATGGAGGGCGCGCTCGACGAGATCGAGGCCATCGGGTCGCGCAGCGGCGAGATGACCGGTGTGCCGACGGGCTTCACGGACCTCGACGCCCTGACGAACGGCATGCACCCCGGCCAGATGATCGTCATCGCGGCCCGCCCCGCCATGGGTAAGTCCACGTTGGCGCTGGACTTCGCGCGCGCCGCGTCGATCAAGAACAACCTGCCCAGCGTCATCTTCTCCCTCGAAATGGGGCGCAACGAGATCGCGATGCGTCTGCTGTCGGCCGAGGCGCGGGTGGCCCTGCACCACATGCGGTCCGGCACCATGACGGACGAGGACTGGACGCGCCTCGCACGCCGGATGCCCGAGGTCTCGGCCGCCCCGCTCTACATCGACGACTCCCCCAACCTGTCGATGATGGAGATCCGTGCGAAGTGCCGTCGGCTCAAGCAGCGCAACGACATCAAGCTCGTGATCATCGACTATCTGCAACTGATGCAGGCCGGTGGATCGAAGCGGTCCGAGAGCCGTCAGCAGGAGGTCTCGGACATGTCCCGAAACCTCAAGCTGCTGGCCAAGGAGCTGGAGGTCCCGGTGATCGCGCTCTCGCAGCTGAACCGTGGTCCCGAGCAGCGCACGGACAAGAAGCCGATGGTCTCCGACCTGCGTGAGTCCGGGTCCATCGAGCAGGATGCCGACATGGTCATCCTGCTCCACCGCGAGGACGCGTACGAGAAGGAGTCACCGCGCGCGGGCGAGGCGGACATCATCGTCGGCAAGCACCGTAACGGCCCGACAGCCACCATCACCGTGGCGTTCCAGGGCCACTACTCCCGCTTCGTGGACATGGCCCAGACCTGACGGGTGCCGCTGTAGGGTCTCAACATTCGCGGCACAATCTCAGCCCCGATGGCACATCGGTGGCACTGATGCCGTCTTCGTGAGACTCGCTGGTCGAAGCGTTCACCCTTTTGGGTGAGGGGATTCCGGCTCGCTCCGCCCACCGTTGTTCCACTGACACTCTTGGCTGCGCGGGTCATCGTCCGCGGGCCGTGGGTGTGCGATGGGCAGTGTCACTGCGACGGTGAGTATCCGTCAGCAGCGTGGTGTTCTCGTGGAGGACCAAGACTGGGGTACGGCGCCCGTCGACCTTCTGCAGTCGGCTTGTCCGTGGCGGACGTTCCGCTGGTACAAGGGTCAGAAGCACTACTCGGGTACCTACTGGTCGGCGACGGTGCGCGACCACGTGATCTAGGAGTCTCGCCTGGAACTATCGCGCTTGCTCTTTGCCGACTTCGATCCGTCGGTGCGCGGCATCGTGGCCCAGCCCTTCCTACTGAAGACCTCACTGGAGGGGAAGGTGCGGCAGCACATCCCGGACTATCTCCTGCTCACCGGGCAGGCACCGGTGGTTGTCGACGTCAAGCCGTTGCATCGGTCGTCCAAGCCGGAGGTGGCACTCATTTCGCCGTTGGGCTCTACCAGGATTGTCCTGTTGCATCGAGGCTGGCGGAGTTCTCGCTCGTTCTCATCCGGGTTGGCGGATTCTCATTGCGTCACGGGCTGGCGGTGTCCTACGGCATGGTGCAGGACGCCCGTGAGGTCACCTGGCAACAGTGCGGTCTGCGAGAGGGGTTGACCTCAACCGAGGTCGAGGTTCTGGTTTTGCCCCCATGGACACCATGAACTCCACTTTCTCCGCCAGCGACGCTGACGAGCAGCGGATCCGCGAGTTGGTCGCGGGGTCCCAGGAGGCGCAGATCGACCCGGACGTACTACCTGCCATGCACGCCACGAACGTGGCGATCGTCAACTTGGCTGGGCGGCGCCTCTTCGGGCGTGCTGCCTTCGCTTCGGCCATGGCCGAAGCGCTCTCTTCCCCGCTCAAAGACATCCGGACCTCGCTGGAGGTCGACGATATTCGGTTCACCACCCCCGACGTGGCCATCGTCAGTCTCACCAAGACCGTCCATGACGAACGGCACGAGGCGGAGGGCTCGTCCGAGCTGCCTTCCGTCGGTGTCACGACCTACGTTTTGACCCGACAGGGCGACGACTGGCTCATCGCCCTGTCCCAGACGACACCGGTCCGCTGAGCCGACCAGAGGGCGATTTCCGCGAATGCCATGTCGTTTGTGAATCCGGACCATCCGCGAGCTCGGACGACATGGCGACTCCACTGGCCGAAAGCCCGTCGCCTGACGGATGCTCTGCGACAGCACACTTACAGCTTCTCGCCGACTGGCGGGAAGCGCGAGGAAATGCCACGTTCGTGAGACTGGACAGCTGTGTCACTGGCCTGAGACAGCGGAAGAACCGCAGGTCGGCGAGCACGGCCTGTGCCACGAGCGGCGAGACCCTACAGCCGCCCCGGCCACCGGCTGTCCGTCGAACGTCTTCCGGGCTCTCAGCCGTTCGCCAGGGTGCGGGCGAGGAGGGGGAGCAGACGGTCCCAGTGGTGCCGCAGTGCGGCCGGGTCGAAGGCGTCGGTGTCGGACATGGTGAAGCCGTGGACCGTGCCGGGGTAGACCTCGGAGGTGTAGTCGACCCCCGCGGCGTCCAGCGACCGGTTGAGCTCGCCGAGAGCCTCGGGGGCGATGTCCGTCGCCGCGTGGCCGAAGTGGATCTCGGCGGTGAGGCGGCGCAGGCTGTCGGGCCCGTCGGCGGCGACGGGGGCGTGGAACGCGGCCAGGGCGGCCACCTGCCCGGGGTGGGCCGCGGCGGTGCGTGTGGCCAGGAGGCCGCCGATGCAGTAGCCGGTCACCGCGACCGGTCCGGTGCTCACCTCGGGCTGGGCCGTGAGGAACCTGAGGTAGGAGCCGGCGTCACGCAGGACGCGTTCGGCTGTGTGCTCCTCGATCAGGGGCATCAGTCGGCCGACGAGCGCGGCCCGGTCCTCTTCTCCGATGTGCTCGGGAAGGTCGATCAGCGGTGTCGGCCCGTTCCTGTAGAAGAAGTTGGGGACGAGCACGTAGTACCCGTGTCCGGCCAGTTCGCGGGCCATCTCCCGCAGCACGGGTCGGATGCCGAAGGCGTCCGCGTACATCAGCACCCCTGGATGCCGCTCGCCGTCTTCGGAGAAGGCGGCGAAGGCGTCCGCCGAGCCGTCCGTCGTGGGGATCCGCACGGTCTTGGTGGGAATGGTTGATCTTCCTTGCTGTGAGAGTTCGCCGAGCCGACGTTGGTCGCACCCACGCTTTCAGCGCGAGCGGACGCGCGCAAGTGGACTCTGCCGTAGTGCGGTTTGTCGTGCCCGCCTCGCTGGGCGGGTACGGCCGGGCAGTGCCGTCGGCAGCTGAACCGGTCTCCTGACGGCGCGTCGTGAGGCGCTCATACTGGCGGGCATGACGTCGACGACTTCGTCCGAGCCGGAACGCGCTGCCGTGTACGTGTCCGGGCGGCGGCTCTCCTTCCTCGACTTCGGCGGCCCGGGGCGTCCTCTGCTGGCTCTGCACGGGCACTTCGGCGAGGCGCGCACGTTCGCTGCCCTGGCCCGTGAACTGGGCGACGTCTGTCGGCTCGTCGCCCTCGACCAGCGGGGTCACGGGCATTCCGATCGTCCCGCCGAGTACTCACGGATCGGCTATGTCGAGGACGCCGCGTATGTGCTGGAACATCTAGGCATCGGTGGCGCGGTCGTGCTGGGGCACTCCCTCGGAGGTGTCAACGCCTACCAACTCGCGGCCAGGCACCCGGGCCTGGTGGGCGCGCTGATCGTCGAGGACATCGGCGCCGAGGTCGATGACGACCTGTCCTTCGCCCGATCCTGGCCGCACCGGGCATCGACACGGGCCCGGCTGCTGGAGGGGCTCGGCGCGTCGGCGGCGTACCTCCTGGAGGCCGTGCGCGAGTTTCCGGACGGCTGGGGGCTGGCCTTCGACCCGCAGGACATGAACGCCTCGCAGCAACTCCTCAACGGGGACCACTGGGACGACTGGCTGGCCGGCGACTGCCCGGCCCTGCTCGTCCGCGGCAGCCGCAGCACCGTTCTGCGCGCCGAGCACGCGAGAGCGATGGCGGCACGACGTCCTCGTACCCGGCTCGTCGAGCTTCCGGCGGGGCACACCGTCCATCGGACCGTTCCGAGGGAGTTCGCCGGGGCCGTCGGGGAATTCCTCCGCTCGTTGTGAATGTGCCGGGCGGAAGCGCTGGCCGGCGGGGATGATCCGGGCGACGGCCTCGATCAGGTGTCATCCGGCTGCTGACGTATTGAGCCGCGGAAAAGGGTTCGTCATGCTCCGTCCCGTCGGGTAGGGGTTGGACCATGACTTCTATCGGCGAAGACCTGCTTCCCAGCACCCGACGCGCCCTGTCGCACCGCATCGCCGTCGCGCAGCGGGAGGGCCGCGCGCCGTCCCTCGTGGCCGCGGTGCGGCGGCAGGGGCGTACGGCGTGGAGCGGGGCGCGTACGTGCGTCGAGGGGCATGCTCCCGACGCCGATACGCAGTACCGGATCGGTTCGATCACCAAGACTTTCACGGCCGTTCTGGTGCTGCGGCTGCGGGACGAGGGGCTGGTCGATCTGGACGATCCTCTGGAGAAACACCTTCCCGGCACCGGGGCGGGCGGGGTGACCGTCTTTCAGCTGCTGGCCCACAGTGCGGGGCTGGGCGCCGAAACCCCCGCGCCGTGGTGGGAACGGACGCCCGGCAGTCTGCGGCCCGAGCTCGCCGACGTGCTGGGCGACCGGCCGCAGAGGCATCCGGCCGGTCGTCGCCATCACTACTCCAACCCCGGTTACACCCTGCTCGGTTCGTTGGTGGAAGCGGTACGCGGCGTCTCCTGGGAAGAGGCGCTGCGGCGCGAGATCCTGGAGCCGCTGGGCATGCACCGCACGACCAGCGGGCCCGTGGCGCCGCACGCGGGCGGATGGGCCGTCCACCCCTGGGCCGACGTCATGCTGAGCGAACCCGCCGAGGACCTCGGGATCATGGCGCCCGCCGGTCAGCTCTGGTCCACCGCGGCGGACCTGCTGCGGTTCGCCGCCTTCCTGACCGAGGGTGACGACCGGGTCCTGTCATCCACCTCCGTCCAGGAGATGCGGATTCCCGCCGCTCCGGTCGAGACGGGCGGTAGTGGTTACGGTCTCGGGCTCCAGATCGTCGGCGGAGAAGAGCGCGTGCTCTTCGGGCATTCGGGATCGCTTCCCGGGTTCGTCGCCGGTCTCTGGGTCAGCGAGGATGACGATGTGGCCGCGGTCGTTCTCGCCAATGTCACCTCGGGGCTGCCCGCCGCGATGGTCGCCGCCGAACTCCTGGGAATCGTCGCCGAGGCCGAGCCGCGGATCCCGGAGCCCTGGCGTCCGCTGCCCGAGGTGGACGACGAGCTGCTCGCGCTGACGGGCGTCTGGCACTGGGGCACCCACCCGGTCACGGTGAGGCTCACGGGGGACCGGGGCCTACAGCTCACCCCACTGGGCGGCAAGGGTCGCGGCGCGGCCTTCACGTACGGCCCGGACGGCACCTGGACGGGCCGGAACGATTACTACGCGGGGGAGACGCTGCGCGTCGTACGCAAGGACGACGGCTCGGTGGACCACCTCGACCTCGGCTCGTTCGTCTTCACCCGGGAGCCGTACGAGGCGGGCGCGGCCGTGCCCGGCGGTGTGGACGCGGAGGGCTGGCGCGGGCTCGGCGGCTGAGCTTGCGGCCGGTGACGGGTGGGTGTTTCACGTGGAACACCCACCCGTCCGCGCGTCTCAGAGCGCCAGCTTGAAGCCCACATGGCTGGCCGTGAAGCCGAGGCGCTCGTAGAAGCGGTGCGCGTCCTCGCGGGTGACATCCGAGGTCAGCTGCACCAACTGGCAGTTCTGGCGGCGGGATTCGTCCACCGCCCACTGGATGAGCTGGGTGCCGAGGCCGCTGCCGCGCTCGTCGCCATGGATGCGGACGCCCTCGATGATCGAGCGGGTCGCACCGCGGCGGGACAGCCCCGGGACGATGGTCAACTGCAGCGTGCCGACGACCCGGTCCTCGCGTACGGCGACGACCACGTGCTGGTTCGGGTCGTCCGCCAGCCGCTGGAACGCCTCCCGGTAGGGGGCGAGGTCACCCGGTGACTCGCGCTGTGCACCCAGAGGGTCGTCGGCGAGCATCGCGACCACAGCGGGCAGGTCGTCCGGGACGGCGGATCGTATGGCGAGATCACTCATGATCGGCATCCTAGGTCGGCCCGGGGGATATCTCGCCGATCGGAGTCCGTCAGGCCGGGACCTTCAGCTCTTCGACGGCCCTGACCAGAGGAGCGAGCTCCGGGTTCTCCGCCGCTTCGTCCAGGGCCGCCCGTAGCGCGGTGTCGTTCGTCGGCCGGGCGGACTCCAGCAGCGTGAGCCCGGCATCGGTGACGTCGGTGTAGATGCCCCGGCGGTCGGTGTCGCACAAGTAGCGGGTCAGCAGCCCACGGTCCTCGAGTCGGGTGACGAGCCGGGTGGTGGCGCTCTGGCTGAGGACGACGGCGTCGGCGACCTGCTTCATCTGGAGATGTCCGCCGGTTCCGTTGTGCTGCCGGCTCAACACGTCGAGCAGGGAGTACTCGCGTGCGCTGAGCCCGTGGCCGGCCTGGAGGGCCCGTTCGATCCGGGTTTCGATCTTCCCGTGGAGCAGGGAGAGCGCGCACCAGCTCTGGGCGATGGCGGTCAGGGCGGGGTCGGTCGCTGTCATGTCTCTCTCCTCCGTACGGGAGCTGCGTGACTCCAGGATAGGGGACATCCGCAATAGCCCGCGCTTGCAATTAGCCAGCGTATGCAATTAATGTGTACGCCTGTAAGGCGCAGACGCAATCTTCAGAGAAGGTGAAACCCATGCCGCTCGCGCTCCTCGCCCTCGCCATCGGAGCATTCGGGATCGGAACGACCGAGTTCGTGATCATGGGGTTGCTCCCCGAGGTCGCCGGTGACTTCCAGGTCTCGATCCCGACCGCCGGCTTCCTGGTGACCGGCTACGCGCTCGGTGTGGTCCTCGGCGCCCCGCTGATGACGCTGCTCGGCACCCGCGTCACCCGCAAGCGCATGCTGATGCTCCTCATGGGGCTGTTCATCGTGGGCAACGTGGTGTCCGCGCTCGCCCCCGTCTTCGGCGTCATGCTCGCCGGACGGGTGATCGCCTCCCTCGCGCACGGCGCCTTCTTCGGCATCGGCTCGGTGGTCGCGGCCGATCTCGTCGCCCCGCAGAAGAAGGCCGGGGCCATCGCCATGATGTTCACCGGGCTCACCGTCGCCAATGTCGTCGGCGTTCCGCTCGGCACGTTCATCGGACAGACCGCGGGCTGGCGGACCACGTTCCTTCTCGTCGCCGTTCTGGGCGTCGTGGGACTGCTCGGCGTCGCGAAGCTCGTACCGGACCAGCCCCGGCCGGAAGGCGTGCGCATCCGCCACGAACTGGCCGCGTTCCGCAATGTGCAGGTCCTGCTGGCGATGGCCATGACCGTCCTGGGCTTCGGCGGAGTCTTCGCCGCGATCACCTACATCACCCCGATGATGACCGAGACCGCCGGCTACTCGGCCTCGTCCGTCACCTGGCTGCTCGTCCTCTTCGGCCTCGGCATGGTGGGCGGCAACCTGATCGGCGGCAAGTTCGCCGACCGCCACCTGATGCCCATGCTGTACGTCTCGCTCGGCGCCCTCGCCGTGGTTCTCGGCCTGTTCACCGTGACCGCCCACAACAAGATCGCCGCGGCCGTCACCATCGTCCTGATCGGCGCCCTGGGCTTCGCGACCGTGCCTCCGCTGCAGAAGCGGGTCCTCGACCAGGCGGCGGGTGCGCCGACGCTGGCCTCCGCGGTCAACATCGGGGCCTTCAACCTCGGCAACGCCCTCTCCGCCTGGCTCGGCGGTCTCGTGATCGCGGCCGGCCTCGGCTACACCGCCCCCAACTGGGTCGGCGCCGCACTCGCCGCGTCGGCCCTGGCCCTGGCGGTGTTCTCCAGCCTGCTGGAGCGCCGGGAGACCGGCAAGGACCGGATCGTCGCCGGGAGGAGCCCCGAGACGGCCGCAGTGGCGGCGGCCCGGCGCTGAGCGTCCGCTGCCCAGGGGCCCCGCACCGCGGAGCAGCCGCACCGCCCTCGTGGCGGTGCGGCTGCTCCGCGTCAGCCCGTCGCGAGGGTGAGCGGGGCGAACCTGCGGGCGGCGTCGCCTGGCAGGTCCGGGATGCCGTACGTCATCACGGTGGTCCGGGAGAGGGGCTCCAGCCCGCTCTCCGCCAGCCATCCGAGCAGTTCCTCGTGCCGGGCCTCGACATCGACCCGCAGCGGCCGGTCCGTCGTGGCGCCCAGGGCCGCGACCAGGGCCTGGGCGACGACCGTGTCCCGGGCGATCAGCGGCCCGACCACCTCGGTCGGACCGCTCGGCCAGAGCGCCGCGTAGCCGACCAGCTCGCCGTGCTCCTCGGCGACCTGGAGCCGGTCGGAGAACGCGGGCAGCCGGGCGAGGAGATGTGTGCGGTCGGCGCCGAACACGGGGAGGTCGAGCCGGACCAGCGCCCGCAGGTCGTCCGCCGCGGCCGGGCGTGTGGTCACGGACGAGCGAGAGGCCGGGAGCGAAGGAGAGGGAGGGGCCGAGGGGAAGCCGTCGGGTCCGCCCGCTCCGAAGCGGCCGCCGACGCGCTCGGCCCGGCCCACGGGGGAGAAGCCGAGGTCCTCGTAGAGCGGCTGTCCCTGCTCGGTGGCGTACAGGGCGAGCGGGGTGTCCCTCAGCGTCTCCATGACGTGTCGCATGAGCCGACGGGCGAGCCCCCGACGTGCGTAGCGTTCGGCGACGAGCAGCATGCCGACCGCGGTCAGGTCGGATCCGTACGGCATGGTCAGGCAGGTCGCTGCCAGGCCCTTGCCGTCCGGGGCGTCGATCCCGTACCCGGTGCCGGCCGAGAGGAGCAGCCCCCACCGGTGTTCGTCGCGCGGCCAGCCGCGGTCCTCGCAGAGGTCGGCGCAGGGGACCAGGTCTCCCCGGTTCAGACGCCGGATCGGCAGCTCGACGAGGGAGTGGGGTGATGGGCTGTGCATGGAGTCAGGCTGTCTGACGCGGTGATCGCGCGTCCACCGATTTCGCGGAACTGGCCGAGATCCGCAGCCGCCTGCCGCACCGGGTGAGCCCCCAGGGCTTGAGCACCGAGATCGCGGTGATGAAGAGATAGGTGGCCGTGGCCACCGACGGCGCGATCACGAGGTCGATGTCCACCGCTCCTTCGGCGGCCGCGGCGTTGATGCCGGGGCGCAGGGAGAAGATCGGCAGGCCCGTCGTGACCAGGGTCAGCCAGAACTTGGTCCCTACCCAGCGGTGCCGGGCCAGGCCCCACGGAGTGCCCAGCGACAGCACCAGGCCGCTCACCAGGGTGAACAAGGCCACCGGGACCACCAGCCAGTCCCCGTAGATCTTCATGGACCGCGTCGCGGCGTCCGCGGTGGCCGGATCTCCGGTGGCGAACGCGGTGATGCCGAGCGTGAGGAGGCCGACGGTCAGGCCGAGCCAGCTGACGGAGACGGCGACATGGGCGACGAGGATTCCGCGACGTACGGGGCGCTTGAGTGGTTTCACGTGAAACACGATGCCGAGAGGGACTTCTCGGGGCGTCCGGCAGCGGGAGTATTCACGGGTACCCGATGGGGAGTACGCGCTCCGGCAGGGTCGGAGCGCGCGTCCGCCGCAGGGGGCGTCAGCCCAGGTCAGGGGCGTGCATCGCCCGTACGCCTTCGATGTTGCCGTCGAGGTAGTGCCGCAGGGACAGCGGAACGAGGTGCACGGCCGCGATCCCGACGCGGCTGAACGGCACCCGGACGATCTCGTACTCCCCGGAGGGCTCGTCGATCTCCGGGCCGTGCCGCAGGGAGACGTCCATCGACACCAGTCGGCAGACGAAGAAGTGCTGGACCTTCACTCCCGTCACGCCGCCGTCCGCGATGTGCTCCACGGTGTCGACGAAGCACGGGACCACGTCGACGATCTTGGCGCCCAGCTCCTCGTCGATCTCGCGGTGCAGCGCTTCGACGACGGTGGCGTCCTCCGGCTCGACCCCGCCGCCGGGCGTGAGCCAGTACGGATCGACTCCCGGCTTCGTGCGCTTGATCAGGATGAGATCGTCGCCGTCGAGCAGGACGGCGCGTGCGGTGCGCTTGACCACAGGACGTTCGGTCATGGCAAGAGAGTGGCCCGTGGCGGACCGTCTGAAACTCCCCCGGCCTACCCGACCGCCGTGTCCAGCGCCTGTTCGACGTCGGCGAGCAGGTCCTCGGGGTCCTCCGCGCCGACCGAGAAGCGGACGAAACCCTCCGCCACGGCGTCACCGCCCCAGCGGCCCCGGCGCTCCGCGGTGGACCGGACGCCGCCGAAGCTCGTCGCGTCGTCGACCAGGCGCAGCGAGGACAGGAAGCGCTCCGCGGTCGCCCGGTCGGCCAGCTCGAAGGACACCACGGACCCGAAGCGCCGCATCTGGCGCCCCGCGACGCTGTGTGACGGGTCGGTGGTCAGTCCCGGATACCGCAGCCCGGTGACCTCCGCACGCTTCGCCAGCGCCTCGGCGAGCGCGAGGGCGGTGGTGCACTGCCGGTCGATGCGCAGGTGGAGGGTGGCCAGCGAGCGGTGTGCGAGCCAGGCCTCCATCGGGCCCGGAATCGCTCCGACGACCTTGCGCCAGCGCCGTACGTCCGCCGTCAGCCGGGGATCGCGGCAGGTCACATGGCCGAGCAGGATGTCGCCGTGCCCGGTCATGCCCTTGGTGTCGCTGGCGACCGAGAAATCGGCGCCCAGCTCCAGCGGGCGCTGGCCGATCGGGGTGGCCAGGGTGTTGTCGACGGCGACCAGCGCGCCCGCCGCGTGCGCGGCCTCGACCAGGCGCCGGATGTCGCAGACGTCCAGTCCCGGGTTGGACGGGCTCTCGATCCAGAGCAGCTTCGCCCCGGTCAGCAGGGCCAGCTGGGCGTCGCCGCCGGTCGGCGCGGTCCGGACCTCGACCCCGTACGCCTCCAGTTGCTCCCGTACGAGCGGCAGGGCCTGGTAGCCGTCGCCGGGGAGGACCACGGCGTCGCCCGAGCGGACCTGGGAGAGCAGCACCGCGGTGATCGCCGCCATGCCCGAGGCGAACACGGTCGTGCCCACCTCCTCACCGGGAGCCTCCAGCTCGCCGATGGCCCGCTCCAGGTGGGTCCAGGTCGGGTTGGTCTCCCGGCCGTAGGTGTAGGGCCCCACCGGTTCGCCGGAGAGGTGGAAGTGCGCGGCGAAGACCGGGCCGGGCAGAGTGGGGCCGAACTGCTCCGGTTCGGGAAGCCCGGCGCGTACCGCGCGCGTTCCGTCGCCCATGGTGCTCATGCCCGCTCCTTCGCTGCTTTCCCCGGTGGTGGACCGGGTGCCCCCCGCACTCTTCCAGAGGACCTCGGAGCAGCCTTCCCGGGAGGTACGGAATCCCGAATACCGGAATCAGTCCTCGTCGGGCAGGACGACATTGAGCGCCCAGGACACGACCGAGATGATCAGTCCGCCGAGCACCGCCGTCCAGAACCCCTCGACGTGGAAGCTGAGATCGAACACGCCGGCCAGCCAGGAGGTCAGCATCAGCATCAGGGCGTTGACCACCAGGGTGATCAGCCCCAGCGTCAGGATGAACAAGGGGAACGTCAGCAGCTGGACCACCGGCTTCACCAGGAAGTTCACCAGGCCGAAGATCAGCGCGACCAGGATCAGGGTGAGGGCCTTGCGGCCCGTGCTGCCGCCCTCCAGCGTGATGTCGCCGATCAGCCAGATGGCAACGGCCAGCGCACCCGCGTTGGCGATCGTCTTGACTACGAAATTCTTCATGTGTCTGATCGTGGCAGACATGATCGGTGGTGGACACCGGCAGCGCGGGCACAGCCGACAGCGTGGGTACAGAGGGGCGGGACGGGCCATGAAGGCATTCAGACTGGACGAGCTGGAGGCGGAGCGGGCCGCCAACGACGGCGCCTACCTGCAGTTCGTGCGGGAACGCACTATGTCGGTCGGCCTGTACGCCCTGGACGCGGGAGAGCTCGATCCGCAGCGGCCGCACCAGCAGGACGAGGTCTACTTCGTCGTCAGCGGGCGTGCGTCGATCACGGTGGGGACGGAGACGACGCAGGTCGGCAGGGGAAGCGTCGTCTACGTGCCCGCGGGCGTGGACCACAAGTTCCACCACATCACCGAGGACCTGAGGGTGATGGTCGTCTTCTCGCCGCCCGAGAGCTGAGCCTTCGCCCCGGGGGATCCGGGGGCGGCCGCCCCGGGGGATCCCTAGGGGCTCGATCAGGGGTCTTCAAGGGCTGACCGGACCCCGCGGGGGGCCTTCGCGCCTTTAGCATCGAGGCAAGGACTCAGAGAGACGAGGTAGAGGCGATGGCCGTGCGGGAGATATTCGCGGGAATGCCCTGGTGGGTGAAGTGGATCGCGGTGCCCGTCATTGCGATCTTCGTGTTCGGCGGGCTGATCGCCAGCGTTGTCGGCTTCGTGATCAGCCTGCTCTTCAAGGCGCTGGTCTTCGTCGTCGTGGTCGGCGGGCTGGTCTTCGTCGTCCGCAAGTTCATGTCGTCGTCGTCCTCGCGCGGTGACTGGTAGGACACGGAACGCGGGTCGGCGCGGGGCCGGCCTGTTCGGTCCGGCCCGGGTCCGCGGGACGAGCCACGGTCGGCTCGGGCGCGGGAGGATTAGCCCAGCAGAGCTAAGTCCCGGAGGAAACCACCCGTCTGCCGCAGGCGGCCGATACAGTGACAAACCACTGCCGCCATCCGGAATGTGACCTTCCGTCACCATATCGATCGCCTGATCGGTCCTGGGTACGACAGTCCGGTCGTTGGCCTTCGATCGCCGGCGCCCGGACCGGTCCTCGCCGGTCGCGGGCCGGATCTCCGGTCCTCTCCGGTCCTCGGGATCGCGGCAGGCCCGTGGGGGCGGCCCCCACGGGAGGGCCGACGGCCCGTCACCATGCCTGGGGGTGGCCCTTGACCACGGCATCTAGCACCGCTGTGCCGACGTTGATCGGTTCGGTTCAGCGCGCGTTGAGGCTGCTGGAGGCTGTGGGCACCCATCGGGACGGGGCGCCCGCCAAGCAGCTGGCCCGTGAGGCGGGGCTTCCTCTCCCGACCGCGTACCACTTGCTGCGCACCCTCACCCATGAGGGCTATCTCCGCCGCGAGAACGGTGTCTTCCTCTTCGGTGCGGCCGCCGAGAACCTGACCGCCGCGCCCGGGGTCAGAAGCCGCCCGCGCCCCACGTCCGTCGCCGACTCCCTCGGGCACTGGCGGGACGTCATCGGAGCCCCGGTGTACTGCGCCGTCTACTGCGACGGCGAGATCGACCTCATCGCGGTCGCGGACGCTCCCGACACCCCGGCGGTGGAGGAGTGGGCCTCGTTCCGGGAAACCGCCCACGCGCACGCCATCGGTCAGTGTCTGCTCGCCCAACTCGACGAGAGGGCTCGAGAGGACCACCTCGATCGGCACCCCGTGCGCCCCCTCACCCGTTACTCAGTGCGAGATCGCGCCACTCTTCTGGAACGGCTGCGCACCCTCCGACGAGGTGAACCGGTCATCGAACGCCAGGAGTACGCACTGGGGACCGTGTGCGCCGCCATTCCCGTCACAGCCGGTGCCACCATTGCGGCGATGGCCATTTCCGTACCTCTGGACCGGGAAGATCGGTTGCTGCCCGCAGTCGAACAGTTACGTGGCGAAGTTGCCAGCCTCTTGCGTTCGTTCGTGTTCTCTATCAGTATCTGAAAAATCACTCCTTGTGATCTGCTATCGCGTGCACCACGATGGCGTCAATAGGGCCATGGGGGATCATTCCTGGCCAGATTCATCTACTGCGGGGTTGAACGATGCGCGAGTCGGTTCAAGCAGAGGTCATGATGAGCTTCCTCGTCTCCGAGGAGCTCTCGTTCCGTATTCCGGTGGAGCTCCGATACGAGGTCGGCGATCCTTATGCCATCCGGATGACGTTCCACCTTCCTGGCGATGCCCCTGTGACCTGGGCGTTCGGCCGTGAACTGCTGCTGGACGGGCTCAACAGCCCGAGCGGCGACGGAGATGTGCACATCGCTCCGACCGAGCCCGAAGGTCTCGGCGATGTGCACATCCGGCTCCAGGTCGGCGCGGACCGTGCGCTGTTCCGGGCGGGGACGGCGCCGCTGGTGGCGTTTCTCGACCGGACGGACAAGCTCGTGCCGCTCGGCCAGGAGCACACGCTGGGTGACTTCGACGGGAACCTGGAGGACGCGCTCGGCCGCATCCTCGCCGAGGAGCAGAACGCGGGCTGACCGGGCGCGCTCCCGATGCCCCGTCACCCTGTCTTACGACGACGGCCCCGGCCCGTCCGCGCGGGTGCGGCCGTAGCCGCCTGTGCGCCGCCGGACCCCGGACGGTCTGCGGAGACGACCAGCGCGGCGAGCACCGTGGTCACCGGAACCGAGGCGACCAGGCCGATCGATCCGACCAGCGTGCGGACGATCTCCTCGGCGACCAGCTCGCTGTTGGCCACCGTCCCCACACTGCTCTGGGCGATGGAGAAGAGCAGCAGCAGCGGCAGCGCCGCGCCCGCGTACGCCAGCACCAGGGTGTTGACCACCGAGGCGATGTGGTCCCTTCCGATCCGGATACCTGCCCGGTACAGATCCTTCCAACCCATCCGCGGGTCCGCCTGGTGAAGTTCCCAGACGGCGGAGGTCTGGGTGACCGTCACATCGTCGAGCACCCCGAGCGAACCGATGATGACACCGGCCAGCAGCAGACCGCTCATGTCGATGTCCGGGTAGAGGCCGTGGATGAGGCCGGTGTTGTCGTCGGTGTTGCCGCTGAGGTTCGCCCAGCCGATGAACAGGGAGCCCAGCAGCCCGATCAGCAGCAGCGAGATCAGCGTGCCGACGACCGCGACCGACGTACGGGCCGTCACCCCGTGGCACAGATAGAGGGCCGCCAGCATGATCGCGCTGGCCCCGATCACCGCCACGACCAGCGGGTTCGAGCCCTGCAGGATCGCCGGCAGGATGAACAGGGTCAGCACGGCGAATGACACGACGAGTGCCACCAAGGCCATCACCCCGCGCATCCTGCCCACCAGGACCACGGCCAGCGCGAAGATCCCCGCCAGCACCGCCATCGGGATCTTCCGGTTCACGTCGGTCACGGAGTACTGGAGGTCGCGCGGCGCGTCGGGGGCGTACGCCACGACCACGCCCTGACCCTCCTTCAGCTGTCGGGGCGCGTCCGGCTGGACCACCTCGACGAACTCGCGGCCCTTGTCGTCGCCGCTGGTCACCTCGACGGTGGCCTTCGCGCACTCCCCCTCCTGCTCATTGACGGCCTCCCGGCCCGAGGGCGTGGAGGTGTCGCCGGTCGGGGGCACCTGGGCGGCGTTGACGTCCGCGCAGTCGACCTGGACGACCTGGACGACCTTGCCGTCCTGGGTCTGCCGGTCGAATCCGACGCCGGTGCGCTCGTGGTCGGGCGCGCCGCCGGGCCAGAACGCGATCAGGCCGACGACGACCGCCGTCGCGAACGGGATCAGTACGGCGGCGATGACCTTGCGCAGGTGCCGGGAGACCGGAGCGGCCGGCCCGTGGCTGTGTGTGTGGCCGTGGCTGTGGCCCTGGGGCGGCTGGGGTGCGGGGTCGCTTTGGGGGGAGGTCACGGGGCGATCATCGCAAGAACAGGAGGGCCCTCTGGTCAGCTCGCCGGAAAGGACGCTAGCGTGGAGGCACCTTTGCACACGCGGGAGCTCGGAGCACCGGGCTGAGAGGGCGCTGATCGCCGTACATCCGTACGGGAAACGCTGCGCCGACCGCCGAACCTGTTACCGGGTAATGCCGGCGTAGGGAGTAGGTCTCATGACCACAGCGGACGCACGCACGCCTGCCTCGAAACAGAACGACGGAACGCCGAACGGCACGACGCCGGGCGACGGGACGCGGAACGACGAGGCCGGGAAGTCCATCGGCTGGCACAAGGGGTACGTCCAGGGCTCGCGCCCGGACCTCCGGGTGCCGGTTCGACAGGTGCACCTCACCAACGGCGAGGACGTGACGCTGTACGACACGTCCGGGCCGTACACCGATCCCTCCGTCGACACCGATGTCCGCCGCGGCCTCGCGCCCCTGCGGGAGAACTGGATCATCGCCCGCGGCGACACCGAGGAGTACGCGGGCCGCCCGGCCCGCCCCGAGGACGACGGGCTCAAGCACACCTCGCCGCGCGGCGGACTGCGCAACCTCGACGCCGTCTTCCCCGGCCGCCCGCGCCAGCCGCGCCGCAGCCGCGACGGACGCCCCGTCACCCAGCTCGCGTACGCCCGACGGGGGGAGACCACCCCGGAGATGGAGTACGTGGCGATCCGGGAGAACGTGGAGGCCGAGGTCGTCCGTGAGGAGATCGCTCAGGGTCGGGCGGTGCTGCCGGCCAACGTCAACCACCCCGAGATCGAGCCGATGATCATCGGCAAGCGGTTCCTGGTGAAGGTCAACGCCAACATCGGCAACTCGGCCGTCACCTCCTCCATCGAGGAGGAGGTGGACAAGATGACCTGGGCGACGAAGTGGGGCGCCGACACGGTCATGGACCTGTCCACCGGCCGCAACATCCACACCACCCGTGAATGGGTGCTGCGCAACTCCCCCGTGCCGATCGGCACCGTCCCGCTCTACCAGGCCCTGGAGAAGGTCGACGGCCGGGCCGAGGAGCTGACCTGGGAGATCTACAAGGACACCGTCATCGAGCAGGCCGAGCAGGGCGTGGACTACATGACGGTGCACGCCGGTGTGCGCCTGCCGTACGTCCCGCTGACGGCCCGTCGTAAGACCGGCATCGTCTCGCGCGGTGGCTCGATCATGGCGGCCTGGTGTCTCGCCCACCACAAGGAGTCGTTCCTCTACGAGCACTTCGAGGAGCTCTGCGAGATCCTCGCGACGTACGACGTCACCTACTCCCTGGGTGACGGACTGCGCCCCGGCTCGATCGCGGACGCCAACGACGAGGCGCAGTTCGCCGAGCTGCGCACGCTGGGCGAGCTGAACACGATCGCCAAGCGGTTCGGCGTCCAGACGATGATCGAAGGCCCCGGACACGTCCCGATGCACAAGATCAAGGAGAATATCGACCTCCAGCAGGAGATCTGCGAGGAGGCGCCGTTCTACACGCTCGGCCCGCTGACCACGGACGTCGCGCCTGCCTACGACCACATCACCTCCGGCATCGGCGCCGCGATGATCGCCTGGTGGGGCACGGCGATGCTCTGCTACGTCACGCCCAAGGAGCACCTGGGGCTGCCGAACCGGGACGATGTGAAGACGGGCGTCATCACCTACAAGATCGCCGCTCACGCCGCCGACCTGGCCAAGGGGCACCCGGGTGCGCAGGAGTGGGACGACGCCCTCTCCGACGCGCGGTTCGAGTTCCGCTGGGAGGACCAGTTCAATCTGGCGCTCGACCCGGACACCGCGCGGGAGTTCCATGACGAGACGCTGCCCGCCGAACCGGCGAAGACCGCGCACTTCTGCTCGATGTGCGGGCCGAAGTTCTGCTCGATGAAGATCTCCCAGGACATCCGGCGTCAGCACGGTGGTTCGCAGGAGGAGATCGAGGAGGGCATGGCCGAGAAGTCGAAGGAGTTCGCGGCCGCCGGCAACCGGGTCTACCTGCCCATCGCGGAGGCGGGCGGTACGTCGGCCGGCTGACCCGGCCGCCTCGGCGGAGGGGGGCCCGCCAGGTCACCAGTCCTGGCCGGCCCCCCTCCGCGAAGCCCACCGCGAACGGCTTGTCGCCGTCGCCCGTCACCAGGTGGATGCTGCACTCCGTCACGCTTTCGCCCGGCGGGATCATCCGGGCGACCGCGTCGTAGGGCGTCACACCGTGGGCGGAGGCGACCGGTGGAGGGTCTGGTGCGGCGGGCCCGCCTGCTCCGGCGGCTCGTCCGGCGTGGCTGCCGGGCTCTGGGCGCCCGCCGTGCCGAACGGGTTGTCGATGACGTAGCGCCAGTATCCGTCCGGTCCCCGGCGGGCGACGTCCGTCGCCGTGCCCGTGATCCGGACCTGGTCGCCGTGCGCGGCTCTGCCCTCCACCACCCAGTCGACGATCAGGAGTGCCAGGTCGCCTGAGACGTAGGTGTGGCGCGGAGTCACCCGGATCGGGACGCGCAGTGCGAGGAAACTCCGGTGGGCCGGCAGCCGGTCGGGGCCGGCCGTGGGGTGGCCGGGCCGGGGCACGAACTGCGCGTCGGCCTCGAAGAGCCGGTCGACGCAATCGGGGTCGAAGGTGTTGAACGCCCCTTCCAGGACGTAGGGGTGCTCGGCGGCGACGGTGGTCGGATGCACACTGGTGGAATGCGTCATGCAGCCAGTGAACCGCCCGTCGACGAGGGTCACCCAACGGAAACCCACGCGGCCGACGGCCAGGAACTGACGCCGACCGCCCGTGGCCGCACGGTCCGTCCCGAGCCGGACTGCCCGGTCGAGGTGGCCCTGACCGCGGTGTCGGGCCGGTGGGCCACGCTCGTGCCGCGCGAACTGATGGGCGGCCCGCTGGGGTTCTCCGAGCTGAGGGAACGGCTGCCGGAACTGTCGGCGAAGGTTCTCAGCCAGCGGCTCCGGGAACTGTGCGAACGTGGCCTGCTGTCGGTGGAGCGCCGGCGCGGATTCCCTGTGCGTACCTGCTACACCCTGACCGGACGCGGCCGGGCACTCCGGCCTCTGCTGATCGAGCTGTACGCGACGGGAGAGGCTCTCCTGGCCACGGGACCGGCCGCAGGCGCGAGCCCGCGGGGCTGAGGTCCGATCCGGCCAGGAGCCTGTGGGCGTTCTATGGCTTACCGGTCAACTACAGCCGTTTCAGGTCGGTTTGACATAGTTAGCTGCCTTGTTAAGCGACAGTATGGACACAGTCGTGTGGCAGCTGTATGTACGTTTGGCCCGCAGCTCATCTTCGCTTGACCCTCTCCTTATCTGTGGCTTACTTTCCGGCTTGCTTGGCTTGAAATTGGCGCCCCCTCGGAACGGGGGCCGGGGAGGGAATCACCATGAACTGGTACCTGGCAGTACTCAAGAACTACGCAGGCTTCAGCGGACGCGCGCGCCGCAAGGAGTACTGGATGTTCGCGCTCATCAGCTTCGTCGTCAGCCTGGTGCTCACGATCATCGGCAACCTGATCGGCGCGGACTTCCTGTCCTACATATACGCCGTCGCGATTCTCGTCCCGAGCCTCGCGGTCGCCGTGCGCCGCCTGCACGACACCGGCCGCTCGGGCTGGTGGCTGCTGATCGGGATCGTCCCGCTGGTCGGCTTCATCATCCTGATCGTCTTCCTCGCCTCCGAGGGCAAGCACGAGGCGAACCAGCACGGCCAGAACCCGAAGCTGGCCCCGGCAGTCTGACCGAAAAGCTCCGACGCCGGTCGGAGCAGCCTGAGGCCGGGCGCGGCACACAGCCGCCCCGGCCTTCGCCGTACCCGGACCTCGGCCCGGTTGTCAGTCCGGCCGGTGCTCCGGCCCGCCGAAGTCCGGGCTCGTGAAGTCGGGGCTGGTGAACGTGGGTCGGGGGCCGGCCGCCGGTCCGTCGTCCGGGCCGGAGAAGTCCGGCCTGCTGTATCCGACCTTCGGGATGCGGTTGGGTGAACGGTGCGGGGTCCGTGCGGCGGGCCCCGCGGTGGGGTCGGCCAGGGCATCCCGGAGGAACGGGAGGATGCCGCGCTCCAGCAGGGCGTGGCGCCACGCCTCCCTGGCCCGCGCGACATCCTCCGGAAGCTCCTGCTCCTCGTCCTCGGCGGCCAGGGACGTCGCGCCGTTGCGGAGCGCGGTGACGAGCAGGCCGATCGCCGCCACCAGGATCGCCGCGGCGGCGACCGCGGCGAAGAACCATCCGGCCGCGACCATCGAGCCGCCGAAGGCCACCGACGGACCGACCGCCTTCACCAGGTAGCCGACGAGCAGGAAGATGACGGCCGCGGAGCCGGCCAGCAGCGGGGTCAGGACCGTGATGACCGCGCCTATGCCGGCGCCCGATCCGGCCGCCGTGCTCCGCGGCCCGTCCGGGGCCGGGCCGCCGTCGATCTCTTCCGCGGTCGCCGCGCGGCGCAGCTCGCCGCGGGCCTTCACGTAGTGCTCGTACTCCGTGGCCGCGGCCGCGGTGATCAGCGCCGTGGCGCTGAGCGCCATGGTGCGCAGCTGTTCGGTGTTGAGCCGGTCCCCGACGCCCTCCAGGTCCGGGCGTTCATGAGCGTGGCGCAGTGCGTCGCCCAGGATCCGCTCGTACTCGGGTCCGTCCTCGGCCAGCAGGTGCGGAGCGCTTGTCATCTGCATCCCCCGATGCTCCGTCGGTGCCCGGTTGCCCGCGTGGACCGGGCGATCGGGCGGAAACGGAGGAGAGCCTGCCACTGATACGCCGATGGTAGAGCGCTCACGGCACGGGGTGACAGGGTGTTTCCAGAATTGGGCCCGGTGACGGGTCCGTTGATCGGCGGGGTCGACGCAGGCGGAACCTGAAGCGTCTTCCCCGCCGACGGTCAGTCATGCAGCGGGAGTTGAACCACCAACAGCTTTCCGGCCATGGTCACTCCGCCGTCCATGGCGATGGCGAGGTCGTCCGCGTACACGTGCGGACCGTTGATCACCGGCCCCGCGCTGTCCTCGCCCTCCTCCGTGCCGACCTCGCCCAGGAGGTACGGAATGGGGCTGTGGCCATGGACGACGCGCTGTCCGCCGTAGGTCGTCAGGAGCTCGCGCACCGCCTGGGCGCCGCCCTCGTCCCGGAAGGCGAACCGCTTGGTGAGCTTGCGGAAGAGGTCCCAGCACTCGTCGGCGTCATTGCGCGTGAGAATGGCCGTGATCGTGTCATTGACGTCCTCGATGGTGGACCCGTAGTCGAGGTAGGCCGTCGTGTCGGAGTGCATCAGGAGATGCCCGTCTTCCTCGACTACCGCGTCGAGCCGGGACATCCACTGGAGGTGGACGTCCTGGAGGCGGTCCATGTCGGTCTTCTGGCCGCCGTTGAGCAGCCAGGCGGCCTGGAAGGTGGCGGTGCCCGCCCCGGAGTTGACGGGGGTGTCGGCGAACCGCTTGGCGCCGATCAGCAGCAGCTCGTGGTTGCCCATCAGGGCCTTGCAGTAGCCGCCGGCCGCCGCCGCCTCGGCGGAGAGCCGCATGACGAGGTCGATGACCCCGATGCCGTCCGGCCCGCGGTCGGTGAAGTCGCCGAGGAACCACAGTCGGGCGTTGCCCGCGGCCCAGTTGCCGTCGGCGTCGATGAGGCCCTGCGCGCCGAGGGCGGCGATCAGCTCGTCCAGGTAGCCGTGGACATCGCCGACGACGAAGAGCGGGCCGCGGCTGTCCCCGGCCACGGGGCGCGGCTCGGGAACGGTCCGCACCCGCACCGTGTCGCCGCGGCGGATGACCGGGAGGTCCCGCTCGGTCGGGGTGTAGCCGTCCGGCTGCTCGTCGCCCACGACGGCGTTGCCGGGATGCGGCGGCCGGGGTGGCGCGGGAGCGCGCGGCGGCACGGAGGCGCCGGGTGCCGGGGGCACGGGAGCGCCCGGCGCCGGAGGGTTCGGTTCCGGCGCGCGCGGCGGCACCGGGGAAGGAGGTGCCGCCTGGGCTTGCGGTGGCACGGGTGTCTGCGCATACGGCGGAACCCGGAAGTCACGCAACGTCGCCGTCCGCACCACGGGTTCCTGACCGGCCCCCTGAGTCATCGACCCCTCCACCACCGTCGCGCCGCCGTACACCTGACGGGCCCTGCCTGGTAGAGGTGGTCCGCGGTGTCGTGCGCCCATCATAGGAATGCGGATCGATCTGTGTGACGCACCAGGGGTGGTGAATCCGGGCGCACGCACGGTTCATCGGTCGATTGGTCCGAAAAGAGATGATCAGTCCCCGCTGGGGGAGCGCGGCGCGCTGACCGTGGTGCGTGGTGGACGTCGTTGCGAGGAGGTCCGGACGATGAGCTCCGTCGGTATGACCTGCTCCACCGGCCCGTCGTGCCCGATCCCTTCGATGGCGTCGATGAGCAGTTGGACCACGGCCGTGCCGATGCGGCGGGGCTTCAGCGAGAGCGTCGTGATGGGCGGCTCGGTGGCCGCGTACACGGTGGACTCGCTGCAGCAGACCAGCAGCAGGTCCTCGGGGACCCGCAGTCCGTAGCGGCGTGCCGCCGCGAGGAGATCGGTGCCGTTGGGGTCGAAGAGCCCGTAGACCGCGTCGGGGCGGTCCGGGCGGGCGAGCAGCCGGTCGGCGGCGACCGCCCCCGCGCAGGGGTCGTGGGCCGGGTAGGACTCGTAGACGGGATCCTGGCCGACCCGCTCGCACCAGTGGAGGTAGGCGGTGGTGGACAACCGGGTGTAGGTGTCGGTGGTGTTGCCGGTCAGCAGGCCGATCCGGCGGGCCCCGGCGGCGGCGAGATGGTCGAGGAGGTCGAGCACGGCGGCCCGGTGGTCGTTGTCGACCCAGGCGGTGACGGGGAGCGTTCCGGCGGGGCGGCCGTCCGAGACGACGGGCAGCCCCTGGCGGACGAGTTCGGTGACGACCGGGTCCTGGTCGGAGGGGTCGATGACGACGGTCCCGTCGAGCGCGACGTTCGACCAGACGTCGTGCCGCGAGGTGGCGGGAAGGATGACGAGGGCGTAGCCGCGGGCGAGCGCCGCGGAGGTCGCGGCTCTCGCCATCTCCGCGAAGTACGCGAATTCGGTGAAGGTGAAAGGTTCATTCCCGTACGTGGTCACGGTCAGGCCGATCAGGCCGGACTTGCCCGTACGGAGGGTTCGGGCCGCGGCGGAAGGGCGGTAGCCCAGGCGCTCGGCGACCTCGCGGACATGGCGTCGGGTGGCGTCCGGGAGCCTGCCCTTGCCGTTGAGCGCGTCGGAGACGGTCGTGATCGAGACTCCGGCCGCGGCGGCCACATCACGGATACCCGCCCGTCCTGGCCGGCCGCTGCGCCGGGGGGTCTCCGTCCGGCTCACCTGGTGCTTCCCTGCTGCTGTCATGGCGAGCCGATAGTAGGGCTCCGAGGGGTGGTCGGTCCGGTCGCATATGCCCACGTTGACAGGCACGTTTCTGCAAGGTCACTGGCCATCAGAAACCTTACAATGAAAGGAAGTTGGCCGCTATTGCATGCGTGTTTCAGGTGCTGAAGGGTGGCAGCCTGCTGTATGTGCGATGTCTCGAAGAGGTCTCAACTCACCACTTCGGGGGACGCGCGCCACGGCGCGAGCCACCGGCGTGCGGCGGAACGGGAAGCGCTCCCCCCGGGAGAGGCCCCGGATCGGCCCCGCGCGAGGCCCCCATTCCCGGGCACTGCGGTCGATTTCCCGCTCGGGCCATTCGCAGCGGGGCCCAATCCTCATAAGGTGTGCAGTATTGCTGTGAACGGACGGTCGAGGAGGACCTGCGGTGAGCGAGACGAGCCCCAAGCTGCGCGCCGAGCTGGACGGCGTTCCCGCCTATGTGCCGGGGAAGCCGGCGGCGGCCGGCGGACCGGTCGCGTACAAGCTGTCCTCCAACGAGAATCCCTATCCGCCGCTGCCGGGGGTTCTGGAGTCGGCGCTCGCCGCCGCGGGGAACTTCAACCGCTACCCGGACATGGCGTGCACCGGCCTGATGAACGAGCTGGCCGACCGTTTCGGTGTGCCCCTCGCCCATCTCGCCACCGGCACCGGGTCGGTGGGGGTGGCCCAGCAGCTGCTCCAGGCCACTTCCGGACCCGGTGACGAGGTCATCTACGCCTGGCGGTCCTTCGAGGCGTACCCGATCATCACGCAGGTCAGCGGCGCGACCTCGGTGAAGGTCCCGCTGACCGAGGGCGAGGTGCACGACCTCGACGCGATGGCGGAGGCGATCACCGACCGGACCCGGCTGATCTTCGTCTGCAATCCCAACAACCCCACCGGCACGGTGGTGCGCCGGGCCGAGCTGGAACGGTTCCTCGACCGGGTGCCGAGCGATGTGCTGGTGGTGCTCGACGAGGCGTACAAGGAGTTCATCCGCGACGCCGAGGTGCCGGACGGCATCGAGATCTACCGCGACCGGCCCAATGTGGCGGTGCTGCGGACCTTCTCCAAGGCGTACGGTCTGGCCGGGCTGCGGGTCGGCTTCGCGGTGGCCCACGAGCCGGTGGCCGCGGCGCTGCGCAAGACCGCCGTCCCCTTCGGGGTCAGCCAGCTCGCCCAGGACGCGGCGGTGGCCTCGCTCCGCGCGGAGGACGAGCTGCTGGGCCGGGTGGGCTCGCTGGTCGCCGAGCGCACCCGGGTGAGCGCGGAGCTGGTGCGCCAGGGCTGGACGGTGCCGGAGTCGCACGCGAACTTCGTCTGGCTGCGGCTCGGCGAGCGGACCCTCGACTTCGCCGGGGCCTGCGAGCGGGCCGGAGTGGTCGTGCGGCCCTTCAGGGACGAGGGCGTCCGGGTCTCGATCGGCGAGAGCGAGGGCAACGACCTCTTCCTGAAGGCGGCGGAGGCGTTCCGCGCCGAGCTGTAGGCCTCGCGCGCGCCTGTACGACCGGGTGGCCCCGGACCTCGATCGCGAGGTCCGGGGCCCTTTGCGTGGGTGACGGGGGCCGGCTTCGGGGGCCGGGGTCGAAAAGGGGTACCCCCGGCGAAGGGTCCGAAAGTGTGTGCGCCATAATTGCTTGTGAATGTGAACGCGTTCACAAGCGTGCCCTGGTTCCTCCCGCAATCGGGCGGATTAAAGGGGCGTAGTGCCGGTCCGATCACGGCGATGTAAGGAGACTGACGACGTGGACCTCGCTCTGGCGCCGGAGACCCTGGCGCGATGGCAGTTCGGCATCACCACCGTCTACCACTTCCTCTTCGTCCCGCTGACGATCTCGCTCGCCGCGCTCACCGCCGGCCTGCAGACCGCCTGGGTGCGGACGGAGAACGAGAAGTACCTCAGGGCGACCAAGTTCTGGGGCAAGCTGTTCCTGATCAACATCGCCATGGGCGTCGTCACGGGCATCGTCCAGGAGTTCCAGTTCGGCATGAACTGGTCCGACTACTCGCGCTTCGTCGGTGACGTCTTCGGTGCTCCGCTCGCCTTCGAGGCGCTGATCGCCTTCTTCTTCGAGTCCACCTTCATCGGGCTGTGGATCTTCGGCTGGGACAAGCTGCCGAAGAAGATCCACCTCGCCTGCATCTGGATGGTCTCGATCGGCACGGTCCTCTCCGCGTACTTCATCCTGGCGGCCAACTCCTGGATGCAGCACCCGGTCGGCTACCGGATCAACGAGGAGCGCGGCCGCGCCGAGCTCACCGACTTCTGGCGGGTGCTCACCCAGGACACCGCGGTCACCCAGTTCTTCCACACCATCACGGCGGCGTTCCTGGTCGGCGGGGCCTTCATGGTCGGCATCGCCGCGTTCCACCTGGCACGCAAGAAGCACATCCCGGTGATGCGGACCTCGCTGCGCCTGGGCCTGATCACCGTCGTGGTCGCCGGCATGCTCACCGCCGTCAGCGGCGACAGCCTGGCCAAGGTCATGTTCCGGCAGCAGCCGATGAAGATGGCCGCCGCCGAGGCCCTGTGGGACGGCCAGGAGCGGGCGCCGTTCTCGATCTTCGCGTACGGGGACGTCAGCCAGGGCCACAACTCCGTGGAGATCTCGCTCCCCGGAGTGCTGTCCTTCCTCTCCAACAACGACCCGAACTCGTACGTCCCCGGCATCAACGACCTCAACAAGGAGGCGCAGGAGAAGTACGGGCCCGGCGACTACCGTCCCAACATCCCGGTCGCTTTCTGGAGCTTCCGGTGGATGATCGGCTTCGGTATGGCCTCCTTCGGCCTCGGCCTCCTGGGGCTCTGGCTGACCCGGAAGAAGTTCCTGCTGCCGCCGGCGCTGCGGACCGGCGAGGACGAGGTGCCACATCTCGTCCTCCTCAAGAACAAGGCGCTGAGCCCGAGGCTCACCAAGCTCTACTGGGTCGTCGCGCTCTGGACGCTGCTCTTCCCGCTGATAGCCAACTCCTGGGGCTGGATCTTCACCGAGATGGGCCGCCAGCCGTGGGTCGTCTACGGGGTGCTCCAGACCCGTGCGGGGGTCTCCCCCGGTGTCTCGCAGGGCGAGGTCATCACCTCGATGGTCGTCTTCACGCTGCTGTACGCGGTGCTCGCCGTGATCGAGGTGAAGCTGCTCGTGAAGTACATCAAGGCCGGGCCGCCGGAACTCACCGAGGACGACCTCAACCCGCCCACCAAGATCGGCGGCCACGACGAAGAAGACGCCGACCGGCCGATGGCCTTCTCGTACTGAGCACAGGAGCTGAGAGATGGAACTCCACGACGTCTGGTTCGTGCTCATCGCCGTCCTCTGGACCGGCTACTTCTTCCTGGAGGGATTCGACTTCGGCATCGGGGTCCTCACCAAACTGCTGGCCCGCGACCGCAAGGAGCGCCGGGTCCTGATCAACACGATCGGGCCTGTCTGGGACGGCAACGAGGTCTGGCTGCTCAGCGCGGGCGGCGCGACCTTCGCCGCCTTCCCCGAGTGGTACGCCACCCTGTTCTCCGGCTTCTACCTGCCGCTGCTGATCATCCTGTTCTGCCTGATCGTGCGCGGCGTCGCCTTCGAGTACCGAGCCAAGCGGCCCGAGGAACGGTGGCAGACGAACTGGGAGACCGCGATCTTCTGGACCTCCCTGATCCCCGCCGTGCTGTGGGGCGTGGCGTTCGGGAACATCGTGCGGGGCGTGAAGATCGACGCCGACATGGAGTACGTCGGTAACTTCTGGGATCTCCTCAACCCGTACGCGATCCTCGGCGGTCTCGTCACGCTCACCCTCTTCACCTTCCACGGAGCGGTCTTCGCCGGCCTCAAGACGGCGGGCGACATCCGGGTCCGGGCCCGCGCACTGGCGCTGAAGCTGGGACCGGTCACCGCGGTGCTGGCGCTGGGCTTCCTGGTCTGGACGCAGGCGGACAACGGGGACGCCTGGAGCCTGGGGGCCATGATCGTGGCGGTGGTGGCGCTCCTGGCCGCGATCGGGGCCATCGCCAAGGGCCGCGAGGGCTGGTCGTTCGCGTTCTCGGGCGTGACGATCGCGGCGGCGGTCGCGATGCTCTTCCTGGCGCTCTTCCCGAACGTCATGCCCTCCTCGCTGAACGACGCCTGGAACCTCACGGTCACCAACGCCTCCTCCAGCCCGTACACGCTCAAGATCATGACCTGGTGCGCAGGCATCGCCACGCCCGTCGTGCTGCTCTACCAAGGCTGGACGTACTGGGTCTTCCGCAAGCGCATCGGCACCCAGCACATCGCCGACGCGCACTGACTCCGGTGAGCTGCCGCGGGCCCCGCGAGGCCCACGGCAGCTCACCGTCCCGCAGAGTTCACCGACCCCGCCGGGGGGATGTTTCACGTGAAACCGATCGATCCGCGTCTGCTCCACCACGCACGCGCCACCCGCCTCTTCCTGGCGGCCGTGGTGGTCCTCGGCCTGGTCGGCGCCCTGCTGGTGATCGCCCAGGCGATGCTCATCGCCGAGATCGTGGTGGGCGGTTTCGAGGGCGGACTCACGGTCACCGCGCTGCGCACCCCCCTCCTTCTCCTCGCCGCTGTCGCCCTCGGTCGAGCTCTCGTCGCCTGGCTCACCGAACTGGCGGCCCATCGCGCCAGCGCGGCCGTCAAGTCCGAACTGCGCGGCCGGCTCCTGGAGCGGGCCGCGCGGCTGGGCCCCGACTGGCTGAGCGGGCAGCGCACCGGTTCGCTCGTCGCGCTGGCGACCCGGGGCATCGACGCGCTCGACGACTACTTCGCCCGCTACCTCCCGCAGCTCGGACTCGCCGTCGTGGTGCCCGTGGCGGTGCTCGCCCGGATCGTCACCGAGGACTGGGTGTCGGCGGCGATCATCGTCGTCACGCTGCCGCTCATCCCGCTCTTCATGATCCTGATCGGCTGGGCCACCCAGTCCCGGATGGACCGCCAGTGGCAGCTGCTGTCCCGGCTCTCCGGACACTTCCTGGACGTCGTCGCCGGGCTGCCGACCCTGAAGGTCTTCGGGCGGGCCAAGGCCCAGGCCGAATCGATCCGCGCGATCACCTCCGACTACCGTCGGGCCACCCTGCGCACCCTGCGGATCGCCTTCCTGTCCTCGTTCGCCCTGGAGCTGCTGGCGACCCTGTCGGTCGCCCTGGT
Source organism: Streptomyces sp. NPDC102283 (assembly GCF_044766265.1). NCBI lineage: Bacteria > Bacillati > Actinomycetota > Actinomycetes > Kitasatosporales > Streptomycetaceae > Streptomyces > Streptomyces sp. NPDC102283. The sequence goes on from NZ_JBIWLQ010000007.1 coordinate 51,928, forward strand.
CGCCGTCACGATCGGCATGCGGCTGGTCCACGGCGAGCTCGACCTCTACACCGGTCTGGTGGTCCTGATCCTGGCCCCGGAGGCCTATCTGCCGATCCGCCAGGTCGGAGCGCAGTACCACGCGGCGGCCGAGGGACTGTCGGCCGCCGAGGAGATCTTCACGGTCCTGGAGACCGAACCCCGGGCCCCGGGCACCGAGGACGTGCCGGACACACTGCGCCTGGAGCTGGCGGACGTGACCGTGCGCCACGAGGGCCGCACAGAGCCCTCGTTGAACGCCGCGTCGCTCACCGTGGAGCCGGGGGAGACCGTCGCCCTGGTCGGCCCGAGCGGCGTCGGCAAGTCCACCCTGCTGAACGTGCTCCTCGGATTCGCCGTATCCGACGAGGGGCACGTCCGGGTCGGCGGCCGGGACCTCATGGACCTGGACCCCGAACGCTGGCGTAGCCGTATCGCCTGGGTCCCCCAGCGCCCCCACCTCTTCGCGGACACGATCGCCGAGAACGTGCGCCTCGCCCGGCCCGACGCCGACGACGAGGCGGTCCTCGCGGCGCTGCGGGACGCGGGCGCGTACGACTTCGTCGCGGCGCTGCCCGACGGGGTGCGGACAGCCCTGGGCGAGGACGGCGCCGGACTCTCCGCGGGCCAGCGCCAGCGCCTCGCCCTCGCCCGGGCATTCCTCGCCGACCGGCCGCTCCTGCTGTTGGACGAGCCGACCGCGAGCCTGGACGGCGAGAGCGAGGCGGGCATCGTCGACGCCGTACGGAGGCTGGCCGCCGGGCGGACCGTGCTGCTGGTCGTCCACCGCCCGGCCCTGCTGGCGGTCGCCGACCGCGTGGTGACCCTGGAACCGCGTACCGACGTGCGGGAGCCGACCGAGGACGTGAGCCGCGCTACGCGTGCCGTCGCCACCGGACCGGCCGTCCCGCAGCCGCTCGCCGGGGGCGAACTCCTGGACGCCCACCGGACGGAGGAACAGCGCGCGGCCGACGGCGGGCAGGCAAGGTCCGGTGCCCGCTCCGGACGGGTGCTCGCCCGGGTCCGCGAGACGGCCGGGGCACAGCGGGGACGGCTGACCCTGGCCCTGCTGCTCGGCAGCCTGGCGGTCGGGTCCGCCGTGGGGCTCATGGCGGTCTCCGGCTGGCTGATCTCCCGCGCCTCCGAAGAGCCGCCGGTCATGTACTTGATGATGGCGGTCACCGCGACCCGCGCCTTCGGCATCGGCCGGGCGGTCTTCCGCTACGCCGAGCGCCTCGTCTCGCACGACGCCGTCCTGAAGCTCCTGGCCGAACTGCGCGTCGCCGTCTACCGGGGCCTCGAACGCATCGCCCCCGGGGGCCTGCGCACCACGCGGCGCGGCGACCTGCTGTCCCGGCTCGTCGCCGATGTGGACGCGCTCCAGGACTACTGGCTGCGCTGGCTGCTGCCGGTCGGCACCGCCGTCGTGGTGGGGGCCGCGGCCGCCGGGTTCACCGGCTGGCTGCTTCCGGAGGCGGGCGTGATCCTGGCCGTGGGGCTGCTGGTCGCCGGGGTCGGCGTCCCGCTCCTCAGCGGCGCCTGCGCCCGCCGTACGGAGCGCCAGCTCGCACCCGCACGCGCCGCCCTGGCCACCCGGGTCACCGACCTCCTGGGCGCCACCGCCGAACTGACCGTCGCGGGCGCGCTGCCCGCCCGGCAGACGCGGCTGCGCGCGGCCGACACACTGCTGACCCGGATCGCCTCGCGCGCCGCCGCCGCGACGGCACTGGGCGGCGGGCTGTCCGCCCTGGTCTGCGGACTCACCGTGGTGGCCGCCGCGACCGTCGCCGTCCCCGCCGTGCAGGACGGCCGGCTGTCCGGTGTCGCGCTCGCCGTGGTGGTGCTGACCCCGCTGGCCGCCTTCGAGGCCGTCACCGGGCTGCCGCTCGCCGTGCAGTACCGCCAGCGCGTCGCACGGAGCGCGGAGCGGGTGTTCGAGGTGCTGGACGCCCCCGTGCCCGTACGGGAGCCCGAGGCCCCCGCCGAGGAGCCCGCGTCCCCGTTCCCGCTGGAGGCGCGGGGGCTGAGCGCCCGCTACCCGGGGGCCCGGCACGACGCGCTGACCTCGCTCGACCTGACGCTGACGCCCGGCCGGCGCATCGCGGTCGTGGGTCCCTCCGGCTCGGGCAAGACGACGCTCGCCCAGGTCCTGCTGCGCTTCCTGGACGCCTCGTCGGGGACGTACCGGCTGGGCGGTGTCGAGGCGTCCGCGCTGGACTCGGACACGGTCCGGCGCTCGGTCGGGCTGTGCGCCCAGGACGCGCACGTCTTCGACAGCACGATCCGCGAGAACCTGCGCCTGGCCCGCCCCGGGGCGACCGACGCCGAACTGCGCGACGCGCTCTCCCGCGCCCGGGTCCTGGACTGGGCGCTGGCCCTGCCGGAGGGGCTCGACACCCCGGTGGGCGAGCACGGCGCGCGGCTCTCCGGCGGCCAGCGCCAGCGCCTCGCCCTGGCCCGCGCGCTCCTCGCGGACTTTCCCGTACTCGTCCTGGACGAGCCGGCCGAACACCTCGACCTGCCGACCGCTGACGCCCTCACCGCCGACCTGCTGGACGCGACCCGGGGCTGTGCGACGGTGCTGATCACCCACCGGCTGACCGGCCTCGACACGGTCGACGAAGTGCTGGTGCTGGACGCGGGCCGGGTCGTGCAGCGCGGACCGTACGCCGAACTCGCCGCCGAGGACGGGCCGCTGCGCCGCATGCTGGAGCGCGAACGGGAGACGGTCGGGGCGGGAGTCCGACAGCGGTGACGCCACCGGACCGGATCCGGACGGCCGGCCTCCCTTCGCCCGTCGAGCGCATTCTCGACTTTCGCCCCCTATCGGCACTAACTAGGCTCAGGCCATGGCAGAGCCCGACCCGCAGGACTCCCTCGACGCCGCCACCCGGGCCACCCGCAGCCTTCAGGGTCTGTCCACCGAGCTGACCGCGCGGGTGCCGCAGCTCCTGGAGGCGATGCGTTCCGTCGGCTCGGGGCTGGAACTGCACTCCACCCTGGACCGGATCTGTGAGACGGCGGCCGAGCTCGCCCACGCCCGGTATGCCGCCATCGGCGTCGTCGACGAGCTGGGCGAGGGCCTGTCGGACTTCGTCACCTACGGCGTTCCGCAGGAGGTGGCCGAGGCGATCGGGCGACGCCCCGACGGCCACCGGGGTCTGCTCGGCGCGCTGATCCACGACTCCGCCCCGGTCCGTCTGGCCGACCTGACCACCGATCCGCGGTCCGCGGGCTTTCCGCCGGGTCACCCCCCGATGCGGACCTTCCTTGGGGTGCCCATCCGGGTCCAGGGGGACGTCTTCGGCAACCTCTATCTGGCGGAGAAGCAGGACGGCGCCGAATTCAGCGACTACGACCTCCACATGGTCCGGGTGCTCGCCACGGAGGCCGGGATCGCCATCGGCAACGCCCGGTTGTACGAGGCGGCGCGGCAGCGGGAGCACTGGATCGACGGTTCGGTCGCGGTCACCACGGCCCTCCTGTCGGGTGGGGACGCCGATGAGGCGCTGTCCGTGGTCGCCGAACAGGCTCGTCGGCTCGCCGACTCCGCCGCCGGGATCGTGCTGCTTCCCGCCGAGGAGGGCGGGCTGGAGATCGTCGCCGTCTCGTCCGACGATCCCGCGTCCTCGCTCGGCGTGATCATCCCGCCCCGGAGCGCGGTGGTGGCGAAACTCCTGGCGGGCGAGGCGGTGTTCATCGACGACTCGGCCACCGACAGCCGGATGGCCACCAGGCTGGCCGACCGGTTCGGCCCCAGCATGATGCTGCCGCTCCACAGCGGCGGCCGGGTGCTCGGCGCGCTGGCCACCCCCCGGTCGCGGGGCGCGCGACCGTTCACGGAGACCGAGCGGACGCTCGCCACCCAGTTCGCCTCCCAGGCGGCGCTCGCGCTGATGATGGCCGAGGCGCAGCGGGACCGGGAGCGCCTCGCGGTGTACGAGGACCGTGACCGGATCGCCCGCGACCTCCACGACCTGGTGATCCAGCGGCTGTTCGCCACCGGGATGATGCTGGAGAGCGCCCAGCGCGGATCGGTGGTGCCCGAGGTGCGGACCGGTGTCGGCCGGGCGGTCGACGAGCTGGACGTGACGATCCAGGAGATCCGCACGGCCATCTTCGCGCTCCAGCAGGAACCGGCCGAGGCCCCCTCGGGGCTGCGCACGCGCGTGCTGCGGGAGATCAACATGGCGGCCGTCCCGCTCGGCTTCAAGCCCTCGCACCGCTTCCTGGGCCCGGTGGATTCGCTCGTCGGCGAGCTGACGGGCAAGAACTTGGTCGCCGCGCTGCGCGAGGCCCTCTCCAACGCGTTCCGGCACGCGGGGGCGTCGCTGATCGATGTGGTCGTCGACGCGACGGCGACCCTGCCGGACGGGCGGGCGGCGGTGCGGCTCTCGGTCGCCGACGACGGGGTGGGCATCCCGGAGGGCGGCCGCCGCAGTGGGCTGCGCAACCTGGCCCGCCGGGCCGAGTCCCTGGGCGGATCGAGCCGTATCGAACCGGGGATCGGGGAGGACGGAGGAGGTACGACGGTGGTGTGGGAGGCGCCGTTGTGAGGGCGGCTGGACGGTGGCCCTGCGCTGTGAGGGCCACCGTCCGGCCGCCCGCGAGCCGGTGTTGCCGCATGCCGGGTCCGCGAGCCGGTGTGTTGGTGTGCCGGTCTGGTGATGTGCCGGTCCGCTGATGTGCTGAAAGGTTTCAGCGGTTCTCTGCGCGGGCGGCGAGGATGCGCTCGATGACGACCGCGACCCCGTCCTCCTCGTTGGTCGTGGTCCGGCCCGTGGCGGCGGCCAGCACGTCCGGGTGGGCGTTGCCCATCGCGAAGGAGGCGCCGGCCCAGCGGAGCATCTCGATGTCGTTGGGCATGTCACCGAAGGCGACCACCTCGGCGGACGAGATACCGCGCTCGGCACAACAGGCGGCGAGTGTCGTGGCCTTGGAGACGCCTGGCCCGCTGACCTCCAGGAGTGCGGAGGGGCTGGAGCGGGTGAAGGCGGCCCGGTCGCCGGCCGCCGTACGGGCCAGCGTGAGGAAGGCGTCGGGCGCCAGCTCGGTGTGGTGGGCCAGCACTTTGAGCACGGGCGCGCCGGTGCCCGGGGCGTCCTCGTGCAGCAGCTTCTCGGCCACCGCCACCGTGGCGCCCGGGTCCAGGTGGAAGGGCGGGTAGGCCGGTTCGTAGTTGATGCCGGTGGTCATCTCGACGGCGAAGGAGGTGCCGGGGGCCGCCTCGCGCAGGGTGCGTACGACGTGCAGGGCCGCCGCGCGCTCCAGCGGCCGTACGGAGAGCAGCTCGCCGTCCGTTCGCAGGTCGGTGACCACGGCGCCGTTGGCGCAGATCGCCGTACCGTGGCTCTGGACGTGGTCCCGGACGACGTCCATCCAGCGGGCCGGCCTGCCGGTGACGAAGAAGACCCTGATCCCGGCCTCCTCGGCCGCCGCGAGGGCCGCGACCGTGCGCGCGGACAGCGTCTTGTCGTCACGCAGAAGGGTGCCGTCGAGGTCGGTGGCGATCAGCCGGGTCACGGCGGGAAGAGGCGTATCGGTCACTGAGGTCACCGGCCCATTCTCGCCCACAAAGGTGCACGGGCGTGCGGAGGGGCGCACATCTGAGTGGGTAGGACGTTGATCTGCGGAAAAGCCCTCTGGCATATGCCAAAGCCATCAGGAGGCCGTCACCCGCCCGTACGGTCGGAGGCTCAGGGGCATGAGCCTCCGCCTGGGCACCGTGATCCTCACCTGTGCATCGCCGGCGCGAGGGCGGTCGCGACCGCTGACAGCGCGCGGAGGAGCTGAGCTTCCCCACCCCCTCCACACCTACAATCACCTGTCCCCTCAACCAAGGGTGACCAGACCGCTTCCCGTATCTGCTCCGTCGGTAGATCCGCGGCAGCGGGAGGCCCGCGTCTCGTCGAGGTCATGCGTCTGAGCACGGCGAGCGCCTGCGGCTGGGCACCCTCGTGGCCTCGGTCCAGCCTCGTTCATGCACATCACAGGCTGACCTGCTGGGATCGCGGTATGCGGCATCGCCAGGGTCTGAAGGCCTCAGATCGGCTCGATCGCGATACGAGGGTGGCAGAGCCGGCGCAGGTCGTCCACGTCGCTGCTCACGACTGTCACATCGCCTTGCTCTGCGTGGGCGGTAGCGGCCAACATCGCGTTGATGGCGTACTTGTGACCGTGAAGCCCTTCGGCGGCCAGGAGCTTGCTTGCGACCCGGGCGACCTCTTCCGTGACCGGTCGCACCTTTGTGAGGGAGACCGCGGAGTCGAACGCAGCCTGGACGATCTTCGGATCGCGCGCTTCGGCAAGCGTTGCCGCACTGGTCACGATCAGCAGATCGAGAGTGCGGGCGACGTCCAGCCACACCGTCATGTCGCGGTGTCTTCCGGACAGCTTGGACAGGGCCTCGCTGTCCAGAACAAGAGTGCCGCTCACGCAGCGTCCGCCGGCGAGGCGTAGCCCCGGTGTGCGGCATGGTGTGCCCGGATTCTTTCGGCCCGGGCCGCCACCTCAGCCTGGTCGATGGGGCCGTGCTCGGCTTCGTGCGCCGCGATGTGGTCATCAACGGCCTCACGCTGGAGCTGACGCTGCACCGCTTCCTCGATGTACGACGAAACGCCCTGCTTGCCAGCACGAGCGCGAATCGCTTCCAGGGTCTCGGCGCGCAGAGAAACGCTGGTGACCCGGGTCTTGCCGGATCGGGGAGTGCTCATGGGCCGCAATGTAGTACACAATGTGTGAAGCTGCGAAGAAGGTGCTTTCTGAACAGAAACGCCTTCGGAAACGGTCAGCATTCGGGAAGATCGTGGGTGAGGCGTCCGTCAACCACCTGGCCGGTGGAGCGTGGCGCGTGATGATGCGGATGGGGAGCCGGGGAGCACTAGTGGTGGCACTGGACGGCCCGAGCCTGGGCAGGATGCTCGATGACGTTGCTGTTGGAAAGATTCAGTTACCGGACTTTCAACGTCAGTGGAAGTGGGACGACGACCGCATCAGGGCCCTGCTGGCCACCGTGACGCTCGACTACCCGCTCGGTGTGGCCATGACGCTCGAGACCGGCGGGGAGTCCCAGTTCAAGGCGAGGCCGCTCCACGGCACCCCGGTCTCCCCGGGAACCGTGCCGGAACAGCTCCTGCTCGATGGGCAGCAGCGTCTGACCTCACTCTTCCAGGCCCTGCGGTCGGGCCGGGCTGTGGAGACGAGCGATGCGCGCAACAAGCCCGTGCGCCGCTGGTACTACATCGACATCTCCATGGCCGTCGGAGAAGGCACCGATCGGGACGAGGCCATCCGCTCGATCCCCGAAGACCGCCTGGTACGGGGCCCCTTCGGTCGGACGCTGCTCGACCTGAGGAGCCGGGACGAGGAGTGCGCGCAGGGCTTCTTCCCCCTGAACCTGATCTTCGATGCCGACAGCACCGGCAAGTGGCAGCGCACCTACGTCAGTGCAGCCGATGACCGGTGGGACATCTGGTCGGCCTTCCAGGCCAAGGTCATCGACACCGTCAAGGGCTTCAAAGTGCCGCTGATCCGCCTGCCCAAGGAGACGCGGAAGGACGCCGTCTGCTCGGTCTTCGAGCGAGTGAACACCGGGGGCGTCGTACTCAACGTGTTCGAACTCCTCACGGCTACCTATGCCGGGGACGCCGACTACACGCGGGAACACGGAAAGGACTTCAGCCTCAGTCAGGAATGGCTGACGACCAAGTCCTTGCTCGGCACCGCGTTTCCGGTCTTCGGCTCCATCGACCGGGACACCAGGCAGGAGACCGGGCTGACAAGTCTGGACTTCCTTCAAGCGATGGCGCTGACCCAGACCTGGCAGCGCAAGCAACAGTACTTGGCGGCCAACCCCGGCGCCGCCAGCCCGCCAGCAGTCAGCTGCAAGCGCCGCGACCTGCTCCACCTTCCGCTGTCCGACTACACTGCGCTCGCCCCCGATGTCACCAGTGCCTTCGCCTGGGCCGGCCGCTTCCTGGCGTCGCAGCACATCTTCCGCGAGCGCGATCTGCCCTATGGGTCGCAACTGGTCCCGCTCGCCGCCATCGCGGCGCTCTTGGGGAACGTCCGCCGAGAGCCGAAGGTCCAGGGGGAACTGGCCCGCTGGTACTGGTGCGGCGTCCTCGGCGAACTCTACGGCGGAGTCACGGACACCCGGTTCGTCCGTGACGTGGAACAGGTGGTCCCCTGGCTGACGGAAGGCGGTCCCGAGCCGGACACCATCTCCGAGGCGTCCTTCCAGGAACAACGCCTTCACCGGCTCACCTCACGCAACAGCGCTGCCTACAAGGGCGTGCACGCGCTGCTGATGAAGGAAGGGGCAGTGGACTGGGCCTTCCAGGAGGAGGAGATCAGCGAACAGAACCTGACCGGATGGTCTGTCGACATTCGGCAGATCTTCCCGAAGGCGTGGTTCGAGCGCACCGCACCGGACCCCACCCGGATGACGAGCATCGTCAACAAGACCGCGCTCTCCTACCGGGCGTACCAGACCATCGGCGCCAACTCTCCTTCCGTTTACCTCACGGCCCTGGAGAAGGAGGCCGGCACCAGTGGGGACTGGCTCGACGACGTGGTCGGAACCCATCACATCGACCCGATGATCCTGCGCACGGACGACTTCGACGCGTTCTATCGCGACCGGGCCGAGCGCCTGCTGGGCCTGGTGGAGAGAGCGATGGGCAAGGCCGTCGTCCGTGAAGGGGCGGACAGCGGCCGTGAGTGACGCGAGGATCCCGGCAGGCCTGGCAGGCTCCACATTGAGCCGACGTCAGCTCCTGGCACTCTGGGATGTCCGATTCCGCAACCATGTGGTGGTCTCACGAGTGGCCCTCGACCTGGCCAACGCGGGACTGGCGACAGAACCGGACTTCGCGACGGGCCCGCTCGACGACGAGATCCGAGTGGTATCGCTGGGTGACGCGATGCCCACTACCCCTAGCGTTCCGGATGCACCCCCGATCGGGAAGCAGGACGGCCGCCCCGCCAAGGCGTCCGAGAATCCTGCAACGGCGTCGGTGCCTTCGTCCGCCTCGGCGGGACCGTCGCCGGAGCCGGCCGCTTCGGATTCGGCCGACGCGCCCGGCGACGCCGGTGGGGCGGACGGCCGCGCATCCCCTCCGCCGGAGTACGGGCAAGGTGAGGACCCTCTCGGTCTGTTGCCGCAGTCAGCCATGCGGGTCGGCGCCATTCCCAGTGCTGGCCAGGGGGTCTCCTCGGTGATGCCCGAGGACTCACTGGCACGAGCCATGGGTGCCATGGCCGAGCTCGGTTACTCGCAACTACCGGTGCTGGACTCGATCGGCAAACTCCAGGGTGTGGTCACCTGGGCCTCGATCGCCCACATGCACGCCACCGGTCGGACACCAAGTGTCCCGAACGCACTCACCAGCGAATTCCACGTCGTGGACGCCGCGACGCATCTGCTGTCCGCGCTGCCGTTCATCCAGGCACATGGATTCGTCCTCGTCCGCAATCGCGGAGGCGAGCTGATCGGCATCGTCACAACCGCCGACCTCGCGTCCGAGTTCGTGTCTGTCGCGGGCCCCTTCTTCACCCTCGGTGAGATCGAGCGCCGGCTCCGCCGATGCCTGGGACGTGTCTACGGCGAGGAGGACGTCCGGCAGGTGCACAAGGACCGCCGTCGACGCAGCGTCGACCAGCTGATGTTCGGTGAGTACATCCGGCTGCTCGATGACGAACTGCGCTGGAAGAAGCTCAACTGGCCCGGTGTGGACCGTACTCACTTCGTCGGTCTCCTGAGGCATGTGAAGGATGTCCGGAACACGGTGATGCACTTCAACGGCGGCCCTCTCCGTGGTGACCAGCTGGCCATGCTGGACCGGTTCGTGGGCATCCTCCGCAGCTACGATCCCGACCGCAGCCCCTGGTGACTCCGTGCCGTAGCGCCTGCCGGCGAAATGCCGGGCGAACGCGCGCGGCCGGGCGACACGTCACGGGGTACGGGTGACCACGAGCCTCCGGCCGCTTCGGCGGAGCCCGGACCGTAGGCTCGGCGGCATGAGTCTGCGACTGAGCACTGTGATCCTGCCGATCTATCGCTGGGCCGGCCAGGGGCGGGAGGCGTGGGTGCGAGCCGAGCAGCTCGGCTTCCACACCGCCTACACCTACGACCACCTGTCCTGGCGGACCTTCCGGGACGGCCCGTGGTTCGGGGCGTTGCCCACGCTCACCGCCGCGGCGACGGCCACCGAACGTCTCCGGCTGGGCACCCTCGTGACCTCGCCGAACTTCCGTCACCCGGTCACGCTGGCCAAGGAGCTCATCTCCCTGGACGACATCTCGGGCGGCCGGGTCACCCTCGGCATCGGCGCCGGCGGCAGCGGCTTCGACGCCACCGCCCTGGGCCAGGACGCCTGGACCCCGCGCGAACGCGCCGACCGCTTCGCCGAGTTCGTCCCGCTCCTGGACCGGCTGCTCACCGAGGACGCGGTGACCGAGCGCGGGAAGCACTACACCGCGGAGGAGGCCCGCAACATCCCCGGCTGTGTCCAGCGCCCCCGGCTGCCCTTCGCGGTCGCCGCGACCGGGCCGCGGGGACTGAAGCTGGCCGCCCGCCACGGGCAGGCCTGGGTCACCACCGGCGACCCCAAGCTGTACGAGAACGGCACCCCGGAGGAGTCGCGGGTCGCGCTGCGGGGGCAGAACGAGAGGCTCACGGCGGCCTGCGCGGAGATCGGCCGGGACGCCTCCGAGCTGGACCGGATCCTGCTCACCGCCTTCACCCCGGACCGCAACGGCCCGCTGGAGTCCGTGGACGCGTTCGTCGACTTCGCGGGGCGTCACGCGGAACTGGGCTTCACCGAGATCGTCATCCACGCCCCGATCCCGGACTCGGTCTTCGACGTCGACCCGAAGGTTTTCGAGCGCATCGCGACCGAGGCGCCCGCACAGTTGGCGTAGTGGCGTAGTGGCGTAGTGGCCTGGCGACCGGGGTCTCTCAGCCGCGCAGGCGCAGGAACCGAGGCGGCACGGCGTCGGCGAGCCAGACGCCGTTGGCGCTGACCCGGAAGACATGGCCGGCGCGGTGCATCGCGCCCGCGTCCACGGTGAGGACGAGGGGGCGGCCGCGACGGGCGCCGACCCGGGTGGCCGTCTCCCGGTCGGGAGACAGGTGGACGTGGTGGCGGGCCATGGGGCGCAGGCCCTCGGTCCGGATCGCCTCCATCGCCCGGGCGACCGTGCCGTGGTAGAGGTACACGGGCGGTTCGGCCGGCGGCAGGTCCAGGTCGACGGCGACGGTGTGGCCCTGATTGGCGCGGATGCGGTCGCCTTCGATGCCGCCCTGGACGCCGCTCCCCATGCCGCTCTCGACGGTGAAGCGCCGCTTGTCGTTGGCGGCGACGACGTGGTCGAGCTCGGCGCGGGAGAAGGCGAACCCGTGCCGGGCCGCCGCACGCAGCAGCTCCTCGACCGCCACCCAACCGTTCTCGTCGAGGGTGAGGCCGATGCGTTCCGGCTGATGCCGCAGATGCTTCGAGAGGTACTTGGACACCTTGACGGTGCGACGTTCGTCCATGGGCGCCAGAGTGCCCGTGGCGGCCCGGTCCGTGCACCCGCATTTCGGCCCATCGGCCCATCGGCCCATCGGCCCGTCGGCTTGTCGCCTCTTCGGCTCGTCGGTTCTTCGTTCTTCTGCGGTTCTTCGGCCTTTTTCCTCCATCAGGTTTGATCCACAGTCAACTTGAGTTATCCACAGGATATTTGACGGTTCTGTGGACAACGCGCTTGCACTTTAGGGGCTTTCGCCATTTTTGCACTCTTTGGCGTGAGTTGCTGCGAGGTCGTCCAAGGTGCGTGCCCGTATCTCCCGTTCGGTGGCCGCCGCCACGAAGGCCGCGATGCGCTCCGCGCCAACCAGCTCGCGCACGGCTTGTGTTGTCCGCGCCGGAAGCAGCACGGGGCGGGTCGCGTCCTCGGCGATCGCCGTCTCCTCGGCTCCGAGGTGGTGGTGCAGATGCCGCGTGGCGAACGTCCGCATGGCGCGGGCCAGTTCCGCGTCCACCGTCTGCTGTGCGAGCGGCCGCAGGCGACGTACGAGAGTCGCTGCCTCGGCCGCGTCGGAGTCGGTGGGCGGCCGATGGCCGAGATAGCGGGCGAAGACGTGCTCGGTGGTGAACTCCAGGAAGCGGGAGGCGATGTGCTCGACCTGACCGCGAAGCTCCCTCAGATGGCCGGAGATCGCGGGCAGGGGAACTCCGGCCCCGTACAACTCGACCGCCACCGCCAGCTCCTGCGGACTGGGTACGAGGAATTCGTCGTCCCGGCCGGGCACGCGCTCCAGCACGCCGAGCTCCACCGCCTCCGCGATGGCCTCGTCGTCCTGCCGGCCGCCGAATCTCGCGTCCAGCTCACGACGGCTGATCCGGTCGGCCTCCTCGTCCGTCCACGGACCGTGTACCTCGGCGACCAGACCGAGTACCCCGCCCAGCCCCCGCCCCGCGTCCCACGCCTCCAGCAACTCCTTGATGCTGGCCAGGGTGTAACCCCGGTCGAGCAGGTCCGCGATCTGCCGCAGCCGGGCCAGATGGGTCTCCCGGTACACATTGGCCCGTCCGCGCCGCTCGGGCGTCGGGAGCAGCCCCCGGTCCTGATAGGCGCGGATCGTGCGCACCGTGGCCCCACTGGCGTGGGCCAGGTCCTCGATCCGGTACTCGGCGGCCCGGGCCCCGTCCCCGGTCACAGCGGAGGCTTCAGCCGGGCGACGGAGCGCAGGGCCCCGGGACTCAGTCGGGACAGCAGTCGCGCGCCGCGCGCCTCCGGGGTCACCGGCACCACCGCCTGGTTGCGCACGACCGCCCTCAGGATCGCGTCGGCGACCCTCGTAGGCGGGTAGTTGCGCCGCCTGTAGAGACGGCTCGTCCGCTTCTGCAGCCGCTCCTCCTCCGCCGCGTCGGCCCCCGCGAAACGTGTGGTGGCGGTGATGTTGGTGTTGACGATGCCGGGGCATATCGCGCTCACCCCGATCGACTTCTCCGCCAGCTCGGCCCGCAGACATTCGCTGAGCATGAGCACGGCCGCCTTCGACGTGCTGTACGCGGGCAGCGCCCGCGAGGGCTGGAAGGCCGCGGCCGACGCGGTGTTGACGATGTGACCGCCCTGGCCCCGGTCCGCCATCTGCTTGCCGAAGATCCGACAGCCGTGGATGACCCCCCACAGATTGACGTCGAGGACCTTCTTCCACTCCTCGCTCGTGGTCTCCAGGAAGGAGCCGGACAGCCCGATCCCGGCGTTGTTGACCAGGACGTCGACGATGCCGTACTCGGCGGCGACCCGGGCGGCGAGCTTCTCCATCGCGGCCTCGTCGCTGACGTCGACCGCCTCGCCCCAGGCAGCGGGCGCCCCGATCAGCCGCGCCATCTCCGCGGTCCGGGCGGCACCCTCCGCGTCCCGGTCCACGGCCACGACCCGGGCGCCGGCCTCGGCGAACGCGAAGGCCGTGGCCCGCCCGATCCCGGAGGCCGCGCCCGTCACCAGGACCAGCTGGCCGCCGAACCGCTGGGCGTAGAGGCCCTGCGCGGGCGCCTGTTGCACGGACGCGCCCTCCCGTCCGGCGGACTCGTTCGCGGTGACGAACCCGTCGACCCAGGAGGCCAGCTGGTCCGGCCGGGTGCGGGGCACCCAGTGCTTGGCCGGAAGCGAGCGGCGCACCAGCGTGGGGACCCAGTCCTCCAGCCCGTCGTAGAGCCGCTCGGAGAGGAAGGAGTCCCCGGTCGGCGTGATCAGCTGGACGGGGGCGTGGGCGTAGGCGTCCGCACGGGGCCTGCTCAGCCGGGCACGGACGTTGTCGCGGTAGAGCCAGGCCCCGTGTGCCGCGTCGTTCGGCAGGGAGGCGGTGGGGTAGTCGCCCGCGGGCACCTTCTCCATCCGTTCCAGAATCCGGGGCCACCGCTTCCCGAGCGGGCCGCGCCAGGCGAGCTCGGGCAGGACCGGTGTGTGGAGCATGTACACGTACCAGGATTTCGCGCCCTGGCCGAGCAGCTGGCCGACCCGGCGTGGGGTGGGGCGGCTCATCCGGTGCTTGATCCAGTGCCCGAAGTGGTCCAGGGACGGCCCGGACATCGAGGTGAAGGAGGCGATCCGGCCCTCGGTCCTGCCGACCGTGACGAACTCCCAGGCCTGGACGGACCCCCAGTCGTGACCGACCACGTGCACCGGTCGGTCCGGACTGACCGTGTCGATCACGGCCAGGAAGTCGTCGGTCAGCTTCTCCAGGGTGAAGCCGCCGCGCAGGGGCTTCGGGGCGGTCGACCTGCCGTGCCCCCGCACGTCGTACAGCACCACGTGCCAGTGCTCGGCCAGCCGGACGGCGACGTCCGACCAGACCTCCTTGCTGTCCGGATAGCCGTGGACCAGCACCACGGTCGGCCGGCCCGCGTCGCCCAACTCGGCGACGCACAGCTCGACGCCTCCCGTGACCACGCGTCGCTCACGCGCCTGAGACAGATTCACGCCGCCACCTTCTCCTCGGCCCAGCGCCGCACGTGCGGCAGATCGTCGTCCAGCCAGAAGGCGCCCTGCTCGGGGTCCTTGGAGTCGGTGACCACCAGGATCTCCTCGAACTTCGCGCCCGTACCCCGGAACCCGAGGTGAGGTTCGACCGCCCACAGGCCCGGCTGCGGCGGGTGGTCGGAGAAACGGTAGGGGCTCCACAGCGGCGACCAGCCGTCCCGGTGACCGTGCAGGGCGTCACTCAGCAGCCCCTTGAGGGCCTGGGTGCCGAATCCGAACACCTGCGGCGACCAGCGGCGCTCGGCGACGCGATCGACCTTGTGGGCGATCACGCCGAAGGGGTAGGCCCGGTGCCTGTTCGCGTATCCCTGCGCGGTCATGAGGCGTTCGACGTCCTCGTAGATCTCGCGCAGCGAACGGCGCTCGCGCACCTCCCGCAGGATCAGCTCGCGGTGGGACTCCAGATCGGCCAGCAGCTTGTCGTGCAGCGGATTGAGGCCGAGGCACCCCGAATACCCGACATCGGCGGTGAAGCCCTTGTACACCGGGGCCATGTCGAGGATGAACGGCATCCCCGGCTCCAGTCTCCGGTCGGTCGGGAAGAACTGCAGCGGCACCTTGAACCCGGCGAACGCCGTGCGGTCCCCGAACCAGGCGAACGGGAGGTGAAACCAGTCGCGCACGCCGCGCTCACGCAGCCAATCGCGCTGCATCCGGGCCGCCTCGCGCTCGGTCACCCCCGACCGCAGCTGACCGGCGACCGCCTCCGCGCAGGCATAGGCCAGGCGCTGGACTTCCCTGAACCCCCGCAGCTCCGGGGTGATTTCGTGCTGCACTGCCGAGGCCATGCCGGTCATGCCACCGTCCGTTCCCTGCCGTGTGCGGTACGCGTCCGTAACGTGACACTGATGAATGTGACAATGTCCGGCGGCTGCGTCAAGAGGGCTGCACGCCCTGTGGACAAGCACGGGCTCAGGGCGCCCGTCTGTGGAAAACTCCGCCCCCGCACGTGGGCCCCAGCCGCCGGCACCTGGCGAACCTCGGCCGCTCCGCCACGCCACGCCACGCCCCGCCCGGCCCGGAGTCCGGGCCTCGTCCTTCGCGGGGTCCCCCTACGGGCGCGTACGCCTGGAGTCTGACGCGGATCCAGCCGTCAGGGCTGACGACCCCTGTGGTCCGCGCCACTAACGTCGTTTCCGTGACAGCCGTAATCGCTACCGAAGCCCTGAGCATGCGGTTCCCCCGGGTGACCGCGCTTGACCGGCTCACGTTGGACATCGGACCGGGTGTGACCGGTCTGGTGGGTTCCAACGGAGCCGGCAAGTCCACACTGATCAAGATCCTGCTGGGTCTTTCCCCCGCCACCGAAGGCCGGGCCGCAGTGCTCGGGCTCGACGTCGCGACCAGCGGCGCCGCCATCCGGGAACGGGTGGGGTACATGCCCGAGCACGACTGCCTGCCGCCCGACGTCTCGGCGACCGAGTTCGTCGTGCACATGGCCCGCATGTCGGGGCTGCCGCCCACGGCGGCCCGCGAGCGCACGGCCGACACCCTGCGCCACGTCGGCCTCTACGAGGAGCGCTACCGCCCCATCGGCGGCTACTCGACCGGCATGAAGCAGCGGGTGAAGCTGGCCCAGGCACTCGTCCACGACCCCCAGCTGGTCCTCCTCGACGAGCCGACCAACGGCCTGGACCCGGTCGGCCGTGACGAGATGCTCGGTCTGATCCGTCGGATCCACACCGACTTCGGCATCTCCGTGCTGGTGACCTCGCACCTCCTGGGCGAGCTGGAACGCACCTGCGACCACGTCGTCGTCATCGACGGCGGCACCCTCCTGCGCTCCAGCTCCACCAGCGACTTCACGCAGACCACCGCGACCCTCGCGGTCGAGGTGACCGACAGCGACACCCACCCCGACGGCACCGGCGCGCTGCGCAAGGTCCTCACCGACGCCGGGATCACCCTCATCGGCCACGACGGGATCGACACGGAGGGGCTGCCGGGCGCGGGCCACATCCTGCTGATCGAGGCGGCCGACGAGAACACGTACGACCTGGTCCGCGACAGCGTCGCCGGGCTCGGGCTCGGCCTGGTCCGCATGGAACAGCGCCGCCACCACATCGCCGAGGTCTTCCGTACCGAACAGGGCGGGGCGCACAGCACCGCCGTCCCGGCCGCGGCCGGCACCGCCGGGGCCGTACAGCAGAAGGGAAGCGGTCGCGATGAGCACTGAGACCGGGACCGCGGCCGGGCGCGACGCCTCCCGGATCCACAACATCGGCTACCGCTCCTACGACGGACCGCGGCTCGGCCGGGCCTACGCCCGCCGCTCCCTGTTCTCGCAGACGCTGCGGGGCTCCTTCGGACTGGGCCGCTCCGCCAAGTCCAAGGTGCTGCCCATGCTGCTGTTCGGCGTGATGGCGATGGTCGCGGCGATCCTGGTGGCGGTCTCCATGGCCACCCCGGACGCCAGCAAGCTGGTGGTCAAGTACACCTCGTACGCGATCTACCTCCAGGCCGTCATCGGCCTGTTCATCGCCGCCCAGGCGCCGCAGGCGGTATCCAGGGACCTCCGCTTCAAGACCGTCCCCCTGTACTTCTCGCGGCCGATCGAACGCGCCGACTACGTGATGGCGAAGTTCGCCGCCACCGCCGCCGCGCTCTTCATCCTCACCGGCGCGCCGCTGCTCATCCTCTATGTGGGCTCTCTGCTCGCGAAGTTCGACTTCGCCGATCAGACCAAGTGGTTCGGCCAGGGACTGGTGTCGGTGGCGCTGCTGTCCGTGCTGTTCGCCGGCCTCGGCCTCGTGATGGCCGCCCTGACCCCGCGGCGCGGCTTCGGCGTCGCCGCGGTGATCGCCCTCCTGACCATCACCTACGGCGCCGTCTCCACGATCCAGGCCATCGCCTGGGAGACCGGGTCGGAAGGGGCCGTGCAGTGGCTCGGCCTCTTCTCGCCGATCACGCTGATCGACGGCGTCCAGACCGCGTTCCTCGGTGCTTCCTCCGCCTTCCCCGGAGGGGAAGGCCCGGGCGCCGGCACCGGCGTGGTCTACCTGTTCGTTGTTCTCGCGCTCGTCGCCGGCTCGTACGCCGTTCTGATGCGCCGCTACCGGAGGGTCGGGCTGTGACCACCATCGAGATCGACCACACCTCGCGCTGGTTCGGCAACGTGGTCGCCGTCAACGACGTCTCCATGACGGTGGGGCCCGGCGTCACCGGGCTTCTCGGCCCGAACGGCGCCGGAAAGTCCACCCTCATCAACATGATGGGCGGATTCCTCGCCCCCTCGACGGGGAAGGTCACGCTCGACGGCCGGCCGATCTGGCGCAACGAAGCCGTCTACAAGAAGATCGGCATCGTCCCGGAGCGGGAGGGGATGTACGACTTCCTCACCGGCAAGGAATTCGTCGTCGCCAACGCCGAACTCCAGGGTCTGGGAGGAGCCGAGGCGCAGAAGGCGCTCGCCACGGTCCAGATGGAGTACGCGCAGGACCGCAAGATCTCCACGTACAGCAAGGGCATGCGCCAGCGTGTGAAGATGGCGTCCGCGCTGGTCCACGAGCCCTCGGTGCTGCTGCTGGACGAGCCGTTCAACGGGATGGACCCGCGCCAGCGGATGCAGCTGATGGAGCTGCTGCGGCGCATGGGGGACGAGGGACGCACGGTCCTGTTCTCCTCACACATCCTCGAAGAGGTCGAGCAGTTGGCCTCGCACATCGAGGTGATCGTGGCGGGCCGGCACGCCGCGTCCGGCGACTTCCGGAGGATCCGCCGGCTGATGACGGACCGGCCGCACCGCTACCTGGTGCGCTCCAGCGACGACCGGGCCCTCGCGGCCGCGCTCATCGCCGACCCGTCCACGGCGGGCATCGAGGTCGACGTGACCGAGAAGGCGCTGCGCGTCCAGGCCGTCGACTTCGGGCGGTTCACCGAGCTGCTGCCGAGGGTGGCCCGTGAGCAGGGCATCCGGCTGCTCACCGTCTCACCGTCCGACGAGTCCCTCGAATCGGTCTTTTCCTACCTCGTAGCGGCCTGAGTAGTGGCCTGAAAGGAGCTGTGCACCGTCATGTACGACCCCACAGTCGCCCGGCTCACCTACCGGGCCCTGCTCGGCCGGCGCCGGGCCGCCATCCTGTTCGTCCTGCCCGCACTGCTGCTGGTCATCGCCGCGGCCGTGCGCATGTTCGCCGGAGCCGATGACCAGATCGCCTCGGACGTCCTCGGCGGGTTCGCCATCGCCACGATGGTGCCGCTGATCGGCGTGATCGCGGGCACCGGGGCGATCGGCCCCGAGATCGACGACGGCTCGATCGTCTACCTGCTCGCCAAGCCCGTGAAGCGGCCCACGATCATCTTCACCAAGCTGATCGTGGCCATCGCGGTGACCATGGTGTTCTCCGCCCTGCCGACGCTTCTCGCGGGCCTGATCCTCAACGGCAACGGCCAGCAGGTCGCCGTCGCCTACACGATCGCGGCGCTGGTCGCCTCGATCGCGTACAGCGCCCTGTTCCTGCTGCTCGGCACGGTCAGCCGGCACGCTGTCGTCCTCGGCCTGGTCTACGCGCTGGTCTGGGAGGCCCTGTTCGGCAGCCTGGTGCCCGGCGCGCGGACGCTCAGCGTCCAGCAGTGGTCGCTGGCGGTCGCCCAGAAGGTCGCGGGCGACGGCGCGGTGACCTCGGACGTCGGCCTGCCGCTCGCCACGGTCCTGCTGGTCGTGGTCACGGTCGCCGCCACCTGGTACGCGGGCCAGAAGCTGCGGACGCTGAAGCTGGCGGGCGAGGAGTGAGGGCTTTGGCCTGAGCCCTCGTGCGCTTCGACGACCCCCGCCCGTTCGGACCTGGGCGGGGGTCGTCGTATGAGCGGACAGATGTGCGCGTGACCGTACGTTTATCGGGTCGTTGGGCAGGGTGCGTGGAGGCAACTGGAATCCGTGGCGTCGTAGCGATCGTGAAATCGGGGAATGCCGGCACCGGGTGAGGCCCAGCCCACCGGACCGGTCATCGAGTGAGTGGCAACCGTGAGCGTCCTCCACCCCTGAAGCCCGGGGTGTGGGCCGTCCTCGTCATTCCCTCGTACGAAAGGCATACCCATGCCCACGGAAGTCGCCCTGCTCGAATCACGCGCGCTGCGCGTGGAGCAGATCGGGCGCGTCGACGTCCTCGACAAGGTGAAGAGCCTGGTCATGCTCCCGGACGGGATTCACGTTCGCACAGAGGATGTGGCTCGTTACTTCGAAGTATCCACAGGTGCCGTCAAGAGGCTGACCGATCGGCACCAGGAGGAGTTGATCGAGAGCGGGCTCCGTGTGCTGCGCGGCGCTGACCTGCAGTCCTTCCATAGCGACATGATGTCGCTATGGGCCCGCGAAGGGGTGGAGAGTTATCCACAGGCGGCCACGCAGCTGCGGCTCTACACCCGCCGCACCGTCCTCAATGTCGCCATGCTTCTTCGCGACAGCGACATCGCCCGATGCGTGCGTACGTATCTCCTCGACGCCGAGGAGTCGCTGCGCACCCGGTACGCCTCGCTCGACCAGCGCGTCACGCGCATCGAGAGCTGCCTCACCGGCGTCGGCAGCGCGCTGCAGGAGCTGGGGCCGGTGCTGGTGCGGATGTCGGAGCGGCTCGACAGTCTGGACCGCAAGGTGGAAGGGACACTCCAGGTGATCGGAGCGATGAGTCTGCGGCTGACGGATGTGCAGCAGGACGTCGTCCGCGTGGACGGGCGGCTGGACTCCTTCGCCCGACAGCTGAAGGATCTGCGCCGTCGTAGCGGGCAGCGCGGGTAGCGCTGATACACCAGCGGCCCGGCACCGTGGGAAACGGTGCCGGGCCGCTGCCGCGCTGTCCGGTGGCGAGGGTGGGCGCCCTACTGCACGGGCGCCGAGCGGAGCAGTTCCTCCAGCACCACCGCGATGCCGTCGTCCTCGTTGGACGCCGTGATCTCGTGGGCGACGGCCTTCAGGTCGTCGTGGGCGTTGGCCATGGCCACGCCGTGGTGGGCCCAGCCGAACATCGGGATGTCGTTCGGCATGTCGCCGAAGGCGATCGTGTCGGCCGCCTTCACGCCGAGCCGGCGGGCGGCCAGCGAGAGGCCGGTCGCCTTGCTCAGGCCCAGCGGCAGGATCTCGACCACGCCGGCCCCGGCCATGACCACGTCGACCAGGCTGCCGACCGCCGCCCGCGCGGCGAAGGCCAGCGCGTCGTCGTCCAGCTCCGGATGCTGTATGTAGACCTTGTTGAGGGGAGCGGTCCACATCTCGGTGGCGTCGTCCACGAAGAGGTACGGGAGCGGCCCCTCCTGCACCTGGTAGCCGGGGCCCACCAGCACCTCGCCGTCCAGACCGTCGCGGCTGGCCGCCAGATGCAGCGGGCCGACCTCCGCCTCGATCTTGGACAGCGCGAGACCGGCGAGCTGCCGGTCCAGGGTCAGCGAGGTCAGCAGCTTGTGCTCGCCCGCGTGGTAGACCTGCGCGCCCTGACCGCAGACCGCGAGCCCCTCGTAACCGAGGTCGTCCAGGATGTGCCGGGTCCAGGGGACGGCACGTCCGGTGACGATGATGTGCGCGGCACCGGTCGCCGTGGCGGCGGCCAGAGCCTCGCGGGTGCGCTCGGAGACCGTGTTGTCCCCGCGCAGCAGTGTGCCGTCGAGGTCGGTCGCGACGAGCTTGTAGGGGAAGGTCACTTGGCGACCGGTTCCAGGACCTCGCGCCCGCCCAGGTACGGACGGAGCATCTCGGGCACCCGGACCGAACCGTCGGGGAGCTGGTGGTTCTCCAGGATCGCCACGATCGTGCGCGGTACGGCGCAGAGCGTGCCGTTCAGCGTGGCCAGCGGCTGGACCTTCTTGCCCTCGCGCATCCGGACGGACAGGCGGCGGGCCTGGAAGCCGTCGCAGTTGGACGCGGAGGTCAGCTCACGGTACTTGCCCTGGGTCGGGATCCACGCCTCGCAGTCGAACTTCCGCGAGGCGGAGGAGCCGAGGTCACCGGTGGCGACGTCGATCACCTGGAAGGGCAGTTCGAGGGCGGTGAGCCACTGCTTCTCCCAGCCCAGGAGCCTGCGGTGCTCGGCCTCGGCGTCCGCGGGGTCGACGTACGAGAACATCTCGACCTTGTCGAACTGGTGGACGCGGAAGATGCCGCGGGTGTCCTTGCCGTACGTGCCGGCCTCACGGCGGAAGCACGGGGAGAACCCGGCGTACCGCAGGGGCAGCTTGTCGGCGTCGATGATCTCGTCCATGTGGTACGCGGCGAGGGGGACCTCGGAGGTGCCGACCAGGTAGTAGTCGTCCTTCTCCAGGTGGTACACGTTCTCCGCGGCCTGGCCGAGGAAGCCGGTGCCCTCCATGGCGCGGGGGCGGACCAGTGCCGGGGTGAGCATCGGGATGAAGCCGGCCTCGGTGGCCTGCGCGATCGCCGCGTTGACGAGGGCGAGCTCCAGGAGCGCGCCGACGCCCGTGAGGTAGTAGAACCGGGAGCCGGAGACCTTGGCCCCGCGCGCCATGTCGATGGCGCCGAGCGCTTCGCCGATCTCCAGGTGGTCCTTGGGCTCGAAGCCCTCGGCGCCGAAGTCCCGGATGGTGCCGTGGGTCTCCAGGACGACGAAGTCCTCCTCGCCGCCGACCGGCACGTCCTCGTGGACGATGTTGCCGAGCTGGAGCAGCAGGCGCTTGGCGTCCGCGTCGGCCTCGTCCTGGGCGACGTCGGCCGCCTTGACGTCGGCCTTGAGGTGCTCGGCCTTCTTGAGGAGCTCGGTGCGCTCCTCGGGGGTGGCCTTGGGAATCAGCTTGCCGAGCGACCTCTGTTCGGCGCGGAGTTCGTCGAAGCGGACGCCGGACGACCTGCGCAGCTCGTCGGCGGAGAGCAGGGCGTCGACGAGGTCGACGTCCTCTCCACGGGCGCGCTGGGAGGCGCGAACACGGTCGGGGTCCTCACGGAGCAGGCGAAGGTCAATCACCCCACCAGGCTACCGGTGCGCGGTTTGCACTCGAACCGATATTGCCGAGCGTGTCACTTTGACCGAATTGCCGGAATTGATATTCCTGAAGGGGAATCGCTGGCGGTGCGGAAGTCGGTGTTGGCCTCGGCCTCCGGGGGTGTCGATGCCGGCCCCGGGGGCATTGGCGCCGACTCCCGTGCGGACATCCTTACCGGCCCTCAGGCGAGTGTCGGTGTCGGCGTCGCGCCGGAGTGGGGAGGGGTGTCAATAACGGTGGTTAACTCCCCTGAACAGGGCACAAGGTGCGGTCCACCTTGACGTATCCGCCTTGAGCGGGGCGGGAGTTGGGGACATGGGGAGCGCTGTTGTCCACAGGGGACCCTCAGGTCGGAATAGTTGTCCACAGGCTGTGTGGAAGTTCTGTGGATGCCGGAGGGCATTGTTCCGGAACTCGGACGAAGCCCTGCGGAATCCTCACCCAAACCCGTCCCGCGTGCTCGTTCGGGTGGGAATTCGCCGCCCTAAAGAGTTGATCAAGGGAATTCGGGGTCATGCGGGCACCCCGTGGCACCCCGTGGCGCCTCGTGACTCTGTGGATGGCTCCAGGGTTGCTGGGTGGATTTGTCGACGATGTCGCATTGGCGTGTCGACTTGTCCCCAGGTCGAGAGCCCGCCTGTGGATAACTCTCCGGAGTGCGTGACTATCTGTAGATCGGATCGTCGCGGAGCGCGCGAAGAAGGCAGCCCCGGAAGGCGGGCGCACCGAAGCTGCGCCCGCCCTTCCGTCAGATCCGGCCGTCCTGGCTCCGTGCCAGCCAGTCGAAGGCTTCCGTGAACGCCGTGTCCGACGTGCCCGCCCGCAGCGGCCGTACCTCGTCCGGGGAGACGCCCGCCCGCGGGTACGAGCCGAGGAATCGCACCTTCGGGCTGATCCGCTTGAGCCCCATCAGGGCCTCTCCGACCCGCCGGTCCGCGATGTGTCCCTCGGCGTCCACGGCGAAGCAGTAGTTGCCGATGCCCTCGCCGGTCGGGCGGGACTGGATCAGCATCAGGTTGACGCCGCGCACCGCGAACTCCTGGAGCAGTTCCAGGAGGGCGCCGGGATGGTCGTCGCCCAGCCAGATCACCACGGAGGTCTTGTCCGCGCCGGTCGGTGCGGAGGGCCGGGCGGGCCGGCCCACCAGGACGAAGCGTGTCTGGGCGTTCTCCGCGTCGTGGATCTCCGTCACCAGCGGCTCCAGGCCGTAGGTCGCGGCGGCGAACTCCCCGGCGAACGCGGCGTCGTACCGCCCCTCCTGGACCAGCCTGGCCCCGTCCGCGTTGGACGCCGCCGACTCCCACAGGGCGCCCGGGAGGTGGGTCGCCATCCAGTTGCGCACCTGCGGCTGGGCGGCCGGGTGGGCGGTGACCGTCTTGATGTCCGACAGCTTGGTCCCGGGGCGTACCAGCAGCGCGAAGGTGATGGAGAGCAGCACCTCGCGGTAGATCATCAGCGGTTCCCCGCCGGCCAGCTCGTCCAGCGTCGCGGTGATGCCGCCCTCGACGGAGTTCTCGATCGGCACGAGCGCCGCCGCCGCCTCGCCGTTGCGCACGGCGTCCAGGGCGGCCGGCACGGACACCATCGGGACGAGTTCCCGGGTGGCGGCTTCCGGGAGCGTGCGGAGGGCGACCTCGGTGAAGGTGCCTTCGGGACCGAGATAGGCGTAGCGCGTGGCTGACATACGGTCACCCTAATGCGCCCCGCGAGGCCCGCCGGGCTGTCTCAGAATGCGGTCGGGAGGGCGGGGCAGAGCGCGAAAGGGTTCGGCGGGCGCTCCCTCTACGACTCCAGCAGCCGCTGTCCCACGTACTCGCCCTCCGCCGCCCCGCCCGGGACCGCGAACACCCCGCTCGCCTCGTGCCGGAGGAAGGGCGACAGGGCGTCTCCCCGGTCGAGCTTGCGCTGCACCGGCACGAAACCGCGGAACGGGTCCGCCTGCCAGCAGACGAAGAGGAGCCCCGCGTCCGGAGCGCCGTCCTCCGCGATGCCGTCGTGGTACGAGAACGGGCGGCGCAGCATGGCGGCCCCGCCGTTCTTCTCGGGCGAGGAGATCCGGGCGTGGGCGTTGTCGGGGATCACGAGCCTGCCGTCCGGGCCCGCCTTGTCGAGGTCCATCTCCGTGGTCTCGGTCCCCCCGCTCAGGGGCGCCCCGTCCGCCTTGCGCCGCCCGATGACCCGCTCCTGGCGCTCCACCGGAAGCTTCTCCCAGTCGTCCAGGAGCATCCTGATCCGGCGGACGACGGCGTACGAGCCGCCCTCCATCCACTCCTGCGGCTCTCCGGGGGACGCGGGGACGAAGACGCGACGGTCGAAGTCCTCGTCGGCCGGCTTCGGGTTGCCGGTCCCGTCGATCTGGCCCATCAGATTGCGGGCGGTCATCGGCCGGGCGGTCGCGCCGGGGGTGCGGTTGAAGCCGTTCATCTGCCACCGCACCCGTGCCGTGCCCGTGGTTTCCTTCTGGAGGGCCCGCAGCGCGTGGAAGGCGACCAGCGCGTCGTCCGCGCCGATCTGCACCCACAGGTCGCCGTTCGAACGCTCTGCGTGGAGGGCGTCGGCGGAGAACGCGGGCAGCGGGTCGAGCGCGGCGGGCAGGCGGGCGGTCAGACCGGTGCGCGCGAAGAACGTACGGCCGAAGCCGAAGGTGACGGTCAGGGACGACGGCCCCGCGTCCAGGGCGATCCCGGTGTCGTGTCCGGGGCCGTCCGGCCCGCCCGCGGTGGGGCGGCCCGCCATCAGCTCCTTCGCCACCGCGGACCAGCGCCGCAGCAGAGCCGCCGCCTCCTTGCGCCCGGCACCCGCCGCCAGGTCGAAGGAGACGAGATGGCCCCGGGCCTGAAGCGGAGTGGTGATCCCCGGTTGGTGTTTCCCGTGAAACATCGCCTCGGTCGCCCCGACGGTCGTCAGCGCGACCGTCTCCTCGGGGCGGGTGGCGGCGTAACCGGCGGCCCCGCCCCCGGCTCCGAGCACCAGCCCCGTGGCGCCCGCCGCACCGGCCGTGCCCAGGAGCCGCCGCCGCGATACGCCGGTACCGCCGGTGTTGTCGGCGCCCGCGGAGCCGGTGGCGGGGCTGCCCGGGGAGCCGGTGGCGGCGGTCTCGTCCGAGGTCTGCTTCTTGTTCTTGCTCACCGTGCTCAGCTTCTTGGTCTTGCTCACCGTGCTCAGCCGATCTTCGCGTTCTTGTCGATGGTGACCTGGTCGATGTCGGAGGTCCGTACCGTCACGTCGACCTTCCAGTCCCCGGCCATCGGAATCTGCACGCCGCTCGCCGTCCAGTGCCCCTCGGCCAGCCGGTCGGGGACCACCGGCAGCGGGCCGATGTCCTTCGACTCCAGGGTGAGGGCCAGCTTCAGCTCGGGAACGTCCATCGGCTCGCCGTCGCTGCCGTCGATCCACACGTGCAGATCGTTGGACCCGGTGCGGCCGGGGTCGATGTCGATGCGGACGGTGCCCTTGCCGTTCTCGCCGCCGGTGTCGAACGGCATGCTCAGGTTGACCGGGGCGCCGCCGGCGGCGGGAGCAGTGGCCGCGGTGGCGCCGGCCGCGGCCTCCTCCTCCGTACGGCCGGGTTCGGTGGACGTCAGCATGGTGGTGACGGCCAGCAGGACGACAGCGACGGCGGCTTCGGCCAGGACCGAGCGGCGCAGTCCGGAGCGCTCCGGATCGGCGTCCCGTATCCGCTTCTTCTTCGTCGCGGTCAGAACGGCCCGCTGACGGGCCAGTTGCGCGGCGCGCTCGGGGGCGATGTCGTCGGAAGCAGCGGAAGCAGCGGAAGCGTCCTCCGACGTGACCGGGGCGGTGTTCCCCGGCTCGGTCGCGGCGTCTTCGGTCGCGGCGTCCTCCACCTCGGCCGCGGAGGGGGTGACAGCGGTGTCCGTCAGCCGTCCGGTCCAGCGCCGGGAGAACCAGGCGACCGCGAGCAGGACGGCGATCAGCGCCACCTTGAGGATCAGCAACTGCCCGTAACGCGTCCCGGTCAGCGCCGACCAGGAGCCGACCTGCCGCCAGGACTGGTAGATCCCGGTCGCCGCCAGGACCACGACACTGCCGAACGCGACCGCGGAGAAGCGCCGGACCGCGGCGCTCTTGATGTCCGGCGTCCGGTACAGCGCCACCAGGAGCGAGGCGAGCCCGCCGAGCCACGCGGCGACGGCCAACAGGTGCGCCACGTCCACCGGCATGGCGATGGACGCCTGGATGCCGGTCGAGGCGTGCTCGGACATCGCCCAGGTGGCGGCGATGCCCGCCGCGACCACCCCGCCCCCGACGGCGAGGCCGAAGGTGAGGTCCTTCTTCTCCTGCTCGTCCTCGCGCCGGGCGTACGTGCCGAAGAGCACGGCGATGAACAGGGCGGCGGCCCCGAGCAGCAGCAGCCGGGAGACGAGGGCGGCGCCGGGCTTGGTGTCCAGGACGGACTGGAGCCCGGCGAGGTCGAAGGCGTCGGCGAACTGCCCGCTGCCGGTGTACGGGTTGCGCAGCAGCAGCATGACCAGGGTCGCCGCGGTCAGCGTGAGCCAGCCGCGGACCACGAGCCGCTGCATCGGCAGGGCGGTGGCGCCGCTCCGCCAGCAGACCAGGACGAACGCGCTGCCGCCGACGAGCAGCACGAAACCGCCGTAGGCGGCGTAGCGCGCGATGTCGTAGACGACGCCGACCGGGCCGCCGCCCGCCTCCTGGGAGGACAGGGCCACCGTGGTCTCGGACGGGGCGCCGATGGAGAACGTGAACGCGCCGGAGATCGGATGGCTGTCGGCGGAGATCGCCTGCCAGGCCACGGTGTAGGTGCCGTCCGGCAGACCGGAGTGGAGCGCGACGCCGTAGCGGACGGTGGAGCCTTCGGAGAGATCGCGCGGTTCGGCCTCGGTGTCGGCGCGTTTGCCGCTGGGGTCGAGGACGCGGATGGAGTCGTCGCCCACGGCGATGGCCTCGGAGAAGCTGAGGGTGACCTCCTTGGGCGCGGTGTCCACCACCGCCCCGTCCTGCGGGTCGCTCCCGGTGAGGGCGGCGTGCGCGGACGCCGGGCCCGCGCCGGCCAGCAGCAGTCCGAAGACCAGGCTGACCAGCGCGGTGAGGAGTGCGGCGGCGGCGACGGGCCGGCGTATCGGGGACGGTCCGGCGTACGGGGCGGTGGCAGACATCGGTTCAGTCCCTCACTGCTTCTTCGGGTTGTGGGTGGTTTCCTTCACCGGCAGGTCGACCGTGATGAGGCCGGCCTTCTCGAAGTGCAGCTCGACGGAGACCTTCTCGCCCTGCTTGGGCTTCTGCTTGAGCTTCATGAACATGATGTGGTTGCCACCGCGTTCGAGGTCGAGCTCGCCGCCCGCGGGCACCTCGAACGAGGAGACCTTGCGCATCTTCTGGTTCTTCGTCTCGTGGATCGTGACGTCGTCGGAGAGCGGACTGGTCACCGAGGTGAGCCGGTCCCCGGCATCACCCTTGTTCTGGACGACGAGGAACCCGGCGGCCATGTCGCTGACGGGCTGCGGCAGATACGCGCCGACGACCTCCAGGTCGGGCGTGCTGTCCGACGAGCACCCGGCCAGCGTCAGCCCCGTGGTGAGGGCCAGGACGCCGACGAGGGCCGCGCGGCGGTTCACGGAGCCTCCCCCTTGAGCAGCTTGGGAAGGTCCTTCGTGTACTCCTCGGCGGTGGTGTCCTCGCCGTAGAGCACATATCCCTTGTCCGTCTTCGGGGAGAAGGCGATGACCTGGGCGCCGTGCATCGAGACGACGGTCCCGTCCTTCTCCTTCTTCGGCGCGTCGATGCCGATGCCGATCTGCCGCGCCCCGGCCTGGATGGTCGGGAAGTCGCCGGTGAGGCCGGTGAAGGAGGGGTCCTGGGCGGAGAGCCACGCGCCGAGCGAGGCGGGGGTGTCGCGCTCGGGGTCGGTGGTGACGAAGACGACCTGGAGCTTTTCCTGGTCGGCCTTGGGCAGTTCCCGCTTGGCGAGCGAGATGTTGCTCATGGTCAGCGGGCAGACGTCGGGGCATTTGGTGTAGCCGAAGTAGATGAGCGTCGGCTTGCCCTTGGTCGCCTCCCGGAGGTCGTACTCCTTGCCGTGGGTGTCGGTGAGGACGAGGTTCGGCTTGGTGAACGGCTGGTCGAGGACGGTCGCGGCCTTGTCCTTCGGCGCGGCGCTGACGTCGGCGACTGCCGATGAGCCCGCCTTGTCGTCACCGGTGCCGCAGGCGGAGAGGGCCAGTGCGGCCGCGGCGGCGAACGCCACGGCCGTCACTGCTTTTCTGTTGCGCATGGGATGAGGTGTCCTGAACGTGGTGCGGGTGAGGGAACCGGCCGGTCAGGCCGAGCGGCGACGTCCGGCGAGCACGCCGAACGCGATGCCACCGATGCCGATGACGATGCCGATGATGCCCAGCGTGCGGGCGGTGGTGTCGCTGGAGGAGGAGGACGCGGCGGTGCTGCTCTCCTTGGCCGACGCGTCGGTGTCGGCGGCCTTGTGGTCGTCGGTCTTCTTGGCGTCGTCGGCCGCGCCGCCGTGGCCGTCCTCGGCGGCGGCGGTCAGCTTCAGGACGGGGGCCGGGCTGTCGGGCTCCTCGCCGCCGGCCGTGGGCTCCTCGATCCAGCGGACGACTTCCTTGTTGTCGTACGTCTGGATCGCCTTGAAGACGAGCTGGTCGGCGTCCTCGGGAAGGGCGCCGACGGAGACCGGGAACTGCTGGAAGTAGCCGGGGGCGATCTCGCCCTCGTCCGCGGTCCAGGTCACCTTGGAAACGGCCTCGGTGATCTTCTTGCCGTGCACCTCAAGAGGCTTGTCGAGCTTGCTCTTGGAGATGTCGATCTTCCAGCCGGGGACGGCCTGCGGGGTCACGGACGACAGCGGGTGGTCGGCCGGGAAGTTCACTTCGAGCTTCACGGTCGAGGCCTGGTCGCGCTCGTTGGGGACCTTGAAGTTGAGCGTGGCGTATCCGCCCTTGGCGGCCTCGCCGACCGGCTGGACGCTGACGTGGGCGGCGGCCGGACCGGCGATCAGCAGGACGGTGGACGCGGCGACGCCGCCGGCGAGGGCGATACGGGAAAGCTTCATGGCAGGAATCTCCACAGGGGAAGGGGAACACGGTGGTCCGTCGCGCGGATGCGCGGCGGCATCACGACACCTCGTGGTCCGGTTCCGTGGGCGTGCGCGCACAGGAACATGCGTGCACGGGAACATGCGTGCACGGGAACATGCGTGCACGGGAACGTGCGCGGATGTGATCCGCGGGGCCGTCGGAGGTGTCGTGTCAGGCTGCGAGGGCGTACGGGGCCGGGGGCCCGCGCCTGATCACCAGGTGTTGCAGAGGATCTCCGACGGCCGGTACCGGCACATCGTCGGAGTGGCGCGGAACGCGCGGCCCGGCCATGAGCTGCTCGCGTGCCCCTGCCCGCAGTGCGCGGACGAGGGCGAGCGCGGCCCGCAGGGACCGCAGCCGGGCCCCGGCCGCCAGCGCCTGGGCGCTGTGGGCGGAGAGCCGGGCCAGTCCGAAGAGGGCGATCTCGCCGCGCCGCAGCAGCCAGCCGGTGGCGACCGCGACGAGGACGTGGGCCAGGAACATCGGCAGGCTCGGCAGCAGCGCGGAGACCGCGGCGCAGAGCTGAGCGATGCCGAAGACGCCGTCCGGGGCCACCGACGCGGCGCTCCCGACCGCTGTGGCCCCGCCGTCCGCGAGATGGCCGTGGGCCCCCGCGAGCGTCGACGGGTCGATGCCGGCGGAGGAGACGATGCGATGGGCGTCGGTCGCGTTCAGCTGCTCCGGTCCGGCACCGCAGACGAGTCCGGCGGCGAACCGGATGACCGGGTTGTCGGCGCCGGTGGGCGCGGCGGCGGCCGGGGCGTCGGCGTGGCTGCCGTACGCGAAGAGCACGTGCAGGAGGATCTGTCCGCCGACCAGCGCGCCCACGATCGACGGAAGGGAACGTTCCCGTCCGGCGAGGAGCGTGGCGACGGCGAGGACGCCGAGGAATCCGGCGAGCAGTGTCCACGCGGGGACGGGCGCTCCGGCGGCGAGCGCGTGTCCGGCCGCGGACAGCACGACGCAGGCCGCGGTGAACACCGCGGCCCTCATGAGCCGCAGACCGGCTCCTGCGTGTGCGAGAGGCGTGGACATGGCCGGGACATCATCGCACTGCACCCCCCTGTGCCGTACGGCAGGTCCGGAAGATCAGGCTCCGTCCCCAACCGTGCTTGTTGCGCCCGTTCGCGGGGGATGTACGGACCAGGGGCGGGTACCCCAGGTCACCGGTCGGACGCCCGGTGACCTGGGGTCGGGCGGTTCCATACACCGGGCGGCCGAATATCCGCATCCGCCGAATGAGGGCTCTCACACCCGATCCGTGCTTACGAAGTGCCGAGGGCGGCAATACGTATCGATACGTCGAGCCGCAGCCAGGAGGCTGAAAGATGAGCATCTGGTGGTCTCTCCATTTGCGGCGCGAAGCCGCGAGCGTCCCGCTCGCCCGTCGTTTTCTGCTCGGCACCATGGAAACCGCAGGGGTGGATCCGGACATCTCCTTCGACCTGTCGGTCGCGCTCAGCGAGGCCTGTGCGAACGCCGTCGAACACGGCGGCGACCGGACGGCTCTCGGGGAGTCGGGAGATTTCGGTTACGGACACCCTGCCGCGGACTCCGGGCAGTACCGGGTCACGGCCTATCTGGACGGCGAGAAATGCCGTATCGAGGTCAGCGACTCGGGGCCGGGCTTTCCTGCCCGCCGCGCGCTTCGCCCAGCCGCGCATTCAGTACAGCAGTCGCAGCACTCACAGCACCCACAGCAGTCACAGAACCCGCAGCAGCCACTCCCCCCGCGGGGCGCCGAAGCCGAGAGCGGCCGGGGCCTGGACCTGATCCAGCAGCTCTCGGATCACGTCCAGTTCGGCAACCGGCCGGGCCACGGCGCGGTGGTGCGCTTCGACAAGGTCCTGAAATGGCGCGAGGGCGCGCTGCTCACGGCGTAGTGAACGGCGCGCCCTCCCGAGAGGTACGGCGATGGGTCAGCCCTTCAGCCGAGCCATCCAGGCCTCGACCTCGTCCGCCTGGCGGGGCAGCGTGTCGGAGAGGTTCCGGTTGCCGTCCTCGGTGACGAGGATGTCGTCCTCGATCCGGACGCCGATGCCCCGGTACTCCTGGGGCACGGTCAGGTCGTCGGCCTGGAAGTACAGCCCCGGCTCCACGGTCAGGCAGACACCCGGCTCCAGGACGCCGTCGACGTACGCCTCGGTGCGCGCGACGGCGCAGTCGTGGACGTCCATGCCGAGCATGTGGCCCGTGCCGTGGAGGGTCCAACGGCGCTGGAGGCCGAGCTCCAGGACCTTGTCCACGTCCAGGTCGCCGAGCAGGCCCCACGCGACGAGCTTCTCGGCGAGCACGCGCTGCGAGGCGTCGTGGAAGTCGCGGAAGGTGGCGCCGGGCTTCACGGCGGCGATGCCCGCCTCCTGGGCCTCGTACACCGCGTCGTAGATCTTGCGCTGGAGCGGCGAGAAGGTGCCGTTGATCGGCAGGGTGCGCGTCACGTCGGCGGTGTAGAGGTCGTTGGTCTCCACGCCGGCGTCCAGGAGCAGCAGCTCGCCGGCGCGGACGTCACCGTCGTTGCGGACCCAGTGCAGGGTGGTGGCGTGCGGACCGGCGGCGCAGATCGAGGCGTAGCCGATGTCGTTGCCCTCGATCCGGGCGCGCAGGAAGAACGTGCCCTCGATGAAGCGCTCGCTGGTCGCCTCGGCCTTGTCGAGGCTCTTGACGACGTCCTCGAAGCCGCGCGCGGTGGCGTCGCACGCCTTCTGCAGCTCGGCGATCTCGAAGGCGTCCTTCACCAGACGGGCCTCGGAGAGGTAGACGCGCAGCTCCTCGTCGCGCTCCGCGGTGACCTTGTCGGTGAGCGCGGCCTCGACGGACGCGTCGTGGCCGCGCACGTTGCGGACCGGGCCGGTGGCCTCGGCCAGCACGGCGGTCAGCTCGCGGACGTCCTTCGCGGGGATGTTCAGCAGCTGCTCGGCCTCGGAGAGGGAGTTCCGTCGGCCTACCCACAGCTCGCCCTGGCCGTCGAGCCAGAACTCGCCGTTCTCCCGGTTGGAGCGCGGCAGCAGGTACAGGGTCGCCTCGTGGCCGCTGCCCTTCGGCTCCAGGACGAGCACGCCGTCCTGGGTCTGGTCACCGGTGAGGTACGCGTACTCGGTGGAGGCGCGGAAGGCGTACTCGGTGTCGTTGGAGCGGGTCTTCAGGTTGCCCGCGGGGATGACCAGGCGCTCGCCGGGGAAGCGGACGGAGAGTGCGGCGCGCCGGGCGGCGGTGTGCTCTGCCTGGGCGATCGGCTGGAGGTCGTGCAGCTCCGTATCGGCCCAGCCCGACTTCATGTTGTCGGCGAGCTCGTCGGAGACGCCCGGGTACAGGCCGTTCTTCCGCTGCTTGACCGGTTCCTCTGCTTCGTTCTCCTCGGTCTCCTGCTCCGGGTTCTCCGGGATGAGCTCCTCAGACACGTTTTGTCTCTCCTTGAGTACGACACTGGACCATCACCCATCGTACGGGCGTACGGATGGGGGCCCAGGGCCGAAGGACCTGTTACCGGATACCGCCGACGGATCGATCGAAGGTCAGCCGACGCGGGAGGTCAGCCGACGCGGGAGGTCAGTCGAAGTGGGAGGTCAGTCGAAGTGGGCGGCGAGGATCACGACGTCCTCGGCCGAGTCACTCCGATCGAGGCCGTCGGGCAGCATCGTGCGCAGGACATGGTCGGCGACGGCCGCCGGATCGTGTCGGGCCGACTTCGGTACGGAGGCGGCGGCGGAGTGCAGCCGGGCGAAGGCGCGGTCCATCGCGTCCCCGGTGCGGCGCAGCAGCCCGTCCGTGTAGAGCAGCACCGTTTCGCCGGGCGCCGGGCTGAACTCCACGCTCGGCGCCTCCCAGCAGGCGAGCATCCCCAGCGGGGCGGAGAGCGTGGTCTCGACGAACTCGCAGCGCCGCTCGCCGAGCACCAGGGGCGGGTTGTGCCCGGCCCCGGCCAGCACGACCTTGCGGGCGGCCGGATCGCAGTAGGCGAAGAGGGCGGTCGCGGTCCGCGCGGGTTCGGCGAGCCGCAGCAGCAGCTCCAGGTCGGAGAGGACGGCGACGGGGTCCTCGCCCTCCATCACGGCGTACGCCCGCAGGCTGGCGCGCAGTCGGCCCATGGCGGCCATGGCGCTCGGTCCGGACCCGCCCACGGAGCCGACGGCGAGGCCGAGCGTGCGGTCGGGCAGCGGCAGGGCGTCGTACCAGTCGCCGCCGCCCCGGGGGCCGGTGCGGTGCCGGGCGGCGAGCCGGATGCCGGGGACCCGGGGCAGCCGGCTGGGCAGCAGCTCCTCGGCGACGGCGGCGACATCCGCGCGGGCGCGCTCCAGCTCGATCAGGCGGGCCAGGTGCTCGGTGGCGTAGCGCGCGTAGAGGCCGACGAGGTGGCGCTGCTTCTGTGCGGGCTCGGCCGGTTCGTCGTAGAGCCAGAGGACCGCGCCGAGGCGGCCCGCCGTCTCGGAGGCGAGCGGGAGGGCGTAGCTGGCGGCGTAGCCGAGGCGGGTGGCGACTTCGCGGTGCCGGGGGTCCAGGTCCTTCTCGCCGAGCAGGTCGGGGCTGGCGACCCCGTCGGCGGTGTCCGGCCGCCCGTCGAGGACGCGGCCGAGCGCGGTGGCCGCGCGCGGCACGGTCTCGATGTTGCCGAGTTCGGCGTGGCCGAGGCCGAGGCCGAGGGTGGCGGAAGGGCCTTCGCCGTTCGCCGGCTCCAGGACGAGAAGTCCGCGGCGGGCGCCGACGAGGGCGGCTCCGGCGTGCAGCAGCTCGTTCAGGGCGTCGTCGAGGGTGTTCGTCCCGGCCAGCCGCTCGGTGAGTTCGTGCAGGGTCGTGAGGTCCGAGACCCAGCCCGCGAGCCGGTCCTGGATGAAGGCTCCGGGTGGTCCCGGGACCACCGTCAGAGGAGCGGGAGTGTGCGTTGAAACCGGAACCTCTGGATCGATTCCAGCCACTTTCGGCAGGTGTGGGGCGCTCATGGCAGCCAGCTTTCCGACCGGTGTGATTCGTCGAATAGCATCGCAAACCCCCATGTGATTCTGCGCCACTATCAATACATCCACATGTACACGCACAAGTAACCTGATGTCCAGCATTGTCCCTTCGGGTGCTGGGCGATTCGTGCTCTCTCAGTGTCGGTTAACTTGGCTGAAAATTGCACCCTATGGACGCTATTTACGATCGACTGGGGCTGCTCAACAGGGGGACCTCCGGGGTCAAGTCGCCGGAGGAGCGTCATTCCGGGCATGCTGGGTACGTAAACGGTGATGCGCGGGTGCGGTGGTGATCGCTCAGGAACCCGGCAGCGGGTTCGGGCGTCCTTACCCGTGAAGGTGACGGCCTCGCCCCGGACGGCGGGGTTCGCACCAGGGGCGGCAGGCGAGGCGCACGCCGCCCTCGCCCAGCGATCGCCGGTCCGGCTCGACCCGCTCGGTTCGACCCGCACGACTCTGCCAGGGCAGCACGACTCCGCTCGGTCGGTTCGGACCGATCGGTCAGTTCGGCCCCGTTCGGTTCGACTCCGCTCGACCCGCTCGACTCTGCTCGGTTCGGCTCTGTTTCACCCCAGATCGGTTCTATTCGGATCGGTTCCACTCGGCTCGGCTCGGCTCACGCGCGGTATCGACGGCACGCCCGTACCGCAGAACTGATGAGCGCGTACGCACAGCGAAGAGATACGCACGTGGTGTCACACACGCGTGTGTCATGTGGACTCGGCGTTCAACGGAAAGGAACGAGCGCTCATGCGCGAGATCCTCGGAAGGCGACGCAGGCTCCGGCTCCGGCGCAAGGAGGGGACCGCACGGCTCGACGCGGCCCTGACCTGTGCCACCGTATGGCAATGGCCCGTGCTCCCCGGAGTGGGGACGGCGCAGGCCGGCCCGCGCGGCGAG
The DNA here is from genome assembly GCF_044766265.1 of Streptomyces sp. NPDC102283. Lineage (NCBI taxonomy): Bacteria > Bacillati > Actinomycetota > Actinomycetes > Kitasatosporales > Streptomycetaceae > Streptomyces > Streptomyces sp. NPDC102283. Next base: position 87,320 of record NZ_JBIWLQ010000007.1, read on the forward strand.
AGCGGCGGCCCAGGCTGCGCCTGCCCCGAACCCGACTGCGCCGTACCGGGCGCACACCCCTTCGATCCCGGCCTGCTGGCAGCCACCACGGACGAGCGCATGGTGCGCTGGTGGTGGACCCACCGCCCCACGGCCCCCGTGATGCTGGCGACCGGCGGCCGCGCGCCCTGCGCGGTGAGCCTGCCCGCCGTGGCCGGCGCCAGAGCGCTCAGCGCCCTCGATGTCCTCGGTATGCGGCTCGGCCCCGTCGTGGCGACGCCCACCCGGTGGTCGCTGCTGGTCGCCCCGTACAGCCTGGAACGGCTCGGGGAACTGCTGTACGCGAAGGACTGGGTGCCCAGCTCGCTCCGGTTCCACGGTGAGGGTGGTTATCTCGTCCTGCCGCCGTCCCGGACCGGCTCGGGCCAGGTCCGTTGGGAGCGGCCCCCCGCGAAGGCAGGGACCTCCGTCGCCGCCCCGGTGTCCCGGGGGCGGGCAAAGGGCGGTGCTCCCGCGGTCGCGGCGCCCTGGCTCCCGGACGTGGAAGCGGTCCTGGACGCCCTGGTCGAGGCGAGCACCGGCGCCCCGGGCGGCGGCAGTCGGCTGGCCCACTGAGCCAGCCGAACGGCGGGAATCGTGGCGACCGGGAGGAGCCCGGATCGCGGTGGCCGGCTCGTGGTCCGGTGTCCGGCTCACTCGAACGGGTGTGAGCCGGGCCGGATCCCCGACAAGACGGTGCCGCGCGGCCTGACGGTGCGCATTGCGTCGATATCGGCGCCCCGCCGTCAGGAATTCCGCGCAGTCGCCAGTTGCGCCATCGTGAATCTCCGCCTGATCCGTCCGACGACCGGTCCGACGGTCCGACGGTCCGACGGTCATCGGTCCGGCGGTCGCCGTCGTGTTCGCCTGCCTGGTGCCGCTGGCCGCTTCGCGGAACCCGTCGTTGCTCCGGTGCTCCGGTTGCCGTATCGGGTGATCCGGCAGCCGGGGCTCAACCGTCTGGTGGATCGCCAGAAAGGGCAGAGGAAAAGGCTCCTGATGGGCTATCCGGAGATAAATCTGTCGCCCTGTCTCCGGCGTTGCTGAAATCGTCACCGGGAATGAGCGCAGAGGCCGAATCTCTGCCTGAGTTTGATCGGTAGGCCTCTTCTGGCGGTGACGATCGCATGGACGGCATGGACGGCATGGACGGCATGGACGGCATGGACGGCATGGACGGCATGGGCGGCATGCATGGCATGGACCGCGAGGGCGACAGGTGCCGCGATGGCGCGCCGACCGGGGGCTCCGACGCGGCAGGCGGGGTTTCGGGAGCGGTGCGGCCTGCGCGCCCGGGGGTGTCACGGGGCGGTCCGCAGCAGGAAACGAAGACGCCCGGTCGCTGGCGACGGGGGATGCACCAGCGACCGGGCTTCTAGAACCGTAACAAGAGATCTGCCGTTCGCAAATTCGATCTCGCCTGTAAGGACGCCGATTTACTTGCCAGTACGGCGAGTTGTGACGAGGGTCACCGTCGGCGGCGCTCCGTCGTCACTGTCAGCTGAGGGTCACCTGGCGGTTGGTGAGACCGCCCCGGGCGCGCCGTTCCTCGGCGGTGAGCGGGGCGTCGGACGCGAGTGCCGTCGCCAGTCGCTCGGCGAACTCGACGGCGGGCTTCTCGCACGCCTCGGCCCCCATCGAGCTGGGCAGGTCCCAGACGGGGACCACGAGCCCGTGCGCCCGGAACGATCCGACCAGGCGGGTGTCGTCGCCGAGCGAGGAGGTGCCGGCGGCGTGCAGCCGGGCGAGCGCGTCGAGGAGTTGCTCCTCGGGGTGCGGCATGACCCAGCGCAGGTGGTTCTTCTCCGGGGTCTCGCACCAGTACGCGGCGTCGACGCCGGACAGCAGCGTCGTCGGGAGTGCGGCGGCGTTCGCGCGCTCCAGCGAGGCGGACACCTCCGGCGTGGCGTTCTCCGCGTCCGGAACCCAGAACTCGAATCCGGAGTGCACGTTCGGCTCGAACGTGGCGTCCGGGGCGAGGAGGTCCTGGAGGCGCGGGCCGTCGGCCGGGACGCGCCGTGCGGTGACCGGGGAGCCGGGCTGGGCTTCCAGGGCGCGCTGGAGGGTGTCCGCGAGATCGCGGCTGAGGTCGCCGGACGAGGTGTCGTTCTGCAGGGCGAGCAGGACGGAACCGTCGTCGCGGCGCAGGGCCGGCCAGGCCATCGGCAGGACCGTCGCGAGCGTCACCGACGGAACTCCCTCGGGCAGCCCGTCCTTGAGGGTCAGTTCGACCGTGGCGGCGGGCACCAGTTCGCGCAGGGCGACCCAGTCGCACTCGCCCGCGAGTCCCTCGAAGGGGCGGTGCACGAGCTCGGTCACGGCCTGGGCGGCGGCGCGTCCGTGACACGCCTTGTAGCGGCGGCCCGATCCGCACGGGCAGGGCTCACGGGCCCCGACGACCGGGATCTCACCGTCCTTGAGCTGCTGCTTCCCGGCCTTGGACTGAGGGCGCTTCTTGGCCATGGTGGGCATTCTCCCGATTGCGACAGTGCGGACTCGGCGCGAGCCTAGCCGCCCGGGGAGCGCCGCTCCTCCGCCGTGCGGGCTCGGCCCCGTCGCCCGCGCGCTCAGCCCACGTCGTCGAAAGCCTCGGAGAGGTCCAGCCCCTCGAACCCGGTGAGCCCGCCGATGCCGTTGGCGTCGATGCCACCGGTGCCGGAGCCGTTGGCACCGGTTCCGTTCGGGGCGGGGCCGGTGCCGCCGATTCCGGGCGGCTTCTTCGAGGAGACCAGGGCCCAGACGGTGACCTCGCCGGAGGAGTCGTCCCGTACGCCCCATTCCTGGGCCAGGGCGTTGATGATGTTGAGGCCCCGGCCACCGCGTGCCGTCACCGAAGGAGTGGCCGGAACCGGGCGGGTCGGGCCGCCGCCGTCCGTGACCTCCACGGTGAGCGCGCCGGCGGTGTCCACCCGCCAGGCGGCGCGGACGTCTCCGTCGCCGACGTCGGTGTGCCGCCCCAGGGGCCTGCCGTGCCGACAGGCGTTGCTGAGAAGTTCGGACAGGATCAGAACAGCGTCGTCGACGACCGCGTCCGACACTCCGTTGCCGCGCAACTGTTCACGCATCCGGTGTCGTGCCTGCCCCACGCCGGCAGGGCCATGAGGAATGGCCATGCTCGACGACGCGGGCACCTCTTGTGCCACCACCAACGCCACCCCCGAGACCTCCTTTGCCCCACGCCACGGGTTGGATGCCCCACTGAGCTGCACCGGAAACCGGCCAATGCACTGCCGGTGACGCACTCGTAACGATCGAACGCGCACCGAGTGCGCCGGTGCACACCCCGTAACAGCCGAGGTCGGGGCCCTGGCGGGTCCTCATCCGTACTAAATGCGGCCCAGTTGGGACAGAACCTGCTTCGGACGGTTGGTGATGATCGCCTCGACGCCGAGTTCGGCGCACAGGTCGACGTCGGAAGGGTCGTTCACCGTCCACACGTGCACCCGGTGCCCCGCACGGTGCAGGCGCTCGATGTATCCGGGGTGGCTGCGCACGATCCGCATGCCCGGCCCCGCGATCCGGGCCCCGGCGGGCAGCCGTCCGTCGCGCATCCGGGGCGATACGAACTGCATGAGGTACACCGTCGGCAGCGTGGGCGCGGCGGCCTGGACTCGGTGGAGGGAGCGGGCGGAGAAGCTCATGACGCGGATGGGCGAGGGCCCGTCAGCGGGCGGATCGGCCAGCCCGAAGCGCCTCAGGAGATGCAGCAGTCGCTCCTCGACCTGCCCGGCCCAGCGCGTGGGGTGCTTCGTCTCGATGGCCAGCTGGAGCGGCCGCCCGGAGGCCCGGACCTCGGTGAAGAGCTCCAGGAGCCGTTCCAGGGTGAGTACGGAGGTGAGCTCGCCCGGCACCGGATCCCAATCGGGCGACTCCTCGCGGTCCTTCCAGGAGCCGAAGTCGAGGGCGGCGAGGTCGGCGAGCTCCAGGGCCGACACGGCGCCGCGCCCGTTGGACGTACGGTTCACCCGCCGGTCGTGGACGCAGACGAGGTGGCCGTCGGCGGTGAGCCGGACATCGCATTCCAAGGCGTCGGCACCGTCCTCGATCGCCTTGCGGTAGGCGGCCAGGGTGTGCTCGGGGGCGTCGTCGGAGGCCCCGCGGTGGGCGATGACCTGGATGGAGGTGTGCGCGCTGTGCTGCCGTGCGTGGGTCACCCGCGCCATGGTGTCACCGCCGCGGGGAAGGCTGAGCACATGTCACCCTGGGGGTCCGTTTTGTCGGATGTGAAGATTGGTGTGCGGATGCACAGGTCCTGCTTACAGTGGCCCGACGTGTTGTGGGAAAAGCTGACCGCAGACACGTGCACAGCGGATTTCTTGCCGAACGCCGACTGGATGCCGAGTGGAACCGAGGAGTAAAGAGCTGTGAGCACCGAGAACGAGGGCAACGAGGGCAACGCGGTACCGGCCGTGCCGTCCGCACCTCCCGGGCCGGCCGTCACTCCCGAACCGGCGACCGACGGAACCACGCCGCCGCCGGCTCCGGCCCAGGACGCCGCGCACAAGACGGCGCACGACCCCGCGCACGACACAGCGCGCCTTCCCCTGCACGACGCCGGAGCAGCCGAGGCCGCTCCGCCCGCCCCTGGCGCGGGTGCTCCGGCACCAGGGGCGCTGGCGCACGCCGAAGCGCCGCGCCACGACCCCACGCACCAAGGCGCCCCGGCCTCTCCGGCCACGCCCGCGTACGCCCAGGGCGCCCACCAGACCCCGCCGCCGGCCCAGCCACCGCAGCATTCCCCGTACGGAGCGACGCCCGGATACGGAGCGGAGCCCGGATACGGAGCGGAGCCCGGGCTTCCCCCGGGGGCCGCGTCCTGGCCGCCGCCCCCGCCCGCCGTCCCGTCGTACGCCGACGGGGGCGCCGGTCACGCGTCCGGCGGTATCGGCAACGGCACCGGTCACGGCCCGGTCTGGGGCGCTCCGGTCCCGCCCGGATCCGAAGCCCCGGGCGGAAGGAGCGGTAAGGGCCGCGGCAGCGGTCTGGTGGCGGCCGTGGCCGTCGCGGCGCTCGTCGCGGGTGGCATCGGCGGGGCCCTCGGCTTCTGGGCTGCCGACCGGAACGACAGCAACGGCGGCGGCTCGACCACCATCTCGGCGTCGGACACCCCGAGGGACCTGAAGCGCCCGGCGGGCACGGTGGCCGGGGTCGCGGCGAAGGCGCTCCCCAGCGTGGTCACCATCGACGCGCAGGGCGGCGAGGGCGAGGGTGGCACGGGCACGGGCTTCGTGTACGACAAGGAAGGCCACATCCTCACCAACAACCACGTGGTGGCGTCCGCCGCGGAGTCCGGCGAACTGTCGGCGACCTTCTCCGACGGCAAGAAGTACGCCGCCGAGGTGGTCGGCCGGGCACAGGGCTACGACGTGGCCGTACTGAAGCTCAAGAACCCGCCCGCGGGCCTCGCCCCGCTGCCGCTGGGCAACTCGGAGGGCGTCGCGGTCGGGGACTCGACGATCGCGATCGGCGCGCCCTTCGGCCTCTCCAACACGGTCACCACGGGCATCATCAGCGCGAAGAACCGCCCGGTGGCGTCCGGGGACGGCTCCAGCAACAAGAACTCGTACATGAGCGCCCTGCAGACCGACGCCTCGATCAACCCGGGCAACTCCGGCGGCCCGCTGCTGGACGCGACGGGCGCGGTCATCGGCATCAACTCCGCGATCCAGTCGACCGGCGGCGGCCTCGGCCAGTCCCAGGCAGGCTCCATCGGCCTCGGCTTCGCGATCCCGGTCAACCAGGCCAAGAACGTCGCCGAGCAGCTGATCAAGACCGGCAAGCCGGTCTACCCGGTGATCGGCGCGACGGTCACGATGGAGGAGAAGACGGGCGGCGCGGCCATCTCCGCCGAGGGCGCGGGCGGCACCCCCGCCGTCACCCCGAACGGCCCGGCGGCGAAGGCGGGCCTGAAGGCCGGCGACGTGATCACGAAGTTCAACGACACCGTGATCGACAGCGGCCCGACCCTGATCGGCGAGATCTGGACCCGCAAGCCGGGCGAGAAGGTGACCCTGACGTACGAGCGCGACGGCAAGACGGCCACGGCCGAAGTCACCCTGGGCCAGCGCGAGGGCGACAGCTGACCGGCTAGGCTGTCCCACGCGTCGAACCGGCCCCATGCGGGCCTGACGGCCCATCGGCTTGCACAGCGACCGGACCGCCGACGCGGGGTGGGTTGCCCGAGCGGCCTAAGGGAACGGTCTTGAAAACCGTCGTGGCAGCGATGTCACCGTGGGTTCAAATCCCACACCCACCGCCAGGTAAGAGAAGTAGCAGGTCAGAGGGCGGGTCTCCGGAACGGGGGCCCGCCCTCTGTGCTCACCTTGTCTCACCTCGTGCCCCTGATTCCCGGTGCCGACCAGAGCGTGTGGGCCATGTGTGGGCCAGGATCGGCCCTACTCCTCGGCACTGAGCCCCAGCTCAACGAGCCGGTTGGCCGCCGCCGATCCGCCCTTGAGGAGCTTGGCGTAGAACCGGTAGAGCACGGCGAGACTGTGGCCGGCGCGGTAGGCGGCCTCCACCGGGTCCATGCCGGACTTGATCCATAGCGAGATGGCGGCGTGCCGCAGGGAGTACGGGACCTCTGCCAGCGCGGTCCGAAGCTCCTGCTCGCTGAGTACGACCTTCCGCGCCTCGCTCCAGACCTCGGAGTATTCGTTCGACGTCAGACGGCCGCCGCGCACCGCCCGAAACAGTCGGCCGTCCGGCGCTGCACCGAAGCGCGCGATGTGGGCGCGGACCATGCGCACGTATATCGGCGGGACGGGAACGGCCCGTACGGCTTTCCGTGCCCGGTGCTTCAGGCCTCGTTCGTCGTGGGACTTCCCGCTGTCGGTCCAGCCTCCCCCGACTTCCGGGTGGCTCTCTGACACCAGCACTTCGCCCCACGCCTCCGGCTCGCTCTCAGACGGCAGGATGAAGTCCGACTCCTTGAGCGCCGCGGCTTCGCCGGGGCGCGTCGCCACGTAGTAGACGGCCCCGTAGAACGCCTCCAGATGCTCACCACGGGGACCTTGCGCGGCCACGGCGGCGAGCAACGCGCGAGCGATTCGAGGGCCCGGTACCCACCGGAAATCGACCTCATCCGAAGTCTGGGGAGCAGCCCAGTCCACCGACAGAAACGGGTGGCGGGTGAGGAGGGCGCGTTCCTCAACCGCGAAGCGGAAGGCGTTGCTCAGCACCATGCGCTTCCGGTTGGCGGTGTTCTCCGCCGCGTGCTTCCCGTTCAGGAGCCGGGAAAGGGCCGCGAGCGCCGCGCGTACGTGCTCCGGCTTCGCAGCTTCGTCCACCCGCATCGAATGCTGAGCAACCCAATCCAACGCCTTCCGGACGTCTGCGGGAGGCTCCTGGGCGTCGGCTCGCGAGACGAGTTGACCCTTCGGACCGTCCACGGCTCGGAACGCCCACTGGTACAGAGCAGCACGGAGCACGCGGGCATCAGGTCGGGTGCCGGTGCCGGTCGTGAAGACAGGCGTTACGACGGCAAGGGATTCCGCGATGCTCGCCCGATGCTTCGCCGCCGCACCAGGCCACTTCATCAGCGCGTACGCCCTGGCGTGCTCGAACCACGTCGGCATCGCGAGGGCGGCAAGCTCCTTCTCGGGGAGCCCGGTCGCCTCGTCGAACTGCTGCCCCGCTCGCAGAGCGGACATGAGCTGTGAGCGCCGACCGTCAGCCTGCGGTTTGAGGGTGAAGCTCTTCGAGTGCCCCTCGGCTCCGACGCGCCAGCGGAGCTCCCAGGGCTTCGGCCGGCCTTTCCGTTGCCGGATGGACCAGATGACGACGTCGAAGGTGAGCATGTCTCTCCATGAAGAGAGGGCCCGCCGTGGCGGGCCCTCTCAGATCTGGTCGGTGCGGACTTAGGCAGCTTCCTCGTACCTGGCGAGCCAGGCGTCGAGGTCGGCACGGCGTACGCGCACCTGATGGTTGGGGAGCTTGATGAGCTTGGGCGCGAGGCCCCGGGCGCGCAGGCGGTAGAAGGCGGCGCGACTCATGTTGAGTTCGATGAGGACTTCGGGCAGCTTCAGCATTTGGGGGCGGGCCACGTTGCGACTCCTCTTCGAGGTGGTCTCTCGTCTTCGCTCTGAGGGATCCGCAACATCCGCCACGCCGCAACATTGCTGGTCAGCGGCTTGTATCTGTGGCGGATGCTGTTTCTGTTGCGGATAGGTGCCGCCGCACGTGGGTGCGGCGGCACCTGTCGGGCGGGTGGTGTCAGACCACGCAGCGAAGGCTGGGTGTGTCGGATTCAGCGAACATGTGGCGGGTCCCGGAAGGGTCTTCCGCCACAGATTCACCCTGGTTGACCTGCGGTGTTGCGGATGTTGCGGATGTTGCGGATTCCTGGGGGTCGGGGCGGCAGTAGCGGTTCCACGCGTCGGTGAGGTCTTCGGCGTAGTAGCCCTTGGGGGTGGTGCTGCCGACCCGGATCCCCTTGGGCTTGATCGGACTGTTGTCGGGCCGCACGTACTGGCTCAGGAGCTTGGAGAGCCGCCGGGCGGTGAGCGGCTTGATGGCCTGCCCGTCCTCGCTCAGGTCGGCCCACGGGGAGTCGTCGAGGGAGAGGAGGACTTCGAGGATGGCGGCGGTGGGCATCTTGTCGACGCCGCAGAACACCTTGTCGCGCAGGTCGGTCAGCAGCCGCACACCGAGGGAGGCTTCGTCGTTGCTGGACGCGGACTTGATGAGCTCGATGCACGCCGCGCGGGCCCGGGACGGCCAGTGCCCTCCGGCCGCGTCCGCGACCGCGAGGAGCGGTTCCCACACGTCGGCGGGCCGGTCCGTGACGCCTTCGGGCATCTCGGGCCAGGCTTCGGCTACCTGGTCGTGGAGGGTGGCGGTCCAGTCGGCGAGCCGGTCCCGCAGGAGGTGGCCCTGCTTCTCGTGGACGCGGCGCCGGTAGGGCTCGCACTTCTCGTTGGGGGCCTTCTTCCGCATGCGGATGATGACGGACCTGGTCAGGATCGTGTCGGGCAGGGAGCCGAGTCCGGCCATGGCGACCGCGCAGAACGAGGGGAAGAACGCTGCCTTCTGTTCGGAGCCGTCTCCGACGCAGCGAAGGGACTTGGCGCCGCGCCGGTAGCCGGAGTTGAGGAAGCCGCGGACTTCCTCGTTCCCGCCCGCCTTCGGGCCGAAGACGGTGTCGATCTCGTCGAAGAGGAGCGTGGGCGTTCCCTCGTCTGCGGAGACGAGCCGGAACAGGGCGTTCGCGGAGGCGTTGACGGTCGTCGCCGCGCGCGGCGTGAGCGTCTCGATGATCTCCAGCGCACGCGACTTCCCGGAGCCGGGTTCGGGGCTGAGGAAAGCGATGCGGGCGGTGCCGTCGAGGGCGTCCATCAGGTGTGCGTGCGCGTCCCACAATGCGACGGCGACGTAGGCGTGTTCGGTGGGGAAGACGTTGAACCGGCGGTGGAAGGCTTCCACCTCGTCGAGGAGGGCGGCACCGTCGATGGGCGCAGAGGTCGGTGTCGCGGTCATGACGCGGTCCTTTCCTGAGTGGCACGCAGCGGGCAGCGGGTTTTGTGGTCGGTGTGGTCGGCGATCAGCGCGAGGGCCTTGTGGTGGCCGGCGGCGAAGAGGTTGCGGCCGCATGCGCAGATGCTGGTGGCGGTGGGGGTCGCGCCGCGGGGTGCGGTGATGGTGAGCCAGGCGATGGGGTAGCGGCCGTCACCCCTCTGCTGGTCAGGGCGAACAGCAGAGGGGACGCCTTCGGCGACGACCTTCGGCGCACCACTGCCGGATGCGGCGGGGGCTGGTCCGGCGAGCCTGAGCCGGGGAGTAGGCGGATGGCCTTCCAAGCGGGGGCGGGGCGGGGCGCTCATGCCGTCTCCCGGGGCCGGGCGGTGCGGATGGAGCTGTCCAGGGCGCTGCGGATCGTGGCGCGGCACTCGGCAGCGGTGAGTCCCCGGGCCTCTCCCGCCCCTTGGAAGGCCTCTTCAACCTCGTGCCGGGCGAGGTCGCCCCACGCGACGAATCGCCCCACCTTGAACGCGCTGCGGTTGAGGGTGTTGTTGCCCTGCTTCTCCGGCGCCGCGACAACCCGCCGGCACTCCCGCTCCAAAGCGGCCTGCCCGGCCCGGCTGCCACTGACCACCGGCATGGCCAGCGGCCCGACCGGCCCGCGAGGAGCGGGACGGAGCAGGGCGAGCAGCCAGCCGGGCAGCGGCACGACGGGGACCGGGTCGGTGACCTCGTAGCGGCCCCACGGTGTGGTGCTGCCGGGGGCGACGACGTATCCCCCCCATGCCCGGGTGTCCACCAGGGGGGCCAGGGTGCCCGCGGTGTTCCCGAGGCGGATGCCGGTCGGGGCGGTGAAGTAGAGGTGGTGTCCGCCGCTCGGGGTCCGGGTGCGGTAGGTGGTGGCGACGGGCTGCCCGGCGCGCTCGCAGAGCGCCTCAAAGGTCGTCACGCCGGAAGGCGTGTCCGCACTGCTGTTGTGCTTGGGCATGTCGAGGTCCACCACGATCAGCCCGGAGGGGCCGGTGGCGATCCCGATGTTGAACCGGCCGTGGGACCAGGCCCGGCGGATGCGGTCCGGGTCGGTAGTGGCCCGGTCCTCCCACTTGCGGTGACCGCTCGCGCAGTCCCCGATCAGCGGGCAGACCGCCTCACGGTGGAGGGCGGGGCGCTTGTCCGCGGGGCGGAGCGGGAAGACGTGCCAGCCGTGCTCGGCGGCCTGTAAGGCTGCGGAGAGCATTGCGGTTGGTACGTGATGCGTCATGCTGGAGGTCTCCAGTTCTGATGAGTGCTGGCAGACGAGGGCGGCCCCGGATCATTGGCTGAGACGGGGGCCGCCCTTTGTCAGCGGTGGTTGATGGTTCCGTTGGCCTTGCCGAACATCCCGCTGGCGGTGATGTTCTGCGTGATGGTCGTGGTGCCTTTTGCGGCGCTGGCCCGTCCGATGCGGAGGAGCATGGGGACGCCGATCGCTGCTGCGGCGATGAGGGCTACGGCGGCCCAGAGTGCGTCGGTCATGGCGATCAGTCCCGGGGCTGCGTAGGAGAGCCCGATCCCGGCGGCGGCGATGCCGCCGCCGATCGTCGGGGTGAGCAGGGCGGTGGTCTTGGCCCACGTCGGGATCGGCTGGGCAACCGGCACCGGCGGCGCGGGCGGGGCCTGCTGCGGCGTGTAGGCCAGGGTCCGCATGCCGCCAGGGAGCGTGACCATCTGAACGCCGGGCGGGATCTCGGTGGGCAGCAGACCGGGGTTCGCGGTGGGCTGCTGGGAGGTGAGGGTGGTGATCTGGTACGCGGTTTCATGCACGACGGGGCTCCTTCAGCAGCACGGCCCACACCCTCGTTGGGTGGGGGTGTGGGCCGTGCTGGCTTGTCGTGTCGCTTGTCGTGTGCCTTGTCGCTTGTCTTGTCTTGTCGCTTGTCGCCTTGCAGGTCACAAGCCGTTTCCGGCCCTCACGGAGCCGTCCAGGGCCCTTCCCGGGCCGGTGCCGACAAGCGACAAGCGCTCACCCCTCGGCAGGGTTGCCGGGGGCGTGGTCGCGGTGGACGTAGCGGGTCTTCGTGCCGGTGCCGACGCGGACCGCGGTGCCGTCCTCCGACCATGTCTTGAGCCAGCCGACAACCGTCTGACGGGTCGTGCCGTGCTCGTCCGCGAGGCCGCGGGCGATGGCCGATGCTCCGGTGCCGTCGGGGCCGGCGGCGAGGAGCAGGGCGAGGGCGGCTTGCCGGGCGGCGTTGTCCTCGGGCTGGAGGGCGGACAGGTTCAGCCTGGGCGGCGCGGGCCGCTCGGTGTCCGGCTCCCCGGGTGCTGCGGGCTGGTCGAAGGTGGCGAACTGGGCGTCGATCTGCTCCCGGAACTTCCGGGCCAACGCCTCCTCCGCCGACTCCCCCCGCAACGCGGAGAGGTTCAGCCCACCCCCGGCAGCGGCGGGCTGGTCGTCTGCGGGGCTGTTGGTGGCCGGGGCCGGGTTGGTGTCGCGCATCCACGCGGTTCGGTCCGGGTCCCACCGGGTCGCGTAGGCGGGCCCGGCGGCCTTGCTGCTGATGTCGTCGAGGGTGGGGTGGATGTCGGTGGTGGCGTGGACGATGTCGCGGATCTGGTTGGGCAGGATCCGCCATACCTTGAACAGGGCCGCGACGGATTCGGGGGTGCCCATGAACCCGGCCCCCTTGTACGGGGCCTGGTCGGGGCGCAGCCCACGGGCGCCGGGGAAGACCTTGGACAGGTCCATGCCCTCGGTCTCCCCGCCGGTGAGGCAGACCCGGGCCTTGGCCTCGCGCCGGATCATCAGATTCCCCAGCACCGAGCCGGTGGCTCCGAGGGCGGTGAGGACGGTGCGGACGCCCATGGCCCGCAGCATCCGGATGACCTCAAGGATCTTCTTGGCGAGGTCTTTCATGCGCCGGTCGGTGCTGGTCAGGATCTCCGCACCCTCATCGACCACCAGCATGATCTGCGGAATCTTCGCGCTGACCGGCAACAGGTCCGTGTTCGCCCGGGCCATCAGGTCCTGGTAGGCGACCTTCCTACGGAGCCCGACCGCGAGCGCGGCGTCGAGCATCAGGACCGCCTCTTCGTAGGTGGAGGCGAGCCAGTCGACTCCCGGCCGGACCCCGTCCACGGGGGCTCCGTTGGTGTCGAGTGCGGGGCGGACCCAGGGGAGGCCGGCGGATCCGGCGTTGAGGTCGATGACCCAGGTGAGGACGTCGGTGGCGCGGGCGAATCCGGCGAGGATGATGTGGACCATGTTCGTCTTGCCGGACCCGGTGGGGCCGACGACGAGCGCGCACTGCTCGCGCAGGAACACGCAGATCTCTTCGGCGTTGGTGCGGTAGCCCCACGGGATGCCGGTGTAGAGCGACAGCGGGGTGTAGGTGTCGGGGTAGGTGCGCTCCTCCGCGAGGACGTTGACCGTGGTCACGTCGATCAGGACGCGCCCCTGGTCGATGCCCTGGGAGGCGACGGCGGTGCAGCCGTGAGGCAGCCTCGCGTCGGCGGAGAGGGCGGCGGAGTGCTGGGCGATGCGGTCGTAGGTGGTTCCGCCGGCGGGGAGTTCGGCGTCGATCGTGAAGCCGGTGCCCGTGGGCCATGCTTCGACGGCGACGATGCGGAGGGTGATGCGGCAGACCCGCTGGACCCGGTCCACCCACTCCGCGGCGATCGCCCGCCGCTCCGCGGACAGTTCGCGGGCGACCTGGCGTTCGTCGGCGGCGATGGCTTCCAGTTCCCGGGCCTCTTCGTGGAGGAGGGTGGTGCGGGCTGCGGCTCCGATGCCGACGCCGATCGTGGCGAGGGATCCGAGAGCGGCCCAGGTGAGGGGGCCGCTGGTCATGGCCCAGGTGGTCCATCCGGCGCCGACGAGCCAGGAGGCGGAGCGCATGGCGATGGTGCGGGCGGAGAGGCGGTCGCGCAGGCTGCTGGCCGTGTGGCCGATGGCTCCGGCGGCGCCGACGGTGAGGGCCCAGGCGGGGGGCATGCCGGTGGCGGCCCCGGTGGTGGCGAGGGCGAGGCATCCGGTGGTGGCGGACAGAGCGCCGGTCACGGGTCCGTGACCGGCCGCCCAGTCCCACACCGGACCACCAGCAGCGTCCTTGTCCTTCTTGGCGGTGGTGGTGTTGGTGGTCATGGTCAGACGTTCCAGCCCTTCTCGGCCTCGACTCCGTTGCGGGGGTCCTCGTGGCGGGCGATGTCCTGCTCGTGGGCCTGGCGGAACAGCGGCCCCATGTCCTCCGCGACCGCCACGGCGGCCATGAGCGCCCCGTAGATGTCGTTGAAGCCGTCCGCGACCTGCTTCTCCAGCGGGAACTCGAAGTCGGCCCGCTCGGCGAGGATCTGCATCACGTTCGCCACGCTCGCCAGCGCCGCGGGGAGCCCTTCGACCATGGCGAGGATCTCCATGGCGTTCTCGGGGTCGTACTGCTGGGCTGCCGCTTCCATCTCCGCGGCGTACTCCTCGAACCGGAAACCAGACACGATCTCTCCCTCAAACGGAGTGGTGGTGGGTGCTGCCGGCGTCGGCCCCTGAGGCCGCTCCGCCGTGTCGCCGATCTCCTCGCTGTCCTCGGCCGCCTCCGCATCCACAGCGGCCTCCGCCTCGCCAAGGGCGGCGATAGCGATCTCATCGCGCAGACGGCGCTGCTCCTCGGCGGTGCGCATCAGCCGGGCGTACAGACGACGGCCCGGGTACATGAGCCAGGCCCAGCCGAGCTTGCGGCCCAGCGGGGTGGACACCAGCCCGACCAGCCCCAACGCCCCCGCCAGCACAGCGGCCAGCAGGCGGCGGCCCTGAAACCGCATCGCGGAGCGCCGCAGCGCCTTACGGGCTGCCTTGCGGGCGGGCGCCTTACGGACCGCGTCCCGCCGCGATGCGACCGTGCCCGCGGCCTTGCGGTCACGGGCTTTCCGGCTGCGCTCGACAGCGGCACCCTTGGCGGCGCTGATCCGGCCCGCGGCCTTGCCCACGGCCCGGCCCAACGCCCCCTTCCCCTTCCCCTTCAGGGAACCGGTCCGGGCGTTGTTCTTCGCGTTCCTGCGGGCGTCCGCGACCGAGCGGCGCGCACCGGCCGTCTCCGACCGGCGCGCAGCCCGGGACGGGGACGAGGTGCGAGCGGAGTCCCGGAGCGCCTTGACCTGCCCCACACGACCGCCGGACTTCCCCGCACCAGCCCCGGCCCCGGCCGATCCGTGCTTGGCCGTGGACTTGCGGTTGGGGGGCGTGGTGTTCTTCGGTCGGCTTACCGCTCCGGAGCCCAGCGCCGAACCAGCACTGCCCCGCCCAGACTTACCCCGCCCGCGACCAGCGCTCTTACCGCTGCCGGCGGTTCCGCCCCGGGCCTGCCCGGGCACTCGCCGGGAGCCACTGCCCCGGCCGGTCGATCCGAGGCCGGTCGCGGTGTGGGACGTGCGGTTGGTGGTCTTGCGGGGCTTCTTCTTGTCGCGGTGCTTGCGGGCGATGGCGATGGTGCCGAGGACGGCGGCGCCGGTCGCGGCGACCGCGAGAGCGGCCGGACCGCCGCCGACCAACGCGGCGGCGGCGACCAGGGACGTGCCGGTGTTGGTGCCGGTCACGGCGAGCGGGACGACCGGCCACCCGCCCGGCGTGTGCTCCACGGCGGGGGTGGTGGGTTCGGGCTTCTGTTCGGGCGGTGTGGGTGGCGGGATGTCGGGGGTGGCCTCGGGGGCCACTACCGGAGTGATCGTGGTGTCCGTCATGCTGTGCGCACTCCCTTGCGGAGTAGGAGGGCCCGGCCGAATCTGTCCAGGAGTGGGCCGGGCCCTGCGTTTGTGTGCGGCACGTACGTTGAGCGGGTTGCCTGCGGTCAGGCCGCGGTGAGTGCGAGGGCGGCGAGGACCAGGGCGAGGATGTGCGCGGTCTGGTCGACGTGCGCGGCACCGCCGTTGGCGGCCCAGGAGGATTGGCCGGTGCGGGTCATCCACCACTGCACCGGCCACCGCCGGTCGATGAACGCGTGACTTCCGCCGATCCACCCCAGCGCCACCAGGGCAACCGGGAGAGACAGGGCCACGTCGTCCAGAACGACCGCGCCCAGGGCGAGCGCGGCCCCGCAGGTCGCGACATGGGTGGCGGCGTGGGTGAGGTTTGCGGCCCAGCCGGTCGCGCACCAGTCGGCTTTGTGGGCGGCCTGGTGGTCGGTCTGCAGCGGGTAGTCCGCCAGCAGATGACCGAGGTAGAGCAGGACAAAGAGCGAAGCGAACACGACAGCCCCCAGCTGGTGGTCAGGCCCGGCGGGCGGTGCCGATGGCCCGGCCGCAGGCGGGGTGCTGGCGTCGGGCGGTGGCCACGATCTGCCCGTGGTCGAACGCCAGCGCCCCGGGGGCGCCAAGCGGCACCCATCGGACAGCCGCGGCGTCGTCACCGGCCCGGGCGGTGGTGTCCTCGGGGACGGTGACCAGGTAGGCGGCGGTGATGTATCGGCCGCGGGGGTCGCGGTCCGGGGCGTCCCACACCCCGACCAACGTCAGGTCGGAGGCGTCGACCTGAACGCCGGTCTCCTCCAGCAGTTCGCGGGCGGCGGCGGCGCGGGAGGACTCGCCCGGGTCGACGTGACCACCGGGCAGTGCGTTCATGCCCTTGTGCGGGTCCCAGCCCCGCTCGATGACCAGCACGTCGCCACCGCGGATGCAGACCACGTCGGCGGTGTAGCGGATGGTCTCGAACGTCTCCGTGTGCTCCGACCCGGTGTGCGCGCCGGCCGTCTCGGAGGTCGCGGCGGCGATGGCGAGCTGGGCGAAGATCTCGGCCTTGCGGAGATCGTCGGGGTGGATGCCCCCGAAGCGGTACGTGTCCCTGCTGACGATGAGTTCGGCGGCGGCGCGGTACTCGGCGGCGTTCATGAGGGGGTGTCCTCTCGGTTCAGCGGAAGGTCGTGGCAGGTCACGCACATGCCGAGCGAGCGCGGGATGCAGTACCCGGCGTCGAGACGGCAGGTGGGGCAGGTGCGGCGGGCGAGCATCGCCGCGGCCAGCGCAGCTCGGCGGGCAGGTGTCATCGGGCGGACCGGTTTGGCCCGGTCGACGCGGTAGAGGTAGGCGACCAGCGGGTCGCGCCGGCGGCGCGGGCGGTGGAGTTCGGCGACGACGTCCTGACCACCCGGCCGCAGCCCCAGCGCGCGGAGCTGTCGGCGGGTGGCCAGACCATCGGGGGCGAGGTGCCACCGGTAGGCGGGCAGGCCGCTCACGGTGTCGTGGTGCCGAAGGGGAGGGGCTGGACCCGCCAGGTGACCTCACAGGCCGGGGGCAGGGCGGCCCCGGGGGTGTGGGTGGTCCAGCTGGAGCGCGGGGCTCCCTCGGCCTCAGCGGCGATCTCCGCCGCTTCAACGGTGGGATGGATGCTGTGGAGGTTCCCGTGGTGGAACAGGACGTAGACCCGATCCGCCCTGTTGTTCTGCTTGCGGGTGGTGCGCAGCAGGGTGCGCAGGGCCTGGCGGTCCTCGGTGTCCAGCAGGGACTGGGCCCGCAGGGCTGCCAGCTCGCCTTCGAGCCGGGCCGCATCCGTGGTCGCGCGGGTGAGTGCGGCCCGCAGTTCCTCCGCCTCGTCCTCGGCCCGCTCCATGGAGTTGAGGAGGTTTCCGCTCTGCTCCAGGCACAGTTCGGCCTCGACACGGGCCGCCTCGGCCTCCGTCTCGGCCTCGGTGAGGTCGGTGCGCAGGGCGTTCAGGGTGCGGGTGCGGATCAGGGTGATCATGCGGTGGCTCCCTCAAGGTCCAGGGCGACGGCGGTGGTGGTGGTGTCGCGGTGTTCCTGGTAGCGGGTGGAGACCCAGCCGACCGACCAGCCGCACAGCTCGGCAGCCGTACGGACGGGAAGCCCGGCGTCGAACGCGGCCCGGACCGTGGCCCGCGCCCGCTCCTCGTCCTGCTTCTCCACGGCGGGGCCGGCAGACAGCAGGGCCTGGCGTTCACGCTCGGCCTGCTGCTGTTCACGCTCACGCTCGCGGCGCTCACGAGCCTCACGCTCCCGGGCCTCCAGCTCCCGGCGCTGGGCGGCTTCGCGGTCGAGGCGTTCACGCTCGGCCTGCTGCTGTTCACGCATCTGTTCACGGCGTTCACGGGCCTCCCGCTCGGCCCGCTCCTTCGCCTCGGCCCGCTCGCGTTCCTCACGCCGCGCGGCTTCTTCCCGGGCGGTCTGTTCACGGGCGATCAGGGCTTCGTGCTCGCGCTGTTCACGGACCAACTGGGCCGCGTGCTCCCGCTCCTCACGCCGCCGCCGCTCATCGGCTTCACGGCGTTCGTCGGCGGCCCGCTCCCGCTCCGTGCGCTCGGCCTTGAGCTGCGCTTCGCGGGCGGTGTGGGCGGCGGTGATGGCCCGCCGGTAGGCGAGACCGGTCTCCGCCGTGACGATCAGCAGCAGCGGGGCCACCGCGTGGACCGCGACCCCGACCAGCTCTTTCTTCAACGCGGAGTCCGCGACGTTCAGGGCGAGGGTCATCGCTCCGGTCATCCACCGCAGAGCGATGGGCCACCGGCCCCCGTCCCCGCCCAGGGCCGCCAGCACCGAGTCCAGGCGGACCACGATGACGACCGCGGCATCGACCACGAGCGGCAGGATCGGGGCCGTCCACTCCCAGCCCTTCGGGCTGTGGCGCTCCATCAGCGGGGTGACCGTGAGGATCGAGAACAGCATCGCGCCGCCCACGATCAGCCACGTCCCGACCGACAGCGCGGTCTCTGCTGAACGGATCTGAACACTGTTCACGACAGGTCACCGTCCCGTGAACACACCCGGACCGAGGCCAGCAGCCGGACCGGCGACGTGTCGTCGTCCGGCCCCTCCGGGTACTCCTGCCACACCCACTCGGCCCCGTCCGTGAACACGAACCCGAGATCGGTGAGCGCTCGTGAACGCTCCGCCGGGGTCGGCACCACCTCGGTGCCGAAGTCGTGCTCCGGCCACTGCGAGACCGGAACACCCAGTAGAGCGACGTACAGGGTCCACCTGCCGGTGCGGATGGACAGTTGCGCGGTGTGCTCGCTCATGCGGCCACCGCCGTGCGCTCGTGCAGCGGGCGCCGGGCGGTGCGGCGGGCGCGCCGGCCGCTGGGGCGGGGCTGCTTGAGCGGGAGGGCCCGCATCAGGCTCTCGGCGTAGGCCGCGGTCTCCGGGTCGCTCTCCCGCAGGTCCGCGAGGACCTCCCGGGCGACGTCCAGACGGGCCGCCCGGTCCATCACGGACTCGGTGGGCGAACCGGTGAACAGCTCCAGGTCGATGCCCAGAGCCAGCTCAACGAACTCGGTCGCGGTAACGGGCTCGCGACCAGCAACGATGGTCTTCATGAGTCGTTCTCTCCCTGTGAAGGTGTGGCGGCTCAACAGCGGCCCCGGGGTGCATCCCGGGGCCGCGCTGCGTTGTGAAGTGGTGGGGGTGTCAGGCGGTGGCGGCGGCGCGGACGAGTTCGTCCGCGGCCTCGATCGCGGCCCGGCGGTAGAAGTCGAGGAGTTCGCGGTTCTCGGTGTTCCGCAGGGCGTACGTCGCACCGGCCGCGTCCTGAGCGACCCCGGCAAGTTCGGGGGCCAGGATCGCCAGCGTGGTCAGCGGCGCGGTCAGAGCGGAGCGGGTGTTGTGACTGGCCGCACGGGCGGCCTGGTAGTCGGCGTCCGAAGCGCCGGACAACCGCAGGTCCTCACGGACCCACATCGACCGGCGGTGATCAGCCAGCGCCACCGTCAACGCGGTGACGGCCGCGATCCGGTCCCGCCGCTCCTCATGCCGGCGGACATCCGCACGGTCCGTGCGGGCGGTGCGCTGCTGGAGCAGGTAGGCGGTCACCGAACCCAGCAGGGTCCCCAGTACCGCGATCACGCTTCCCCACATGGTGGGCTCCTTCAGATTTGGTGGTGGTGCCTCATCAAGCAGGCAGGAAGACAGCCCCATCGGGGTGTCTTCCTGCCTGCTTGACGAGGGCGATCCGGTGCTCATCACGCGGGGATCGCCTTCGCAGGTGCGGCATTCCGACAGGCCCTCTCCAGGTGCCCGTGTGCCGCCCTTACTGCTGCGTGGCCCGCTCGCCTCGGTCATCGCGCCCGTCTGCCCTTGCGGGTACGGGGATGGTCCGCTCGCTCAGCCCGGCGGCCCCGGTTTTACCCGAAGCCACCACGCGCCACGTTCCCGGGGAAGTTCTGGCCTCCCCGGCCGCCGTTCTGACCTGCCCTGCTCGCTCCCGACGCGTCCTAGCGCGCCGACCAGCTCAACCGCTGTCACCGCCCACATCACCTGTGGGGTTGTCACCAGCGGGACACAGCAGATCTTCAGTTCTCAAGGAACAGGGCTTCCTTTGGGCTCACTCCCGATACCGGGACCCTCCGGGCGCTCTGGTCGTGCACGTCGAAGCACCCCCGAGAGGGCCCTCCTTCGCTTCCGCCTGCGGGCTGATGCGATACCTGTATTACAGGTCCCGCATCGGGGTTCTGTCAAGCGAGGCGGTGGTGACTTCTTGTTTCGCGCCTTGACTTCCTGGCGCACCATCAGCATCGGCCCAGGTCGGGGGCGTTGTTTACCCCGTCCGTGGACAGCTGAAGTTCATCTGACTACCTTCGAGAGGTCCCAAGACGTCCCACGGGGGTTGAGATGTCCAACGAACGCTTGCGGTCGGCCCTGCTCGCTCAGGGCGTGACCATTCAGGAACTGGCCGACTCGATCGAGGTCAACCCGAAGACAGTCGAACGCTGGATCACGCAGGGCAAAGTCCCGTACAGGCGTCATCAGTACGCCACGGCCGCGAAGCTCAACGTCGATGTGACGACCCTGTGGGACGACTCGCGTGCTGTCGCTACATCAGCCGATCTGAGCAAGGCTGAGATCGTTACCATCTACCCGCACCGCCACCAGGTGCCGAACACCTTGTGGCGCGAGATCTATGAGCGAGCCGAGTCTCGGGTCGACGTCCTCGTGTACTCCGGGCTCTGGCTTTCGGAAGACCCCTTGTTTCATGACCTCTTGAAGGAGAAGGCCGAGGAGGCCACGCAGGTGCGGATCCTGCTGGGGGACCCGGACTGCGAGGCAGTGCGACAGCGCGGCATAGACGAAGGTCACCGCATCATGGACGGCAAGATCCGCAACGCACTGGTGAACTACCGCCCGCTCTTCGTCAGCCACCCGGACATCGGCTTCCGTCTGCATGACGGAACGCTCTACAACTCGCTCTTCCGATCCGACGACGAGATGTTGGTGAATACCCACGTCTACGGAATCGGCGCCTACATGGCACCCGTCCTGCACTTGAGGCGGCTGCCAGGCGGCGGGCTCTTCGACACCTATGCGAATAGCATCGAACAGGCCTGGGGCAGTGCCCGCCCGGTCACGGACCGCGACATCACGGGAGCTTGAACATGGGACGCATCGACTACCTTCACGATCCCGACGCCCCGCCGGCCAACTCGGTCGTGCCTTCCGTCGTCGCTTTCGTCCAGAACGACTCAGGCGACGTGCTGCTGATCCAGCGGTCGGACAACGGCCGCTGGGCACTGCCAGGCGGCGGGCACGACGTGGGTGAGTCCATCAGCGACACCGTGGTGCGCGAGGTGTGGGAAGAGACCGGCATCAAAGCCGAAGTCGTCGACCTATCTGGGATCTACACCGACCCCGGGCACGTGATGCTGTACGACGACGGCGAGGCACGTCAGCAGTTCAGCATCTGTTTTCGCGCCCGCCCGGTCGGTGGAGACGTCCGGACTAGTGATGAGACGACGCAGGTCCGATGGGTCAGCCCATCGGACCTGCGGGAGTTCGACATCCACCCCACCATGCGGCTCAGGATCGAGCACGCTCTGGACCGGGAGCGGACTGCGCCCTACGTCGGCTGACGCTTGACGGTGGCGAGTCGCTCAAGGACGCGCACCGTGCAGCCGAGGATTTCCGGTTCGGCTCGGCGGATGAACATCCCGATCAAGCTCTCCGGACCGTAGCGACCAGCGATCTCATTGATCCGGTCCACCGGATTCGTCGGAGTGCCGTCCGGCGTGGTGTTCATGTCGCAGAAGCAGAGAGCATCGCTCAGGTGGGGATCCTCCCGGGGGAACTCCTCTTCCAGTTCGTCCCGGAGCCCTCGGGCTTCCGCCTCCATCCACGCGCAGGAGTGATGAGCCACGAGGCGCACCACCCTCTCGTCAGCGCGAGCGACATCCCGCAGATACCGCGCCCCGTCCAGCGGGTGAAAGCCCGTCTTGGCAAGATCGGGTGCATAGCCGATGTCGTGAAGCACTGCTGCTGCTTCCAGCAGATCGGCGTTCGAACCGAGGATCGGGCCAAGCACACGGGCTCTCTCTGCCACGCCCTGCGAGTGCGCCCACCGACGCGGCAGAGGCTCTGAGAGCAGCGATTCGGCAAGGGGGTATGCCCAATCGGTCAATGCCTTGGTGCTCACGGGCTGGCACTCTCCTCTCGCTTCGGCAGGGACAGTACGGTGCGAGGCTTGCCCTGCTTGCTTTCCGACAGAAGCCCGGCGGCTTCCAGCTTGTGAAGCGCCTTGGCCAGGGTGGGCCGGGAGACGCCGAACCGCGCGCACAGCTTGGTCGAGCTCGGGAAGGTCGCCCCCACGGGGAGCTGGTCATTCGTGATCACGTCGGTGAGTCGTTCGGCCAACGGCCGGCGGTCGACGGCTTCCCCGCGTCGCACTACTCGCAAGCGACTGCCAGCAACGCGTTCTGCGGCGCCCTGCTCCTGGAGGACATCGAAGACCCGGAGAGCTACGCCCCGGGAGACGCCGAACTCGCCCATCAGGTCCGCAGCCGTTGGCAGCTCGGACATCTTCGGGTCGGCATCGATCCGAGCTCTGACGACTTCAGCGATCTTCAGGAAGGTTCCGCGAGGGCTGGCCTGCTGCGACACGAGTCTCCCCTCTCTCCGTCGTAGTCGGTCCAAGCTTGCCATGTTCCTCCATCTCGTCGGCCCTGCTGAGAGTGGTGCCCGGACTGGCCGGTGGGGCGCGAGTCGCGGCGCGGTGGGCCATGTGTGGGCCACGGCAGTGCGGATCTGGGCAGTTGCGGGCAAAGAGCCAGGCCACAGGCTTGCGCGTAGGAGAACGCAGACGGTCTTGAAAACCGTCGTGGCAGCGATGTCACCGTGGGTTCAAATCCCACACCCACCGCAGGCGAGAGGCCCCTGACCAGTGCGTATGGTCGGGGGCCTTTGCCATGCCCGCTCCCCGCCGGGCACCGCTGTTCCCCCTGGTTTCCCGCTCTTTCGGGCACGGAAGGGGCACGCAGGGGGCACGGCTGGGCCACGGCTTTGGAGCTGCCGGGGCAGCTCGTCAGCGGTTGATCGGGATCTCGTAGACGATCTCGCAGTGCGCTGCGGGCACCACGATGTCCGCTGTTTCCACGGGACGGCCGTCGTCGCTGTAGTACGTCCGCCGGATGTGCGTCACGAGTGCGGCTTTCTGGATGCCGAGTAGCGATGCTTCCTCGGCGGTCGCGTGCCGGGGTTCGGGCTGCTCCACCGCGTGGCTGATGGTGACTCCGATCTCGGCCATGCGGTTCACGACCCCGGCCCCCGCGTGGGGCCCTCCCTCGGGGAGAACGACGAGGGTGCCGCCGGTGACGGCATACGGCTCCCAACTCGTCGACAGCTGAACCGGCTTCCCGTCCGCAAGGAACTCGTACGTCGTCCGCACGCACAGCTCCCCCTCAGCGATGCCGAGCCGCGTCGCGATCTCCGCCGGGGCCGGCACCTTGGCGTCGGTCCGGCTCTCCCAGTCGCTCTGTCGGCGAAGGGCCTTCATGTCCTGGCGGAACGGGGATCCACTGGGCTGCTCACGTGCCGACGACCGGACGACTCTCACGCGCTCCCGGGGCTCGGCGACGTAGGTGCCCGATCCGGCCCGGCCTTCCAGCACGCCTTGGGAGATCAGCAACTCCTGTGCCCTGCGCACCACGTTCTCACCCACGCCGCACTCCTGGCCGATCTGGGCGCGGGATGGGAGGCGGTCGCCCGGTTCCCAGACGTGCTCCGCGATGCGCTGCCGGAGTTCGTCGGCGATGCGGAGGTACGGCGGTTGCTCAGACATATGGAAAATCTAGTCCACTAGCTCTAATCTAGTTAACTAGCTTTACCGAAAGTGATCGCTGGCAATGGAGGGTGTGCTGTGTCCGCTTCGGAAGTGACCGCGGCGGCTATCGCCGCCCGCTTGTCTGCCGCTGGCCTCCGCCCACGCGTGGAGGAGCACACCCAGTTCACGACCGTCGAGGCAGAAGTACCAGACACACTCTCCGCCGACTCATGGCGGGAGGTCCTGAACGCGGTGGCCGATGCCGATCGATTCGGGCTCGTGGCCACCAGCTTGAACGGCCGCACCTTATGGGCGGTCGTACGTAAAACGGTCCCCACGACAGGCGACGTCGGGGGACCGGGCTATCAGCGATAGGAGCTGAACAGCATGCTCAACCGTATCCGCCAAGCCATCTCGCGCACCAGAGCGCGGTGCTTCCCCAACGGTCGGCACTGCCGCCCCTTAACGCCCTCCCGTCCGCTGGTTCCTCTCACCTGCCCCGCACCCGCTGACGCTTCGACCGTCGCTCTGGGACGGACTCCGGCCGGCACAGTCCACCGTTACCCGCTGAGGGGAGAGGACGTCGCGCTTGTCCGCCCGTACCTGCTGGCGTGGGAAGAGCAGCGTGCACGGACGCGCACAGTGCTCGTCGTCCCGCACCTGCCGGCCGATGCCTGGTCGGTCCTCGCGGGGGCCCACTGATGCCTCCTCGCCGACAACCGCACCCGACGGGCACAGCTTCCGTCCCCTACCGCTCGATCGCCTGCTGGATTGGCACGCACCACTCTTGCATCGAGCCGTCCCCGCCTGCGGCGACGGACGACGTGCCGGTGATCTACGAGGTGTGCATCTGCCCGTGCCATTCGACCCCGGACCCGTCCGTGCCCGTGAAGGTGATGGCATGAGGACCCCGGCCCCCGGTGGTGCACTGGTCTCTTCCGTCGAGGTCACTGCGGCCACCGTGCAGCGCGGCGACATCATCGAACTCGGCGGTCAGGTCTGCCGAGTGAGCGACCTCTTCCAGCTTCCCCAGGGGGCCAAGCAACTGGTCTTCGAGTCGGGCGAACTGCTGGCCATACACGCCCGTACCCGGCTCATCGCACTGCGACTGTTGAGAAGGCGGTGACCGGCTCCGTGCCCCGACGCCATCTCGACATCGCCGACGACCTACGCCACCAGATCACGACGGGCAGCATCAAGCCTGGCGAACGTCTCCCGTCCGAAGCCGGTCTTGCCGCCCGGTACAGGGTCAGCACGGTGACCCTGCGACGTGCTCTCGCCGTGCTCCAGGGCGAAGGACTCGTCGAGAAGATCCACGGCAAGGGCAACTACGTCCGTCGCCCCCGCCGCAAGATCATGTACGTCGGCGGCTGGGGCACGCTGGACCCCTGGACCGCCGCTGAGCCGACTTTGCGCATCACGGTTCGTAGCAGCACGGTTCCGGCCTCCTTGCACCTGACGACGTTGCTGAAGGTGCCAACGGGCAGCCCTCTCGCGGAGTACACCTGCCTCAGCCTCGAACAAGGGTCACCGCACGGGCTGGCCCGCATCTACATCCCGCGCGACCTGGCCCCGGCCGGAGTCCTCGACGACGACGCCGTATGCCGGGAGGCAGCCACGCGATTCGCCGTCCTCGGCCCGTCGCCGGCCACCATCCGAGAGACGGTCTCCGCCCGCTCTCCCACCCCAGACGAAGCGTCGGCCCTCCGGATCGGAAACAACATGGGCGTTCTCGCGATCACGCGCATCGCCACCGACACCACCGGTCGCGTCGTTGAAGCCGCGCTCCTGGCCTTTCCGGGAGACCGAGTCGACGCCGTCTTCACCGCCCACCACGTGCTCAACGAGAGGCCAACCCAAGGATGACGACTCCGAACGAACTTCGGCTCCTCCCATGGTCGGGCCCGGGGGACAAGCCCTGCTACCTGAGCACTGACGACCCGGACGGCTACATGTCCCGCCTTGCCGACAGCATCGAAACGATCCAACTCGGCACGGCAGAAGAACTGTTGGAGGAGGCCTGGGAAGCTCTCGACAACCAGGACACGTCCCTTGAAGGGATGCGGAGCCTGGTCAAAGAGCTGACCGGGGCTCTGCGGGACGTCTACCGCGTCGCAACGAGCCGCGGCCACCTCCGGGCAACGAGCGATCCGCGTAAGCCCGCCTATTGATCCACGATCCCGCGGACTAGCACAGCAAGAGAGGCCCATGGCTCTGACCAGATCAGATGCCATGGGCTTCTGGCTCTGCTGGCTGACTTGTCGACCTAGGACGGCCTGCGGACTGCTTCGTCCCGAAGCAACTCGGTGCGGTCACTGCCTTGGGCTGCCGTACTCGTCACCTGCACTGACGGTCCGCTGACGTCCACGGTCGTTCGCGGTTGTCCGCCGTGGTTGTCACACAGTTAGACACTCAGGCGGCGGAGGGTCCCCTCACTCCTCGCCAGGCGGAAAGAGTCGGTCAGCGCTCTCTGCGTCGTCCACATCCCGTGCGCGTCCACAGTGATCGGAGTGGCTCGTCCTTTGGAAGTGACGAGCCAAGCAAGTACCTGCTCGGTCAACGGGCCGTCATCCGGTCGCTCATCTTTCAAGGCGGGGGGACCGCCGTTGACCGTGGTTGTCTGCCGCAGATGGTGCGGAAGTGGTGCGCGTTCCTGAGAGAAGGAGGCCGCGGAATGGCTCTTCGCCACCGGGCTGCAACATACCTTCCCAGGATGCCTTGAGGGAGCGGAGGCAGACATCTCCTGGCTCCCTCACACGGAGTCGAAGGTTGCTGCCCGGTCTGCTGAAGGCTGTCCCGTAAGTCGACGCACAGGCCGCGGGCTACGGCGGACGGGTCAACTCGTTCGATTCTGGAGCGATTCGCGGACTCGGCCACGACCTGACCAATCGGCTCGAACTGGACACAGCTAAGCGGCTACAAGAGGTACGAGACAGCCTTTAGACCGTCCTGCGCAGTCGCGCACCGCAGATGTCCATGCACCTCCCGGGTGCAGAGCGACGCCTGAGTGGGAAAATCACTCCGAAGTCTGTGCGATGGCTTCACTGAGGACTAAAATGCCGAGTCCGACGTGCAATTCAGGGGGGAAAGTGTCACGAGAACTCACACCAGCGAGCGAGCCCGACAGCACATCTCAACATAACCCCGCCCGACATCAAAATGGAGCGTCCGCAGCCGTTTCTCACGCACAGCAGGTGTCGGCAAGTGCCAATAATGAGGTATCCCGCGAAGAGATAAATCCCCCCGCCGAACGGCAAGAATCACCCGTCGCTGAGCTGATCGACAGCAAAATCCCCGGATTCAAGAGAGCCAATGGAAAAGATCGCCTGAAAGTCCTGTTGCTGGCATTATTTCTATGCGTAGCTGCTGTTCTGATTGGAAGTTATTTTCAACTCGGCTTCGATTTGCTCAACGTGGGAGTCAACGCCTCTGCAGAGGACGCCGCGAACGATGCCGTTGATTCCGCAAAACCTCCATTCAACTTGACCGTGGATTCACGCACGGGGGTAGACGATATTTTATCTTCGGGTGAGGTGATCATTCTCTTTGAAAACCCTCTCACGGAATCGGAGCAGCGAAGACTAATTAGACTGGCGCACGCCAGCAACGAAAGCCCTAAGGCGACCGAAAATTTCGTGGGCAAAGTGCTTTCATCCTTCCGCGAGGAGCCTACAGTGCTTTTCGCTGGGCAATCTCCACTAGAGAATCCCTGGGGGAGGGTCCTCACGCCCCTACAGCTGACTATGCAAAGCGACCGTTCCGGCTCCGTGGTAATTCGTAGTATGTCGTTGTCAGACATTCGATGCTCGAAGACATCCACTTCGACTGTTGTTAGTCTTCCTCCGCAAGGCGGAGGAGCTGTCGAGGGGCTTATGGTCGACATTGTGAAAACTGGAGGGCGTGCACCTCTGACGAAATTCGAGGGCAAGGGAGGTAACTATCCCTACTTTAGTCGTAATTTTGTCGAGCTCGGAAATGGCCAAGGTTCCTGGGTGGCAAATTTGGATATTTTATCCTCAAATCAAAAGTGCCGATGGGCGATGGAAATTTTGTACACTGAATCAGGAGAAAGTAAGTCGAAGAAGGTGGAGAATGAGAAGTTCTACACAAGCGGCTACCCGAGTAAGCCGAAGCAGCTTTTCGAGTTCACGCCAGCGGACAAGCGCGCATTCTCTGCCACTTGCTGGGGGAGCGAAATCAGCGAAAAGGTACCGTGCGACGTCCGGGCGTCAGTCGATGATTCAGATAGCAAGGAATCCGGCATCTATTACTGGGGAATGATTGACATGCCACGATAAGCTCATGCGCTCTGGCAAAGGCGCGCTGGCCGCGCGAATGCCCAGGAGGACGGCATCGGTATCGGCCGCAGCCCTGGACTCTCCAACGCCGCCGCTCGCAGGCGCCTTCTCCACTGCGCTCTGCTGCGTAGACCGCCTGGGAGCGCACCTCTGTCCAGTGTCCAGCTGGTAGGCGAGTTCGTGTGACTACATGTCAACTGCGCCCGCTGATCTGGTCGCATGCCGCTGCGCCTCGCGTCGGATGCCCCGCCTCAGACCTGATGCGGTGATCGCGGACAAGGCGTACTTGTCACGGGCGATCAGCCGGACCTTGCGACGCAGGGGCATCCGAGTAGTGGTCCCGGAGCGGGCAGATCAGAAGGGCCAACTGCCTGCGGCACGGGAAGGCCGGCGGCGAACCGCCGCCTTCGACGGCGAGCTATGCAAGGGCCGCAGTCTGGTTGGTGCCGTCGTTTCGTGAGCCCTGGCGGTCTACATCGTGCTTACCTCCGATATCAGGAAGGCGTTTGGCCAAACCGAAATCCCAACAACGTATCTTCCGGGCGCGCGTCTCCCAGTTGCAGCCTTACGTGATCCTGCCATTGAAGGCCGATTTCACGGAGATCGGCTAGCGGTAGGTTATCGCTATTGATGAATGCAATATATTGGAAGTCGAGGTTCTCGCTGCTCTGCTTCGCATAGTTCAATGCTAGGGCGATCTGACGCTCATCCACACCTTCGAAAAGCAAGCTGTCATGAATCAGGAAACCAACCCTTCGCTCTACTGTCTGCCAGACCTGTGTGAGCGCGATGTCGTAAGAATAGATCCCCATAAGGTCTACCCCGTTTGAGCCGCGGCGCTGCATTTTCGTTTCGAAAATGAATCCGTTCTCATTTAGGCCGAAATTAATCTCGCCCGGCTGGCCGTAAAGATACTGTGTGACCTCGACAAATCGAGAAGTCACGGTCGACCACTTCGGGCGACGCTCCGAGCGATCCAGCAGCGCGCGGCTGAGCAATGCCTGACGCCCGGACGCCACTGTCGCTTCTTCGGCGGCCGAACTTTCAAGACTGGTGATTCTCTTCTCGATCTCTTCAAGGCGCTCCTGTGTGCGTCCAAGGCGAAACTGCAGCTGGCCGAGATCCTCAACCGCGCCGCCTTCGTTGAGTAGCCGCATCAAGTCGGCACGTTGATCATCCAGGAAATTGAGCCTGCTGGAAATCTCGCTAGCCCGCGTTCGGAGGCGGACAATCTCGTTCTCCAAGTAATCTCTGCGATGCGTCGTTACTTCGTTGTGGAATCGAATTACATCAGAAAGATCCCTGCTCAAACTGTCCGGGAACAGGAGGCCAGCTTCACTGTAGATATCCTTCACTCGACTGAGGTCCCCAGCTGACTCTGCGGACATTTGCTGCTCGTAGCGAGAAATCTTCTGTGTCAGAATATTCGACTCGTTCACGAGTTCGCGCATCTCTGTCGTGAGGTGTCGGGTCTGTTCCTCCACGGCAGAGTACTCTGGAACAATGCGAAATTCCGCCACCTGGCTGCGCAGGCGCTGTTGATCGGCTACCAGTCTGACTTGTTCGTTTTCTAGGGCGGCCAGGGTGGACCGTTTTTGCAGGGCAGAATTCGGTGACGGTGTGCGAACCTTTTTTTCCTGGTCCTTAAGTACCTGCCATTCGGATGCGTGCCGCCAGTTAAGTCCCACTAGGAACGCGTTGTAGACCTGTTTCTGATAGCTACGGATCTGACGAGACGTAGTGAACGGATCAAGATAGGCATCCCGGCCAGATCGGGCGAAATACGAGACCAGTGAGCGGAATGTCGGCGAGTATTTCTCTGCCGTGGTTTCCTCTGTAAGGCCAAAGCAGATCTGACCCAAAATCTCCTTCCATGACTTGGTGGAGATTTCAATTTCGCCATTCAGTGAGACTTTCGCTGATTCCATCAACGGCAGGTCGCGAGCCGGATTCGTGAGAGTGACTGTGGTTGGTTTAGTCAAGGAGCGCCGTACGGTGAACGCGCAGTCTCCGTGCTCAAGGTCAAGAGAAAATTCCCAGTCGTCATCACGAAGTTGGTGGATAACATTTTTCTGGGTAACCGAAGAGCCGAGGCAAAAATGCACAATCTCGACAAGTGTACTTTTCCCTACGCCGTTGCGTGAATCGCGATCCGTGGAAGTTGCGTTTCTCTCGGCCACGATTAGATTGAGCCCGTCGGTGAACTCCACCTCGCGGAAGGATCCTTTGTTGGCCCTCACCTTCCTAATTTTTAGCGACGCCATGAGAGGATTCCCTTGTCTAGGTCGACGATTCCGACGGTATACAAGAAATCGAGGCAAAGGATAAATCTCTCATAAGAGATGTCCTCTTCTGTTTCTCGCACTTCATCCCACAGGGATGACACCGTCGTGCTGTTTTTGCGCAATGCCAGGATCGAACTCGCCTGCCCAAGGATAGAGCTCTTGGTGTTGACGTATTTATTAGGTGCGATCATGATGTGGTCTCAAAAATGTCGCAGACCTGGAATAGGTGGGCAAGTACGGCCAGGCCGGCTGCGTGACGCTCGAAGTCCGCTGAACCACCGGCAGCGAAATGCTCCAGGAGAACGAACAGGCCATCGCCCTTGGCTCCGGTTCTCCGATACTTGTCATACTCTTGTCGGAAGCCCGCGATCAGTCTGGGAGGGAAGTCCGGATCCACGTGAGTGACCATGCTCTGCAGGTAATTTGCTACGAGTGGGGCTTGCATGAGCCCCATGGTGATCTTCTTGGAACTGCTGGGGCCGAGGTCGTTCAGGCTAATTTTGTCTTGAGGGGGCAGCGAGTTGAAAGCCGTCGAATCGGCAAGTTCGCTTGAGATGATCCGTTTGCACACGACTTCGAGTTCGGGGAACCTGATGTCGCTCATTTCATTTTCCAGGTTCCTGTCCACCCAATCGAGATGATCAAGCTTCATTGCTCTCAGTGTCTCATCGGGATAATCGTCTGGTTTGCCGTCCACGAGCCGATGGCACGCAGCGCACAGCAGTAGTAAATTCTCGAAGGAGTTCCTATCCTTGTCCGACACGGTGGAATCGGCGCGCGGACCTTCATTCGAGAAGGCTAAAATGTGTGCAATGTCGCCAATGATGGTGGTGCTGCTCTGCTCCGTAGCGGGATGAATCAGCTTCCTCCGGCATGACGGAAACGCGCAGCGGCCAGCGGCGGAACCGAACAACTGCTTGATCGTCTGTTCGGTGTAGGACCTCGATGCCATGCTCCCCCCCCAACTCTGTTATGCACAGGCTATGTTCGTGCAGGTTCGCATGCCAGATCAAGAACGGCGCCGGTTACCCGAGCCCCAGGTCGGCGGAGGGGGTTTGGCCGGTGTCCTGCCCGGTTTGGGGTCGAGCATGATCAGGGGGCCGTACGCTGGCCGGCAACTCGGGCAGGCTGTGATCCTGCCCGGAATTTGAACGAGTGGCCCCCTGGTCTTGCTCGACGCGGGACCCGAACCGGGGAGGTGGCTAAAGCCGTGGAGCCGACCGCCCCAGCCACAGCGGGTTTCTCCCCGCCTTGGTGCTCGCTCCAGCCGCGCGACCGGCGTAGCCGGGGCCAGAGCGGGCCGAAGGCAGGAGCGTCGGGCCCCGGCGGCGAGCCGGGGAGCGCGCGGCGAGCGGAGCGAGCCGCCTTGATGAAGTAGAGAAAGTCTTATCCCGCTGTGATGAGCTGCTTGCCGTCGTGGCTCCGCACGTGAGGGCCGTTGCCGTCCAGGGCGTCCAGGAGGCGGACCGCGTAGACCTCTGCCATGCGCTCGCTGACCTCGCCGGGTGTGAGCCAGGAGACGGCTGTCGACTCGCTTGATGTGCGCTCGGTGCCGCTGGAGGGCTTGCAGCGGAAGACCAGGGCGACGATGCCTCGGGTCGTGTTCTTGTAGACGCCGGTGAGCTGATCCACCTCGACGTGAATGCCTGTCTCTTCCCAGACCTCGCGGGCAACGCCGGCTTCGGGTGTCTCGTTGAGTTCGAGGATGCCGCCGGGGAGCTCCCAGGTGCCGTTATCGGCTCGGCGGATCGCCAGGAGGCGGCCGTCCTCGCGCACCACTACTCCGGCGACGGACACGGAGTGCAGGGGAGAGGGTGTCGCTTCCTGTGGTTGACTCATGTAGAGGAGCATAGGAGGCAGGGAAGGACTATGGGAACTGCGGCGGGAGGGGCCGGTTCCGGTCCTCGGTATGTGCAGATCGCTGATGACCTCGTGCAGCAGATCCGGGCGGGGGTTCTCAAGGCCGGCGACATGGTGCCGAGCGAATCCGAGCTGGTGGACCGCTACGGCGTCTCCGGCGGGACCATCCGTAAGGCCATGGTCGAGGTACGGGCGAGCGGCCTCGTCGAGACCAGGCACGGCAAGGGCTCGATCGTGAAGAACCGGCCCCCCGTACGGCACCGCTCCTCCGATCGCTTCCGGCGCTCGCTCCGGCAAGGTGGCCAGGCCGCCTATCTCGCGGAGTCCGCACAGTCCGGCGCCACCGCGAAAGTCAGCGTCCTCTACATCGGTCCCATGGACGCGCCCGAGGATGCCGCCGAGCGTCTGGGCGTTCCCGCCGGTACGCAGGTGTTGGCCCGTCGGCGCCTCTACTTCCGTAACGGCACCCCGGTGGAGACCGCCTCGTCGTACCTGCCCTGGGACGTGGTGAAGGAGATCCCCGAGCTGTTCGCCGAGAACCCCGGGGGCGGTGGCATCTACGCCCGACTCGAAGACCACGGGCATGAGTTTGCGGAGTTCGTCGAGACGCTGCAAGCGCGCCCGGCCTCGAAGGCGGAGGCGTCGGAACTAGCGCTCAGCCCTGGCGCGCCCGTGGTTCACCTGATCCGGGAGGCCCGTACGACCGCGGGTCGGGTGGTCGAGGTGTGCGACACGCTCATGGCCGCTGACCAGTTCGTTTTCGAGTACCGGATCCCTGCCGACGACTGACGTCCGCTCAACTTCAGTCAACCCGTCGCGAGTTCTTCTTCGCGGCGGGTTGACTCATGTACAGGAGTCGTGCACTCTTCTTCATGTCACTCATGTACATGAGTGGCGGAGTTCAGCATCTATAGAGGAGTGATCTGCTGTGCGTCAGATTCCCGTCGACACCTCCAGCGCTGTCGTGATGGTCGCCAAGACTCCGCAGGTAAAGGTCCGTGACCGCCGCACCGGTGAGATCGCCACCGACATGGAGACCGGTGCTCAGCTCATGACCGTGGACGTGATGTTCGCGGCGAACGAGGAGGTGGAGATCCTGTCCGTCACCGTTCCGGAGCCCGGGATCACCGGTGAGCTGTCCATGGGTACGCCGGTCGCGCTCACCGGACTGGTCGCCCGTCCGTGGGAGAACGACTTCAACGGTCAGCGGCGGCACGGCATCGCGTTCCGCGCGGTCGCGGTCACCTCGCTCGCCGACGTCGCCGTCGCAGGGTCGAAGGCGGCCTGATCATGACCGCCTTCACGGTCGCTCTGGTGCTGGTCGTCGCCGCTGCAGGTCTCCTGCGGTGGCGGCGGCCCGCCTGGTACTGGCTGGCCTTCGGGGTCACTCTGGCCGCGCTGCGGGTCTTGGTCCGGTACCGCTCGGTCATGGACGCGTGCGGGTTGACCGTTCCGCCAGCCCGGTGGCGGATATCTCTGGCTCGGGCCACCAATCGGCCGATACCTGAGCCCCGCCCACCGCGTATCCGGCGGCTGCGGCCGACTCGCACCGGCCTGGTCCTCCGACTCAAGCTCCGTCCCGGGCAGGACGTCTTCGACATCGCCGCGGCCTCGGATCGGCTTCGGCACTCGTTCTCGATGTTCGGCGTGACCTCGCGTGAGGTGCGGTCCGGTGTCGTCGAGGTGCGGATGACCGGATACGACGTGCTCAAGCGGGTGCAGATGCCTGCTGAGACGGAGACCCGGGCGATGCGGGTACCGGTCGCCCTTCGGGAGGACGGGTCGGTGCACTACCGCGACTACCGCGCGATACCTCACGCCCTCACCCTCGGCGCCACGGAGTCCGGCAAGTCGGTCTACCAACGCAACCTGGTCGTCGGCCTTGCTCCACTGGACGTTGCCCTCGTCGGTATCGACTGCAAGCAAGGGGTCGAACTCTTCCCGCTGGCGCGCCGGTTCTCAGCGTTGGCCGACAGCCCGGACACAGCTGCCGAACTCCTTGATGCACTTGTGGCGCGGATGGCGGACGTCTACCGCCTCATCCGTACCCAGCAGCGCATCACCGTCGATGTGCCGGACGCGGAGATCGCCGCCGACATCTGGGACCTGCCTGATGAGCTCCGGCCTACCCCGGTCGTAGTCCTGGTCGACGAGGTGGCCGAACTCGCCCTGTACGCAACGAAGGAGGAGGAGAGGCGGCGGGACCGCATCATCACCGCCCTGGTCCGTCTCGCGCAGCTCGGCCGCGCCGCCGGTATCTACCTCGAAATCTGCGGACAGCGCTTCGGCTCCGAACTCGGCAAGGGCATCACCATGCTCCGCGCCCAACTCACCGGCCGCACCGCCCACCGTCTCAACGACGAGACCTCCGCCAACATGGCCTTCGGCGACATTGCCCCGGACGCGGTCCTCGCCGCCATCCAGATTCCCGCCGAACTGCGAGGCCTCGCCATCGCGGGAGACGCGTCCGGCGGTTGGCACCGCATCCGCGCTCCGCACACCTCGCTCCGCCAGGCCGTGAACCTCTGCAACCGGTACGCCGACAGGACCCCGGACCTGCCCGAGCTGGCCCCTTTCCGGCCCACCACCGGCACCGCCACCGAGCTTGTGCCATCGGCGAAGGCCTCTCCGGCCACCGCCTGATCTCTCCCCCCACCCGGTAGGCGTGACCGTCTTCGCGCCGAGTCCCTACCACTGCCATGCCCAGAGAAGGGAGAACCGCCATGTGCCCCGACTGCGAGGACTTCACCCGGACCGTGCTCCTGCTCGGCCAACTCGCCCTTTACGCCGACATGGCCGGCGCCGACCTCGACTTCGTGGACGTCGTCAGCCCGTCCCTCGCCCTGTCGCTGCCGGAGCCGCCGCCGGGCACGTTCCCGGACGACTCCGACCCCGCTGAGGACCTCTGATGGGGGCCCGGCACGGTCTTCGGATCGACGCGGTGTTGATCCAGGCGGTCATCGCCGGAGCTCTGTCCTTCGCCCACCTGCACGACCTCGCCGCCGCGGCCGGACAGGACGGCTGGAAGGCATGGGCCTACCCGGTCAGCGTCGACCTGCTCCTTGTCGCCTCCTGGCGTCGGCTGCGCAGTGAGGGCCCGTCCCGATTGGCCTGGTGCTGGTTCCTGATCGCCCTGTTCGCCTCGCTCGGCGCCAACGTCGCCACCGCCGGGTTCCTCGACCTGGCCGACCCGCCGGCCCCGCTCCGGCTCGGCATCGCCGGATGGCCCGCACTCGCTTTCCTCGGTGGCACTCTCCTCGCCCACTCGTCGGGGAAGCCGAAGCCGGTTCCTCCAGCCGCCCTCACGGAGACAAAGGACGTCGGGCCAACGCGTGTGCCTGACGCCGCCCCGACCTCATCCCCGGCCGATGAACCCCCTGCGACAACGGCCCTGTCCTCGCCCCCGGCCCCGTCCCCGGATCCGCCCGTCCCCGCCGTGCTGATCGACCACGCCCGCAAGGTGGCCGACGAGTACCGCACCCGCACCGGATCACCGATCGATTCCGACATCCTCCGCTCCCGCCTCGGCGTTCCGCCCCACCTTGCCGACGCCATCGCCGCCCGCCTCAGCTGACTGCAAAGGAGAACTGAGATGACCCACGATCCCGCCGACCTGACCGTGGCCGACTACCTCGACGGAGCGCGTGAGATGGCCGCAGCCGGACGTCCCTTCCTCGCTCACCTGCTCGCCGAGGAAGCCGCACGGCGCGTCGACGACCCGTCCACCGCCCGCAGCATCCGCACCCAGTACACCGACCCGACGACCGACAGGGGCTGACCGGCATGCCCGCCCGCGACAGCTTCCACTCCGTGATGCGTATCGGCCCCGTGCAGATCGGAACCCACCGCGACCGCACCGGCCGCACCGCCCACGCAGCCGTCTGCACTGCCGACCGCTGCGGCTGGTCCGCCGACTACTCCAGCCGGACCGCCGCCCAACTCGCCGCCCGTACCCACCGCTGCACCGTCCGTTAGGAGACAGCGTCCATGGACGTCCCCCTCTGGATCGCCCTGCTGGTCGTCGGCTACCTCGGCATCAAGCTCTTCCGTCCGCCGGTGTGGCTGATCTGCGTGCTCCTCCTCGGCGGCTACCTCCTCGCCGACAGCCTCTTCGCCTCCGTCATCGACACCGCCGTCAAGTAACCCGCGCCCGGGAGAGGAGAACCACCCATGTTCCAGCCCAAGATCCCGACCATGCCGCAGCCCTCGGGCATGGTCACCCCGCCCGCCGTCGTCCAGCCGACCACCATCACGCCGGGCACGCCTGCCCCGGCACCCGCCGCCGCCCCTGAGCCGTCCCGTCCGGTCGTACAGCTCACCCCGGGCACTGCGGTCGCGCTCGTCGGTGCCGGTACTGCCGTCGTCCTGGTCGTCGGCACCGTCCTGGTCTCGCTGCTCCTGGCGGTCGCCGTCACCAGTGCCTCGGTCGCGGTCTGCGCGGTCGTCCTGCGCTCCCTGATCGCGTCCGACGCCAAACGCCGCTGACCGGCCCCCGGGCGGCCTCGATACCGCCAAGCATCCGCCGCCCGGGAGCCGTGCCCACCGATCGATCTCGCAACCGGAAGGAACCCCCAGCATGGCCCACCGGCCCTCACCCTCGAAACAGAAGCGGTCCATGCCCGCCCCGCAGCTCGACCCGACCGTCCTCGGGGACGTCCTCCGGGTGGCCTCGGCCTCCGACTACACCCGCTGGGAGGACCAGATCCGCCGCACCGGCGGCTGTGCCGATCCCGTCCATCTGAGCGGCTGGGTAGCCCACAAGGACAAGACCACCGGCGAGACCCTGCACCGCTACTCGACCGCGTACGAGCCGGGCGGACGTCTCCGCATCGCCTGCGGCAACCGCCGTGCCTCCCGCTGCCCCTCCTGCGCCTGGACCTACGCGGGCGACACCTACCACCTGATTCGTGCCGGCCTCGCCGGAGACGACCGCCGCGACATCACCGCCGCCGTCCGCGACCACCCGCGCGTCTTCGCCACCCTCACCGCACCCTCGTTCGGCCCCGTCCACAACCGCCCCGACCGGGGCACCTGCCGTTGCGGCACCGCGCACGCCTCGGACTCCGGGGACCTGGGCTCCGCCCTTGATCCGGAGACCTACGACTACGCGGGCGCTGTGCTCTTCAACAACCATGCCGGGGAGCTCTGGCAGCGTTTCACCACCCGACTCCGCCGCGAACTCGCCATCCACGCAGGAATCCCACGCCGTGAGCTGGGCGACCATCTCCGCGTCTCCTTCGGCAAGGTCGCCGAATTCCAGAAGCGCGGAGCCCTCCACTTCCATGCCGTCGTACGTCTCGACGGCCCGGAGGGACCTTGTACTCCGCCGCCCTCTTGGGCCACGGTCGATCTCCTCACCGACGCGATACGCGCCGCAGCCGCGCACTCGTACACGTCGGTCTCCGTCCCGGCTGCCGGTGAACAGCCGTCCCGGACCTTTCGATGGGGCCGACAGCTCGACGTCCGCCCGGTCAAGGCCTTCGGCGACGGTTCAGATGTCACCGAACAGGCCGTCGCCTCGTACGTGGCCAAGTACGCCACCAAAGCCGCCGAGAACACCGGCACCCTGGACCGCCGTATCGGTGAACTCGCCGAACTCGACCGCCATCGCGTTCCCGATCACACCCGCCGACTCATCACCGCATGCCGTGAGCTCGACAGTCTCTACCCGGACCGGCGCCTCTGGGCCTGGGCCCACATGCTCGGCTTTCGCGGCCACTTCTCGTCCAAGTCCCGCACCTACTCGACCACCCTCGGCGCCCTCCGCCAGGAACGCGCCCACTACCGCGCTACGCAGGAAGCGACGGTCCTCGGCCTGGCCGACCGTGAACCGGACACCGTCCTCGTCCTGACGGACTGGCAGTACGTCGGCCACGGGCACACCCCCGGCGAAGGAGCTCTCGCCGCCACCATTGCCCGTGACCTTCAGACCAACCGCGAGACTGCCCGCGACGCACTGAAGGAGCGCTCTGCCAACGAGGGGGAGTGGTGACCGTGGCGGACCGACTGCTCACCGTGAATCAGGTCGCCGAACGCCTCGGCACCGGTCTCCGCTTCCCCCGTCGGCTCATCGAGGAACGCCGCATCACGTTCGTCAAGGTCGGTCGGCACGTCCGCATCCCCGAGAGCGCCGTGGAGGAGTACGTCAGTGCCCACACGGTGGCGCCGATCGTCCTGCGGCCCGTCTCGGCGTACTCGTACCGGAGGGCCGCCTGATGGCCGCCAAGCGTAAGTCCCGACGAGCCTTCGGCCGGATCCGGAAGCTGCCGTCCGGCCGGTTCCAGGCTCGGTATCCGGGGCCTGACGGCGTGCTGCGCGCCGCTGATCAGACGTTCGCGACAACGACGGACGCCGATCGCTGGCTGGCACGGAAGCGAATCGAGATGGAGGAGGGCCGCTGGCTCGACCCCGCCGAGGGACGGACCACCGTCCGCGATTGGTCGGCACGGTGGCTCACCGCGGTCTCCCCGCAGCTCAAGCACAAGACACAGGCGTCGTATCGGTCCCTGATCAACTCACTGATTGTTCCGGCGCTCGGTGATCGTGAGCTGTCCAGCCTTCGGCCGATCGCCATCGTGGAATGGGTCGGCGCGATGAAGACCCGTGGTCTCAGCGCATCGCGGATCAGGCAGGCCTACCGGGTGCTCTCGCAGATCATGCGGGCGGCCGTCGACAACGAGATGATCGGGCAGACCCCGTGCAGGGGCGTGAAGCTGCCTCGCATGCCGCAGACCGAGCCGCACATCCTCACCCCGCTGGAAGCCTCACGGATCGTGCGGAGCGCGACGAAACCGCATGACCTGCTGATCTCCTTGCTCGCCTACGCGGGTCTGCGGGTCGGAGAGGCGTTCGCGCTGCGGCGAGCGGACATCGATGTGTCGGGCGGCCTGGTCCTCGTCGATGAGAACCTGGCCGAAGCGAACGGCACCCTCGTCTTCGACACTCCCAAGTCCCATCAGAAGCGGGTCCTGCGGATCGGGCCGTCACTCGCGGCGCGGATCGGCCGGCACCTGGAGACGCTGCCCGGCGAGGAGGACGCTCTCCTCTTCGTCACGCCCGGCGGCAAGCCTCTGCGCTACAACCAGTGGCGCAAGGCGTACTTCGATCCCGCCGTGGCGGCGGCCGGTCTCACCGACGTCACGCCGCACGACCTGCGTGCCTCGCACGGCACGTGGGTCGCCGACCGCTACGGCGTCATGACCGCCGCCCATCGGCTCGGCCACTCGAACGCGAGCGTCACTACCCGGCACTATGCCCGGCCGGTCGCCGGTCGAGACGATCAGGTTGCCGAAGCGGCTGACACGTGGCTCGAAGGGCAGGAAGAGGATGGGCCGAACAAGGAGCACAAGCCTCTGTGAGGCCCTGTAAATCCTGTCGCCCCTGGCCGAGAACATGGCCAGGGGCAACGCGCTGTACGGCGTCCGAATGTCGCTCTACTGCTCGGTGGTGCGGTTCTCACCGTCAATCTCGTAGATCCGCCCCTGAAGCTGTTCACCGGCCCACTCCAGCTCGACGCCCAGGTCGAACCAGTGCCGGTCCTTGCGTACTCCGGGCGGTGAGAGGTTGACCGCCGCCCAGGAGAACACTCCCAGCAGGACGGAACGCCCGTGCTGCGTCGTACGCACGGACAACGCAAACGGCGCGGCGAGTGCCGCGCGGGTGACCAACATGACCTGGTCGTTTTCGGAAGGCTGACGCCCGGCCGTCAGGAACCGTGGTGTCTCAAGGATCTTGACCCACTCGACCACTGCGTCAGCCACCTGGGCCCGCAAGGACTCTTCGATGCCCTCCCGGACGGCGGCCGCGGGGTTATCGCCTAGCCAGCCAAGCCAGTGATCAGGCTCGGTGAGCTTGCTGAAGTCGTCTTGCGGCGCCCCGTGGCGGGGATTCTCCTGGTACTCACCTGTCAGTTTGCCGCTGCTGTCCACCAGCCAAGCGCCACGGATCGCCTCCGGGGGCACGTAGCCGTTCGGGTCGTCGATATACGCCGGGTCGATCTCGGCGACGCTGCCACCGGGGTTCTCAGCAGCCGCAGCTAGTAGTGCTGGTTCCTTCGGTATGCCCTTACGTTGGCTGCGCCAGCCAAAACGCAACACGTCCCCACCCCTGTCATCGCCCGTCCAGTTGTCCGCGATTCTGCCTCACCGGTCAGGATGGGCTGAGGGCATTTGAGACGGTGACAGGGGGGTGAGGCCACCCCAGGGGCACGTAGCGGGCACGGTAAGCGCGGCGAAGGCTGCGGCGAGACGGTTTCCTGCGCCTGACCTGCACTGAAGCTGGTACGTCACCTGATCCCCGAAAGGTCTTGAAAACCGTCGTGGCAGCGATGTCACCGTGGGTTCAAATCCCACACCCACCGCAGGCGAGAGGGCCCCCGACCAGGACATTCGGTCGGGGGCCTCTCGCGTGCGCGTCGTTCGTCGGGCACCAAAGGGGGTGCATCCCGGGGGCGGTTGACCGTAGCGTCGTCGGATGTTCGATGATCTGGAGATCGGTGTGCTGCCGCGAGGGCGACGGTTCCCGCCCAGTCTGCGGATCCTGGTCAACGGCGAGGACGTGGTGGCCGGTGCGGTCGGTGAAGGAGGGCGGGGGCCGCTCGTTGCCGATGTGCTGCCGGCCGGCGGCCCCGGTCTGTTGTGGGCGACCGGCGAGGCTCGGCGGGTGGAGTTGGGGGAGCCGGAGTGTTCGGGAGGGTGCTGCGGGTTTCTGACCGTGGTGGTTCAGCGTCTCGGGGGCATCGTGCAGTGGTCCGACTGGACGGTCCCGTACAAGGAGGACGCCCCGCTGGAGTTCCACTTCGACGCCGATCGGTACGACGCCGAGCTGCGCCGGGTGGGGGCGGTCCGGTGAACGCGTAGGGCGGGCGGCCGGGGCGAGCGTGACCCGGTCCGGCCACGCCGCCGGGAGCGGCCCGAGTGGTGCCCCTCCTCAGGGTGGGTGCGAGTGGTCTCGCTCTGCCGGGGTCGGCCCGAGCGGTCTCACTCCGCCGGGACCGGTTCGAGCGCGCCGAGGACGGCGGGTGCGTCCTTCTTGTGCGTGACGACGAGGACCGGTACGCCGTTGTCCTCGCACTCCACGACCACCGTCCGGCCGTCGTAGTCGGGGCGGCCCCTGGGGTCCGTCAGGTAGGGCGGGCGGACGCGGAGCGGGGTCAGGGTGCGCGGGGTGGCCTTGCGGTGGAAGGCGCCCGTGGGGTCGGGAGTCGTGGCCAGGACGCCGGGGCCCGCGACCAGGTAACCGGCGTGGTTCGCGTACGGGACTTCGCCCATGATCAGGCCGGGGAAGCACGCCTCCTCGGTCAGCACGGACGGGTGCAGTGCGATGGTGTCGTCGCCGCGATGGCGCCGGTGCAGGAACGGGGCGGCCAGGGCGCAGAGCACCAGGACCACGACGCCGGCCACGCCCGTCAGTTGCAAGGC
Source organism: Streptomyces sp. NPDC102283 (assembly GCF_044766265.1). Lineage (NCBI taxonomy): Bacteria > Bacillati > Actinomycetota > Actinomycetes > Kitasatosporales > Streptomycetaceae > Streptomyces > Streptomyces sp. NPDC102283. The sequence continues at coordinate 128,657 of NZ_JBIWLQ010000007.1, forward strand.
GTCGCCGATGTTGTCGCCGGCCCAGGCAGCCGTCGCGCCGAACAGAGTCAGGAACGTGCCCCCGGTGATCGTCAGGCCGACCTGCCAGGGGTACGCCAGGGGCGACCGCCTGCTGCTCCAGGCTGTCGCGGCCGCGGCCGTCAGGAACATCGCCCCGAAGACGCCGAGGAGCAGACCGATGGTGAGGGGCAACCGGAAGGACTCGCGCGGGTCCGCGTTCGTGTAGCGGCGGTCCGGCCCGAGGTCGACGTACCGGATCTGGTCCTGCCAGTACGTGACCTCGATCGTCGCTCCCGGACGGGCGGCCGGAAGCCGTTCCAGGTTGCTTTCGATCATGGTGCGCGTGGACGTTCCGCCGGCTTCGGTCAGGTACAGCCAGTACGACGAGGTCTTGCGCCCGGTCTCCCTCTCGGTGCGGTCGAGCACCGCGGTGACCGTCCACAGACAGTCGGAACCACTTCCGCCGGGGGCCGTGCACGCGGGCGCCGCGGTGAAAGCGCGCTCGTCGTCGCGGGCGTCCGGCGTGGTGAGGAGCAGCAGCCAGGCCGCCACCAGGGAGAGCAGGATGCCCGCTGCCAGGTAGGGGCGTATCGGCCCACGGAGGGCAGGGGCGGCCTCATGGCTCGGTGTCGGGATCACCTCCGCATTCTGTGCCGGTGGGAGCGGAAGCGACATGGGTGATGCCTGCATGTCCTGATGCTGCTTCCTGCCGGGATTCGGCAGTGGCCGGGTGCCGCGGGCCACGGCGGTGGGGAGTCGTCGGCCCCTCTCTCGCCGACATCCCGTCAGGCCGCGCCGTCGTGTTGCTCGCCCCGCCCCGAGGTCAGCCGTGCCGCCGAGGCGATCGCGGCGCGGGCCTCGTGTTCCGGCAGTCCGGTGCGGACGGCGGCGGCGGTGAGGCCGTCGGCCAGGGCGTCGCCGAAGCCGTGCTCGTAGGCGCGGCAGGCCGCCCAGAACAGACGGGTGTTGCGCTGGCCCTCGTGGGCGGCCAGCACGAACTGGATCAGGCCCTCCCCGCGACGGGCCGCGGTCGCCGGTGCGCCGGGGGCCGAGCCCGTGCCGGTGGCCGGTCCGGACGGGGTGCCCGAGCCCGTTCGCGAGCGGGCGGCGCGGCCGGGCGGTGGGGTCAGGAGGCGGAGCAGGGCGCGGGGGCAGGGGGCCGGGGTGAGGTGGGCGGTGCCGGGGGCCAGGCGATAGCGGCCGTGGGCGGTGACCGAGCCGGGGCCGACCAGATAGCCGCCGCTGCCGCGGATGTCGATGCCCGGGGCGAGGCGGCCGGCGGAGTTGGGGACCGTGGCGTCGGCGGGGCCGGTCAGCCAGAGGTGGCGGCCGCCGCTCGGGGTGAGCACCGTGACCGTCGGCGGGATGGTGAACAGGTGCTGGAGGGCCAGCTGCCGCAGCGCGCCCGCCGCGTCGCTGCCGTACGCGGGGTCGACGTCCAGGTCGATGCCGATGAGGCGGTGCGGGGCCCGTCCGCAGGCGATGCCGTAGCCGGCGGCCCGGGGCGCGGCGGCGAAGAGGGCGCGGACGGCCGCGGGGTCGGTGGTGGCGTCGTGCACCCCGTGTCCCGGCAGCCCGCACTCCCCCCGGCAGTGCGCCGGGCGCTGCTCGCCGCGGTGAGGGGAGCGCAGGGCGGGGAGCTTGGTCGCGGACAGGGGGAAGACGGGGAGCCCGCGCCCGGCGGCGGCGAGGGCGTGGGCGAGGGCCAGGGTGGGGGTCTGCCGGTCGATGGTGGCCATGGCGCTATTTTCGTACAGATGTTCGAGGAAGGGAAGAGGGGGAGGTCTGGGGTGGGGTGGAGGCGTGCGGGAGGGGCGGGTGCCGGAACGCTTCTCCTCGGGCGCGCCGGCGGGTCACCGTGACCACCGGGCTGACCTGGACTTTCGCGCGACTCGGGAGGTTTATCCGCTCTTCGTCATACGTGAGAGGGAATCGGGAGGCGGTGAGGGGTTCGCCGGGGGCGCGCTGGGCAACTCTGGTCTCGCGACGTTGTGAACAGCACCGGGGTGGTCGGCCAACTCCCCCGGGACCAGCCGAATATGAAGCCGCAATTCCGTTTCCTGGAGGAAATGACATGGCAAGTATCCGTACCGCTCGTGCCCTCGCCGCTGTCGCTGCCCTGCCCCTGACCGTCGCGCTCTGCGGCGGGGTGGCCATGGCGGACAACGGCTCCTTCGCGAACGACGGATCGAACGCGGCTGTGGCGACGGTCGGCGGCAGCGGCGTCGGCGGCATCAACACCGGCAACTCGTCCACCACCCAGCAGCAGGCGGTCGGGGCCGGTGCGTCGAACCAGAACACGTCCGCCCAGGTGAACGACTCGGCCTTCGTGCCGATCGACCAGTCCGACCACAGTGTCGCGGTGAACTTCACGCCCATCTTCTGGTGATCGCCCTCGGGTGACACGGCCGTCGGGACCTCCCGGGGGGTGGGTTCCGACAGGTCGAACGGCAGCCCGCGCGAGCGCACTTCGGTGTCCTCGCGCGGGCTGCCGCCGTCTTGACAGGGATCAGTATCTGACGGACAGTCAGATGTGTCGGAACGTGGACCGCCGGTCGCCGGGTGAGTCGGTCGCCGGATACGCCGGTCGCCGGACGGGAGCGGCGTTCCAGCTTCTCCGTATCCGCAGCTCTGGAGGCCCCTCCGTGCATCTCGCTCCTACGGAACGCCAGCAGCGACTCCGCGCCGAACTCCGTTCGTATTTCCGCGCGCTGATGCCCGATGCGGCAGGCGGAGATACGGGCGCGGAGAAGGGCGGGGGCGGCGGGGACACCGGGCCGGACGCGGGCGAACAGCGCCGGTTGCTCCGCCGGATCGCCGCCGACGGCCTGCTCGGCCTCGGCTGGCCCGAGGAGTACGGCGGCCGGGGCCGGGGCCCCGACGAGCAGTTCGTCTTCTTCGACGAGGCGTACCGGGCCGGCGCCCCGGTCTCCATGGTCACGCTCAACACCGTCGGCCCGACCTTGATGGCCTACGGGACCGAGGAGCAGAAGGATTACTTCCTGCCCCGCATCCTCGGCGGCGACCTCGTCTTCGCGATCGGCTACAGCGAGCCCGAGGCCGGTACGGACCTGGCGGCGTTGCGGACCCGCGCCGTGCGGGACGGCGACGACTGGGTCATCGACGGCCAGAAAATCTTCACCAGCAACGCCCAGCAGGCGGACTGGATCTGGCTCGCCTGCCGTACGGATCCCGAGGCCCCCAAGCACCGCGGCATCTCGATCATCCTGGTGCCCACGGACTGCCCCGGCTTCTCCTGGACGCCGATCCGGACGGTGGGCGGGGTCACCACCACCGCCACCTACTACGACGGCGTACGCGTCCCGGCCACGAACCTCGTCGGCGCGGAGAACCAGGGCTGGCGGCTGATCACCAGCCAGCTCAACCACGAACGCGTCGCCCTGGCCGCGATCGGCATGCAGGCCGAGGACTTCTTCGAGCAGTCCCTGGCCCACGCCCGTACCTCCGACCCCGTGACCGGGAGGCGCCGGATCGACGAGCCATGGGTGCGCGCCCGGCTCGCGGAGGCGTACGCCCGCCTTGCGGCGACGCGCCTGCTGAACTGGCGGCTGGTCGACGCGGTCGGCGCCGGAGCGCCCGCCCCCGGAGAGGCGAGCGGAGTGAAGTTCGCGGGCACCGAGAGCGCCGTCGAGGTCTACCGGATGTGCCAGGAGGCCGTCGGCGACGCCGCCCTGCTCCGGGGCGGTTCTCCCGGCTGCTTCGGGCCCGGCGGTGAGCTGGAGCGGATGAACCGCGCGGCGCAGATCAACACCTTCGGGGGCGGCGTCGGCGAGGTGCAGCGAGAGATCGTCGCGACGACCCGGCTCGGGATGACCCGGAGCAAGCGATGAGCGAGCGGGAGGGTGAGCGGGAGGGTGAGCCCAGCCGTGAGCCGGGCCGCGGGGAGCGCGACGGCCGCCGGCTGCCTGACGGCAAGGGGCCTGACGGCGGCCGCGAGCCCGACGGCAAGGGGCCTGACGGCAGCCGCGAGCCCGACGGTCGGGATCAGCTGTACGAGCAGCTCGCCGCCTACGAAGGCCGCGCCGCCGCCACCGGGGGGAGGGGCAAGGACCCGGTCAACGAGCCCATGATCCGGCACTGGTGCGAGGCGATGGGCGACACCTCGGCCGCCTACCGGGGCCCGGGCGCCGTCGCCCCGCCCACGATGCTCCAGGCGTGGACGATGGGCGGGCTCTCCGGGCGCAAGGACGGCACGGGGCGCTCCGCGGCGTACGACGAGATGTTCGCCCTGCTCGACGGCGGCGGCTACACCTCCGTCGTCGCGACCGACTGCGAGCAGGAGTACGCGCGGCCGTTGCGCCCCGGCGACCGGATCACCTTCGACACGGTCATCGAGACCGTCTCCCGGCGCAAGACGACCAAGCTCGGCACCGGCTATTTCGTCACCACCCGCACGGACGTCCGCGCCGAAGGCGAACCCGCCGGAACGCACCGCTTCCGCATCCTCAAGTACCGCCCCGCACAGCGGGAGAAGCCTGCTGACCCTCCTCTGCGCCCCCGGCCCGTGATCAATCGCGACAACGCCGGATTCTGGGCCGGAGTCGCCGAACACCGGCTCCTCGTCCAGCGCTGCACCGACTGCGCGACCCTGCGCCTCCCCTGGCTGCCCGGCTGCAACGCCTGCGGCGGCGCGGAGTGGGACACGGTCGAGGCGGGCGGGGAGGGAACGGTCTTCAGCCATGTCGTGATGCATCACCCGCCGTTTCCCGCCTTCAGCCCGTCCGGCGAGGGCGGACCGTACGCCGTCGCGCTGATCGAGCTGGCCGAGGGCGTCCGCATCGTCAGCAACGTGATCGGTGTGCCGTACGACAAGGTCCGCGTCGGCATGCCCGTACACCTGGAGTTCCTCGTCACGGACCCCGACCTGGAACTACCGGTCTTCCGGGCGAGCGAAGGCGGTTGAGATGGAGTTCACCCCGAGCGAGGAGCAGTCCGCCGCGCAGGGACTGGCCGCGCGCATCTTCGACGACCTGTCCACGCACGAGCGGCTGACGGCGGCAGGCACGGGCACGGACGCGGAGCTGTGGAAGGAGTTGTGCGCGGCGGGGCTGCCGGGCGCGGTCGAGGACATCGGTCTGCTCGGCCTCGTCCTGCTCCTGGAGGAACAGGGCCGGACCACCGCCCAGGTCCCGTTGGCGGCCACCTGTGTGTACGGGCTGCTCGCGGTCGCCGAGCACGGGACGCCGGAGCAGCGCGAGCGCCTGCTCCCCGGTCTGCGCGACGGTACGGCGGTGGCGACGGGCGCCTTCCCGGCGCGGGGCGGCGTACACACCTCGGGCGGCGCTCTGTACGGGGTCGTGCCCTGGGCGCCCTGGCTGCGCGACGCCACCCAGGTGCTGGTGGCGGACGCCGACCGGGCCCTGTGGATCGTCGGGGCCGACGCGCCGAACCTGGCCGTGGTGCCGGTGGAGACGACCGCGCCCTGGTCGGCGGGACGGCTGGTTCTCGACGGCGTACGCGGGGAGCGTCTGGGGGGTGGGCCGGAGACGTACGCGGCCGTCCTCGCCACGGCCCGTACCGCGTTCGCCGGACTTCAGGCCGGGGTGTGCGCGGGCTCACTGGCCCGAGCGGTCCATCACACCGTCACCCGTGAGCAGTTCGGGCGTCCGCTCTCCACCAACCAGGGAGTCCTGCTCCGCGCCGCCGACGCCCACATGGACACCGAGGCGATCCGGGTCACCGCGTACGAGGCGGCCTGGCGGCGGGACGACGGACGGGAGTACGGGGCAGCGGCGCTGACCGCCGCCTGGTGGGCCTCGGAGGCGGGCAAGCGGGTCGTCCACGCGGGCCAGCATCTGCACGGCGGCACCGGCGCCGACCTCGACCACCCGGTCCACCGGCACTTCCTCTGGGGCCGTCAGCTCGACGCGTATCTCGGCTGCGGCAGCGAAGTCCTGGAGGAACTGGGCCTGTTGTTGGCTGCCGACCGTCAGGAGGACACGTCGTGACGCCCACGTACCGCGTCGGCGACGAGCTGCCGCCCCTGGACATCCCCCTGACCCGGACCCTGATCGTCGCCGGGGCCATCGCCTCGCGCGACTACCAGGACGTGCACCACGACGCGGACCTGGCCAGGGAGAAGGGCTCCCCCGACATCTTCATGAACATCCTCACCACCAACGGGCTCGTCGGCCGCTACGTCACCGACCACTTCGGGCCGAACGCCGTCCTCCGCAAGGTCGCGATCCGCCTCGGCGCCCCCAACCACCCGGGAGACGTGATGCGGTTGACCGGACGCCTCACGGAGCTGACCGGTGCGGAGCCCGTACTCGCGACGATCGCCGTCACCGGCGACAACGGCATCGGCCGCCACGTCACCGGCACGGTCACCGTGGCCCTCCCGTCCCCGAGCGACGAAGGGGCCGGAGCATGAGCATCCGCAGGGCCGACTCGCTCGGCGGGAAGGCCGCGATCGTCGGCATCGGGGCCACCGAGTTCTCCAAGGACTCCGGCCGCAGCGAGCTGAAGCTGGCCGTCGAGGCCGTCCGCGCCGCCCTCGACGACGCGGGTCTCACCCCAGCGGACGTGGACGGGCTCGTCACCTTCACCATGGACACCAGCCCCGAGATCACCGTGGCCCAGGCGGCCGGCATCGGCGAGCTGTCGTTCTTCTCCCGGATCCACTACGGCGGTGGCGCGGCCTGTGCCACCGTGCAGCAGGCCGCCCTGGCGGTGGCGAGCGGGGTCGCGGACGTCGTCGTCTGCTACCGGGCCTTCAACGAGCGCTCGGGCCGTCGCTTCGGCTCCGGCGTCCAGCGTCGCGAGCCGACGGCCGAGGGCACGGCGCTCGGCTGGAACCTGCCGTACGGGCTGCTCACCCCGGCTTCCTGGGTGGCGATGGCGGCCCAGCGCTACCTGCACGCGTACGGCCTGGAACCGGAGGTCTTCGGGCACGTGGCGGTGGTCGACCGGCGCCACGCGGCGCGGAACCCGGCGGCGTACTTCCACGGGAAGCCGATCACGCTCGCCGACCACGCCGCGTCCCGCTGGATCGTGGAGCCGCTGCGGCTGCTGGACTGCTGCCAGGAGACGGACGGCGGCCAGGCCCTGGTCGTCACCAGCGTGGAGCGCGCCCGCGACCTGCCCCGACCGCCCGCCGTCGTCGTCGCGGCGGCCCAGGGCGCGGGCCGGTCGCAGGAGCAGATGACGAGCTTCTACCGGGACGGGCTGACGGGCCTGCCGGAGACCGCCGTGGTAGCCCGGCAGCTCTGGCGCAGCTCCGGACTGTCGCCGGCCGACATCGACGTGGGCATCCTCTACGACCACTTCACCCCGTTCGTCCTGATGCAGCTAGAGGAGTTCGGCTTCTGCGGACCCGGGGAGGCCGGGGCGTTCGTCGCCGCGGACGCGCTGCCCCTGAACACCCATGGGGGCCAGCTGGGGGAGGCGTACCTCCATGGGATGAACGGCATCGCGGAGGCCGTCCGGCAGATCCGGGGGACTTCGGTGAACCAGGTGGCCGGGGCGGCGAGGTCGCTGGTCACGGCCGGTACGGGCGTCCCGACGTCGGGCCTGGTCATCGGCGTGGACGACTGAGCGGCGAGGCCTCGCCCCCGGGCGCTCTCGGGGGTGGACCCCTACGGCCGGGCGGAGGCCCGTCCACCTTCAGGAGGTGCAGGGTACGCACCCCCTACAACCTGAGGCGGACGAGGCTTCGGGACCTGGGGGCGATCCCCTCGGCGGTGCCCGCTCCTAGCGTTGAGTACATGACCACGCCAGTCTGCACGGGCGCCTCCAGGGCGGCCTCTGCCACCACCGCCGGCCACCCCCACGCGCCCTACGCGTCGTTCTCCTCGTACGTACGGGCCCGGGGGCCGGTCCTGCTGCGCACCGCGCGCTCGCTCACCGCGAACCCGTGCGACGCGGAGGACCTGCTGCAGACCGCGCTCGCCAAGACGTACGTCGCCTGGGAGCGGATCGAGGATCACCGGGCGCTGGACGGCTACGTCCGGCGGGCGCTGCTCAACACCCGCACCTCGCAGTGGCGCAAGCGCAAGGTCGACGAGTTCGCGTGCGAGGAACTGCCCGAGCGGGAGGCCTTTCCTGCGCCCGACCCGGCCGAGCAGCAGTCGTTGCACGACGCGATGTGGCGCGCGGTGCTCAAGCTCCCGGACCGCCAGCGCGCGATGGTCGTCCTGCGCTATTACGAGGACCTGAGCGAGGCCCAGACGGCGGAGGTGCTCGGCGTGTCGATCGGTACGGTCAAGAGCGCGGTCTCCCGTGCCCTCGGCAAGCTCCGCGACGACCCGGAGCTGACGCCGGTCCGCTGATCCGGACGGCCCGGCACGCTCCCTCAGGAGGTCCTGACCCTGCTCCCCAGCAAGGGGCCCCAGCAGGGGTTCCCGGCAGGAATTCTCCCGCGAGTAGTGACATACCGCTTGGTATGTGCGCAGAATCAGCGGAACCTTACTGCCGCGTAGCGCCTACCGGGAGGACGCCGTGCTGAGCACCATGCAGGACGTACCGCTGACTGTCACCCGCATCCTGCACCACGGGATGACGATTCATGGGAAGTCGCAGGTCACGACCTGGACCGGCGAACCCGAACCCCACCGTGTCACCTTCGCCGAGATCGGCGCCCGCGCCACCCGGCTGGCCAACGCGCTGCGCGACGAGCTGGGCGTCGACGGCGACCAGAGGGTCGCGACGCTCATGTGGAACAACTCCGCCCACGTCGAGGCGTACCTCGCCATTCCCTCCATGGGCGCGGTGCTCCACACCCTCAACCTCCGGCTGCCGCCCGAGCAGCTCACCTGGATCGTCAACCACGCGGACGACAAGGTGGTGATCGTCAACGGCTCGCTGCTGCCACTCCTCGTGCCGCTGCTGCCCCACCTGCCGAGCATCGAGCACGTCGTCGTGTCCGGCCCCGGCGACCGCTCCGCCCTCGCCGGTGTCACGCCGCGCGTGCACGAGTACGAGGAACTGATCGCCGGCCGCCCCACCACGTACGACTGGCCGGAGCTGGACGAACGCCAGGCCGCGGCCATGTGCTACACCTCCGGCACCACGGGCGATCCCAAGGGCGTCGTCTACTCGCACCGCTCGATCTACCTGCACTCGATGCAGGTCAACATGACCGAGTCGATGGGGCTGACCGACAAGGACACCACGCTCGTCGTCGTGCCCCAGTTCCATGTGAACGCCTGGGGGCTGCCGCACTCCACGTTCATGAGCGGCGTCAACATGCTCATGCCGGACCGCTTCCTCCAGCCCGCCCCGCTCGCCGACATGATCGAGAGCCAGCGCCCGACGCACGCCGCCGCCGTTCCCACCATCTGGCAGGGCCTGCTCGCCGAGGTCACCGCCAACCCGCGCGACCTCACCTCCATGGCCAACGTGACCATCGGCGGCGCGGCCTGTCCGCCCTCGCTGATGGAGGCGTACGACAAGCTCGGCGTCCGGCTCTGCCACGCCTGGGGCATGACGGAGACCTCGCCGCTCGGCACCATGGCCCACCCGCCCGCCGGCCTGAGCGCCGACGAGGAGTGGCCGTACCGGGTCACCCAGGGCCGCTTCCCCGCCGGGGTCGAGGCGCGGCTGGTCGGCCCTGGCGGCGAACACCTTCCGTGGGACGGCGAGTCGGCCGGTGAGCTGGAGGTCAGGGGCCCCTGGATCGCCGCCGCCTACTACGGTGGCGCCGACGGCGAGCACCTGCGCCCCGAGGACAAGTTCAGCGAGGACGGCTGGCTGAAGACCGGCGACGTCGGTGTGATCAGCACCGACGGCTACCTCACCCTCACCGACCGGGCCAAGGACGTCATCAAGTCGGGCGGCGAGTGGATCTCCAGCGTCGAGCTGGAGAACGCGCTGATGGCGCACCCGGACGTCGCGGAGGCGGCCGTCGTCGCCGTGCCGGACGAGAAGTGGGGCGAGCGCCCGCTCGCGACGGTGGTCCTCAAGGAGGGCGTCACCGGAACCGACTACGAGGCGCTGAAGGAGTTCCTCGCGGAGTCGGGCATCGCCAAGTGGCAGCTGCCGGAGCGCTGGTCGGTGATCGCCGCCGTACCGAAGACGAGCGTCGGTAAGTTCGACAAGAAGGTGATCCGCAAGCAGTACGCGGAGGGCGAGCTGGACGTCACCCAGCTCTGAGGCTTCGGTTCCTCTTCTGTTTCACGTGAAACAGGGCGGGGGGGGGGGGGGGGGGCCCCCCCCCCCCCCCCCCCCCCCCCCCCACCCCCCCCCCCCCCGGGGGGGGGGGGGGGGCCCCCCCCCCCCCCCCGCCGCTCAC